>JBGARY010000005.1:0-128757 GCA_044229985.1 Chitinophagaceae bacterium
GTTTGTAGTCTTGTTGGTATTTCTTACAGCTATTATGCAATATTTCAAATTGTCCATCACACAGGCTTCGAATAAATCTTTAAGAAACCGATTGTTTGCAACAGCAGCTGCAGCTTCAACCTCAAGCACAATTTCATCTTGAGTATGATAACCGTCTGCAAAAAAGCTTTTCTCAGGTTTTCCGTTGCGTCCATAGAGTACTGGTACAGCAATTTTTCCATCTCCTGATTTACTGACTTCAACTTGGTATCCAATAGTTAATAGACCGTCCTTTAAAATCGACAGAACAGTGTTGCTGTCAATCATGTTTGATTTGTCTTTTGCTTCGCTGTCTATTTCACTTTCTTTGTCCTTAAAGACTTGTATAGTCTGAAGAAGCTTGTCTGTTACCTTGTCCGACTTAGGAAAGTATTGCCAATTTATCATCGTCAGTATGTTGGAGGTCGCTTCAAATTGCTGCTCACACATAAATTTACGCCATTCCTGGTACAATTTTCTTCCGATAATCAACTCAAATCTGTATCAGCTTATTGCAACTGCCTTTTATACAGCTGTATCGCATTTTCAAAACCTAAATACAAAGCATCGCAGATAAGGGCATGGCCGATGCTTACTTCATTCATAAAGGGAATATGCTGTTTCAGGTATTGTAGGTTGTGCAGATCAAGGTCATGCCCGGCATTGATACCCAGGCCCAGTTCTTTTGCTTTTTTAGCGGCTTCCACATAGGGTTTTACAGCGGTTTCTTTTTTGCCGGCTGCATATTCTTTGGCATAACCTTCGGTGTATAGTTCAATCCTGTCCGTACCTGTTGCGGCAGCGCCTGTAATCATTTCAATAACAGGGTCAACGAAAATGGAAACTCTGATGCCTGCATCTTTAAAAATTTTGATCTTATCACTTAAATACTCTTTGTGCTTAATAGTGTCCCACCCATGGTCACTGGTGAGCTGACCGAGTTCGTCCGGCACAAGGGTTACCTGTGTGGGTTTTGTTTCCAGCACCAGGTCAATGAATTTTTGTTCCCGGCAATTGCCTTCAATATTATACTCCGTAGTGATGATCTTTTTAATCTGCCGTACATCTTCGTAGCGGATATGGCGTTCATCGGGGCGGGGGTGTACCGTTACTCCATCAGCGCCAAAACGCTGGGCATCTATGGCTGCTTGTACTACATCGGGATTATTGCCGCCCCTTGAATTGCGAAGTGTTGCAAACTTGTTGATATTGACGGATAGTTTAGTCATAATGTAAAATTAATTATTCCATTCATTAACATGGACTAAATGACAGATTTGTATTCTGCCTTTGATTTGTTACATTTAAGAATCAAAACTATTGAACACTTATGCGAAAATGCTACTTACTGCTGCTGATGCTGGTTATTTCTGCTTCAGCGATGGCACAGCCTTTCAACCTTGACACATCCATCAACCCGGTGGAGATCAAACTTCGCCCATTCAAACCCACTACCAAAGATTCAGCCTTGCAAAAAGGGAAAATGAACATTATGCGGGTTACACAGGTAAAGGATACGCTGTACTATTTTGTACAGGGCGCCAGTATCTATTCACCGGTGTATGTGGGTGTTACTTCACTTGATCCGGCCAACAAGATCAAAGTGCAGTTGCATAAAATGAACTGGCAGAATGCCAGCCGTAGCGGTACTACCGACAGTAAGGGACAATGGAGTGAGAAATTCAAAACAGAAAATGATTTCGGCATTATGGTCATACCCGGCAGCAAACCTGCTAAATACAGTATACTGGTTTGGGTGGGCGATGAACCTAAAATGGAATTACCAACTGCTTTCAGTGGTGACGCCAAAGAAGAGAAAGCACCAGGTAAAGAAGGTAAGGGTGGCTCCGGCAATACACTGCTTTATATAATTATTGCTGTGCTGGCCGTAGCTGTAGGTTTCTTATTCTTCAAAATGAAGAATAAGAAGGCGTAACATTTAAATAAAACTGAAATAAAACGAAGTATATGAAACGATATTTTTTTGCACTGATACTGGCCTTCGGATTGATGATTCGTCCTGCTTCGGTAGAAGCACAGAGTTACGACCAGATGGAAGAAGCATTGGAGCAAACCATGCAGGCCCTGGAAAACCTGCTGGGTGATATGGAAGGGTTTGAAGAAGGAGTGGCCCCGGCTTTTGAACAGTTTCGTGACTGGATGGAAACTGCCCGTTCCGGTCTTGATCTTTACAACAGTATGCAGGCACTTGACAACAATGAATGTGTGCCTGATTTTACCACACCGGCAGAAGCTATGATGCCCAGCGGTTGCCGTTCCAATGAGGAATGTGCCGGTTGTTATGAAGAGCCGGTTAGAAGACTGAATGTTGTAAGAAAGAGTCTTGCCCGTTTACGTTGTATCTATACCAACACCAAGCGATTTACCGATGCAGCTTTGTCATTCGGCGATAATGTATCCGGTATTCACGGTGTATCGGGCCTGGCCTGGCAATCGGAGCGAAGGGGTATAGAACAGAGCTGGCGAAATTTTGAACAGACCTACGACCGGAAATATACCGACCTGATCGCTTCTATGCAGGTAGCTTTGAATGGAATCAACCAATGCGAAAGCCGTTTTGGTATGCGGGACTGGTACCAGCGGTTTGGTATTCTTTACCTCGAGATAATGAAGGAAAAATACAAACGGTCGGAGTAGGTTATAATTCTTTCCATGTATGATCGGCCAGTAACTGCACGGCGGCTACAAATTTTTTGAACGGGCCGCTGTTTCCCCATTCTTTGGGAGAAACCAATGAAAGCATAAAGCTATCATCCTGCTTTTCATAGAGGTAATAAATTTGACCAATATTGGGCTTAAAAGATAGTTTGGCATTGTAGATCATCATCGAAAGCTCTTTTCGCTTTTGTATTTCATGAGCCTGCAGGGCCAGCAGTTCAATTTGTTTGCGGATCTGGTCCAGCTGCATATTGGTCTGCTCTTCCATGGCAGTAAGTGCCTTATGCTTGATGATGCCTTCTTCGTTTGGTTTTATCACAGCACCTGATACAGATGCTGAGTAAGGAAGCACACTTAATTGTTTGTGATAAACCTCCGTATTGGTATAGGCAGTGCCGTCTTCTTTGTAACCCTGCTGGGTAATTTTCAAATAGCCGTTGGGCATGATCTCATGCACCACATGCAGCGATATTTCTCCTTTTTTGTAAAAATGAATTTCGAACGTTATTCCGTCCGGGATGACGGCCTGTACTTTATCTGCCAGCAGATGATCGTTGAAGTCATTTAGTCCGCCATCAACCAATATTTTATAATTGGCGGCGAAGGCCTGGTTTTCTAATGTAACCCAGTTGTGATAGATGGCCAGTTCTTTGGAATCGGGTACGGCTTCAATCTTATAAATACCGCTTTTGGGGCGATCACCGTTCTCATAGGTTCCTTTTTCGGGAAACAGTTGCCAGGAAGCAAGAAAATTATAGGCTTGTACCATATTTTGATAGCTGAGGCCTGATGCGAGGCTGAATCAGGCTGCAAAGATTTTGTTTTCTGAGCACTTAACAAAGTAAAAGCTGCTTTGTTGGGCGGTGATAAAAATAATACATTAATAGAACACGGATAAAGCAGATAAAACAGATAAAATGGATAAGAAGAATTTAAAAGCTTCCCAGGCAGAGTAGCTTATTTCTGCACCTTGAATAGTCAACAAATGAAAACAATTTATCTGTGTTTATCCCTTAGATCCGTTCTATCCGTGTTCCTGTATTAATGGGGCTGGCGTTTTAGTAAGATACTTTAACAAGAATGTACTTCTATTATCAATTATATTTACAGGCCAGTAATAAATTATAAGATGAAAAGTTATTTCGGCTCTTATTATTCTTCTCATGGCGCTGAAGCGGCAGAGGCTACAGTGCTGATATTTGACAAGAGCCTCAGCATCGGGTATCGTAACCCTGATGGCACTACCACCACAGTAAACTGGCTGTTGAAAGAAACGGATGCTGCATTTGAATTTGGCAGGCAACAGACAAGGCTCCGTCATACCGGACCCTCAGGCGGCGAATTGTGGATCGAGGGAAATGATGCAGCCAATTTTGTAAAAGAAAGACAGGAGGAACAAAAAAAGGTCTGGTACAAAAAAAGCAGTGGTAAAGAATGGATAAGAAACAGTTTATTGTTGCTGGGACTGGCAGGGTTGCTTGTATTGCTTTACCTGCTTATTGTACCCTGGTTATCGCAAAAACTGGCTTCAAAGATTTCACCGAATACTGAACAGCAGATCGGTGATGCAGTGTATGATGCTATGGGATTGCGCAGTATGGAAGATTCAACTGCTACATTGCTTGTCAATGATTTTTTTGCTGCAATGGAAGTTCCCACGGCTTATCAAATCAGGATATCGGTAGTGAATGACAATGTGGTGAATGCTTTTGCCTTGCCGGGCGGACGGATCGTGGTGTACAAAGCTTTATTGCAGCAGATCAATTCCTATCCTGAACTGGCGGCCTTGCTGGCCCATGAGTTTACCCATGTCAACAACAAACATTCCACCAAGCGTATATTCCGCACCATGGGCTCAAAGGTCTTCTTAGGTTTGTTATTTGGCCGGTTTGGCAAAGTAACATCAGTAGTGGTGGATCATGCAGACGACCTGAAATCGTTGCATTATTCCCGCAGCCTGGAGAAGGAGGCTGATATGGATGGCCTGCAACTGCTGACACAGCGAAAAATTGACCCTTCAGGATTTTCGGATTTGTTTACTCACCTGAAACAGGCGGCTTCGGGTTCCGTAATGCCGGAGTTCCTGGCCAGCCATCCGGATATTGATAAGCGCATCGCTTATATTAAAGAAGCGTCAAAAAATGCAGAAGTAAGTGAAAATGTAAGGCTAAGAGCTATTTTTGAAGAATTAAAATAAACCACAATCATATGCTGATCACAACAACCAGTGCCGTAGACGGCAGACCTGTACAAGAGTATCTCGGTGTTATTAATGCGCAAAGCATTATCGGCGCCAATATCTTTAAGGACATCTTTGCCGGATTGAGAGATGTATTTGGCGGCCGTAGTAAAACCTATGAGAAAGTGCTGGAGCAGGCTAAGGAAGATGCTCTTCGTGAATTATCGCAGAAAGCACAGGCCATGGGTGCCAATGGCATTTTGGGCGTTGACCTTGATTTTGAAACAATCGGTAGCGGCGGCAGTATGCTGATGGTGATTGCCACCGGTACGGCTGTACGTTTATAAGTATTGTATGAATAAAATATTCTTTGCTTTACTGGCATCAAGCCTGCTTTCATCAGCTGTAGCTGGGCAAACAACACCGGTTACAGCTGATGCTATTTTACAGGAAGCTAAAAAACTTGCTTCGAAAGAGAATAAGAATATTCTTATCCTCTTCACAGCATCATGGTGCGGCTGGTGTCATAAAATGGATAAAAGTATTGACGATCCGTCCTGCAAATCTTTTTTTGAAGAGAATTACGTTATCCGCCACATTGTGGTGGATGAAACTAAGGATAAGAAGCATTTGGAAAATCCGGGTGGGGGTGAGATGAAGAAACAATACCATGGTGAAGGCCTGGGAATTCCTTTCTGGCTGGTGTTTGATAAAGAAGGTCAATTATTGGCTGATTCAAAGATCCGTAAGGAAGGGGAGGGACCCGAAATGGGTGAGAATACAGGTTGCCCGGCCACGGCGGAAGAGGTAGATCATTTTATAAGTGTGCTGAAAAAGACTTCCCGGATGACTGACGCACAATTAGAAGTTGTAAAGAAAAGATTCCGGAGAAACGAGTAGCAACCTTATGGCTATTTGTCTTCGTCAGGTAATAAATCATATATTTTATGAAATATATTCTCTCAGTTTTACTTTTTGTTTCTATAGCTGCTGCAGGCCAGGATTGTAAACTGAACAGGGAGACCGATCCGTTTACCAAAGAAGTGAAGCTATCCACCGGCTTTATTTTTGTTGAAGGTGGTTCCGTAACGGTTGATGCCGACAGCAAAGAGATCGTTGTACTTTTTTCCATTGAAGGGGCTGATAAATGTTTTGATAATAATTCCACCGCCAGCATAGTTTTTGAAGGCATCAAATCAAAATCTGCCTCCCGTAATGGCGGTACGATGAACTGTGAAGGCCTTTTCCAGTTTGTTTTCAGAAACTCGGCCAGTACTACTACGCTTTTACAAAAACTAATGACCCAAAAAATGGCTTCCGTTGTATTTACGGGCAATAATAAAAAAGAGTCGACACTAACTATGGGTCCACAGGAGCAGGAAGCCATTATGCGGTTAACTACCTGCCTGGTTAACGAAGCAAAAACCCTTATAAAATAGAAGGGATTCTACGGCCTTACAGCAGAAACACTTACCTGCACTATTAGGATTTACATTTCTTGTGGCAGGGCTACTACAAAACATTCCGAGAGAATACTATTTGCAGTGGTCTTATCCTGTCGTTACTTAGTGTTCCGATTTTGATAATGTCCAAATGTCCAGAATGTCCAATCACAAATCCATCCTTTGAAAAACCAAATGACCATGTTCCTTGAAAAGACTCAAAATCCCAACCTTATGGAAAGACAACTAAACACTGGCTACGCCGGACGGATTCAACTCCGGCAACTGGTAAACGACTTGCTGAATAACTCCCTCCCTGCTGCGATTCAGAACCGCAGTGATGTGGTGAATGAAGTGGGTGAGGGAGTTGTTCTTCAGGGAATTGATACCAAAATGGTCAAGCTGCTGAACGAGGTAATCTTTACCGTATTAAATAATTCCAACAGGGGCGATATCCACATCCGTTCTGAGCGATACAAAGACCATGTGGAATTACGCATTACCGATAAAAGTAACCATAACGGTTATAGTCTTTCTTTTAGCATTGGTGCCATTATTCCGGATGCATCCCGGATCGGCGCTGATATCATGCTGATGAATCACCAACAAAGGGAAGCCACTGTTGTATTCTCTATACCGGGTAATTTCGCAGCCTGAGTATTATTTACCTGCCAGGGATTGCTGCAAGAACTCCTTTTTTCGCCGGGCTACTTCTACCCGGGAGCCGTCGCTCATCACTAATGTACCCTGTTTGTCATAAGCATCTATATGTGCCGGATTGACCAGGTGAGATTTATGCACCCGCAGAAATTTATGTCCCTGTAAAATTTCATCATACTCTTTCAGCGTTTTGGCAGAAACAAATACTTTATTGCCGGATAGAAAAATGTGGGTGTAATTGCTCTCTGCCTGCAGCCGGATGATTTCGTCCAGTTGTACATATTTTACTTCTGTGGCATCTGCCAGTGCCAGCTTAAATTTATCCCTGTTGCCCTGTGAAATATTCTGAATGAAATTCCGGAACAATAGCTGCCCGGCAGGCGCATAGATCCGCTTGGCCTTATATCTTTCTACTGCTTTTTTTAATTCAGTTTCATCAACCGGTTTTAATAAATAATCAAGTGCACTGAAGCGAATAGCCTGTATAGCAAACTCATTGTAGGCTGTGGTGAATATTACTTCAAAATTCCAATTATCAACCGTAGTCAGCAGGTCGAAGCCGCTTTGATGGGGCATTTGTATATCTAAAAACAATATATCTGGTTTGAAAGACTGTATCAGCGGGATTGCTTCCTGAACGCTTCGGGCTGTTTTAATAGCTGTGATGTCAGGACAATATTGCCCGATCAGCCATTGCAACAGGTCAATCGAAGATTGTTCATCATCTGTTATCATTGCTTTTATCATGATTCTTCGGGATTGTAGTAAGGAATGGTAATGATCACTTTGGTGCCGGTTGCTTCATTGTTCAGATACGTGTCTTCTATTTTCAGGCTGGCCGGTTTACCGGTTTTTTGCTGCAATAATTCCAGTCTTTCCCTGATGATGCCAATGCCCTTGCTCTCATGGACCATGGAGGTGATCTTGCCTTTTTGAATTGATTCAGCTTTTTGCCGGCCTATGCCATTGTCTTCAATAATACAAGTGAGATATTCCTCAGCATTATTGGAAAAGCGAATAGATAATTTTTTATCACCTTCCTTGTGCAGCAATCCATGCCAGATAGCATTTTCTGCAAAAGGCTGTACCATGAGTGACGGAACCAGTACTTCATCGTTGCTTAAACTTTCATCGGCTTTTATTTCATAACTAAATGACTGGTCGAAGCGAAGCGATTCCAGTTCAATATACATCTGGAGTATTTTAAGCTCTGCATCAAGGGGTATGAAATTTTTATCAGCATAGTTGAGCAATGAACGGAGGAAGTTAGAAAAAACAGTCAGGTATTTATAGGCCTTGGTGGCTTGTTGCGATACAATCAGGTGCTGAATGGAACTTAAGGAATTAAAGAGGAAGTGGGGGTTCATCTGCAATCGCAGGTTAAGGAATTTTGATTCAGCCATTTTCACATTCAGCTCCATCAGTTCCAGTTTGCTCTTCTTCATGGCATCCATCGCCATGGCCCTTGAAATTTTAGTTGAACAAAGCGATGCAATGGTTTGCAAGGCCTGTAAATGTTGTTTGGTAAAAAAATGTTTTTTACTATGCTCTGAATCGATAATGCCAATCACTTTTTCTTCATGGATGATCGGAACAGTGATCTCTGAAAGACGGCTTTCGTCATCAACGATGTACCGGCTGTCTTTGGTAGTGTCATTAACAATAAGGGCCTTCCCCGTTTGTGCCACATTACCTACAATGCCTTTACCAAAAGGTATTTCAATCGGGTTGGCAATTTCAAATGGTTTGGGGCTTTTAGGTCCGTAGGCAGCTTTTTGCACTAAAATTTTCTTTTCTTCATCTGCGAGGTAAATCACACAATCCTCAAATCCAAGTCGGGAAATGCAGTTTCGGGAGATGTCCCAAAGTATATCTTCTACTGAAGAATGTTCGTAAGAAGAGTTGGCAAAGTATTCAATTGTTTTATTAATCTCCCTTGTCGTTTTCCTTTTTTTATAATAGTAGAAAACGGTTACCAGTATTATTGCTGTAAACAAAATGCAAAGCAGCCTGAACCATGTTTGCTGCCACCAGGGATGTGCAATAAAAATATCAACAGGATAAGATGCATTATACCAGTTGATGCCGTCACGGGATGCTTTGATTTCGAAAGAATACCTGCCGGGAGGGAGTTTGCTGTAGACGGCCTGGCCGGTCAGGGATGGCTGTACCCAGTTATTATCAAAACCTGAGAGCCTGCAGAGAAATTGATTTTTTTTATCACCGCTTAATTCGCCTGATGAAAAGTTGAAAATGAAAGATGAAGTATTGTACGGGAAACTGATTTCATCTTTTGAAGTGAAATGAAAACTACTATTATTTACCTGTAATGAATGAATGGACGGATGTAGCGGCAGGGGGGAGCCGATTATCTGTTCAGGGAAAAAATAAACAAGCCCTTTGTCGGTTCCCCAGAACATTTCACCTTCCGGGGTTATATGGGCGCAGCGCATTCGGAATCCTCCGTGGTTAAATCCATAACCTTCTTCATAAACAGCAAAAGTTTTACTGACCGGATCAAACCGTATGATACAGTTGAGATTGCCGATCCACATATAGCCCTTTTCATCTTTTAGTAATCCTTCGCAACGGTCATTGCGCAAACCATTACTGCGTGTATAGCTAACAATTTTTTTATCCTTTGTTAATATTGCCAGCCCTCCAAGCGTAGTAAAATAATAATTACCCAGGTTGTCTTTATTAATTCCCTCCACTGTATTATTAGGAAGACCATCTTTGGAACTATAATTTACCAACTTGCCGGTCGGTTCGCTGTAGTGCCAGGCACCTTTGGTGGTGCCGGCCCAAATATCACCATTGTCATCTTTCCAAAGTGCAGTGCAGTTAATTTTGCTTAAGGTATCCAGTACCTGGTGATCTTTTAGTGATGTAATTAATAAACTGGTATTATTCACTACACAAATTCCTCTTGGTGTGCCCACCCACCAGTTATCATATTTGTCCCGGCATAGTGCATTAATAAAATTAGAAGGCAAACCGGTAATTCTTCTCTGGCTGGCATCGGTAAGCCTGGCAATGGGGTTCATTTTTTTGTCAAATACATAAATGCCATAACGGGATGTACCCACCCATAAGTTCCCCTTTTCATCTGTATTAACAGCTCTTATTGTTTCACTGCCGCTTATATTGCTGCCATCGGCAAGTTTCATTGCAATGAATTCTGTTTTATCTGCTGCTCGGTCCCATTTTATCAAACGATCCTGGGCGCCCATCCATACATTTTGATCTTTATCTGTAATTAATGATTGTATATACCCATCGAAAATCTCTTTGGCATCATTCATAAAATAGGGCTTCGAAAAAGCCTGTTTTTGTTTCAGGTTGTAAAAATGAAGACCTGAGGTTTGAGTAGTTACAAAAAGGTAACCGCTTGTATCATATTTTATATTCATTGTATTGTTACCGCCAATACTGCGTGGGTTAATCGGGTCATGTACCCAGTGTTCCAGGGATTTTTTTTGCAAGTCCAGCAGATAGAGCCCGGAGAAGTAGGTGGTGAAAGCGAATTTGCTGCTGTCGATACGGGTTACAATGCGAATGGTTCCGGTAACCGGCATTTTATACTGATCAGTAATATCCCGGTATTCATTTAATATTTTCTGCTGGTGGATACTGAACCTGTAAAAGACATCACCTTTATTGGTGAAAAGCAGTAATTCATCATCATTGATATTGCTGGCGGCTGTAAGCCCCGGGAAGAGATAATCCAACTCAAGTTCAAGTGTTGAATAATTAATAACAACGAGCCTGGAATTTCTGTAATAGACGACTTTATCATTGTCCAGGAAATAAGTAAAGCCGGGATTACCTGAAAGCTTGTTTTCAAACGGAAGTTTTCTTTTTTCAAACGAGAGTGTCTTTTTATGCTGAAAATAATGCTGTGTGCCTTTTAATACAATGAGGCCATTTTTTTTTGAATGAAAAATACTACCAATACTACTTCGGTCACTGGTATCTCCAATCAGTATTTTGTGAAACCGTCTTCCTTCGTCCAATACAGTGAGATAGTGACCGGATGTTCTTACCCAAACCCTGTTCTCATTATCCACGAGAACCCGGGCGATGCTGTTTTCAGGAAGTTCAGGGTGTTGTTGTTTATAGTAGGTGGTGATCCTGTTGCCGTCAAAACTGTTCAACCCTTCACCGGTTCCAACCCAGAGGATACCGTTCCTGTCCCGTGCAACGGTATACACATTATTATCGCTAAGGCCTTCTGCTGTACTCAAATGAAGAAATGCAGGCTGCGCCTGCATGGAGAATATGCTGATGAAATAAAAGCTGAATATGGCCAGTGTCTTTTTCAAGGCATTTAAGCAAGCTATAAATTAGTCATTTTTCCTTTGTGGCTGAACCAGTTTTTTCAGTTCTTCAATTTGTTCCTGCTGCTGAAGGATATACAATGTAAGTTCTTCTACTTTTTCTGTTAACTTCCTGCTTATTTCTGTAAGATCTACCCCTTTTTTTTCAATTTCGGAAGCGGAAGGGATACCCGGTAAATGCTTGTTTGCCTGAATAAATTCACTTACTTTATTTAAAGGCATTAGCCGGTAGTTTTTTTCAAAAACATAATCCGGCCAGTTTGCAACTGTTTGAGTGGTGAACCCGGTAGCAATTACATTGCCTTCTATACTGAACCGATAGCCGGGAGGATGTAATCCTGTTCCAAAATTAAACTGACCATTCTCATTTATATATACATTATAACCCGCACCCTGAGCGGGACGAAGTACCATACGGCCATTGCCTTGTATTGTTTTTTCGATAATAAAGTCACCGGTATTATCATCTACATAAACATTTGCATGAGTGAGATTATTTTTTTGAAGTGTCATGCCTGGCTGGTCAGAATCAATAATAACATAACCGTCAGTGGCATCACCTATAGTTACAACACCACCATCATCAACATTAACCCTGTCAACCCCATTTGTACGTATTATAACGTTGCCTGTACTATTGGAAATGTTAGTGCCTATTTTAATATTATCTCCTGAGATTTGCAGAAACCCCTTATCTACATCGTTGTTTCTTAGTTGAAGGATCGGGTTTGCTCCATTGATAGTCAGGGCGGAGGAGGGGCTGGGGGTACCAATTCCAACAAGACCGTTCTCATCAATAGTCATTCTGTCAATCAATTTTGTCTGCATTACCAGGCTCCCTGTTGTATTGGTAGAGTTGGTTCCAATTTTCAGGTTATTGCCAATAGCCTGGAGGAAACCTTTGTTGGAAGCCCCGTTCTGAATTTGTATATAAGGATTTGTACCATTGATGGTAAGCTCAGACACCGGGGAAGATGTGCCAATACCCATTAGCCCGTCTTCATCAATCCAGATCTTGTCTACGTTTTTTGGGGAGAAGATTATCTTTCCGGAGTTGCCCGGGTAGGTACCGAATTTAAAATTATCGCCGCCAAGGCGGATAAAGCCTTTTTGTACCTCTTCGTGCAAAAATCCGAAAATGGGAGAGGTGCCGTTTAATTTCAGCGAAGCATCGAAACTTGAATTGGTGCCAATGGATACTCTTCCCAGGTGATCAATATTAAAGTGATTATTGTCTTTTGTTCCCAAGATTAATTTACCGGTTGGATTGTCGCTGGCGGTTCCAATATTTAAATTAACACCACTTGCCTTGATGAAGCCATGTGCAAGGCCATTGTTCATAAGCCCGATGTCCGGGTCGGTTCCGTTGATGGTCAGTTTAGAGGCAGGCATATCAGTACCGATTCCTACATTTTGTGCAAAGGCTGTTCCGGTGATGAAGGCTGCCAGTAGTACGACAATTTTTTTCATGGTTTAATAGTTTATGCCATGAAAGTAGCGTAGTAGTTATGTTGTATGTCAATCAAGGTTAGTTTACGGTAACAGTTTCCTATTCTCCGGTTTATGCTAAATAAAAAACCCGCCATACAGCGGGTTTAGATATTCTAAAAACAAAACAATTAGTACCTGTAATGTTCTGCCTTGAATGGACCATTCTTGCTGATACCGAGATAATCTGCCTGCGCATCGGTAAGTTCATCCAGTTCAACACCAATTTTTGAGAGGTGAAGACGGGCCACTTTCTCATCCAGGTGCTTGGGCAATACATATACTTTGTTTTCGTAGTTCTTATGGTTTGTCCAGAGTTCAATTTGCGCCAGTGTCTGGTTTGTAAATGAGTTACTCATTACAAATGATGGGTGACCCGTAGCACAACCCAGGTTTACCAGGCGGCCTTCAGCCAGGATAATGATATCCTTGCCATCAACATTATAAATATCAACCTGTGGTTTGATAGTGTCTTTCGTATGACCGTAGTTGGTGTTCAGCCATGCAATGTCAATTTCAATATCGAAGTGGCCGATATTACATACAATGGCTTTATCCTTCATCAGTTTGAAGTGGGCGCCTGTGATCAGGTCGCGGCAGCCAGAGGCCGTTACAACGATATCAGCTTCCTTAACCGCATCAATCATTTTCTTTACCTCAAAACCATCCATCGCTGCCTGTAAAGCACAGATAGGATCAATTTCGGTAACGATAACACGACAACCAGCACCTGCCAGTGATGCAGCAGAACCTTTACCAACATCACCATAACCACCAACAACAGCTACTTTACCTGCCAGCATTACATCGGTCGCACGGCGGATAGCATCTACCAGTGATTCTTTGCAACCGTATTTATTGTCAAACTTTGATTTAGTTACTGAATCGTTCACATTGATAGCGGGCATCGGTAAAGTACCTTTAGCCACTCTTTCATACAAGCGGTGTACGCCGGTAGTTGTTTCTTCGCTGATACCTTTTACATGCTGTACCAGTTCAGGATATTTATCCAGCACCATATTGGTCAGGTCGCCACCATCGTCAAGGATCATATTCAGCGGACGGTCAGCGCCGCCAAAGAACAAAGTTTGTTCAATACACCAGTCAGCTTCTTCAATGGTCTGGCCTTTCCAGGCAAACACACCGATACCAGCCGCAGCAATAGCAGCAGCTGCATGATCCTGGGTAGAGAAAATATTACAAGAACTCCATTTTACTTCAGCTCCCAGAGCCACCAGTGTTTCAATTAACACGGCTGTTTGAATAGTCATATGCAGGCAACCGGCCACCCGGGCTCCTTTTAACGGCTGGGAAGCGCCATATTCCTGGCGAAGGGCCATCAAACCGGGCATTTCTGCTTCGGCAAGGCGAATTTCTTTGCGTCCCCATTCAGCAAGGGAAATATCAGCAACCTTGTAAGGAAGACTGAAATCAATGGATTTAGATACTGTTGACATTTTAATTGCTTTTTATGATGGGCGCAAAGGTAATATTTATTACCGTATAAAGCCTTGTGAATCTGCTTCAATTGCCACTTGTTATACACAACTAAAAGCAGGATATTGTTTAAGAAATTAGCCATATGAGTCGCTGGTTTTGAGCAAATAAGAATAAATTTGGTTACATAAAGTTGAAATGATGTACAGTTACGACACTCTTTCAGAGGCGGTAAATGACCTTCGTAACAGAGGTTTTACAGTTGATTTCAACCTTCAGGAGAATTGCCTCGTCTGTCACAGCGATAAGTTTAATATCGAAGATTTTGAAGTGGCTGAAGTGTACCGTTTTGAAGGGAATACTGACCCTGCTGATGAAGCCATCGTTTTTGGTATTGAATCCAAAACAGGGGTAAAAGGTGTGCTGGTAAGCGGTTACGGTGTTTCGGCCGAGGGAATGAGTGCTGAGATGGCAAAGAAATTGAGTTTGCACAACCGATAAATTGTCTTTATGAA
The DNA here is from genome assembly GCA_044229985.1 of Chitinophagaceae bacterium. Classification (GTDB taxonomy): domain Bacteria; phylum Bacteroidota; class Bacteroidia; order Chitinophagales; family Chitinophagaceae; genus JJ008. The sequence goes on from JBGARY010000005.1 coordinate 14,759, forward strand.
AGATAAGGTTAAGCTTTTGCTGGTTAGTCTGTTGTTTATTGCTCCTGCATTTGTATATGGGCAAAAAGATAGTGTCTGGCTTAAATGCCCATTGGATGAGGCGATCATCGTTCCTCCTCCAAAAAATGTGATGAAGTTTGATGAACCGGATCTATGTGTCGGACTGGTAAGTGTTCCCGATACTACTGTAAAAGCCTGCATTACCGGCAGGGTTTCCAATGTGATACAGAATGAGGATGAAAAATGGGATGTAGTATTTTATTACAGGGATTATTACTTCTGGTATTCCGGATTGTCAAAAGTGATAGTGAAAAAGAATGATAATCTTAAGGCGAGCCAGCCACTTGGTTATATCACCCCGGGTGATAAACTGGAATTATCGATCTATAAATTTGAAACACCGCTGGATCCTACCCGGTTCCTGGATTGCAAGGTGGTGATGAAGACGGATTGACGAAAGTTCACAACTTCTTTTCCATTATATAGTCATTCATATAATAACCGTTACCGATATCAAAATCTGCTTCTTCGATTACTGAAAAGCCCATTTTTTCATAAAATACTTTTGCAGTATTATTCCTGTTGACCTGTAACTGCAGTGAAATGGCTCCCAGCTTTTTTACCTGCTCAATAATATAATTGAGGAGAAAATTTCCTGTTCCTTTGCCCTGCTGCGAAGGCAAAACATAAATTTTATGCAGCTTTGCCACGCCAGCACCTATGAGCTGGTAGGAAGCAAAGCCAACAGGTTCTTCGTTATCATAAACCACTATAAAGGTGCACCCACCCTGCATTTGTTTTTCCAGGGAAGAAGGGCTGTACATCATCTCCAGCATGTAGCCGATCTGTTCGCTGGTCAGTATGTCAAGGTACGTTTGGGGCCATACTTTATAGGTAAGTTCCCTGATAAGCGGTATATCTGCTATAGTTGTATGACGAATTGTAAGCACGGTAATTATTGTTTCGGTTTGACCAAGATATAAACTAAAAGGTTTTGCCATGGCAAAACCTTTTAGTTATTTATTTACGAATCAGAATTCAGACTATTGTATAATCATCTTTCTTGTATCACTGAATCCACCGGCTTCCAGCTTATAAAAGTATATTCCACTGCTAAGCCCCTGGTTATTGAAACTGATGGTATGTGAACCTGCATTTCTTATTCCTGAAAGTAATGTTTTTATTACCCTGCCATGTACATCGGTAAGGGTTATAGATACCATTTGTCTTGACGGAATTGCAAATTCAATCATTGTAGTATTGGTGAAAGGATTTGGATAGTTCTGGCCAAGGAAATAACGGCCCTTGTCATAAAGAGTCGCTGCTGCAATATTTGTAAATTTGGAAGCCCCGTTAAAATCAATTTGTTTTAACAGGTAATAATACCGTCCTGGATCAAGGTTATTATCATCATAGCTATAATTAACCCTGTTTGTACTGTTTCCAGCACCTTGTATAAAACCAATGTATTGCCATGTGACAGCATCATAACTTCTGTATATTTCAAATCCCCTGTTATCAATCTCTGTCAGTGTGGACCAATTTAAGGTTACTTTTTTAGCTGCAGCTGAGGCTGTCAGGCTGGTCATTGTAACAGGTAAAGGGCTGCACATGGAAGAAGTAACGTTTAATGTTTGCAGGTTACCCGAAGAGATGCAAAGATTTGCATCAGTAATACTTGTTAAATTGAATTGAGTAAAACCAGCGCCATTAAAAACTACATCCACCCAGTAATTGGCATTATTATATGAATCATTGGGGAAAATACCACCTGCTCCATATTTGAAAACTCCATTTAAGCCATCTGTTCCTGACTGAAGGGCTGTGAGTGGGCCATTTGTTACTGCGCTATTGGTAAAGACATTTGTGGTGAAAGCATATTGGCCGTTTGGAGCATGATATGAAACAATATAAGTTGTATTGGCATTGATGGCAACCGGGCTTGAAAAACTGGCCTCCTGCCATCCGCTGTTAGTAATATAGGTAAAGGTACAAGTTGCCAACAGTGTACCATCAGCTTTCCAAAGCCGGCCAGTATACGTAACATTATTCGGTTGCTGTACTCGTTTATAAAATCGAACACCGCTTATAGTGCCAGACATGGAAGAACGGAATTTAACGCCCAGTTCAACAGCATCGAAATCATTAACCGGAGGTTCTCCACCAATTACACTATTGTTCCAGATGCTTACTGGTGTAGAGGCCGGAGCCTGGATATTTGAATTAAATGGAGTTCCATTAACAACACTGTAATATGTGTTGCCGTTGATCACAAGATCAAATGGGCCGGTTCCGCTATTGCTGTTAAAAACAAGGTTTAAATTCTGACCAGCACAGAATGGAGATTGAGCAGATAAAACACCACCTGGTAATGGGTTGATGGTTACTGAAGCTGTGCTGATATTAGGTGCTGTGGTATTACAGTTATTATCGTCTGTAACACTTGTAAGCACATAGTTCGCAATAGTCGTTCCCGGCAAGCTTTCGCTGAAAAGCACATCTACCCAATAATTAGCTGTATTTCCTCCATCAGGGAAGCCACCACCATATTTGAATACACCATTGGGACCGTCAACTCCTGCTTGTAATGCAGTAATCGGGCCGTTGCTTACCCCTGAAGTACTGAAAAACCCGGGGCTGATTGCAAAATAACCTCCTTGAGAATAATAAGAAGCAATGTAGGTAGTATTGGGCTGAATTGCTACCGGATTGGTAAATCTTACTTCCTGCCATCCACTCGCAGTTTCCGATGTAAAGGTTGCAGTGGCAAGTTGCGTTCCGTTGGATGTCCACAATGAACCAATATGAGTACCTGTGTTTGTAACCCCTTTATAGAATCTTATTCCAGTTATGTAACCACTTATGGTTGATTGGAATTTTGTGCCGATCTCAATGGGTTGATTATCGGTTACACTAGGGCTGGTCGGAGAACCAGTATTGCCCCATATACTTATCTCAGAAGTATTAATTGTTGCAAAGGTTTGGCCAGGATTGACATTGTAATAAGTTACACCATTTACCACTAAATCGAAAGGTGCCTGGCCGGTTGCAGATTGAAGCGTTAGATTAATTGGTTGTCCATAACAAACTGGAGAATTAGAACTGATTACAGCAGTAGGCGATGTGCAATTGATATAATTTGCAGTATAACTTCCGCCTAATGCATCGAAGAAGGCATAGTCAATTCCCTTTATTGTCTCAATTGTTTTGTTAGCAGGATTCCCATTAAATATAATACCGGATAAAACACTGTTATTTGGACCTTGTACCGGGAGCATTGCTTTAAGATTATGCTGCCCTGCATTATTTGTAATGGTGAACAACAACTGATTGCCATTCCATGATATTGAACCAAAGGAAGAATTGTTTCTTCCATCCAGCCAGTTCAGCATTTGTTTGGCAGAAATTACGGGTATTTGTCTTGCCAAGGCAGATGCAATGATGTCATCAGACCCGGATGATGTTCCGGCATCTGTATGCATATTGGCACAGAAAACACCATAATAACCTTCAGGACCGATAGCCTTGTCAAGTAAGGCATTACAGAAACTGCTGTAAGTGATACCTGATTCATCTGTCATTTGTGTGGCTACCTGGTAACAGTCAATCAATGAACCATCTGTTTTGGCAAATCGCATGGGTAAGCCAGAGCCAGTAAACATTCCGGGCCGGTTAAGCACCCATGTACCCGGCCAGTAATAATAATTAACATCCAGGCGGATACCATTTGCGGCTTGTATTTCTGCAGCAGAGGACCAGTCGCTCCATGCAATACAATGAGTTCGGTTTGTTAAAGGTGCAGTTAAACCCGGGAAAGCAGAACTGAATTGAACTGACTGGTTGGTAAGATCAGCCTGGAAAGAAGGAGGGGTCCAGTTGTTGCACCCGGTATTCAAATGTAAACCGATTTCAAAACCTAATGATTCAAAAGCCTCAGCCTGTGCACTGCTAATCGGTGTGTTCGGATAAATATATGAGGTGCCTCTGATTGCTGTCCAGTCTGCTACTGCTGCTGCGGTATTGGATGAACTTAACGAGATATATTGATTAAAGCGTTCAGTTGTTCCATTATTGCCATGATCATCACCTGTCATTATGATAGCAGCTTTCAATCCTTTTGGCAGGAACCAGAACCTGGGAAGGGGTTTGCGATGCAGGTTGTTAGAAATAACTATGTTTGTTAGTAATCGCATTTGTTCGTCTGCCTGTGGTATTGCAACCTTGTTCAAATCGATCCAGTCAGGCTGCGGATCGCCTGCTTTATTTCCGTAGAACAGATCATTGGAGCGGATTGGTGAAGTTCCGTCTCTTTCATCACCAGACCATGAGGGATTGCCTTGTCTTGTCAGGACAACTGATTTGGCAAGGTCATATAGGAATGCAACAGCCGAACCACCGTTACTGCCTACTGGGTTTGAAGTAACTGCAGGGTAAGCAGTAGGAGTAGAAGCATCTGAGTAAAATGTAGCAATACTACTTGCTCCACTAAGATTATACAGGTCGCCCATTCCATGAAACTGTATAGTCTGATTGACGATCCCTTTTCCAGGGCCAGCCGTAGTGTTTACCAGCAAATATTTATCAGAAATAGTGTTACCTGCAGAAGTTATTCCAAGTAATGATGATAATTGTACATCTGGCCTCATGGCAATCAATGTGCCCCCGGCATTAACCCAGTCTGAAAACATAGAAACTTCAGATGCCTGTAATGGCATTTCACCCAGCAAAATCACATCATAGTTATTTAAAACTGTTGGATTCACAGCACTAATATCCATTGCTGTGAATTCATTAAGGCCTTCTGCTCTCAGCATTTCAACAGGATACCTGCTAAAAGGATTAGATGATTTACTGATAACCAAAATTGGCCCCCCCGGACCATCTTCCGGCGCTGTAGTATTTATAACATTCAGTTGAATAGCATTTGAAGAAGGTACTGTTCCTGCAGTTTCCATATTGCCGCTGTCATCGAAGCCCCGGCACTTTACAGTAATATTTCCAGTAGTTGCGGGAGTGAAAGTATAACTCCATTGACTGGTTCCACTGGCTACATGCCAGGTAGTTCCTCCATCTACTGAGATTTCGATGCCTGCGACGGTATTATTATCAGTTGCAGTACCAGTTATCGTAACAGGAATTCCTTTGAGTACTGAAGCGTTATGTGCAGGGCTTGCAATAACTGAAACAGGGGCTATGTTGTCTGAGGAGGCAGTGGCTATGACTAATCCGGGTTGCAGAGAGCCTGGCTGAACCGTCATATCTGCAAAGAGATTAACAGTAGCTTGTTGCATTCGTATGTCTTCTGCAGAACTGTTACCATCATGTACCGCATCAAGACCCCACGACCATTGAACAGTGCCGGCGCCAAAAACCCAAGCACCAGATGAGTGTTTATAAAGCGACAATTTATGATTCTTGCCAAAGGCGGTAGTGGAAGACATCAATATTCTTCCTGACGGATAATGGCCGTTAGGCTGCTCCCAGTCAAATTCATAACCCAGTGTATTGGGGGCAAGTGTTGCTACCTGGCCTTCTGATAAAGAGGTGATACTTGTATTTCGCCAGAATCGCAGGTTCTTATAAGCAGCAGGTACTTGTATAGCTGCATAACCCCATTGCCAGCTTATTTGTCCTGACAAAGAATTTTCTGGAATACATCCGTCATTGGCCGGATAGGTAGGTGTGCAGCCGTCTCTCCAGAGGCCAGTCCACACAGGCGAAGGATCACATTTTGTACCGCAGGTGTTTTCACCCATTGTGCCTTCTTTGTAGCATACAAGAGTACGGAAAGCTGTGTTTGATCCATCAATACTGTTCTCCCATCTTGTTTTCCAATAAATTTCATTGCCGCTGAAAAATGCCAGGTGTTTTCCGTTATTTCTTGCCGTAGTGATATTATCTCTCTGTTCTTTTGACCAATACTCATCATGCCCAACCGATAAGAAGACCTTGTGATTTTGCATTATGTTTGGAAAACGGGCAATGTCAATGTTGGTAGCATAATTCAAATTGTAACCATTTCTTTCTAACCATCTTATCATCGGGTACTCAGCATGAAAAAGCCAGTCTTCGGAAGAACTACTGCCTCCGCCGCCTGCACGGGTAAGAAAAGGTCTGTTGTAGCTTACTTTAGTGGCATGCCCACCCGGATAAGCAGTAGAGCCCACATATAAGCTATTACCTCCATACACATTATAGGCTTGCCATGTTGCATCTGAAGTTTGGAAAAGAATATCTGCATTACTATTATCATCTCTCACGACAAATGCAATATGACTAGCCCCATTATTATCATTCCTGGTGAGTTTTGCCAGGTAAATACCCGGAACTGCATTCGCAGGAACAGCCCAGGATACACTTACTGACCAATTGCCGCAATCTACAAGACCAGTAGAAGGATCTGTAATAGGTGATGGTTGAATGTTTCCTGCAAAGTTTCCCAGGTTTGTTATCAACCGGGCTCCGTTTCCCTGGTAATAACCAAGACGGTAAATTTTTACATTGAAATTTGCCGCATCGGTAACATTGATTTTAAAATCAACTGTAGTTCCGTTATCAACACTTAAATCGGCGGCAAACCCCTGTATTGTCAGGTCGCCTGCACCGGTTATATCCCATTCGGATGAAAGATTTCCGGGCAGCAGGTTTTCAGTGACAATGGGATTTTGTGCAAAACTCTTTTGGGATACTGTTAAAAAACACAAAACAATGAAAGCAATATTGGCTGTAGCAATACGCTTAATGTTTAAAAACATAATAGTTCGTTTGGTGGCTCAAAAAATTTGCGGAATTTCCGGATGGATTGTAATTGCCGGATTTATCAGAGGAGATGGATACAGATTATTTTTTCCGACAATTAAAGTATAGATTGTTAATACCTTAATTGGTGTAAATCTAGGGTAAAAATACGCAAATTCCAAGCATTTGTACGATAAGATTTTTTCTGAAAATTACTAATATCACATCACCGTACCAGCAGGAATTACTTATAGCCTGGAGTTAGTTTTCTTTTTTCCCAAAAATCCTTTTGAGAATACCTTTTTTCTTTTCAGGCTCTTCTGTAGGTGCACCTATAGGTTTTGTATTGCTGTCTTCTTTGCGTATGGCTGTTTTAGCAGCGGTGTCTTTCTTCGCCGGTTTCTTATCATCCTCTTCCAGCGGCTTTGACTCAGGTCCTAATGTATCATTAGGGGTGTAGCCATCATTATAGTCCTGCTCATTACCAACACCCTGATCGTCGCCCTCAGCACCTGGACTAGGGTCGGTATCGCTGATTATTATATCGGCACTGTTGATTTCATTTTCCAGTTCAGCAGGTTTTACAAACCGGGCATCTCTTTCAATACCCAGCTTTTTATCAGCTAATACTTTTTTGAAAAAATATTCAGTAATTGGGCGGGCAATACGGTTTCCATCGCCCTGGTTTCTCATGAACTGGTATTCAAAGCCAACCCATGAACCGGCCAACAATTGCGGCGTATAACCTATAAACCAGGCATCTGCATTATCATCTGTAGTTCCTGTTTTGCCACCCATTTCTGTAGCACCTACTCTTGATCGCATGCCACCTGCAGTACCCTTGTCAACCGTTCCCTGCATCATTCGGGCCATTGTGTAAGCGGTTACTTCGCTGACCGCTTCTTTACGGTTTACGCTATAGTCAAACCGTTTGATCACATTTCCGTTACGGTCTTCAATACGGCTTATGCTGTAGGGTTTGGTGGAAAAACCCCGGCCTGCAAAAATGGTATAGCCCCAAAGCATTTCATACATCGAAAGATCACAAGTGCCTAAACAAATAGAAGGGTAGGGATCTATTTTCGTAGGTATGTTGAGACGGCCCAAAAAGTCTACAAACTGCCTGGGACCAACTTGTTTCATGATATACGCTGTTGCACAGTTTTTTGAATAGGCAAGGGCATTAGCCATGGTCATTGTGCCTCCGCCGCATTTTTTACCGGCAGGCACCCATGCATTGCCTCCAAAATTCTGTGCAACGTTTTCAACTTCTGTTTCAGGTGTGAAGCCCCGTTCTTCCATGGCCTGTGTATATAGCAACGGTTTTATGGTAGAACCAACCTGTCTTTTTGTTTTCAGGTTGACATGATCATTCTTGTATGTTTTGAAATGTATACCTCCCACCCAGGCCCTTACTTCCCCGGTTACTGGATCCATTGCCATAAAAGACGCCTGTTCCATTTGCAGATGGTATTTAATGGAATCGATTGGCGACATAACAGTATCCCGTTCCCTTTTGGAGTTCCAGGCAAAAACTTTCATCGGCACCTTCACATCGAAACTGGCTCTTATTTCTTTATCACTTAATCCATCTTCTTCCAGGTTTTTCCAGCGGTCTGATTCTTTGATGGCTTTCTCTAAAAATTTTTCTCTTCCTTTCCAGATGGAGCCTGATTTCATATCCTGCCTGGCATTGATGCCCTTTTGTAGTGTGGCCATATGCTGGGCCATTGCTTCTTCGGCATATTCCTGCATTTGCACATTGATGGTCGTATATATTTTTAATCCATCATCATATATATCATATGTATCGCCGTTATTTTTCTTTATATCCTTCAGGGCTTCTCTTATTTCTGTTTTTAGAACCTCCCTGAAATAAGGGGCATACCCGGTATTTTCGTCCAGCCTTTTGTAGTTCAGTTTGATTGGGGTGGCTTTCAGTTTGGAGGCTACAGCAGGTGTAATTTTACCATTCACTTCCATTTGACTGAGTACAACATTTCTCCTGTCCAATGAAGCTTTGGGGTTTCGGATGGGATTGTAGATACTGTTACCTTTCAGCATGCCTATGAGCAAAGCGGCTTCTTCTACATTCAGCCTGTCAGGTTCCTTTTGAAAAAAAGTTCTGGAAGCATTTCGTATGCCGTAAATATTATTACCAAATGGAACTGCATTGAGGTATAAAGTGATGATTTCTTCTTTGGTGAAATTCTTTTCAAGTTTTACAGCAATGATCCATTCTTTCAGTTTTTCAATAACCCTCCATGCCCTGTTCTTGCTACCCTGGTCAAGCAGCGCTTTTGCCAACTGTTGTGTAACAGTACTGCCGCCACCCTGTGAGCCCAATGTAAAAATGGCTCTCAGGGTTGATTTAAAGTCAATCCCGCTGTGACTATAAAATCGCTCATCTTCTGTTGCGACAAGTGCATCTACCACATGCTGGGAAATATCCCGGTATTTTACATTGCTCCTGTTTCCTCTTTCAGTATAATATTTGCCCATCAGGGTGCCATCTTCGGCATATACCTCAGATGCCTGCAGGATGGAAGGGTTTTCCAGGTCAGACAGGGAAGGCATTTTACCAAACACACCAAAATTGGCCAGTATGATCAACAGGATAAATGCAGCGAAACCACCAAAGAATATTCGCCAAAACACCCGAACAGCTTTCTTCATTTAGTTGAGGATTGTGATAAAATGGGTTAATGAACCGGATTCGAAATTAAGAAAAACCTATGCGGCTAAAAGGGTACAGTCATTAATTTTTTGCCAAAACAAACGTAATTAACCGGACTTCCTGCTAAAATTTACCGGGGAAATACTGGTTGAGGAATGCTTTGTATCCTTCGAGGTTTTTGTTTTGCTTCAGCAGATCAAAATTGCCATTCGTAAGTATGCTGAAGCTGTATTTGCCTCCTTTGAGCCACGGTATGATCTCATCTGCCGTTCTCGGTTTTGTTTTGTCAATATAAGCAATCGCATCCTGTGCGTTGGTGAACGGAGCGATCAGCAATAATCGGTTATCCCCATCCAGTTCAAACAAGTCTAAAGAGAATTGTTTATTGTAAAAATTATCCCTGTGATAACGGGCAAATGCATTCTTGGCTTCATTGGAAAAAACAGGATCAACCTTGTTCAGTATCAGTACTACATAATGGGCTTCGGCGGGAGCATGTACAAAAGGTGCATCTGGTTTTACCACAGGTTTTATTTGAGAAGAATCTGTAACCGGTTTTACAGGAACAGTCACCACCGGTGGCTTTGTAGCAGCTGTATCAGGTTTTGGTTTGGGAGGCTGAATAATTGTTACCGGCTGGCGTCCTGCAGCAGTGTCTGACGGCGCCCGGGTTACCACCATTCTTTTTAATTCATCTTCTATTTGCGCCCTGCGGCCCAGCACATCCAGCAAGGTAGCTGCTTTGGCAGCAATAGGTGTATTAGCAAATTGCGAAATGATATTGCCTAACACATTTTTTGCAATGCTGTCCTGCCTTTGTTTGATGTAATATACCGCTTCAATATAAAGCAGTTGCGGAGTCCAGTAATTTTTACCATAAATGCTGTCCGCTGTTTTCTTTTGGGTTATCGCTTCTGCAAACTTTCCTTCAATAAAAAGGTCATAGATATTTTCATATGTTCTGGTGGCAGCATTGCCGGGGGTTTTGGCATCTGGATTTTCGCCTGTGGTAAGAATTTTTGCAAAAGAACTTGAGCCATAGTTATTGGTAAGCAATTGCTTTATCTCAGCTGCTTTAGCAGAATTGCCGTTCTTGTTATAACAATAATACAGGTTAAACAGTACTTCACTCATTTTGGCAAACTGCGGAAAACGGCTGCGCAATTGTTCCAGCGTTTCAGTTCCTGCATTACAATCCTCAATATTCTGGATATAGGCTTTACCTAATTCAAATAGTGCCTGCTGAACAGAATCATTGGACAAGGATAATTGCTCAGGTGTTAAAGGAAGTTTGCTGTATAAACCCTCAAACGACAATTCATCATCTCCGCCTCCCTGTGTGGGTTGTCCGCCGGCCTGGTTTTGATTACCGGTTTGGTTGCTATTGATGATTGCGGCATAAGCTGCACTTCTTCGCCAGTTGTCTGTATTGGGACGTACACCCCATCTAGCTTTGAAATCTGTTATACCTCTTGCCCGGGAAGCTTCATTATAGAAATACCATTCTCCTTTTGAATCACCGGAAGGAAACAGGGGCGGGGGTGCAGTGGTGGCAAATGGAGAGCCTGCGGAAGAAGGCTGTTCTTCCTTCAACCCTCTTTCTTTGCGTAATTGTTTTGCCAGCTTTTTTACAAAATCCTTTCTTTCCTCTTCAGGCAGGGCAGCAATTCTTTGAAGGCTGTCCTGTCTTTCCAGTATTTCATAATTAAGTGCAATAACAGCCAGCGATTCTTTCCGTGCTTTTATTTCATCCGGATTTTTCAGAGCAGGGTCACCCAGCCGTATACTATCGTAATAGTTATAAGAAAGCCTGTATTTTTTTTGACCAAAAGCCAGTTCTGCCAGTTGCAGAAACGCTTTGTTGCGCTGACTTTCTCCATTGGTGGCAAACTGGGTGCTTTTCAGCAGTAATGCCATGGCTCCGTCAATATCTTTTCCTTCCAATTGCATCTGTGCCGCCATGTAGTAAATGATATCCCGGTAGTCTTCATACTTATCCTGTTTGGCCATCCGGGTGAGGGCAGCTACATTTTTCTCAATGGTTTTGTCGCCATCACGGTTTACACGAATAGTGGCAAGACGGGCATAAATATCCAGGATGGGATCGGTTGTATGGCTGCTTACCTTATCATAATAGTCTTCAGCTTCTTTGTATTTACCGGCCAATTCATACAACTGTGCGGCTAAATATTCCCAACGGGCTTTTTCCTGCTGGTTACCGGCATTGCTCAAAGCGCTGACAAGGTGATTGGCCGAACTGTCCCACATATTCTGCTTGTAAAACCAATAGGCCTGTACTTCATGCAGGTCATTCGCTAAGCGTTTAGGAAAATTAGGGTCGTTGCGAAGCGTTACGATCAAACTGGCGGCTTCGGCAAATTCATCTTGTGCGAGGAAGTTTCTTATTTGCCAGATAAAGGCATCGTTACGGCTGGGTGGTTCTGAAAGTAATCTTTTGGGCAGGCTTCTTTTTTCTTTTGTAGAGATACTGTAAGCCGAATTGCCATCCCTGGCACTGCCGATCGTCAGGTAATAACCATCCTTTTCTTTTGGGGCAAAGGCATAGTTAATGAACTGGAACATCAGGTAGGCAGAATCAAATTTCTTTTGCAGGTAAAAAGCTGCTCCCCACAAAATGTAAAGATTGTCTACCCAGTCATTGCGCAGGTCATGCAGGGCAATGCCTGTTGACGCCTTGTAAGTGATAGAATCAAGTTGTATGGAATCTGCCGCTGTGGCATCGAGAGAATAGTTGTAAAAAGGGAGAAGCTTTGAATAATCGTCCTTGTAGGCTTCTTTGGCCCTTTCCAGTACTTCGTTCAGCTTGTTATTGGCGTTGAAAAAGTAATTGTAATGGGTGGCGGTGTTTTGAATGAACCGGCGGGGCAAGGTGAATTTTTTCTGATCTGATTTTTCAGATCTCAGCACCCTTTCATCGTACTCCTTGGGTTTCTTGATGTCAAAAGAGATCCCCAACTGGCTGAAAGAAGGGAAACTGACCTGGAAGAGGATAAGGAGGAGGATCGCAGTAGTCGTATATCGGTTCAATCGCATTTTCCGGCGCAATCTAAAGTCTTAATAACTGAAATTCAAATATTTTAGTATAAATCTAGGCCATTTTTTTCAACAGAAATTGTAACCGGAACTCCTGAAAACCAATACCCAATCCTTACCTTTAATTCCCAAATTTTTGGTTATGGTAAAATTAGATGCCGGCACCACCTTTCAGCGGCTGCGAAACCGCTACAGGCTGGTGGTGATGAATGATGACACTTATGAGGAGGTGGTCACCTTTAAATTGTCCCGTTTGAGTGTTTATATCATGTTGAGCACAATATTTGTATTGCTGGTGGGACTAACAGTAGCCCTCATCGTTTTCACACCTTTGAAGTATTATATTCCGGGGGCCAGCACCGATTATAAATCTGCTATGGAGCTTCGCCAGCTGAAGTACCAGGTGGATGAAGCCAATAAACAGATTCGTTTATTGCAGCAGTTTGATGCAGGTTTACGGAACGGACCTTTAAAAGGAAACAACACTGTTACCCTGGATACAACAATTTTGAAAGTACCAAAAGCAGAAATTTCACAGGATTAACCAACATCGCCATGTTTATTACCAAAAACAAAACCGACATGCAACCAACCAACGGCAACGGAAACGGCACTACCTTAATTGGGGCCGGCACCACCTTAAAAGGTGATATCAGCAGCAGCAGCGATCTGCGAATTGATGGCACCATCATCGGTAATATTACCAGTTCCGCTAAAATTGTTATTGGCAGCAGCGGTGTAGTAGAAGGTGATATCACCGGCAACCAGGCTGATATTGTGGGAAAAGTATCCGGCAATATCCGGGCAAAGGAATTGCTGCAGCTAAGAGGGGAGGCCGTAGTGAACGGAAATATTTATGCAGGTAAATTACAGGTGGAGCCTTCGGCCACCTTCAATGGCCAGTGCCACATGGGGGCCAATATAGTGGAGATGAGCAATAATGAACAACAAGCAGCCGCCAGATAGTAACAAACAATTCTTCCTTCGTTATGCCAGCCTCGGTTCGCAGTTGCTGGCTGCCATAGGACTGGGTGTTTTTTTAGGGTTAAAAGCAGACCAGTTGCTGCATACATCACCAGTACTGGCCTGTATCTTACCTTTGCTCGTCCTGTCAGGGATCTTCATCAAGATCTTCCGGGAAACAAGCAGGAAAAAGAATAATGAATAAGAGCTTTTTTGATGTAGCCAAACCTTTGATCGGACTTTTTATCGTGGTGACGATTGCTGCTGTAGCCGGAAAAGACTGGCTGGCGCAAAACCATATTGACTGGCGGGTGGTAACTGTCGGAAATTTCTTGTTGCTGGATGTGGGCCTTGCCGGTCTGTTTATCATGTTGAAAACACTGAAGGCTTCCAACCCACAGGCATTTGTCAGGGCGATGTACGGCAGTTTCATCCTCAAATTCTTTGTGCTGGCCATTGCTGCATTTGTTTACATCATGGTGACTAAAAAAGCAGTCAATAAGGAAGGCCTTGTTGTATGTGCTGCTTTGTACATTGCTTATACCTTTCTTGAAATAAGGATACTGACCAAACTGCTGAGGGATAAAAATGCCTAAGAAAGAAGTTCCGGTCAATCAGCTGCAACAATATCTGCCTGATGGCACCGGTGATGTGGTGCTGAATTACCTGCACCAGTACAAAGTGCATCTTACGATCACCAAAGAAAGAAAGAGTATACTGGGTGATTACCGTCACCGCACTCATCATACCAATCACCGCATTAGCATAAATGGTAATTTGAATAAATATGCTTTTCTGGTCACCCTGCTGCATGAAATTGCCCACCTGCTCACTTTTGAACAATATGGTAACCGGGTGCAGGCACATGGCAAGGAGTGGAAGATGATCTTCGGGCAACTGCTGCAACAGTTTTTACAGCATCATACTTTCCCCGCTGATATTGAAAAGGAATTATTGCTTTCGCTGAAGAACCCTGCCGCCAGCAGTTGTGCCGAAGAAGGATTACTGCGGGCACTCCGCAATTATGACCCGAAAAAAGATAACCATCACTTGGTGGAGGAATTGCCTGCCGGTAGTATTTTTCGCCTGAAAGATGGCCGGGTGTTTAAAAAAGGAGAAAGAATCCGCAAACGGTTTAAATGTGCAGAGCTGCAAACGGGCAAGCTCTATCTCTTCAGCCCGGTGTATGAAGTAGAGTGGCTGCAGGCCTGAGCCGTTAAAATAGTTGTTTCTGTTTCTTCATTTATTATTGCTGCTGTACCTTTGCGGCCACAAAAAATAATCATATGAAGAAAATCATTTTAGGATTTGCAGCAATGACAGGAGTTTTGATCGCTAATGCACAAACCAATACCGGCGACTGGATGGTGGGTGGCAACTTTCGGTTGAACACCGCTGATAACAACACACAGATCAGCTTTACACCGAATGCAGGCATTTTTGTAGTGGATAACCTGGCCATCGGTGGCAACTTTGGTCTCAGCTATTCAAAGTCGGGTAATAACAAGTTCACCTCATTCAATGTAGGGCCTTTTGTACGTTATTATTTCACCACAGAGTCACAGGCTATCCGCCCGATACTGCACGGTACTTTCAATTACCTGAGTACTAAAAACAAAGTGGGCAACACGGCTTCGTCTACCAACACCGGTGTTAACTTTTTTGTAGGTGGTGGCGCTGCCGCTTTCATCAGCAAAAATGTTTCCATTGATGCCCTGCTGGGTTACGATCGTACAAAGTATAAGAACTTTGACGGCAGCGGTGGTTTTGCTTTCAATATCGGTTTCCAGGTGTACCTGTTGAAAGATCAGGTGGATAAAGTGAAAGGAAAGAAGTAAGGATTAGCCACTAGGGCAGCGAATAATTTCTTAGCGTATCTAACCACAGATTGCACAGATTATTTTCACGGATTTCACAGTTTTTTTAAATAACCGTGTTATCTGTCTTTAATCTGTGTAATCTGTGGTTTTAATTTCTTTCAGAGCTCCTTTATCATCCACAGCGGGCAGCCGAAATGACCGCTGTTGCCCATTGGTCCATCAAGATAGGTAAAGCCCATGCGGGCATATACTTTCAGTGCAGCTTTCAGTTCGTTCATCGTTTCCAGGTACACTTTTTTAAAACCATTCGCTTTGGCCTGCTCCAGGCAAAGGGCAATGAGTTGTGAGCCGAGGCCGGTGCCCCTTGCCTCGGGCAGTAGATACATTTTTACCAGTTCACAAGTATCACCGGGCAATCCATCGGTAGGATAGATACCTCCGCCGCCAACGATCTTTCCATCCACTTCAGCAATATTGTACACTGATCTTTCTTTTTGAAACAGTTCGCACAAGGTGTCGGTAGTTGGATCGAAGTACACTGTGCCGGGATGGTTGGCGCCAAATTCGGCCAGCGTATCCCTTATGATTTTTGCAATAATGGGATTGTCGGATGGCTGTATGGGGCGGATGATGGGATTCATGGATGTAAAGATAAATCTTCAGAAAGTCAACAGTGTTGTATTTACTTGATTTCCTTCTTTTGTTTTTTAAATATAGCCATAGGCTATAAAATAAAGTTGCGAGAATACAAGTCTTGCAAAGCTGATAGGTTCTTTTTATTGCATCCTGAATAAATTAATAGTATAATCAAGCAGTGATTTGTTTCCATGTTCTCCGTGGCCGGGGACTACGATTTTTATATCCGGGTACCGCTTTTTGATTTTTTCCACAGTACCTGACCAGGCTGCGGTATTCGCATCACCCAGGTAACCTTTGCTGGCGTCTAACTCTTTTAGTAGACAACCGCCAAACAATATATTTTCTTTGGGGTAGTAGCCTACTATATTGTCTTTTGTATGTCCCTCACCAAAGTATCGGGCAATAATCGTTTCAACGCCGACTTTTAAAAGGAGTGAATCGCTGAAACCGTTTTTAGGAACAGTCAGCTTGTTTTCTTTTGCCAGTTCGATGGTTTTGAAGCTGGCATAAGAAGGGATATTGTTTTTGTCAAATGCATTCAGCCCTCCCAGGCAATCGTCGTGGAAATGAGTGGGAATAATGGCGTTGATCCTGCAATGAAGTGAATCTTTTATCCATTTGATCAGCTCTTCTGAAGTTTTGTCGTTGGTGGGAGTGTCAAAAACAATGGTTTCATTGCTGTTTCTTACAATCAGTCCGTTGCAGGGAACATAACCAAAATCATTGGTTTGTTTGTAGGAAATGTGTTGAAATGCATTTTCGGCGAGTTGAATAATGATCAGGTCATCAGATTTGTACACTTCTTTGGGTTTGAAGTTGTCCTGTTGTTGAGAGCTGCAATTGGAAAAAGTGAGAGAGATAATAACTATTAGTAGTGTTTTTATGAGTGGGTTCATATATTTTATTTTTAGTGCAGTAGCCTTGGGTGATTGTTCTGATTTCTACCGGACTCATATTCTTCTTTTGTGATAGGATCACCATTAAGAAAGATTTCAGTTGCTGCAGTACCATACCAGGCGATTTCGAACTCAGGCCGTCCTTTTAGTTTGCCAAAACACTTGAGATTGTTATAAGTAGAATGAGCGGCAATTCTCATATAATAATCACCTTCAATGTTTCTTAGAAAAATATCTTCTGTTTTTAGTTTTTCAAACATTTCACTTCTTGTCAGCTTCATAGCTTACGTTAATAATTTCATTAATATATTTTTTAACTCTATCCATAAATTGCTGATAAACCTTTCTAAGGTCATTAAGTGTTGAATATTTATTCCATATATGCTTCTTGTCAGGGTTTTGTTTAATGCCGGGAAGTAGGGAGGCTGTGTCGGTTGCAAATTGGTAACTTATTTCTCTAGATAACCCTAAACTCTCGAATTGAGGCCTTGATAAACCTAAATTTAAAAGTCCATTTTTATCAACATTAAAGACTGCTATTTTTATACCGCTTCCTTGTGGGTCTGGAAGTTTGATGCTGAAACTTGCTGCATTCCACTCTATGTATAGCCCCAAGTCCTGGCTGTCTTTTATAATTTGATTTGCAAATTCAACAGTTTCCTTATTTGTATTTTGTTCAAGTTGCTCAAAATAATCTTGTGTAGTAATGGTCAGTTTTTTGTATCCTTGTATCTGTTGTTTCGTTGTTTCTGTGCCTAAATCTGTTTCAATATTTACTTTCAGGTCCTCCGGGTAATTACCTTCAATTTTTACAATAGCTCTGGTAATTTCTTTTGTCCTTGTAATAATTTGGGGGATAATAATCAAAGAATCGTCGCCATGTGAAAATTTAAAAACCTTTAGTTCAATCAAAGCTAATGTGAAATACAATTGTGGTGTTTGTGTTAGATAGTCCACCATGTCTTCAACACTCTCCCGAATTCCATCTCCAACGATTAAAAGCAGGAAACGTCCTCGTTTTAAATTCTTACTAATATTGTCAATAAAATAAGTTTCCTGTGCTTCATCGAGCTCACTAAGCTTTCGAACTGTTGCTAAAAGCCCATCCGAATTCTGGTTATAAGATTGATTATAAATTTTTACTGCATTGTCAAGATCTGTAAAGCTCCACTTGCTTAGCTCTTTTGCATAGTCAAGAATTTGTCCAACGACTTCACGCCTTGCTTCGGGATTTCTCCAAAGTTTTGTTTCGACGATTGTTAAATAGCCATCTGGTGAAACGAGTAAATTGTCTATGTAACCAACTTTTGTTGAAACTTCTCTACCAATAGAAATCGCCGGTGTAAAACCCATGTCAATTTCGCTTATCGGCAAAATATCAGGACTGTCATTAATAAGTTTTTGTATCCAGTTCTCGCTAAAAGCTTTTCTATTCAAAGGGATGCGTTCAAGACCTCTTGAATTATTGTTCTGGATCAAAATTGGCTGACCATCCATTCTATTTCCTTTATTTATCATTGCGTTAATTTGAATCTAAAATTACTTTTAACATCAATAATTTACATTAAAAATCCCGGCCAATGACCGGGATTCGATTTTTTATTCTTCTAAGAACTCACCCTTCGACAAGCTCCCGCCACGGCGGGCAGGCAGGGTGACATAGGTCTACGCCACCGCTTTCTTCACCAGTTCTGCAGCTTCGCTGAGTAAGATGGCAGACTGTACTTTCAGGCCGCTTTCGTCAATCAGCTTTTTGGCTTCTACGGCATTGGTACCCTGCAATCGTACAATGATAGGGATATTGATATTGCCCAAATTTTTATAAGCATCAATAACACCCTGTGCCACCCGGTCGCAACGAACGATACCACCGAAGATGTTGATCAGGATAGCTTTTACCGCCGGGTCTTTTAAGATGATCTTGAAACCGGCTTCTACAGTTTGGGCATTGGCCGTGCCCCCTACATCAAGGAAGTTGGCCGGTTCGCCACCGCTCAGTTTGATCATATCCATGGTGGCCATGGCAAGGCCTGCACCATTTACCATACAGCCTACATTTCCATCGAGCTTTACAAAGTTGAGGTTGAACTGGCCGGCTTCAACTTCGGTAGGATCTTCTTCGGTAATATCTCTTAAAGAAGCGAGGTCGGCATGACGCATCAACGCATTTTCATCCAGGTTCATCTTACAGTCAACCGCTATTATCTTGTCATCTGCTGCTTTGAACAGGGGATTGATCTCGAGCATCGAGCAATCGAGGCCTACATAGGCATTGTACAGGTTAGTAACAAACTTTACGCAGTTTTTAAACGCTTCACCGCTCAGGCCAAGGTTGAAGGAGATCTTTCTTGCCTGGAAGCCTTGCAACCCGCCGGCAGGATGTACCCACTCTTTGAATATTTTTTCTGGTGTGTTATGCGCCACTTCTTCAATGTTCATACCGCCTTCGGTGCTGTACATGATCACATTCTGGCCCTTGGTACGGTCGAGCAATATAGAGAGATAAAATTCTTTGCGTTCGCTGGGGCCATCATAATACATATCCGCTGCCACGAATATCTTGTTGACCACTTTGCCGGCAGGGCCGGTTTGCAGGGTAACCAGTGTGCCGCCTAATAATTTACTGGCAAAGTCCTGTACATCTTCCAGCGACTTGGCCACTTTTACACCATTGATTCCGTTTTCTTTGATGGTGCCTTTTCCGCGGCCGCCGGCATGGATCTGTGCTTTGATAACGGCAAACTTGCTGCCGGTTTGTGTTTTGATCTGGCGGTAAGCTTCTTCGGCTTCATGTACGGTGCTGCAGGCAAATCCTTCCTGCACTGGTACATTGTATTTCTTTAATAATTCCTTGGCCTGGTATTCGTGGAGGTTCATTGCGTAAATTTTGCGGCGAAGATATTGATTAGTTTGTACTTAGAAAAGCGACCCGGATGTGTATAAATAAGCTGCTTGCCGGCTGAATGGCGGTTATACATTTTAGCTATCTTCAAAGGAGATTCCTTAACCATTAAACTCATTAACCATGAATCAACTTTTAAAGCCGGCAACGGCTTTGCTGCTGTTGTATTGCTGTTCAGTTACTGCTGCGGCACAAGACAGCCGGACTACCAGTTCCTCCTCACTTTTGTACCAGTCGGTAAATAAACCGGCCATTATTGCAGAAGACCATGAAACACTGGAAAAAACTATTCCTTCCATAACGCCAAAACGTACCAAACCTGCCAGGGCAGGTATTAAGGTAAAGCCAGCAGCCGACAATGACGAGGATAAAGTGTTTGTAGAAAACAGGAACCTGCTGGATAAAGCTGTACTGACAACCGCCAACAGCAACCGATCTGCCACTGCTGATTATTGCACATCCCCGTCTGTCATTAAACAGGGTTGTTGCAACTATTGGATCAAAGACAATATTGCCAATAAAGATGAACTGTATGGCCCACCCGATGAAGTGTTTGATAACGAGACTGAGGCCCGTAATTATTATTTGTCTTTGAAACCCAGAACACCTTTGTACATACCCTACAGCGATTCTAAAGTGAAGCCCGGTAATGTATGGTATTACTCCAACGGTAAAGGACATGGGTCTGTTGATTACTCTAAAGAAAGCAGCGCCTATGGCCCGGGTATTGATCCTACATTTAATGT
Source organism: Chitinophagaceae bacterium (assembly GCA_044229985.1). Taxonomy (GTDB): domain Bacteria; phylum Bacteroidota; class Bacteroidia; order Chitinophagales; family Chitinophagaceae; genus JJ008. Next base: position 35,194 of record JBGARY010000005.1, read on the forward strand.
ATTGTCTTCAGGTTCCGGCAAAGTAGTAGCCAAAGGCTGGAAAGACTTGTTTGGCAATTACCTGATCATTGAGCATGTGGCGCCCAATGGTACAGTGTACCGCAGCGGTTATTTTCATCTTCGTGATGGTTTCGATCATGACCTGCAGAAGGCGAAAGCCACGAAGGTTACATCGGGTGATCCAAAGTCACGGGACAGCCTGTATGTGCTTTATGCCAATAAGTCTAACCCCAGTCAATTGCAATGGGGCACCAATGCACAAAAGATCAAGGTGAATGTAGGCGACAATGTATATGCAGGTCAGCATATTGCCTTTGCCGGGAATACAGGATATGGCGGTGCCGGCTGGGGTTTAGATGATAATGGCAACCCGACAAATCCCAACACAGCCAATAATCATTTGCATTATATGCTTTGGATAAAAAGTCCTGATGCCAGTGCTGATATTTCCTGGCTGGAAATTGATCCGTATGGTTTATATGCGCTGATAAATGATAGTAATAAAGATTGTCTGCAGGCCGGAGTTAACAAAGGCTTTAAGCGTTTCTTCGCTGCCCATTATCCTTCTTTTCATAATGTGCCGCTGGAGTTTGTTACCGGTGATTTTGGGTATTTCCCGGGAACAGGGATGTCTTTACAAACATTAAGCGTACATAAAAAGGGGAATAACTATTATGCATCCGGTTCATTTCAGTATGGTCTTTCTCCCCAATGGTATTGCCGTATTAATATGACCAGTCAGCAATACCAGCAATATTTCAATGAGTATTCTGCCAAAGGGTTTACACCAAGACAAATATCTGTTTGCAGGTCCAACAGCGGCGACCCTTTATTTACTGTTATCTGGAGAAAACTGGAAGCAGGCGAAAGCACCGTTTCTTATCACAATATGGATGATGCTGCCTGGAATGCGGCCTGGAGCAAACATGTAGATAAGGAAAAGAAAAGTTGTACTGAGCATGTCAAGTACCAGTGGGGAGGCAAAGTAATGCATGCAGCTGTATTCAGTTCGGTAAATAAAGGATTTTATGTTTATCATGGCATGACGAAAGCAGAGCTTCAGACAAAATTTGATGACCTGTATAAGTCTGGATTTATGCCTATAAATCTTGAAGCTGATGAAATAGGGAACAGTACTACTTTTTCAGGGGTTTGGGTACCGGCTAATGGAAAGTCATTTGTAGCTCTTGCAGAACTTTCTCCGGGGGCCTATCAGAACAAGTTTACGGAGTTGAATGGAAAAGGGTACAAACTCTTACGGGTGATGGGGTACGCTAATTCTGAAAAATTTGCAGCTGTATGGATTAAATAATATGAATGGAACAAATCTGCGGCCCGCAGCAATTTGCTGCGGGCCGCAGATTTAATATTGTAGCCATTGATTGATCTTGCATTGAGAGTTTTATTTTAAGTAGCATATATAGGTTACATTTGAAAGCAATGCGTTGGTTACTTTATTTCCTTGTTTTACTTTTTATACTCTCCTGCCAGTCTGTGAAGAAAATACAATGGCCGGAAAGAAGTTCATCCCTTGGCGGAACGGCCTTTTACCAGCAGGCTGCAGCCATGAAATGGGCTGCAAGGGATTCTTTTGTGCTGAAAGAAATACTGGCGGGCAATGCTCCTTCTTTTTTAAAAATGTTTGTTCCGGTACGGGTAGCTGTTTTGGATTCAGCTACCGGCAAAACAATCCAGGCCACTTTTTATGCAGCACCGGATTACCTGGCGGTGGGAACGAACGAGGATTGGGCAAGAGTCAATATCACCCCGATGGCGGCACAGCAGATTGCAGATAAACTGGATTGTTTTCTGCCTACCCGGAAAATGGTGGATGATATTTACAAAGCGGCCAAACTGAAATTAGAGCCGGTGCCGATGTATGCTTTCAGGGACAGTACGCCTACCATGTGGCATCATCACCTGATCATTGAAGGGCAGCGAAAGGGGAGAAAGGCCTGCCCGCCGGAAAGGCGGGGATTGATTGCCGGTATTAAGAAAGATGTTGTTATCAGCGGAAAGATAAGCCGGGATGGGCGGCCCAACCGGGTAGCTATTTATGGCTGGCATAAAACGGATGGCAAACCTATTCAGCCTTTATATACAGGTCATATCAACTGGTGGGTGGATTACAGCCAGGGAATACGATTGATCTGGCGAAAAATAAAAGTGGGAAATAAATGGATGGATTATACGGCTGTGCTGAAAGACCCGGTATTGAAGAAGCTGTTATGCGATGAAGACTTCTGTGATTTCTACCGGTATGATTATTAGCCCCCGGATTTTTTTCTTACGTTTGCTGCTTCCCTTTTTTCAAAATCGGGAGTGAATGGCTATGGGAAAAAAAGTAATGAAACAACTGAACGAAGCGGCTAAGTTTCTGAAAAAACAATATGCAGGTGTTCCAACAGTGGGAATCGTTCTCGGCAGCGGGCTGGGTAATTTTACAGAAGAAATAGAGGTAGAAAAAGAAGTGGCTTATGAAGATATTCCGCACTTCCCGGTGTCAACTGTTTCGGGTCATAAGAGCAAACTGGTTTTTGGAAAACTCAGCGGCAAAACAGTGGTGGCGATGGCCGGCCGCTTTCATTTTTATGAAGGATATGAAGCACAGGATATCGTCTTCCCGATTCGGGTGATGAAGTTGCTGGGAGTGGAGACGTTGTTATTGTCCAATGCTGCCGGTTCAGTCAATCCCGGCTATAAAGTAGGCGACCTGATGATCATCAAAGATCATATAAGTTTCTTTACGCCCAACCCGCTGATCGGAAAGAATATGGAAGAACTGGGCCCCCGGTTCCCGGATATGAGTGAGCCTTATAAAAAAAGTTTGATCGAAAAAGCAAAAGCTATTTCCGTTGCACATAATTATGATGTAAAGGAAGGGGTGTATGTGGCGGTGACCGGCCCTACATTTGAAACAAAAGCGGAGTATGTTTTCATTAAAGTAGCAGGAGGAGATGTGGTGGGGATGAGTACTGTGCAGGAATGTATTGCCGCCAATCATATGGGCATGCAGGTGTTTGCCATGAGTGTGGTTACCGATGTAGGATTGCAGGAAGTGCATGCCGTTATTTCGCATGAAGAAGTATTGGAAGCAGCTAAACAGGCTGAACCCAAACTCGCAACGATATTTAAAGAACTGGTGGCAGCAATTTAATTAACAGTTTACTGCCGGTTTATACCTTTGCAGCGTTTATCTTGCAAAGGTTTTTTTATTCACTGCGTTCAAAATCAAGACCTGGTAAAAAAGTTTACATATTTATTTATTACAGCATTACTGCTATGTTCGGTTTTTGGCCTTGCACAGGATCCAACCCTGCAGAATATCGGCAACCGCATCCGGCAGATTGGCGGTGGCGGCAGAAGCGGTGGTGGTACAGATAGCCTGAAGCAGCGAAATAAGAACGAAGATTCCATCACCATTTATTACCGCTACCTTGATTCGGCAGGAACTTACAAACTGGATTCATCCATTGGAGACTTCACCCTGCGTTTCCCTTTACCGGCCACGCATATTATGCTGGGCAATCTGGGCAATGCATCCCGTTCGTTGTTGTTTTCACCAGTAATGTCTGCGGGATTTAATCCGGGCTTTACGGCCTTTGACATTTACCAGTTTAAAATGGAGAATGTCCGGTTTTATAATACCACAAGGCCTTACTCTGAGATCAATTACCAGCTGGGCAGCAGGGTGGAGCAGGTAATTGACCTGGTGCATACGCAGAACCTGAAACCAAACTGGAATGCTGCTTTCCGTTACCGGCTGATAAATTCACCGGGTATTTTTAAAAACCAGAAGACCAATCATAATAATTACCTGCTCAATTCTTTCTTCCAGTCAAACAACAAAAGATACAGTAACTATTTTGTGCTGCTGGGGAATAAGATGCAGTCGGCCGAAAACGGCGGTATACAGGATACAGCTGACTTTCTAAATGATCCTATTTTTAAGGACCGCTTTAATATTTATACCAAGATCGGTGGTGATGATCCTTTCTCTTCTAACTTCTTTACGACAAAGATCAATACGGGAAACAAGTACAGTGAATTCAGCGTATTGCTCCGGCAACAATACGACCTGGGAAAAAAAGATTCAATCGTTACGGATTCTACAGTGATTCCTCTTTTCTATCCCCGTCTCCGTTTTGAACACACTTTACGGCTGGATCAGAATAAATATATTTTCCAGGATTACCTGGCGGACTCGGTATATTATAAAACGTATTACGATACCACATTGCGCAGGCCTGTTGATACGTTTTTGGTGCGGGAAGTGTGGAAAGTGATCACCAATGATTTTTCTATCTACCAGTTTCCTGATATCAAGAACCTGAAACAGTTTATAAAACTGGGCCTCACCGTTCAAAACTTTACCGGGGAGTTTGCCAGTGGTAAAAGCACTTTCTACAATTTGTCCGGTCATGCTGAATACCGGAACAAGAGCAAAAATCAGCAATGGGATATTGAAGCCAATGGCCGGCTCTATTTCACCGGTTTCAATGCCGGGGACTACGAGGCCCATGTTAGTTTGCAAAGATTTGCCGGCAAGAAATTAGGTTATATACAATTAGGTTTTGAGAATGTGAGCCGGACACCTTCTTTCTTTTTTGACAGCCGCAGCAGTTTTTATTTAATGAAGGGGGCGCAGGATTTCAAGAAGGAGAATACCACTCATTTGTTTGCTTCTTATTATTTGCCGTCGTTTAAGTTCAGGCTTACCGGACATTATTACCTGCTCACCAATTACAGTTACCTGGAAGATTTTTATTTGCTGAAGCAGGAAAGTACTTTGTTCAATATTCTGCAGATAGCCTTACAGAAAACGATCAGGATCGGCAAGCGGTGGAACTGGCATGCAGATATTTATTTCCAGCAAAAGATAGGCGATGCCCCGGTGAACCTGCCGGTCATTTATACCCGCAACCGGATTGCTTACGAAGGAAACCTTGGATTCAAGAATCTTGATTTTGCCGGTGGTATTGAAATTCGTTACCGGGCAACCTATAAAGCAGATGGATATTCGCCGGTGCTGGGTAAATTCTTTTACCAGGACAATGTGAGCATCCGGAACGAGTTGCCAGATATTTCAGCCTACATTCATTTCCGCATCAGGCCGTTCAAAGCCTTCATCCGGTTTGAGAACCTGAATACGGCCCGCAACCTTGATGGGTTCAGTTTTACCCGCAATAACCTGGTGGCCCCGGGGTATGCACTGCCGGGCCTGCAGATCAGAACAGGTGTTTACTGGAGTTTTGTTAATTGATTATCAAATGATAAAGATCATTGGCCTGGTTTGTTTTCAAATCAGGGATTAATATTACTTTTGTAATGTTCATGAAAAAAGGCCTTGCCGCCATATCATTCCTTTTATACTTTGCTGTTACAAGCGGTATTGTGATCAATTCACATTATTGTATGAAGCGGCTGGTGTCCATTCACCTGTTTGAAACAAAGGCCAAGGTTTGCGGTCTCTGCGGCATGGATGTTCATGATTCTGACGGTTGTTGCCGGGATGAAGTAAAGGTGATCAAACTGGTGCAGGACCAGGTAAAGATACCTGTTACACTGTATGAAATACCTTCTGTAGAAGCAATCGTTCCAGCTATTTCTGTATATGATGTTTCTGTCCACAGATTTATTGACGATCAGCGTCATTTTAATAATCATTCTCCTCCTTTATTATCTGCACAGGATACCTACTTGCAGAATAACGTTTTCCGGATTTAAGAACCGGTAGTGATTTCCTATTCTATTATTACAGGATAACAACTGACCACAATGTCTTGGTACTCCTGGTTCTTATTAATACAATTATTAAAACTCAAAAATATTAACATGAAAACGTTGAAATTATTTTCCGTAGCAGCGCTGTGCTTAGCTATTTCTGCAACAGCTGTTGCACAAACAAAGACTGAAACATTCAAAGTGTCTGGTAACTGCGGTATGTGCAAAACCAAAATTGAAAAAGCAGCCAAAGAAGCCGGAGCTAAAGAAGCTGAATGGAATAAAGACACCAAAGAATTGACCGTGAAATACAGCAGCAGTTCTACCAATGCTGCCAAAATACAGCAAAAGATAGCTGAAGTAGGTTATGATAATGTTGGCTTTAAAGCGACAGATGCAGCTTACGATAAATTACATGGTTGCTGCAAGTACGACAGGGGAACTGCCACTGAAGAAGTGAAAGAATGTTGTAAAGGCGGCAAATGTGATAAAGATGGTCATCATGGAAAAGATGGAGAGAAAATGAAATGCGATAAAGAGGGCCATGATGGTAAAGATTGTTGCAAAAAAGATGACGATAAGAAAATGGATTGCTGTAAAGATGGTAAATGCAGTAAAGAAGGCCACGACGGTAAGGATTGCTGCAAGAAGTCATAAGCAAACGATAAGTAACAGGAATGAAGAAGTTATTCGTCATCGGGATATTCACTATGTTAATTCAGCAGGCAACTGCCCAGTTCAGCAAAGCTGACCTGCAGGCCACAGGGCTTACCTGTGCCATGTGCAGTAATGCAATTAATAAAGCTCTGCAGAAAGTGAGTTTTGTTGAATCTGTTGAATCAGACATCAAGAACTCTTCTTTCGCTATTGTTTTCCGGAAAAATGTTTCGGTAAATATCGATGCATTAAAGGAGGCAGTGGAGGACGCAGGTTTTTCTGTTGGTGGGCTCCGGCTTACCGGGCTGTTCAATGAACTAAAGATCGCATCTGATCAGCATATTAAGATCGGCAATAGTCATTTTCATTTTATCTCGGTGAAAGACCAGGTATTAAATGGAGAAAAGACCGTTACCGTTGTTGATAAGAACTTTATTTCAGAGAAACAGTTCAAAAAATACAGTTCAGCTACTAAGATGGATTGTATTCGTACTGGTAAGGCGGGAACTTGCTGCAAGAATGAAGGCCTTGCTGAAGGCGAAAGAGTATTTCATGTAACTATTTGATCTATTGTTTCTCCCTCTGATTGTAGGGGGAGAAACTTTCTCAACTAAATGGCTATGACAATCTTGCAAAAACAATTGGTTGTTTTGCTGGCAGCTCTTTGCCCTTTACTGGCAAAAGCACAAATCAAATATGGCGCTGATGCTCCTGAAGTAGCATTGCCTGCTGTGAACGGCGATACATTGAAATTGTCTTCACTAAAAGGAAAAGTAGTGTTGCTCGATTTCTGGGCATCCTGGTGCGGGCCTTGTCGTGTTGCCAATAAAGGACTTGTTAAGCTCTATAGCAAGTATAAGTCAAAAGGCTTTGAAATATTCGGCGTTTCCTTTGATAAAGACAAATCAGACTGGAGAAAGGCAATAGCCAAAGATAAGATCACCTGGTTGCAGGTAAATGACGATGGAGGATGGGAAGCACCTACAGCTATCAGCTGGGGAATCGACGCTATACCGACTTCTTACCTGATCGATCAGAACGGGAAACTCATTGCGATGGACCTTACAGGTAAAGAGTTGGAGAAAAAGCTTAAAGAAATATTGGAAGACTAACAGGTAGTAAACATGAGACAGCTGTTCATATTGGTATTATTGTTGGCTGCTTTTCGAATGAGCGGACAGGAGCTATATGTGTTTTCTGAACCGGCGAGTAATGTGCCTGCGCATTCGTTGAGCGTAAAGCTGACCAATCACTTTGTTACCAGCGATAAGATTTACGGACGGTTTTCTAACCGGCTAATGCCACAGGTTTACTTAGGATTAAGCAAGAAGTTCATGATGGCAGCTGGTGGTACGTTTGCGAATATGCATACACCCAATTTCCGGTACGAATCAGTGAATCTTTATGCGAAGTATCGGTTTCTCTCTAAAGATGAGTTGCATAAACATTTCCGGATGGCGGTGTTTGCAGAGGCTTCCTCCACAAGGGCTCCTTTTCTTTATGATGAAATAACCCTGATGGGAGATAAGAGTGGTGTTGAACTGGGTGTGATTGCTACACAGCTATGGCATAAGTTAGCTCTTTCTGGTACAGTGGCACATACACAGGTGCTGGACGAATCAAGGACAAACAAAGTACTATATATACCAGTCCGCAATTATCAATCGATGAATTACGCTATATCTGCAGGCTATCTAGTTTTGCCGAAAGAGTATAAAGATTATCGCCAGACTAACCTGAATTTGTATGCCGAACTGCTGGCACAGCAAACACTGGACAGGAGTACTTATTTTGTCGATCTCGCCACTGCCATGCAGTTGATCTTTAACAGCAATGCCAAATTGAATTTGGGTTACCGTGTACAATTGGGCGGTAATATGCAACGTATGACTTCCAATAGCTGGTTGATCAGTTTTGAACGAACATTCCTGGGTGCACTGAAGAAGAAGAAATGATGTAGTTCATTTAAAACAAGAAAAATGTCAATTAAATATATAAGTGTAGCCCTTGTGGCTATCAGTATGCTTTCTTTTGGAAAAGTGATGGCACAGTCATCAAAAGACTCCACGGCAGTGATTTTTGTGGCCGGCGCCTGCGAAATGTGCAAGGAAAGAATTGAGAAAGCTGCCATGGAAAGAAAAGGGGTGAAGTCTGCCGTATGGGATGTGAATACCCAAAAGCTTTCACTGGTTTATAATCCTGCTGCTATTACACTGGAGAAGATACAATGCAGGATTGCGGACAGGGGCCATGACAATGATTTTGAACTGGCAAAAGATGCAGTCTATAATGCATTGCCTGCCTGCTGTCGTTATCGTGAACTGAATGCTTCTCCGTCAACTAGTGAAACAGGAGAAAACAAGGAAAGTAATAACGGTTCTGCAGAGCTAAAAATTATCAAAGGAGTAGTACTGGAAGAAAACAGGCAGGGCAGTTTTGTTCCACTGTCTGGGGCATCGGTTGTTTGGCTTGGAACCAACACCGGCACTGTTTCCGATTCATCCGGCGTTTTCTCTATCTGGCAAATCAAAGACGCCAACCGGCTGATCATAAGTTATACGGGTTATACACCGGATACCATTTCAACTTTGAATGCAAAAGAACTGAAGATCATTCTGGCATCAGGTAAACAGCTTAACGAGGTTACTGTTTCTGCAAAACAACGTTCTACTTACTTGTCCTCATTGAACCCGATAAGGACGCAGGTTATGACAGAAAGGGAGTTGTTCAAGGCAGCCTGCTGCAACCTCAGTGAAAGTTTTGAAACCAATCCTTCTGTTGATGTATCCTATAACGATGCCGTAACCGGCTCCAAGCAAATACAGTTGCTGGGATTGAGCGGTAACTACACCCAGCTTACAGTTGAAAGTCTTCCCGGTCCGAGAGGACTGGCTACACCGTTCGGTTTAAATTTTATTCCGGGGCCCTTTGTGGAATCTATTCAATTGAACAAAGGGGTAGGCTCGGTAGTAAACGGGTATGAAAGCATTGCCGGGCAGATCAATGTTGAATTAAAGAAGCCGCAAACAGCAGAGAAGCTTTACCTGAATGCATATATCAATGATATGACGAAGACTGACCTGAATCTGGTATTGACTGAAAAGTTTGGTGATAAATGGAGCACTGCTTTGTTATTGCATGATAATTTTCAGACAAAGACCAATGTTGATTATAATAAGGATGGCTTCAGGGATATGACTTCCGGCAACCTGTTCACTGCGGTTAACCGCTGGAATTACAACGGGACCAAAGGATTTGAATCGCAACTGGGATTTAAGATACTGATCGATGACCTTACCGGTGGTCAAACAAGCTTTGATCCGGATAAAGATAAATTCACTACCCGCAGTTATGGATTAGGTATTAAGACAAACCGTTATGAAGTGTATGGAAAAGCAGGTTATGTATTTCCGGAGAAAAAGTATAAGAGTATCGGGTTGCAGTTGTCTGCTTTTGATCATAAACAGGATTCTTACTTTGGGATGACTTCTTACTACGGACGGCAGAAGAATTTTTATGCCAACCTGATCTATCAGTCCATCATTGGTACAACAGCACATAAGTTCAGGACCGGTATGAGTTTTTTGTCTGACAATTACAACGAGTTGTTTAATGCAACCCGGTACGAAAGACAGGAAACGGTGCCCGGTGCATTTTTTGAATATACGTTTACCCCGGTAGAGAAATTCAATATTGTGGCAGGTATAAGGGCTGATCATAACAGCCTTTTTGGCTGGTTTGCTACACCGAGATTACATGTTCGGTATGAACCGGTGAAAGGAACTACGATCCGGTTAAGTGCAGGCCGTGGCCAGCGTACTGCCAATATTTTTGCGGAGAATAACAGTGTATTTGTCAGTGCAAGACAGATGAGTATTATCACTTCGTCTGCAGGCAAAGCATACGGGCTTGACCCGGAAGTAGCCTGGAACAAGGGAATAAGCATAGATCAGAAATTCAGGTTATTTAACCGTAGTGCCAATTTTGCACTTGACTTTTTCAGGAATGATTTTCAGCAACAGGTGATTGTAGACCTTGAAGATGCGAGACAGGTAAAATTTTATAACCTGGATGGAAAATCCTACTCTAACAGTTTCCAGGCTGAAATGAACCTGGAACCTGTTAAGAAACTGGAAGTAAGACTGGCTTATCGCTTCTTTGATGTTAAATCCACTTATGGTGGCCAGTTGTTACAAAAACCCTTTACAGCAAGACATAGGGCTTTCACGAACCTTGCGTATGAAGCGGGGGGCTGGAAATTTGATTATACGTTTAATATCAATGGTTCAAAGCGTATTACAAATACATCAGCTAATCCACCTGCCTGGCAAAAAGGTCCGGAGTCTCCTTCCTATATCCTGATGAATGCACAGGTAAGTAAAACAGTAGGCAAGAAGCACCCCGTTGATTTCTATATCGGAGGAGAGAATCTGACTAATTTCCTGCAGGGAGATGTAATAGTAAGTGCTGATCAGCCCTTTGGTCCCTATTTCGATGCTTCGCTCATTTGGGGACCTGTAACCGGGAGAATGTTTTATGCCGGGTTCCGGTATAAAATAAAGTAACTTTAAATAGCTGCTGCATCATTAATAATGTCAGTTTATAATATTAAAAATATGGTATGTGCCCGATGCATTAAAACGGTATCGGGCATATTTCAATCTGCAGGGGCTGAGGTTAAATCGGCAAGATTAGGCATTATAGAATTATCCGGGCCACTGTCAGAAACACAGGAAACAAAGGTCAGGGAGCAATTAACAGCAGAAGGTTTTGAAATGCTCGATGACCAGCGGGTAAAAGTTATTGAACAGATCAAAAATGAAATAGTTACCCTCGTTCACTATGGTGAATTAGACGAGATGAATGATAATCTCTCTGATTTTATTGCCAATAAACTTCATAAAGATTATAATTACCTGAGTAACCTTTTTTCATCCGTTACCGGAACAACAATTGAACAGTATTTTATCTTACAGAAGATTGAGAAAGTAAAGGAGCTGCTTGTTTATGATGAACTTTCTCTCAGCCAGATGGCTTTCAATCTGGGTTATAGCAGTGTGGCACATCTTTCTGCCCAGTTCAAGAAAATAACCGGCCTTACCCCCAGCCAGTTTAAAAAACTGAATGAACACCACCGCCGCCATCTCGATTCCCTGTGACCTTAAAATGATATAACACTTATACAGAATTGTATAACAGTGGCAGGCAGTGTCTAGCTGAAATTTGTGTCAGAAACTTACAAATATGACACATTTATATCAGATTGACGGAATGAGTTGCAAAAGCTGTATAGCTAAAGTAAAAAGCGAATTGCTAAAACTCGGGGAAATCACCGAAGCAGAGATTCAGCTGGCCTATCCACAGGCAAAGTTGACAATGAGCAGCCATATTTCAGTCAGTACACTGCAAAATGCGATTGCCAGGGCAGGTGATTATAGAATTACTGAAACAGGTGGCATGCCGGTTCATGAAACGGTTGGTGGTCAGAGTAATAACTGGCTGAAAACTTACAAGCCACTGTTACTTGTCTTTGCATTTATCATAATGGTGGCCACCCTGGCTTCATTCAGAGATGGCAAATTTCATACGATGCACTTGATGCATTATTTCATGGGTGGATTTTTTATTACATTTTCTTTTTTCAAGTTTTTAGACCTGAAAGGCTTTGCTGATAGCTACAGCAGCTATGACCTGCTGGCAACAAAATGGTATAGTTATGGAATGATTTATCCATTTCTTGAGCTTGGATTAGGACTTGCGTACATCAGCAATTGGGAGCCATTAGTGACAAGTGTGGTTACAGTCGCATTGATGGGCTTTAGCAGCATTGGTGTGATAAAGGCTGTGATGAATAAACGAAAGATCCGCTGCGCCTGCCTGGGAGCTGTCTTTAATTTACCAATGAGCACTGTCACTATTGTTGAAGATCTTTTGATGGTAGCTATGGGTATTATAATGATTGCAGGCCTGGTATAGAACTGAATTTTTCAACGAAACAAAAACCTACAAATATGAAGAAGCTGACCTTATTTCTGTTCACCCTGGTCATTTCTGTTACCGCATTTTCCCAGCATGAACATCACACAATGCAGAATACGCTGTCAAAAAAGACTGACACCACGAAAAGTAATGATTTGATGCACACGATGCCGTCGCATGCTTATTCCAGGAACCTGCCAATGAGCCGCAATGGTTCAGGCACAGGCTGGAATCCCGATGCAAGTCCTATGTATATGTGGATGCGCAGTAAGGCCAAAACAGACTGGATGTTTCATGGGAATATCTTTTTGCGTTACACCAGCCAGGATGTGTTTTCTTCTGGCAGCAGGGGAGGAGAAGCATTCAGTTCGCCCAACTGGTTTATGGCGATGATGAACAGAAAAGTGGGCAGTAAGGGATTGCTAAATGCTACTGCGATGATAAGTCTTGACCGCATTACAGACGGAGGTAATGGTTATCCTTTACTATTCCAGTCTGGTGAAACATATAAGGGACAACGATTGATAGACCGGCAGCATCCGCATGACTTGTTTTCAGCTTTAAGTATTGGGTATACTCAAACGCTTAATAAAGTAATGGATGTGTTTGTATATGTGGGCTATCCCGGGGAACCTGCTCTTGGCGCACCTGCATTTATGCATCGGATTTCTGCTATGAACAACCCTGATGCACCCCTTGGCCATCACTGGCAGGATGCAACACATATTACTTTTGGAACAGGTACCCTGGGAATTCGTTATAAAAACTTCAAGGCAGAGGGATCCGTATTTACAGGACGGGAGCCGGATGAGGAACGCTTTGGTTTTGACAAACCAAAATTTGACAGCTATTCTTATCGGCTTTCCTATAGCCCGACAGTAAACTGGACGCTTCAATTTTCGCAGGGTTTTATAAAAAGCCCTGAGTCGCTTGAGCCGGATGAAAATGTCAAAAGAACTTCAGGGTCTGTTTTATATGCAAGGAAGCTTAATACGAGTAACCATATTTCTGCAGCTGCTATCTGGGGATTAAATGATAAGGGGGCTGATCATAAGGAAAATTCCCTTTTGCTGGAAGGTAATTTCCAGTTCAGGAAAAATGCACTCTATACAAGATATGAGTATGTACAAAAATCAAAGGAAGAGTTGGATCTGGATAATTCTTATCCTCACCGGAATTTTAATATTCACGGATTTGGTATAGGGTATAACAGGCAGATAATGCAAATAAAGAAGGCAGACATAACGGCAGGCACACAATTTACTTTATATGGGGTTGATAAAGATCTTAGAACCTTATACGGTAGAATGCCGGTTGGGTTTCAGCTTTATATACAGATACGACCTAGTTTTCATAACCATTAAACTTGAAACAATGAACCATCATCTTCATCATCAGGTTCATGCCGGACATCATATGCATGATCATGAATCAGCTAAAGTCCGTCAAAAAGAAAATCATTTCTTATTGGCCCTAAGCGCCACCTTGCACTGCCTTATAGGATGCGGACTAGGCGAGGTGTTGGGTATGATCATCGGGACATGGTTTGGCTGGGATAATACTTCCACAATGATCCTCGCTATAACATTGGGATTTGTGCTTGGTTTTGCTTTTGGCATTATTCCTTTATTACGGGCAGGCTATTCTGTAAAGGCTGCCTTTCGGCAGGTACTTGTAGCCGAGGGACTGAGTATTGCAGTAATGGAAACGGTAGAGGTATTGGTACAGGTAAATACTCCGGGTGTAATGGATGCCCACCTCCATGAATGGACCTTCTGGAAAGGTATGTTATTAGGATTGGCAGCAGGCTTTGTTGCCGCATTCCCGGTTAACTACCTGTTTATCAAAAAGGGTTTCAGGCATAGACACTGATTTAATAAAGAGAATTATTGTGGAGTTGTTTCAGATAATTTATTTAATTTTATCTAAACATATTTTTAGTCTTGTCTAAAAATATGTTTAGATAGGTTGAATATGAAACAAAAACTGGCAATACTACTGTGCTTGTCCTGCCTTGTCATTACTGGGAGGGCCCAGAGAATTATTAACGGACGGGTTATCAACGAGCAGAGCCGGGAGCCTGTAAGCGGCGCTTCGGTAATGGCAGAGGATTCATCTGTTTATACCATAAGTGATATCAATGGAAATTTCTCAATTGCTACAAAAGCAGGTACAGTTTTGCAGATAAGCAGTACAGGTTTTGAAAGAAAGAAAGTAATAGTTGGAGAAAATGATTTTATTCTGGTGCCGGTTTCACCGCTTCAGGTAGAACTGGATGCAATAGTCGTAACCGGAACTATGAAAGCTGTCAGGCGGTCGGAAAGCCCCGTTGCTGTAGAAGTGTACACCCCCCAGTTTTTAAAGAAAAACCCGGCGCCAAGCATTTTTGAATCGTTGCAAAATGTAAATGGTGTTCGTCCGCAACTGAATTGCAGTGTCTGCAATACCGGCGATATCCATATCAATGGCCTGGAAGGACCTTATACTATGATCACCATTGACGGTATGCCCATTGTCAGCAGCCTGGCATCGGTTTATGGCTTGTTTGGTATCCCAACACAACTAATAGAAAGAGTGGAGATAGTCAAAGGTCCAGCTTCAGGGTTGTATGGTTCTGAGGCAATCGGCGGGCTGATCAATATTATTACAAAGTTGCCGGATAAAGCTCCCCGTTTTACAGCAAACATTATGACAACAAGCTGGCTGGAGCATAACATCGATGCCGGAATTCGTTTTAAAGCCGGAAAGAAGATCAATTCGTTGTTAGGAGTGAATTATTTTAATTATCAACATCCGTTTGACAGAAATAATGACCATTTCACGGACATAGCACTTCAGCATCGTATTTCTGTTTTCAGTAAAACAAATTTTATAAGAAAATATAACCGAACTGCTTCACTGGCAGGAAGATATTTCTATGAAGACCGGTGGGGCGGAGATATGCAGTGGAATAAACAATTCAGAGGAACGGATAGTATTTATGGTGAAAGTATATATACCAGCCGTTGGGAACTGATTGGAAATTATCAATTACCTCTTTCGGAAAAAATAATGGCTTCCTTTTCTGCAACAGGGCATAGCCAAAATTCTTATTATGGGACGACCCCCTATTTTGGTGATCAGAAAATAGTCTTTGCACAACTTACCTGGGATAAGCTGTTGTTCAATACCCATTCGATATTATTGGGATCGGCAAACCGTTATAATTATTATGATGATAACTCCACTGCAACGCTGGATACGCTGACCGGTATCAACAGGCCCGATAAAACATTTATACCCGGTATTTTTTTGCAGGACGAATGGAAACCCGGAGCAAAGCACCTGTTGCTGATGGGGCTTCGTTATGACCATCATCCTGTTCATAAGGGCATCTTTACTCCCCGTTTAGCATGGAAATGGTCTGTCAAAGACGGACAAGTTCTTCGACTGAATGCAGGAACAGGTTTCAGGGTGGTAAGCTTGTTTACAGAGGAACATGCCGCATTGACCGGTGCCAGAGCTGTGGATGTACAAGAGTCATTGAAACCGGAAAGAAGCTATAATGTAAACCTTAATTACACCTGGTATAAAAAGTGGAAACAATTGGGACTTAATCTTGATGCATCGGTATGGTATTCACATTTTATGAATCAGATCATTCCTGATTATGATACAGATCCCAATAAGATCATTTATAAAAACCTGGATGGATTTTCCGGTTCAAAAGGTGTTTCCTTGAATATCGAGCTGAACCATGCCAACAGGCTGAAAGGTTTATTCGGTATAACCCTGCAGGAAGTAAAGAAAACAGAGAATGACTCCCGGGGGAATAAAACAACTATCCGGCCTGTGTTGACAGAACGATGGAGTGGTACATGGGCAATTACCTATTCTATTCCTTCTATTGCTTTTACAATTGACTACACCGGTAATGTTTATGGCCCCATGCGGCTGCCCCTATTATCTGCCACTGATCCAAGACCGGAGTTTTCTCCTGTCTGGAGCATACAGAATATTCAGTTCAGCAAAATCATCAACAGTCAAATTGAGTTGTTTGCCGGGTTAAAAAATCTGCTGAACTGGACACCGTCAAAAAAATCTCCATTCATTATTGCCCGTTCTCATGATCCATTTGATAAAAAAGTGGAATATAATCCTGATGGTTCGGTAAAAGCTACCACTGAGAATCCTTATGGACTCACTTTTGATCCTTCCTATGTTTATGCTCCCAACCAGGGTATCCGCTTATTTGGAGGCATTAGATTGACCCTTAAATAAAGGCCGTGATATTTGTCACCGGGATGAAAAATCAGTTTTGTATCTTTACCCCAGTGCGAAAACTAACCGGCATATTACTTATTTCTGTTTACATGCTGTCTTTTGCAGAGCTACATAATTTGCTGAAGATACCCGTATTGCTGGAACATTTCAAAGAGCATAAACAGGAAGATCCTTCCATCAGTTTTTGGTCTTTTATCAAGCTGCATTACTTCGACCCCATTGTGGTAGATGATGATTATCAGCGGGACCAGCAATTGCCCTTCAGGGATACAGATTGTTGTATTGTCACTACTGCCAGTGTTTGTGAATGCCTGCAAGTGTCAGTAGAAATCCAGCCATTATCTGAACAGTCAAAGGAGTTTCACCTCTTTAATGAGATTAATAAACCTCAATTCACTTCTTTTGATATTTTCCAGCCTCCCCGTTGTGCCCCAAACGATATGATCTGATTTTTTAAGGCACAAAATATTTTTCATGTTAAATACAACTATTCGCTTTTCCGTAAGGAACAAGCTTATCATTGGTTTATTGACCATAGGGCTGATTGTATGGGGCGCAATAGACCTTCGAAAATTACCCATAGACGCTTTACCTGATATTACCAGTAACCAGGTACAGGTAATAACTGTTTCGCCATCACTGGCAGCACCAGAAGTAGAACGGTTGGTTACTTTCCCGATAGAGCAGGCTACGGCCAATATTCCGGGTATTACCGAAATGCGGTCAATATCCCGTTTTGGATTATCGGTGGTCACCGTTGTTTTCAATGACCATACTGATATCTATTGGGCAAGGCAACAGGTGTCAGAAAGGCTGGGCCAGGTAAAAGACCAGATTCCTTCTACGGCAGGAAGGCCCGAATTGGCGCCGGCAACAACTGGTTTGGGGGAAATCTACCAATATGTACTTCGCCCCAAAAAAGGATATGAAACAAAGTATGATCTTACTGAACTCAGGTCGATACAGGACTGGATAGTAAGAAGACAGTTACTGGGTACTCCCGGCGTGGCTGATGTCAGCAGTTTTGGCGGCTATCTGAAGCAATATGAAATATCAGTTTTACCGGAGCGACTAAAGAGTATGAATGTTACCATTGCTGATGTTTTTTCGGCATTGGAAAAAAATAACCAGAATTCCGGTGGCGCTTATATTGAAAAAGGGCCGACCTCTCTTTTTATCCGCACAGAAGGATTAGCTGCTACCATAGAGGAAATTGGAAAAATACCTATAAGATACACCGACGCAGGTATTCCGCTACTGATAAAAGATGTGGCTGAGGTCAGGATTGGTCATGCTATCCGTTACGGGGCTATGACCTTTAGCGATAAAGGAGAAGTGGCCGGCGCTGTAGTGTTAATGCTGAAAGGAGCCAATGCAGAACAAGTAGTGCATAACGTCAAACAACGTATTGAGCAGATCAAAAAAACACTACCGGAAGGTGTTATCCTGGAAACATTTTATGACCGTACTAAAATGGTGGATAATGCCATTGGCACGGTGAAGACTAATTTGATTGAAGGTGCACTCATTGTCATATTTGTCCTGGTGATTTTCCTGGGTAACCTGCGGGCAGGTTTCATTGTGGCCTCTGTTATTCCGCTTTCTATGCTCTTTGCCGTGATATTAATGAATGTTTTTGGTGTATCCGGAAACCTTATGAGCCTTGGCGCATTAGATTTCGGATTGATCGTAGATGGCGCTGTCATTATCGTGGAAGCGGTATTGCACCGGCTTTCGCATAATAAACATTTTGCAGGAGTCACACATATCACACAGCCGCAAATGAATGATGAAGTGGAAAGTTCAGCTGGCAAGATGATGAACTCGGCTGTATTTGGACAGATTATTATCCTCATTGTGTACCTGCCAATCCTGACGCTGACCGGTATTGAAGGAAAAATGTTTAAACCAATGGCGCAGACAGTCTCTTTTGCACTGATTGGCGCTTTCATCTTATCTATTACCTATGTTCCGATGATGTCGGCACTCTTCCTGAGTAAAAGACTGAGCCATAAAGACACATGGGCAGATAAGATGATGAAATTTCTGCAAAAGCTTTACAAGCCGACACTGGAGCTGGCACTCAGATTTCCTAAAATGGTGGTTGGATTGGTTCTGTTTTTATTTGCAGTTGCGCTTTTCATCATGAGCCGTTTAGGGGGAGAGTTCATCCCAAAACTACAGGAAGGAGATTTTGCAGTAGATGCAAGAATATTAACAGGTAGTTCTCTTACAGAAACAATTAAAACAACCCAAAAGGCTGTTACAATTTTGGAAGACAGGTTTCCCGAAGTGGAAAAGATTGTCACCCGGATTGGCGCCAGTGAAATTCCTACTGACCCCATGCCGGTGGAAATGACGGATATCATTATCACTTTAAAACCAAAAAGCCAATGGACATCTGCTTCCAGCTTTGATGAACTGGCGAACAAGATGAGTAAGGCCTTGCAGGAGATTCCGGGTATGACCAGTGGTTTCCAGTTTCCTGTACAGATGAGGTTTAATGAATTAATATCTGGAGCCAGGCAGGATATCGTTTGCAAAATTTTTGGTGAGGATCTTGACAGCCTCTCCGCTTATGCCAATAAAATGGCAGGCATCATCAAT
Source organism: Chitinophagaceae bacterium (assembly GCA_044229985.1). Lineage (GTDB taxonomy): Bacteria > Bacteroidota > Bacteroidia > Chitinophagales > Chitinophagaceae > JJ008. The sequence continues at coordinate 54,424 of JBGARY010000005.1, forward strand.
ACAGTACAGGGGGCCAAAGATATTTATGTGGAAGTAGTAACAGGGTTGCCGCAAATTGTTGTGAAATACAACAGGGATGCAATGGCCCATTATCAGATGAATATTGCAGAGGTGAACCAGGTGATCCGTACCGCTTTCGCCGGTGAAAGTGCCGGCCTCGTATATGAAAATGAAAGGAGATATGACCTGGTGGTGAGAATGAAAGATGAAGTAAGGCAGGATTTAACCGATGTGCAGCAATTGCTGATTCCAACGCCAAACGGTTTGCAGGTTCCTTTGTACCAGGTGGCCACGGTGGAAATAAAAGAAGGTCCTAACCAGATACAACGGGAAGATGCCAAGCGAAGAATCATTGTCGGCTTCAATGTTAGGGGAAGAGATGTTGAATCAGTAGTAAAAGAGTTAAGCGAAAAAGAAAAGAAACAACTGGGTCTGCCTTCGGGCTATTATGTAAAGTATGGAGGACAATTTGAAAACCTGGTAGAAGCGAAGCAGCGTTTATCACTCGCTGTTCCTGCCGCCTTGTTGCTGATATTGATAATGCTGTATTTCGCTTTTGGTTCTTTGAAATATGGTATTCTCATTTTCACCGCCATTCCTTTGTCCGCTATTGGTGGTGTGTTAGCACTATGGACAAGAGGAATGCCCTTTAGTATATCAGCTGGTGTTGGATTTATCGCCTTATTTGGTGTGGCTGTATTAAACGGCATCGTATTGATAGCAGAGTTCAACCGGTTAAAACAACATGGATTAAATGATATTAAACACATTGTTATGGAGGGAACACAAATTCGTTTGAGGCCGGTGCTGATGACGGCTGCAGTAGCTTCTTTAGGCTTCATGCCGATGGCATTGAGTAATGGCCCCGGTGCTGAAGTACAAAGACCATTGGCTACTGTTGTAATAGGGGGATTGATAACTGCAACTTTTTTAACCCTGGTAGTACTGCCAATACTTTACACATGGTTTGAAAAGAAAAGAAAACGCAGGCATAAAGTAAAGCCAGCTGTAACAATCTTGATACTCGGCTTGCTGCTTTCGCAGGTTTCAGTTGCGCAAAGGAAAGTTACATTAGAGGAAGTGCTGAAAATGGCAAATGAAAAAAGTCTTTCAGTACAAACTGCCAGAACAGAAACCGGTTACTGGAAACAATTACAAAGCGGCGTTTTCGACCCTGCTAAAACAGTGATCGGTACTGAATACGGTAACATCAACAGTTTTAATAACGATAGCCGTTTCTTTATTAGTCAGACTTTCAGTATGCCCGTTGTTTATCGCAGGCAAAAAGACTGGTACAAGTCGAATGAAGCAGCACAGCAGCAAATGGTAAACTGGAAAGAAGCAGAGTTGCGCAGGGAAGTAAAAAAAGTATTCTATCAGCTGACCGATCTTTTGGAAAGAAAAAAGATCCTTTTCAGGCTTGACTCTGTTTACAGCCGCTTTCAACAATCGGCTGCACTTCGGCTAAAGGCAGGCGAAAGTAACCTGCTGGAGAAAACCACTGCCGATGCCCAGTTACAGCAACTTGCACTGCAACAGCAGCAAACGGATGCAGATATTTTGATTGCCCAACATTACCTGCAATGGATACTGAATACAAACGAACTGTTACTACCGGCTTATTCAACTGTCAAAAGAGAAGGAGCTGCGGGTCTGGGGGATACTTCAGCTGTTATTCAGCATCCGCAGGTACAATACAGCCGCTTACTGGAGAAATCTACACAGGCACAAAATGCAGTGGAAAAATCAAGGCTGAGTCCCGATGTTACAATTGGCTATAACAATATGTCGATTATCGGTTACCAAAGTCCTGATGGAGTAAACCAGAAATACTATGGGGCCGGAGACAGGTTCAGTATTTTCAGTTTATCGTTGGGAGTTCCCATTTTCAATAAAGCAACAAAAGCAAGAATAAGGGCGGGGCAACTGAATGAGCAGGTGAGTAAACTGGTGACAGAGTCTGCTACATTACAGGTGAAAACAAAATTGCAGCAGGCTGCTGAAGAATTCAGGAAGCAGGAGAGGAGTATGCATTATTATGAACAAACAGGAGCTCAACAATCGGAACTGATCATCAAAAATGCAAAGCTTGCTTTTGAAAAAGGGGAGATCAGCTACCTGGAATGGTCTATGTTGATGAACAATGCAGTGAATATACAATTGGGCCACCTGCAAACTTTATTTCAGTATAACATCGCCCTGATTGAATTAGAATATTTAACCGGAAAATAAAATTTTATGCGCAATATCATAGTAGTACTGCTTGCAACTTCGTTGTTTGCCTGCTCTTCCAAAAAGACAGAAACTGCAGCGAAAGAAGAAGAACCGGCAGATAAGATAACACTCACAGATGAGCAGTTGAAAAATGCCGGTGTAGAGACCGGCGTTGTACAAAAACAGTTGCTTAACAGTGAACTCAAAGTAAATGGACTGGTAGATGTTCCTCCGCAGAATATTGTTTCTGTCAGTTTCCCTTTAGGCGGTTACCTCAAAACGACAAGATTGTTGCCGGGTATGCATGTAAATAAAGGCGAAATAATAGGAATAATGGAAGATCAATCACTGGTACAATTACAGCAGGATTACCTTGTGGCAGTAGCGAGATTACAATACCTGGAAAAAGAATTTGAAAGACAAAAATTACTCAATGAAAACAATGTGAATGCGGACAAGATCTATCAGCAGGCGCAGGCCGACTTTACTGCTCAAAAAGTACTGGTGAGAGGATACAGTGAGAAATTACGGCTGATCAGCATTAACCCGGAAAAGCTGACAGAGAATAACATCTCCCGCAGTGTACCGGTTTATTCGCCTATCAATGGTTTTGTATCGAAGGTGAATGTAAATATTGGCAAATACGTAAATCCTTCGGATGTATTGTTTGAGCTGATCAATCCGGATGATATGCACGCAGCATTGACCGTGTTTGAAAAAGATATTGCCAAAGTAAAACCTAAGCAACAGGTGCTGGTAACTTTTGTAGATGAACCGGGCACTGACTATGCCTGTGAAGTATTGCTGGTAACAAAGAATGTAGATGAGAACCGTAGTGCCCTGGTGCATTGTCATTTTGAAAAACAACCTGAAAGATTATTGCCCGGTATGTTCCTCAATGCAAGGATCAAAGTCAGTAATGCGGAAGCTTTGGCTGTGCCGGAAGAAGCTGTGGTTCGCTTTGGAAATACACAGTATGTACTCGAACTGACGGGAAAGAGCACATTCAGCCTGGTACAGGTGGAAACAGGTATCAGTGAGAATGGTATGGTGGAAATAAACAGCAAGACTGTTGATCTGTCGGGAAAGACAATCATTACTAAAAACCCTTATCCTGTGTTATCAGCAATGAAGAATACGGCAGAGGAAGAATAACTCATAATAGAAATTATAAAAAAGCTGCTTTTTAGGGCAGCTTTTTTATTACCCTAAAATGTGGTAAAAACAAATTTTTTTCTACTGTTGCTACCATTAGATTTGCTGCCCCAAACAAAGAACCTATGGAACTTAAATATTCTCAGCATATTGCCGCTTCTCTAAACCTGTCTTTAAAACAGATTAACAGTATTTATGAACTCCATAATGAAGGGTCAACTATTCCTTTTATAGCCCGTTACCGGAAAGAAGCGACAGGAAACCTGGATGAGGTAGCTATTGCAAATGTGATAGACCAAATAAAATACTTCAACGAGTTAGAAAAGAGAAAAGAAACCGTTCTCAATACCATTGAAGAGGCCGGTAAGATGACGCCGGAGCTGAAGAAGAGAATAGACGATTGTGTGAATGCTACGGAATTGGAAGACATTTACCTGCCCTATAAGCCTAAGCGTAAAACGAAGGCAACTGTTGCTATTGAGAAGGGACTTGAACCACTGGCTAAATTGTTATTTGGGCAGGGTAATGATAGCCCGGAGCAAGAAGCAACGAAATTTATTAATGAACAAGTAAAAGATTGGTCAGAAGCTTTACAGGGCGCCAGGGATATCATGGCCGAATGGATCGCTGAGAATGAACAGGCCAGGAACCTGGTTCGTAAATTATTTACGGAAGAAGCGGTTGTTTCCTCAAGAGTACTTACTACAAAGAAAGAAGAGGAAGAAGCGCAGAAGTACAGGGACTATTTTGAATTCAAAGAGCCACTGGCACAAAGTCCCTCACATAGGATTTTGGCCATACGTCGTGGCGAGAAAGAAGGTTTTCTGATCATGACGATCAATATAGATAAAGAAACAGCTCATGCTGAATTGAAAAGAGTTTTACTCAAAGCATCGACGCCGGCAGCAAAACAGGTGGAACTGGCAATAGAAGATTCATATAATCGTTTATTACAGCCATCGATTGAAACAGAATTTCGGATGGCCAGCAAAACAAAAGCAGATGAAGAAGCTATCAGGGTATTTGCTGAAAACCTACGACAGTTATTACTGGCTTCACCGTTGGGACACAAAAGAATAATGGCTATTGACCCCGGTTTCAGAACCGGATGTAAAGTAGTTTGCCTGGACGAACAAGGTACTTTCTTAAAGTACAACACCATATTCCCACATGCACCACAGAATGACTGGAACGGGGCTGTGCATACTATCAAAGAACTGGTGGCTAAATATAATATTGATGCTATCGGTTATGGTAACGGAACGGCGAGTAAAGAAACAGACCAACTGGTGAGAGGAATTGATTTTGGTAAGCCTGTTTCTGTTTTCATGGTAAACGAAAGCGGGGCTTCTATCTATTCCGCCAGCGAAGTGGCTAGAGAAGAGTTTCCTGATGAAGATGTAACGGTTCGTGGCGCCATCAGTATCGGCAGAAGATTGCTTGATCCGCTGAGTGAGCTTGTAAAGATCGATGCAAAAAGTATCGGTGTAGGCCAGTACCAACATGATGTAAACCAAAACCGTTTGAAAGAAGCTTTGGATCAGGTAGTGGAAAGCTGTGTGAACTATGTTGGTGTTGATGTCAATACAGCCAGCAAACATCTGCTCATGTATGTATCCGGTCTTACGGCATCGGTTGCAAAGAATATTGTGGAATACCGTACAAAAAATGGTGGGTTTAAAAGCAGGGAGGAGCTGAAAAAGGTTTCTATGCTCGGGCCAAAGGCATTTGAACAATGTGCCGGGTTCCTAAGAATTCCCAATGCTGCCAACCCGTTGGACAATTCAGCCGTGCATCCCGAGAGTTACCATGTGGTAGAAGCTATGGCAGCCAAAACCGGCAGTAATATACCGGAGCTGATAAAGAACCCGGAAATAAGGAAGCAGGTAAAAGCAAAAGATTTTGTATCAGAAACGATCGGTCAGTATACCATTGAAGATATTTTGAAAGAACTGGAAAAGCCCGGAAGAGATCCCCGTTCGCCGATTGAAGAATTTCGTTTTGCGGAGGGAGTAAGCAGTATGGAAGACCTCAAGCCGGGGATGAAGATACCCGGTATCGTAACCAATATCACCAACTTTGGGGCATTTGTAGATGTTGGTGTAAAGCAGGATGGCCTGGTACACATTTCTCATTTAGCCAATCGTTATATCAGTGATCCGAATGAAGCAGTGAAACTGGGGCAAAAAGTAATGGCTACCGTTTTGGAAGTGGATATTACAAGAAAGAGAATTGCTTTGTCGTTGAAAGAAGCAGGAGGGAAGACAGAAGTAAGAAGGCAGAAGCCTATTACAAAAAAGCCGGAGCCGATGAATCCTTTCCAGGCGAAGCTGATGGAACTAAAGAAGAATTTTAAGGACTAATTGTTTTACTTTTAGCAACAACACAGTTTGCCATAGTATGCCTGCGCTGAATTTTATTTCGTTTCCGCAGCTAATGACTGAACGGCTTGTACTCAGGAGTCTGAGTAAGGCGGATGCTCATGATATTATGTTGCTTCGGTCCAACGAGCAGATAAATAAATTTCTAAACCGTCCTGCATGTATCGATTTGGAAGCTGCAATAAGTTTTATTACAAAAATTGAAAGGGGAATTGAGAATAAGGAGTCGCTATATTGGGTTATCAGCCTGAAGGAGAATGATCAACTTATTGGTACCATCTGTCTCTGGAATTTCGAATCAGATAAAATGCAGGCTGAGGTTGGTTTTGAATTATTTCCCGGTTTTCAGGGAAGAGGAATTATGAAAGAAACATTATTAGAAGTAGTTGCATTTGGTTTTAAGCAGTTAAAATTAAAAACTATTACTGCTTTAACAGATCCCGGTAACCAGCCTTCGATTAAATTATTACAAAGGGCGGGTTTTATTGCTGATAGCGATTATTCAGTGGTAGCTAAAGAAGAAGCCGGGAACCTGGTTGTTTTTTATTTGAAGTCGCCGTAGAATTGATTAATTACCTGTAGTCCTCCCTAACCGGGTTAAATACATCAATCACTTTGCAATCAGTTACTGCAACAGCACCATGTGGTATGTTGGAAGGAATGACATAGTACATCCCTGCTGTCAATTTACATTCCTTTCCGTCAATGGTCATATCTAATTGTCCCTCGAGTATATAGGTGATCTGTTCATGCGGATGCTGGTGCATAGGCAGGTTGCTACCTGCTTTTATTTCCACCAGGCCTAAGGTCATGTTGGTGCCGTGGGTATAATAACCGGTAAGTCCCGGAGCCAGCTCTTTTGGCTTTATATCTTTTAAAAGTGTCATATTTTTCGTTGTTTATCGTAAAATGACCTCATCTATTGGGTTGAGTGTGTCAGGATTCAGCACTTTCATACGAACTGATTTACCATTGATATAAAAAAGACAAAGTGCATTTTCTACACTGAAGGCTTTGGTATGCTCACTCCAGGGCAGTTTTTCCTGCGCATAGTATGGTGCCCCTGCAGCACCGTTGTTAATTTGATAAATAGGTCTTGATACATTCAACTTTTTATAGGGATAGTTTGCCGGGTATATCGTTACTTCCTTTGTTAGTTTTAAGCGGTTGTAGTTGTGTTCGTCTCCGGTCAACACCGCCAGTACTTTTTTGCTATGATTGATGAGAATATCAAGGTAATCATCTCTTCGTTCAATGATACCTTTATCCACTGGTTTGCCCGCTATATAGGTTCTTTTTTTATTGTTGCCGTTGTACCACATATCATCACCGCTATGCCCGCCATTGGGGAAGACAGGAGTATGCTGTGTAAGAAAAATATGGTCTATGGCAGGGTTCTTTTCTAATTGTGCAATTGTTTTCTTCAGCCAGTCCAGCTGGTTATCCATCAGGTAACCGTGTAGTCCTCCGCCGGTAGTGGTATCACGGCTTACCGTTGGTGCATACCAGTAATCACTGTTCAGAACGATCATTGCTACATTATCATACGTGTAGTAGAAAACATTTTCTTTATACGAAGGAAAATCTGCTTGCGAAAGGTTAGTGTCATATTTGTTGCCGTCTTCACTGTCAGGGCCGTTTTCTGGATTTACAAATGCATCCTGCATCGCTTTTTCGGCAGAGTGTGTTTCAAAAGGAAATTTATCAATAAATGCCTTTTGTGCGCCTGCCGAATCCCTGAAAATATAACCCAGCGCTTCATGATTCCCCTGGCCAACATAGAAAGGCATATAATGCCAGAAAGATTCGATCCCTTTTTTCCAGTTACTGTATTGCACCTGCATCTCTTCTTTATTTGGCAAATAACCATTAATCATGTCACCGGTAAATTGCACAAAGGCAGCTTTTTGCTGCCAGGCAAGGGCGGCCAGTTTCTTCATAATATAAACATTGGCACCATAGATATTTCTTTCTCCTCCGCCTGTTGCACTTCTGCTGTCGCTTGCATAAGCAAACACAAAAGGTTTCCTGCTTCCGCTTTTTGGAGCAGTAGTGAAATGATAAGTTTGGGTGTGGTTACCGGTCTTGACGGTGTACTCATATTTTTTACCCGGCATCAGCCCTGTGATTTTTACTTCATGGTGAGTAACCGGGTTATCCTTAGTGTAGGTTGTATTTCCCTTTACTTCAATGTGTGAAATGCATGGCTGTGTAGTATTAAACCAGATCACCGCTTCTTTATCAGTAATATTACTGACAAAAGGTCCTTCATAAATGGCCGGCACAATGGTAAAAGGTCCGGTTCCTTCTGCAGCTACTTCTCCATCGAATACCACCAGACCCTTTTCATCCATCAGCCGGTATCCAAGTACGAATTGTTTGCGTTCAGCCCATCCTACAAAGTCATAGGCGCTTCTGAAATCATTTTTAATATTGATAGAAACTTTTCCCTCTTTCAACGGCAGGGTAAACCGGAAAACCGGAAGTGGGTGAGGTGCTTTTCCATATGGAATCATTCCATAAGTAATAGCTCCTTTAAAAGAACCGAAGTCAAGTGCAATGCCATCTGCTGTGCCTGCAGCATTCCCAAGCAGTTTTTCTATTGTGTATCTTGGTTTGCTGGTATCTGCAAAATACCGAAGCCCGTCTTTTTGGAAATACAGCCTCCCGTTTTCATCATAATGGATATTTGCATACGATGAAGGAATAGCAGGTAGTTGGCAGTATCCATATAAATGCCATGTTATTAGTAACAAAAAAATAAATGATTTTTTCATAAAGCAAGATTGATATTTACTTTTCAAACAAACAAAAACTGCCGCCTACCCATTCTTTGTCCTTGTTGTAACGTACCCCCACCATTTTCCCTTTGCTTAACCTGGCGAGGTTATTAGTGGCAACAGGTCTTTCAGCACCAGGTGGCCAGAAGTAAAAAATTCTTATTTCGGCTTTGGCAGGTATATCCGGGGTTTCTATCACATCGGCATATTTTACTTTACGCTGCAGTATCCAATTTTCCGGGTCTTTTACTTTTTCAATATCCTCTTTACTTACATCAATGATCACACCCTGGCCGGCAAAGGAGAACAATGGCTTTAAAACATAATTCTCCAGGTCAGCCGGTATTTGTTTAATCTCATTCAGGAAATAAGTTGGTGGCACATAAGGATGTTTGATCAGCGGCAAAGTGTATTTGCTGATACGATAGAACCAGTTGGGATGGGGGCACCATTCTGTATCAATGTCTTCAAAGAATATTTTTCCTTTCTCCTGCACTTCAGGTGTTTGCTGTTGCAGGTCATCAAATATTACCCGGTTGTAAATTCTTTTTACTTCGGTTTTCTTACCCTCGTTCAGGTAGAAAAGTTTTTTTCCTTCTTTGATTAATTCAGTAAGGCAAACCATCTTAATGCCAGTATACTCCTCTGTACAGTAAAAATCAATTCTTGTTTTTTGCTGGCGGGGAAATATTTCCAGCAGTATCACATTCTCCGGCTGGTGATGGCCCACAATGATTTCTTTGAGCAGTTGGAGATAGCTTTCCCTGCTATGCCCGTTCAGGTAAGCGCTGAAACCATCCGGTGCTTTATAATTTCTTCTGAAAACATCATCTATTAAAACTTCGTAAGCGAATAGGGAAGGGAAGCCCTGCATTTCTATCAGCTGCGGTTCGTATTCACCTGCTTCATTGATGCAGATACCAAAATCAAATGCAATGAAATCAGGCCGACCCTCTTCTCTCGGTACCCGCAATTCTTTTGGGATAGCATTTTTTGTGAGCTCTTTGAAATTCGGATCAAGGATAATGTCAACGATATTCTCACAGGCATCCAGTATTTTACCGGTAAAATCTTTGGGAACGAAAATAGGGGTCTCGGCTACCCGAAAGTCAACCTGCCCGGGGTATACACTATGCAGGTCGTTCAGGAATTTTTCATATTGTTCTTTAGTGAAATAATCATTGAAAGATTTTCTCAGTGATGCAATCATGATTGGTTGGTTTGGGTATGGATAAAATTAGCATTTTATGCCAAGAATAGGTGCCTGCAATAAAAAAGCACAACCCTCCGGCTGTGCTTTTCTCTTCAATCATAAACTGTTACTGTTGAATAACAGGTTTGTTCTGGATCTTCACATCTTTGATTGGTTTAACAGTTAATGTTGCCTTTTTGGCAATGATCCAGGCGGCACGGCGACCGATATTGTTACTGTTATATTTGATCCACATATAACCATCTTCGCCCCAATCGGTTCCCCATGAGTTTTTGATCAACCAGGCACCTTTGTCATCATCCCAACCAACAATGGTAATAGCATGGTTAGAAGAAGGGCTGTTGTAGTTACTTGCAAATTCATAGAAAACACCACCGGCATAATTTTGGAAGAGGCCGGTTACCTGTACACTGGCAGCAATAGGTCCGTATTTGCAAATGGCATCTTTGATAGCAGCAACTGAAGCAATTTTGCTGATATCTCCGGATGGATCAACTACACCCCAGTCAGTAGCATAGTAATTGGTGGAAGGTGTACCTCCTGCACAGGGCTGGTTTACACCTGCATCAGGTACCACAGTTTCCTTTTCGAGGTTCTTGTTGTTATCCACCATCCATTCCATTACTTTATAAGCAAAGCCTCCGCCACAGTCGCCATCTACACAGTTTTCAGCATATTGCTCAGAAGCATCAATGAAGCTGCCATTTATTTTCTTAAAACTACCTTCATAGGCGCCTAAGGCAGAATAAGCCCAGCAATTACCGCATTTCTGGTCTCTTACAGGAGTAACATAACCCTGTGTTCTTGCATCATACTTTTTTGAACTGGCAATACAACCCAGTAATTTAATTTTAGTAATATCAATGGCAGCAGGAGTTAATTTCCGGGCAACGATATATTGCTTGATTCGGTTTACCTCCTGTACTGGTACTTCTTTTTCACCTGTTATCTGTGCCAGTGTTTTACTGCTGACCCCGGTAAAGCTTACATTGAACTGTAACTTCTGTTCAGTGATTTGTTTACGCTGATTAAGAAGCAGTGTTCTTACATTCTCCGGTGCTTTTAATTCCCTTTGTTTATATTTTTCCGATAATTGGATTGGCTGTGCCATACCAAACTGGCAGCCAAGCAGTGCAATTCCCAGTAGTAACCCTGGTAATTTTTTGATGTGTTTCATAAATGGATGTTTTAAGGTTTAATAAATCATTGTTTATTCTATGATGACCAGGTATTGTTTCTCCTGGTCAGGTTTTTCATCCTTTCGCCATGGCCTTGCATGTAAAAAGTGAAGGGTAGTGCTGCTTTTCTTCAATGCAGTAAAACGGAATACCTGTGTTTCCGGTGCATTATCTTTTCCTTCCGGATTACTGATCGTATAAACAGTATCGAGTGACATATACTGCCGGTAAGATGAGTCCTTTAATGACCAGCTATACCCCGTTCCCATATTAGTGCCCAGTTTGATTTCAAACTGTTCGTTTGTTTTTACACGGATTGTATCACTTGTTGCCTCATTATTTACAGTAGTGCCGCAGGAACTGAACAGCATTAACAGAGGAATCAGTTTCATCTGTTTAAATTTTAAATCAGTAAATAAATAATCAGTTGCCCTTACCGGAGTGTTTCAATTGGCAAAGAGGGGTGGATGGAAGGATAATTGGTGAAACACTCTGTATGCAAGTTAGCATAGTAAGAAGTCGAAAAGTGCAGTGCAGTGCTAAAATATTTTAGCACATTGAAAATCAGACAGCCATTTCTTCTACCGGGATGGCAGAATTCAGGAAGTTGGGTAGCACATGGGAGTGGGTCCAAACAATTTTATCAGGATCTTCAAGGTGTTCGATCATGCTGTTGAGCTTGGCTTCACCGTGATTTTCAATAACAGTCTTTCTTTTTTCTTCCGTTTTCAGGTACATCAGCATACCCGGTGCATCAGCTTCCGGGTGAAACTGGGTGCCGATCATATAGTCATTGAAGCGTATTGCCATCACTGCTCTTTCCAGCGGAACATGGGGACGGCTCTTTTCAATACAAAGCAGGCTGGCGCCCATTTCTTCCAGCAATGCAATATTGGGTTGTATTACCTGGAAGTCGCGGCTGTCAACCGCATAAAAAGGATCTTTTAGTCCGTGAAAGACTTCTTCGTTGCGCCCATCCACCAGCATGTGCACAGGGAAGACACCAAAAGATGTGGACTTTCTTTTACAAACAAGGCCTGCGTTGAAATAACGGCAGGCCAGTTGAAAAGAATGACAAATAAAGAAGATGTATTTTTTCTGAACAGTATCCGGGTTGTTGTTCCAGCGTTCCATTTCATTCAGCCAGCGACACCAGCTGATATCCCAGTCATCAAAACGGGTGATCAGCGGATCACCGGGACCACCGGTAGAGATGTAAATGTCATAACTGGTATCAGGAACTGTATTCTGGAGGCGCACATCAAACTCATCGGTGTGCAGGTCCAAATCATTGGCTTCGCTCCATTCTTTCAGGATAGTACGGATACAACGCATTCCCTGGTTGGCGGCGCCTTCATAGAGATCGAGAATTGCTACCCTTACAGACCTTTTTTCCATCCCGTTCATGGCGGCAAACATACTCAATTATTAACGATCAGGCATGCCTGCGGCCGGATTCAATTACTAACAAATGTGGATTTTATGACTTTGGTTAACCAACTGTAGTTATTTTGCTACATATACTTTTTCACCACCGAGATAAGTCTTGAGCACAACCGTTTGCAAAATATCATTTTCAGCAGCTTTCATCAGGTCACGGTCAAGGATAACGAAGTCGGCAAATTTTCCTTTTTCTAAGCTGCCTTTCTCCTTTTCTTCAAAATTGGATTTAGCGGCCCATATCGTCATGCCCCGGATGGCTTCTTCTCTTGTCAGCGCATTTTCGTTTTGATAACCATTCGCCGGCCATCCTTTCGCATCTTTTCTGATGACGGCAGCAAAAAATGTCTTGAAAGTAGAGATGTCTTCTACGGGGAAATCAGTGCCCAGCGGCATCCATCCATTCTGCTGCAATAGTTGTTTGTATGCATAGGCGCCTTTTACTCTTTCAGTGCCCAGCCGGTCACCGGCCCAGTACATATCGCTGGTGGCATGGGTAGGTTGTACAGAAGGAATGATGGAGTATTTGCCAAACAAAGCAAAGTCATATTGATTCACCACCTGTGCATGTTCAATACGCCAGCGCAGGTCATTCTTTTCTTTTAAATATTTGGCATAAATATTAAGGATGGTACGGTTGCCGCTGTCACCAATTGCATGGGTGCACATTTGCCACTGCTTTTCACTCAGCCAGTTGGCCACCGAATCAAAATGCTCCGGCTTGCTTAATAAGAAACCATAGTGCCCGGCTTTATCGCTGTAAGGCTCCAGCAGGCAGGCGCCCCTTGAACCGAGTGCACCATCACCATATACTTTAAAACTTCTAACATTCAGCCTGTCTGTTTTTATCATACCGTTTTTAGTAGCATACTCATAGTTCTCCTTTGCATCACTCAGCATCACATACAGTCGCATTTTCAAATCACCATTGGCATGCAGATCCTTTATCCACTCCACATTACTGTAACTAAGCCCGCAATCATCAATAGTAGTAAGGCCCATGGCAAAGCAATTCTGCTCCGCATCTTTCAATGCCTCTTTGAATTGCTCTTTTGTGGCGTTGGGAATTTTTGCACTGACAAGATCAATCGCATTATCAATTAAAATACCGGTCAGCGTTCCCTCCATTTCTTCTATTGATCCGCCGGTAAGTGTATCACCAGCATTGATACCAGCCAGTTCCAACGCTTTGGCATTGGCAATAGCGGCATGTCCATCAATTCTCGTCAATAAAACCGGTCTGTCGGGAAATAAAGTATCAAGCACTTCATTATTGGGAAATTCTTTTAATTCCCAGTCGTTTTGGTCCCAGCCGCGGCCCGTAATCCAGCCTTCTTTGTTTTCGGTAGCAAATGCTTTCACTTTTTCAATACATTCTTCCCAACTTTTGGTGCCAACAAGATTCACCGTCTGCAAACTCATGCCATAGCCCACAAAATGGGCATGGGCATCAATAAAACCGGGATAGATGAATTTACCTTCGGCATCTAATTTTTCTTTGTAATCATATTCATTTTCGAGGTCAGCTGTTTTACCAGTTGCTATTATCCTTCCATCTTTTATTGCCATCGCTTCGGCAGTAGAGAACGAGGAGTCCACGGTATAGATAGTGGCATTATACACCAGCAGGTCTGCTTTTTCTTTCTGATTGCAGGAGAGGAGTACGAACAATAATGTGGCAGGAATTAAATATTTCATTCTTGTATATTAAATCTTACTTGAATAGTGGCGGATGTTGCTGATGATGATCGGTCTTGTCCTGGAAAGCTTTCGCAGCAGCCAGGATCGTGGCTTCATCATACAAATTACCGATCAGCGTAATGCTGACAGGTGCTCCGTTCTTATTGAAACCAATCGGCATACAAACAACAGGATGACCCGTAAGGTTCGTCATGGCGCTTTGATTGCCGGCAAATGTAGGTACGATCACCACATCAAAATTGCTCATGAAGCCCCGCAGGTCTTTGCACAGCTTCGACCGCCAGCGGTTGGCATTGATATATTCCACAGCAGGTATCGTTCTGGCAGTACGAAAAATATTTGGCCAGAAATTTTTATCCTGTCTTTCAATCAGTTCATCCCGGTTATTCCTTGTCAGCTCATCAAAAGCGGCAGACGATTCAGCACTGATCACCACATTCATGATGTCAAAAGGATAAATGGTAGAATCGGGAAAAACCACATTCTTCACCTCAGCGCCTAAGGAGCGGTACACTTCCAGTACTTTCCACTCCGGTGCATCTGCTGCCAGCCGTTTGAAATAATTACCGGCATAAGCCACCCGCAGTTTTTTAAAATCTTCGATCTTGCCTGTATAGTTGAAGGTGTGGCGAATACTGCCCGGATCATTATTATCCGTTCCGTGAATGAATGCATATACTATGGCTGCGTCTTCCGCACTGCGGCAAATAGGACCAATCTTATCCAAACTCCAGCTAAGCACCATACCACCTTTCCTGCTCACTGTTCCAAATGTGGGTCGCAAACCCGTTACACCGCAGCGGGTAGAAGGTGAAACAATTGAACCCCATGTTTCCGTACCAATTGCAAAAGGCAATAAGCCTGCAGAGGTAGCTGCTGCCGATCCGGCCGATGAACCACTTGATCCCTGTTTCAGGTTCCAGGGGTTTTTGGTAGCGCCGCCAAACCATTTGTTATCGTAGGCTAATGCACCGAGTGAAAGTTTGGCACAAAGTACGGCACCGGCACCTCTCAGTTGTTTATATACAAAGGCATCTTCGTCAATCACCTGGTCTTTGTAGGGAGTACTGCCCCAGGTGGTCTTCGTGCCTTTCACGGCAAACAGGTCTTTGAGTCCGTAAGGTATGCCGTGCAATGGCCCGCGGTACACACCTTTGGCAATTTCTTCATCGGCCTGCCTGGCTTGTTGCATCGCAATATCTTCTGTCAGGCTGATCACACATTGCAAGGTGTCGCCATACTTTTTCAGTCGTTCAATAAAAAACTTTGTCAGCTCCACTGAGCTGATGCGTTTGTTGATGAGCAGCGATGCTAATTGCGGAATGGAATAAAAAGCCAGTTCATCCCGGTTGGCAGGCAGTTGTGTCTGGTTCGGTATATCCCAGTTGATGCGTTCTCTCCGTGTAGGCACCCGCATGCCCGGCGCCGGCACAAAGGCGAAAGGATAGGTCAGGTCATTCGGCGGAAACAACTGGTGCATCTTGTAATACACATCTTTGTTTTCCTTCAGGCCGTCCAGCATGGAATCCACTTCGGCTTCTGTGAATGAGAGATCGTATAGCTTTAACGCATCCTGTACTAATTTGATGGAATCTGATTTAGTTTGTGATGATGCTGCTATGCAGCTAATGCTGAAAGCAAGGAAGAAAAAATATCGCATATTGCCGGTCTTTGAGAGCAGTAAGTTAAGTAAATTATTATCTTCCTGTAAAATAGCTGCTATGAGAAATTGCTTCCTCCTGCTGACGTTCACTGCTTTTGTTATTTCCTGTAACCAAACCGATAAACAACCCGCAACCGGTGCCGGCATGCCGGTATCGGAGTATTTCAATTATGGCGACAGTGGCGTACAATCTGCCGGTGTCCACATGATTCCCATCAGTACACCGGTGGGTAATTTCAACGTATGGACCAAACGATTTGGCAATAATCCCCGTATCAAAATTTTATTACTGCATGGCGGCCCCGCCATGACACATGAATACATGGAATGTTTCGAAAGCTTTTTCCCAAAAGAGGGATTTGAGTTTTACGAATACGATCAGCTCGGCTCTTATTACAGCGACCAGCCCAAAGACAGCAGTCTCTGGACCACCGAACGGTTTGTGGAAGAAGTGGAGCAGGTACGCAAGGCCATCGGTGCTGATTCCACCAACTTTTATGTGCTGGGCAATTCATGGGGCGGCATTCTCGGAATGGAGTATGCCCTAAAGTACCAGCAGTACATGAAGGCCCTGATCGTTGCCAACATGATGGCCAGTGCACCGGAGTATGGAAAGTATTCAGTAGATGTATTGGCCAAACAAATGGACCCTGCTGTGCTGGCAGAAATAAGGGCCATTGAGGCCAAAGGGGATTTTGCGAATCCCCGCTACATGGAGCTGCTGATCCCTAACTTCTATAAAAAACATTTGTGCCGGCTGGAAGAGTGGCCCGATGGATTTAACCGTGCCATTAAGCATGTTAACGGAGAAATATACACTATGATGCAGGGCCCCTCTGAATTTGGAATCGCTGGTCGCCTGGCTAAATGGGACATTAAAAACCGGCTGAAAGAAATAAAAGTTCCGGCATTGATGATAGGGGCAAAGCATGATACCATGGACCCCAAAGCTATGGAAGAACAAAGCAAGCTGGTGCAGAAAGGCCGTTACCTCTATTGCCCCGATGGCAGTCACCTCGCCATGTGGGACGATCAGCAGGTGTTTATGAACGGCGTTATTCAATTCATCAAAGATGTTGACCAGGGAAAATTCTGATTATATTTATTCATAAAACCATTACCCATGCACTTTAAAAACATCCTTATCATTAGCTGTGCCGCTTTTGTAATTATCAGCTGCGGCAGCAAAGACAAAAAAGAAACCACCGGTACCGAAACAAAAAATGAAACTACTACAGAAGTGGGTAGTATCGGGGATGTAAAACCAGACCATATTCATACTGAAACCGAACGACCGCTTACCAATGCAGAAAAGCTGCAGGGCGCCTGGGAAATAAAAAGGGCCACCGGCACGGCGGCTGAAATGAATGTTGGCACCGTGTATACTTTCGAGGGCGACAAGCTTACATTTGGAAAAGACGGTTTCAACAATCCCGGTAAAACAGAAGTGACTGATAGTACTTTTAGCTTCCAGGCTGAAGGAAACAGCTACAAGTTCATGTACGACTATTCGTTCAATGGTGATACATTGGTTGTGACCATGCAAAACAGCAACGGGCAGATGCTGTATATGGTGAAGAAGTAAGCATTTCGTAAAACAAGGAGTAAAAAAATGCCACAGAGGCACAAAGTCACAAAGAAAGGCAGCCTGGCTTTTCTTCACTTAGTGACTTCGTGTCTTTGTGGCAAAGAAAATACCAGCACTGCTTTTCCTGTTATAGAGTGTAATTATGACTTCTTGCTACTTCGCCTGTATACAATACGAAGTAATTTTTTGTATTTCGCCCCTGTAATTAAACTCATAAAGGTCGCAAGCCGAAACAAAGGAGACCCTTTTATTATCTTTAATAAACTCCGCTGTTCCGTTGATCACTACTTTGTTTTCCTGGGAAATAATATTGAGTATGGTAAAGTTGGTGGTTACTGTATGGAAATAACCTGCCACCAGCTCGCAGTTGGCAATGATATTTTTCTTGCCAGCAAAGCTATTCTCTTCCACAACTTCCCACACCGCATCATCTGCAATGTAGTTGTACACTTTATCAAATTCTCCGGTGGAAAACGATTTAGCAATTTCTGTTTTGGTCATTTGATGATTGTTGTTGAGAAAAGCGGAAAAATTCGGGGCCTTGTGTAGCGGGCATTGAAAAGTGTCAGTTCAAGCATTTTCGAAACGCTGTTAGAAGCACAAATGTTCAAATACTTTATTCAGTAGATTTACCCTTTATTGTTTGGATCAAATTCTACCATCCATTCAATGCCATATTTGTCTCTGAACATACCAAAGTAGGAGCCTCCAAAGCTCTCGGCAAATGGCATTTCAATTTGTCCCCCTGCTGAAAGTCCGTTAAACAGCTTGGCAGCTTCTTCCTTGCTTTCTGCACTTATGGCTATTTTAGACCTGTTCTCATTTTCATTTGTTACACCCATACTTTCAGGAACATCATTGGCCATTAACAGGTTGTTGCCGACGGGCAAAGCAATATGCATGATTTTATATTCTTCTTTTTCCGCTACGGGAAATTCATCACTGGCAATATCTTTAAAGCGAACAAGTTTGGTGAACTTTCCGCCAAATACTGATTGGTAAAAAGTAAACGCTTCTTCCGCATTGCCGTTGAAGTTAATATGAGGATTGATTTGTGGCATCGGTTTAATTCTTATATTGGTTTTATTTCTTTTTTGCTGTCAATATTGTATGAGTGTCAAATTCCGTTTCTGAAATTTTATACTTCACTTTGAATATTTTTATTTCTCCGAATTTAAAACTATTAAGTTGTAATGTAATGTCGTCTAGCTTATGGTAATAAAAATAAACCCTTCCGCCACTACCGGCTTTAAAATCAGATTTGTCCGGGTCGCCCTCTACGAAACTTAAATATAGCAGCCCATTGTCGCTTAATAAGTTGTATGAGTTAGAGATTAGTTCATTTGTTTCAGTCTGGGACAAATAAGGCAAACAAAATCCGCAAACAATTCCATCATACGTTGAATCAAGATTGTTGATTTGCCGGCTGTCCATAACAGCAAAATGTGCAGTTGGGTTATTCTGCCTGGCAAGTTCTACCATATTTGGTGCAATGTCAATTCCAAATATGTCAAAGTCCGGCCTTTTAGATATAAGGTATTTAGTAATGTTGCCGGGGCCACAACCAATTTCCAGAAGTTTTGCGTTGGGTTTGTCAATGGAATTACAAATGAAGTCGTAGCTATCATTATACAAGTCTAATTCCATAAACTTGTCTTGATATAGTGATGCAATCTTGTTCCAGGTGTCAAATGTTTCCTTGTATCTGTCCATTGTTGTTTTGTCTTTTTAAAATTCTCTAAATCGCAAAAGCATTGGCGATGTGGCGGTATTCTTTGTTCCTTATGCCCGGTGCCGCTGCTAATAAAGATACAAAGCTCATTTGTTGTTCTCATGCTACTCGACAAACTCCCGCCACGGCGGGCAGGCAGGATGAAGAAGGAAAATACAAACTTGCTGAGTAGAATTACCGGACGATAAAGTGAGTGACATCTGTCTTACGGACAGGCAGGCAACTACAAAACATAGTAGTACTTTAGCTGGCTACATAATAATTATAAAAACAAAGCCCCGGCTTGTTGCCGGGGACTTTGACTATCTTTCCTTTTCTCTTACAATGTCCTGATCGGGGTATTTCTCTTTAAGCTTTTCAAAAGCTTCATCCCGTATTTGGCTCAGCTCTGCTTCAGTGATCTTGTTCTTATCATCCAGTTTGGCCAGCAGCACTTCAATGATTCCTTCCAGTACAGCTATTCTGTATTCGGCATCCAGCACTGTTTCTGTAACGCTGATGCCATGTGATCTTCCCAGCATATTGTATACGTTTTAATAGGTGAACCGATGTTAGTGGCTTACTTAATAAAGCCGTAACAAAATTAGCCATTAAATGCCCACGAGGTACTGACTGTTGATATACTTGGCTACATCACTGAGGTTTCTTGTTTTTTCAAAAACGGCCAGCTGGCGGTCGGCGCCGGTACCATGTTCCAGTATCTTGTTTACATAGGCAATGCGGTGGCGGCTGCCGAGGTGGTCAAGCACCGGGTCGAGGAAATCCAGAAGTTCATAAATAAGTGCCCTTGTATTCACTTCTTCTTCCTTGCCAAAATCGATCAGGTAGCCATCCACACCATAGCGGCTGGCCCTCCATTTATTTTCATTCAGCAGGGCACGGCTGTACTGTATAAAGTTCAGGTTTTTGGACCGCAACATGTATATGCGGGCACATATGGCCTGGAACAGCGCTGCCAGTGTGATGGTTTCATCTACCGTCAGCGGTATATCACATACCCTGAACTCAACTGTATTAAAGAAGGGGTGCACCCGCAGGTCCCACCAGATCTTCTTGGCATTATCAATACAATTTGTTTTGATGAGCAGCTTGACATAGTTGTCATACGCTTCTATACTTTCAAAGGCATCGGGTATGCCGGTGCGGGGAAACTTGTCAAATACTTTGGTACGGAAAGATTTGTAGCCTGTCATCCTGCCTTCCCAGAAAGGGGAGTTGGTACTTAGTGCAAATACATGCGGCAGAAAATAACGGGTGCTGTTGGCTATATGGTTGGCCATCTCCCGGCTCTCCATACCTACATGCACATGCAGGCCAAAGATGAGGTTGCTCCTTGCTGCTTCCTGTAATTCGTTTACAATTTCATTGTAACGGATATGATCGGTGATCAACTGGCTCTCCCAGTGACTGAAAGGATGCGTACCGGCTGCACCCATGGCAAAGCCTAAACCATCGGCAATGCCGTGTATGGTTTTACGTAACGCTGCCACATCATGAAAGGCTTCATCAATATCGGCACAGATATCAGTGCCCACTTCCACCACCGCCTGGTGCATCTCCGCCTTTACTTTGTCTTTGATCATCTTCTGGCCTTCCTGCACAATGCGCTGCTCATGGCTTTTCAGTTCAAAGGTATTCGGGTCAAGTACCATGTACTCTTCTTCCACACCGAGGGTAAAAGTTTTGTAATTGAGGGTCATAGATAGTGTTGAAAGGTTGATTAGTTTTGGTTTCGGGATTCGGGATACAGGATTCGGGTTATTTTACACTCATGTGTTCTTTCTCCACATATTGAATAAAGGCATTTAGTTTTCTACCCAGCATATCTAGTTTGTTTTTTATTGCATTAAATACTATTTCATCAGTCAATGATCCGGTTTCAAACAATGTTTCCAGATGATCTATGGTTTCATCATTGGAAGCATGGGCATAAACCAGGAACTTAATATACTCATTCTTATAACGTCTTCGTCCATAACCTTCCACAATAGTTGACTTTACAGATTTGCTCGATCGTCTGATTTGCTGTCCTTCTTCAAACATTTCAAATTTTGGGAGCGACAAACTCATCTTATGAATTTCAATGACGATCTCCCTGGCCAGTTGCCATACCTCCAGCTTTCTATAACTCATAGTATAAGGTTTAAAGAAAAGATCATTCAAACTCCCACACCCCACACCCCGCATCTCGTATCCCGTATCTCGTATCCCGTATCCCGCATCACACCAGTGGTACTTTATTCGCTCCCCGCTTTACATATTCACCCCATGTCAGGTTATCGGCGCCATCCACATGGCTGAGGGCTTTTTCAATGGCATAGTTGGCAGCAGTTTCCACCACCCATTCAAAGTTTTCATCGCCCACACTGTGGCGGTCGGCATCAGGGGCGGGGTTGCAGAAGTCGATGGCATAGGGCACACCATCACGAACGGCCAGTTCCACTGTATTGAAATCGTAACCGAGATATTTATTGATGCGGAGAACAATATCCGTCATCTGCTGTAAACGTTCTTCAGTTGGTTTGAAGTCGGCCACATAGCGCAAATGATGCGGGTTGCGTGGTTCGTACGACATGATGCGGACATATTTACCACCAATGCAATAGCAGCGGTAATATTCAGTGAATACAATTTCTTCCTGCAGCAGCATTACCAGTTGTCCTGTTTCAGAATGTTTGTCAAAGAATTCTTCTTTATCAGCAAGGCGATATACATGTTTCCATCCGCCCCCGGCAAAGGGTTTCATGTATGCAGGAAAACCTACATTGGCAAAAATGCCATCCCAGTCCATGGGATAAGCAAGGTTGGCAAAAGACAAATCCGTCGTATCATCCGGGTGCTCTCTCGACGGAATGATGGCTGTCTTGGGAACAGGCACACCTACTTTGGTCATTAAGCAGTTATTGAAGTATTTATCATCGGCACTCCACCAGAAAGGATTATTGATAACAGCTGTGCCGCATACGGCAGCATTCTTAAGCCAGGTGCGGTAAAATGGAACATCCTGTGAGATACGGTCGAAGATGACGGCATAGCCACTATCTTCCCCCTGCAGGGCTTTATCAATACGAACGGGTTCAGCTATCACACCCGGTACGTTCTTACTGTTTACTCTTGCTACAAATGCTTCGGGAAAAGAACGTTCCCTTCCATGGAGGATTCCGATTTTCTTCATAAACAATTTTTAAGTGATGAATTGGCCGCCACCCGGCATTGGCGCCGGAAAGGGGCTTCACCAAATGTATTTTTTCGGGGGCAGAAAAACAAATTAACAGAGCTGTTTTGTTGGCTTGTTTAAGCCGAATTAGTCAATCAGCCGTTATTATTAAATCATTACTTTTGAAACCATGGCTATGACGAAAGTACCCGGCATTATTACTGATACGGAATATATAAAATCCCTATTCCTCGACAGGGAAGTGATCGTTGATTTCTATCTACCTGCTGTTGCTCAAAATACCAGTGAACCGCTAAGCCTGCTGCTTATCAACGACGGGCAGGATATGGAGAAAATGCATTTCGATGCAATCCTGGATAAGTTATATGCTGCCAATGAAATTGAACCCATTCTCTTTGTGGCTATCCACTGCGGTGTAGACCGTAAGAATGAATACGGCACACAATGCTGCCCTGATTACAAAGAAAGGGGCGCCAAAGCCGGTCTCTACACTTCTTTCATTTTTGAAGAACTAATTCCTCACATCCGGCTTAAGTATAATAATGCGGAGTTTAAAGAAAAGGCCTTTGCCGGTTTTTCACTCGGCGGTCTGAGTGCCCTCGATATTGCCTGGAACCGCCCCGGTGAGTTCAGCAAAGTGGGCTGTTTTTCCGGTTCGCTCTGGTGGCGCAGCCTAGATCAGCATGATCCCGAATACGACGATGACAAGCACCGCATCATGCACCAGCAGATACGCAATGGCCAGTATGCCCCGTGGCTGAAGTTCTTTTTACAATGCGGCAATATGGACGAAACCAAAGACCGCAATAAAAATGGCATTATTGATTCTATTGATGATACTCTCGACCTGATTAAAGAATTAGTAGCAAAGGGCTATAGCAGGGAAAAGAATATTCACTATCTCGAACTGGAAGATGGCCATCACGATGTATTTACCTGGGGCAGGGCCATGCCGGAGTTTTTAAAATGGGGATGGGGTAGTGGGTTGGCTGTGCAGCAGAGAGAGTTCTGAGTTTAAGGTTTCAGGTTTAAAGTTTAATGTTGAGGGCAGCTAATATTTGATAGGAATTTGAAATATTCTAAATAGGAATAAATAAAAAACCTCCGGGATTCCGGAGGTTTTTTTATGCTTGTTTATTTTGATATTAGTTGAACAGGTAACGCAGACCGAACTGGATACTGTAAGTAGAAGCTACACTTACATTATCCCTGAAAGTACGGGTGATGATCTGTCCACGGTCAGTAGCTAACCTGAACTGTGGCAATACTGTACCGCCCGGGCTGTATGCTGTGTTGTTGGCAACAGTCAGGATAGAGTTAGCATTGATCGATTTTATTTTACCCCAACCTGGGTTGATCAGGTTACCGAAGTTGAAGATATCCAAAGTGAACTGCAATGTGTTCTTGTTCTTACCGGTCTTGGCAAAGATGTCCTGAACAAATTTTACATCCACACGGTTCAGCCAGGGCAACTGGGCGCCATTACGCTCAGCATACTGACCACGGTGAGCTTTCAGGTATTTGTCCTGCAGGATATAAGATTCAAACAGGTTACGCTGAGCTGTTTGATCATATACTACACCATTGATCGTTTGAGAAGCAAATGACATTTGCTGCACTTCAGCGGCTGTAGGAATATAAAGCAGGTCATTGCCCTGAACACCGTCCCTGTTGAAGTCGCCACCATATACATAAGAGAAGCGGCCGTTGATAGAACCATTGTAGAACAATGAGATGGTTGTAGCGAGGTGCTTCAGGTATTCTTTGCGATAAGACATTACAGCAACAACACGATCAGGAACTACATAATCAGCATAGCTGAGGCTCTCGTAATTAGAGCCTGCTACAGTAGCTGTACTCTGCCATGCAGACTGGGGCTGGTCACCATTACCATCAAACAGGTTACCTGCTATAGATTTGGTGTAAGCCACAGAAGCAAAGAATCCTTTGCTGAACGGCTTTTCAATTTTTGCTGTCAGGGAGAAATAATAGCCACGGTTTGCATTGTCAAGTACAATAGGGTTAAAAGCGCCGGTAGCACCAGATACAACCTGGCCGGCATTATTTAATGTATGAATAAACCTTGTTGGAACAGTTGCGCCATAAACAGGCCTTCTGTCAGGATAGCCTGTTGTATTCAATGCAGCAGGGGCCTGCATGTTAGGGTTCCTGAAGAATGCGGTGTTAAGATCTTTATTAAAGATTGCTTCCAAAGTGGCAACCATACCCCATGGCAATTTAGTATCCATAGCCAGGGTAGATTTCCATGACTGAGGATTTTTGAAATTTGGATCTAATGCTGTGATTGTTCCGGGAATAACAGTACCAGCAACAGGTACGCTGGCCGGACGATAAGCAGCAGGGTTGGGGTTGAAAGGACCAGGTGTATTAGCAACGCCATTGAAAGCTTGGGTTACCTGGATCATGCCATTGTCGCCAGACTGGCTTACGATCCATACAAAAGGAATCCTTCCGGTAAAGATACCAGTACCACCACGGATCTGCAGTGAACGGTCGCCGTATAAATCCCAGTTGAAACCTACTCGTGGAGACCACATGATAGTCTTTTTTGGAAGATTACCCGTATTCATGGTCTCGCCACCTGCAAAGCTCAGTTGAGCAACCAATGGGTGAGTCAGGATCTGGGGAACAGAAGGATAAGTTGGCAGGTCTAAACGCAAACCAACAGTCAGCCTGAAATTCCTGTTTACCGCAATTTCATCCTGTCCGTAAACTGAGTACTGGGCAAACTTGAACGAAGAGAAAGCCGGAGCAAAATTCTTAGATAAAGAATAAGTCAAGGCAAAATCTCTTGGCTTCTGGCCGGTTACAAAATCATTCCATGTATTAAATACGTAGTAGCTGGTTCCAAAACGCTGGAAACCGTTTACTGTTTCACTTAATTCGAATTGTCCGCCAACAGTCCAGTTATGTTTACCGGTAGTCCAGCTAAGGTTATCCACAACGGAATAAACCTTAACTTTTCTCAGGTTGCCAAAGCTGAAAAGCTCATGGCCAAAAGAAACATAAGGAGCCGGGTTGGCCACACCACTGCTACTTAAGATATCCACAAATGGGAAGTCGTAGGCAACACCACCTGTTTTAGCAGGGTCTGTTTTAGGACTGGTTGTGTTTCTTGAATCATTCTGGTAAGTAAATGTTCCCCTGATCGTATTTGAGAACTTACCAAATTTTGAATTCAGCTCTGCTGCAAAAGAATAGAAGTTAGCACCCTGGAAGTAGTTAGAATTCTGGTACCAGAGGTTGTTATTATTATTACGGCCTAATCCTGTAGAATAAGTGAATCCTGCACCTGAAGTAGAAGAACTTGGTGGATTGGGTTCGCCACCCTCTACCTGGCTATAACGTACATTCAAATTATGCTTGCTGCTGATATTCCAGTCAATACGGGCAAGATATTTTGTTCTCTCGATATTAGGAGTATAATTATCGTAAGGGCCAGTAACATAACCATAAGTATTCAACAGGTATTGGCTGATCAGGTTGAGTGAGTCAGCGCTGGGCCTTGCAATGTTTGGCGAACTTCCAAAAGGTTGGCTCGCAGAAGAGGCAAAAAGTGTTTGTATTGATTTGGGTTGTGTTTCTGTTTCGTAATTGAAAAAGAAAAACAGCTTGTTCTTAATGATCGGACCACCGATACGGAAACCCCACTGATCGAACTCTTCGGTTGGTCTGATAAACTCAGTTTTTTCTACTTTATCACCTCTTTGCTTTTCTGTTCTGAAGAACTTGTAAACTGAACCGCTGAAGGTATTTGTACCAGAACGGGTAACAGCATTGATAGCACTACCGATGAAACCAGTTTGACGAACATCGTAAGGTGTTACGTTTACGGAAATCTCTTCTATGGCGTCCAGAGATATCGGCGTACCACCTGCAGGCAGGTTAGCACCAATACCAAAGCTGTTATTAAAATCAGCGCCATCAATAGTGAAATTGTTCTGGCGATAGTTACCACCACCTATTGACTGGCCGTTGGCCTGCGGGGTAGCCCTTGTGAAGTCGTTCAAACTTCTGCTGATAGAAGGTAACTGGCTTATCTGGCGAAGACCAATGTTGGTGACAGAGCCAGCCCTGTTAGCATTGAGAATGCCGGCTCTTCTGCCGGTAGTTACCACCACATTTTCAAGGGTGGCTTCTGTTTTCTTTAATGCTGCATTCAGAATAAAGCTTTCTGCCAGCTGGAGGTAAACATCCTCGAACTTTTCTTTGTCATGACCAACGTAAGTCACTTCGATGAGGTAAGGACCGCCTACCCTCATATTTAAAATAGAAAACGAACCTCCCTGTCTTGTAATACCGGTATACTTCGTTCCGGAGGGAAGGTGTGTGGCTACTATGGTTGCACCGGAAAGGGGTTCATCACTTGTACTTTTTACAGTACCGGTAACGGATGAAGTAGTTATCTGGGCGAATAGTAACGGACTAGCCATAAAGGCCAAAGCAAACAAAAAGAGTATTCTCTTAAGCATAAAGATTGGTTTTCGGTTGCAAAGAAAGGGAATATTTCCAAAATAAATATAGGCAAATATTAACAATCTGAGATTGAAAAATAAGGCTTTATAATGACATCGGTCCTCTCTTTTTCGCTGCCTGTCGGGGGTTAAACATTGAACCCCGATTCTTTGTTCTACTTTTGCCAAAAATTACAGCGGATGTTTGATTCAATAGAAAGCGCAATTGAGGATATAAAGCAGGGGAAATTGGTGGTAGTAGTAGATGACGAGGACAGGGAAAATGAAGGCGATTTTGTGACCGCTGCCCGTAATGCCACCCCTGAAGTGATCAATTTCATGAGCAAATACGGCCGTGGCCTGATCTGTGCTGCCTTACCCGAAGAAAGATGTGAAGAACTGGGCCTGGAGCTGATGGTTAATAATAATACAGCCCTGCATGAAACCGCATTTACTGTTTCAGTTGACCTGCTGGGTCATGGTTGTACCACAGGCATATCGGCTGCCGACCGGTCAAAAACCATCCAGGCGCTGATCGACCCTAAAATGACACCCTGTGATTTTGGCCGACCCGGACATATATTTCCGCTTAGGGCCAAAAAGGGGGGAGTGCTCCGCAGGGCAGGTCATACCGAGGCTTCCGTAGACCTTGCCAGGCTGGCCAGCCTGGAACCAGCCGGTGTGCTGGTGGAGATCATGAATGAGGACGGAAGCATGGCCAGGTTGCCCCAATTAATGGAAGTGGCGAAGAAGTTTGACTTCAAGATCATTTCCATAAAAGACCTGATAGAGTACCGGATCAAAAGTGATTCTCTGGTTGATGAAGTGGTGAGAGTGGACATGCCTACGAAATATGGTCATTTTGAACTGGTGGCTTTTAAGGAGAAAAATTCGCCCAACGAACATCTTGCCCTGCTAAAAGGCAAATGGGAAAAAGACGAGCCTGTGCTGGTAAGGGTGCATTCGTCCTGCTTCACCGGCGACATATTGGGCTCTCTTCGATGCGACTGCGGAGACCAGTTGCAGGCCGCCATGCAGATGGTAGAGAAAGAAGGTAAAGGGGCTATATTATATATGAACCAGGAAGGAAGAGGTATCGGCCTTTTGAACAAACTCAAAGCATACCGCCTGCAGGAACAGGGCATGGATACGGTGGAAGCCAACCTGCACCTTGGTTTTAAGATGGACCAACGGGACTATGGAATCGGTGCCCAGATGCTGCGTAAGCTTGGCATCACCCGCCTTCGTTTAATGACCAATAACCCTAAAAAAAGAGTGGGTCTTATTGGCTATGGATTAGAGATTGTAGAAAACGTTCCTATTGAAGCCTGCCCGAATCCTTACAACGAAAAATACCTGCATACAAAGAGAGATAAAATGGGGCATGAGATTTTGGGCAATGAGTGAAACGGCTAATCAGTTTTCCTTTGGTGATTCTTCCTTTTTTTCATTTTCTGCTTCTTCAGGCTTTTGAGCAGAGGATTGCTGTTGTTTCTTTTTCTTGCTTTTGAAAATATCGCCCAGGCTGTCAAAGTCTCTTCGATAGCTTAAACTGGCGCCATACCTTCTTGCCCTTCCGGGCCCGCTGGAGGATACGTTCAGGAAGTCTGCATTCTCCCGGTAAAAAAAAGATGCTCTTATACTTCCGCTGGGATTAATCAGCCACTCCAATGTTACGTCAGGCAATAACTGGATACTTTGTTGAATGTTTGATTGCTGTAATGGTGCATCAAAGCCGATTCCGGTTGATATAATGAACCGGTTATTAAAGAATGAGCGGCCAATCGAGAAGTTTACATTACTACCCAGGTTTAGCGCTGTTTTATTATTGGGGTCAATAATGTTTCTGTTATATAAAGAAGTATTCAGGCTGATATTGAATTTATCATTCTTGAAAAGATTACCCAGTATTTTATTCAACTGATCACTGACCACACCCAACAAGATGCCGGAAATGGTATTTAAATTAAAACCACCCCCTTCTGTATCTGCTGAAAGTTCACTGGGAGCAAAGCTGTTGAATACAATAAGGTAAGTAACCTGCCGGTTGATCTCGTTGATATTCTTTTGTAACTGTTGGATGATGAGTGCCAGCTCAGGATCTGTAACGGCAACACTGGTACCCGGAAAGTCAAGCGAAAATTGAATGGAGGGTTTGAAGAGTTTGTCAGTTAGTTTGGCAACAACAAATACGTTGTCCCTGGCATTTGCAGCGCCGGAACTAAACTGCTTCAATTTCGCCAGCGGTGCAAAACTGACTTTTTCCGCCGTGTATTGCGCAGTGAAGTTGATATTGGCATCATAAGGATCGCCGTTCCATTCAATGTAATTATCTACTCCTTTCTTCAGTTCAAATGGTTTTTTGAAAAACGACTGAAAAGTAAAGACGTAGCTCCCTTCTTCAATATCAAAACGTCCACGAAGTGATAGCGGCTCAGATGTGCCGGAGCGGATATTCAATGTGCCGGTGCCCCTGCCTTTGATCTCATCACCGGTAAGTTCATCCAATATCACTTTCACATTTACCATCGGGTTGGCAGTTACATCCACATCATAAATAATGCTGGTCGCATTGGAGACAAAATCACTGTCCGTCATTTCCCTTCCATATTTTCTTTCAACCAGGAAATCAGCAATGCCGGATTCTCTGCTTGAAGTGTTGGGCAAAGTGATGTTACTGCTGTCAGCAGCTGACGCAATGGCATCGATCTTCATATACATATTGGATTGCGGCCCCAGCAAAGACAAAGAACCGGTTCCTTTTACATTGCCATAAAACTGCTGGTTGTGTTTTGCGGTGGTATTTAATAATTGTACTGGCTTATTATTGTTGTCTCCTCTTGTATTCGGTTTTCGGGTAGAAATATCCAGGTTGTAGAACATTTTTTTGAAGGACTCATGTTCAATACCGCCTGTTATATAGATCGGGTTTTTGGTCACAGTGTCCGTCAGTACAATACCATCCAGGTTGATCTCTTCCGGTGTTAACTGTATATCTGTATCCTGAATTTTATAGAAGCATTGGGTGAATATCACTTTTAGTCCCGCATTCTTCAGCCTTCCTTTACCAGTTATGGCCAGGTGGCTAAATTCGCCGGCGATATTAATATCACCAGTCAGGAAGCCTTGTATATCGGTAAATAATGTGCCCAGGAAACGTTCGAGTACACTTAACTGAAAGTCTTTTGCTTTTAATGCAATCAGGTTATTCTTTGCTTTTTCAGGATCGCCGATATAGATATTGGCATCAAAGCCCAGGTAGTTTTCCTGGTTTAGAGTGTTTCCTTTTACTTTCAGCAGTTTGGTTGCTTTTTCATAGGCAGCTGTAACTCTTACTTCTCCTAATGAATCATTATCAAGGCGGAGGAACTGCGTCTGCAAATCGTCAGAGCGGATGGATAAATTGTTGACCGGATCTTCTACTATTATGTTTCCTGATAACAATCCTTCCAGCCTGTTCTTCGGCATGAAGTAAGGGGCAAAATCTCCCAGGTTGATTTTTGTGAGCTGAACTTTTACATCATTCCAGTTTCCTTTGAGAGATTTTTCAGAACGTAAGACAATCTTCTGTTCTCCTTCGCTCAGTACCAATTGACCGCCGGCCGGGGTATTCTTTCGCAAAACAAGTTCTCCGGTTTCATCAATCGACCATGTCTTTCCATTGATCGTAAATGTGGAAGGGTCAAATTCTATTTTGACACCATCATTGTATGTTAATACCAGTGCATTCAGGTTGGCTGTATCAACTGTTCTGTTTACACCTGATTTAATTTTTACTATGGATGAATCGTTATGTGCATCAATATTAAAAGAAAGATTTGGGATGCTCAGACTATCGTTTAACTGGATTTTTGTAATACCCCCGGTAAGTGAAAGATTATTGCCGGAACCCTGAGCTAATATTGTTACATCTTCAAAATTGTATTGTTTGTACTTAAACTGGTAAGCTTTTACATTAAGGTTTAGTTCGTTTTGAGCAAGATTTAAGTTACCAGTAATGGTACTATTATTCAACCCGGATAATTCAGGGGCGAATAATTGCAAATACTCTTCGATATAATAAGTATTGATGTCAAAGCGAATATCCTGGTCAAGCGGCATTTTTTTTGGCGCCTTGATATATGCCGGGTAATATTTGTTCA
This sequence comes from Chitinophagaceae bacterium, assembly GCA_044229985.1. GTDB lineage: Bacteria > Bacteroidota > Bacteroidia > Chitinophagales > Chitinophagaceae > JJ008. Next base: position 85,264 of record JBGARY010000005.1, read on the forward strand.
ATAAATAAGTGAACGAATTGGGCAGGTCGGTCAGGCTGAAATTACCACTTATGTCCGCCTTAAACTCATTCGATTCAACAGTGAGCTTTTTTTCATGATCATCAATTACAGAAGAGAGAATCAATGAATCAAATGGCAACCGGGTACCATCCTTGGTGATCTCTGCATCTGTGATACGGGCTGTTCCAAGGAAATCATCGATATTCTTCCCGGTGAAGTTGAGTGCAAGGTTGCCCTTGAAAGTTAAACTGTCTTTCGTTAACCGGAGACTTTTTAATTCGGCTTTATCCACTTTGGCAATGAGATCGAAACGGGGTGTTTTGCTGTTGAAGTCAATAGTACCGTTCATGGTAAAATCAGCATGCTTGTCTTTCAGCGAAGCAACACCTTCAAACATTTTTTTGTCGAGCCGGCCATTCAGTGTGATGTTTTCATAGCGGTAACCATTGTATTCAATAAATTGTACGTTGCCATCAATGAGTGTGTTGCGGCTTTTCTCGTTAAATCCTCTTCCTTTTACCGTTCCGTTCATGGAGATGGCTCCTAAATTTTTATCACCCAGGAGTTCACCCAATCTGAAATTTTGTGTTGCAATTGCGCCGGAATACACAGGATCCTGGCCTTTTGGCAGTTTCATGTTCACATCGCTGGTAATAGTACCCAGGTTGGTAGTGATGGTTCCATAGGTGACAAAATCACGGATGAAACCGGTGAAACTGCCCCTGAAATTCAGGTATTGAATTTTCCGCAGGTCAGGGCTTGTAACTTTTCTGACAGCCGGAACAAAGGTGACAGCGTCGTTGTAAGTGGTCCTGAAATCATTTGCTTTAAAGTCAATAAAAGTCTGGTTGATGTCCGGCAACCCGGTGAGTGTTATGTCTCCGTTCAATACAGTGCTGTTTCCTGCTTCTACTAACATATCCCTGCCAACAAGATCGTCAACCGTTCCCCTTACTTTTCCTTTCAGGGTTATTTTCTTGTTCCATGTTTTCATGGCCGGAGCGAAGAAGGCTATATCGTCACTGTCAATATATGAATCGGTAAAGACTGCTGCCATCCTCACTTTATGAATATAATCACCTAGGTCATCCATATGATTGTAGGACATGGAATAAAAATTCCGGAGAGTACTGCGGTTGGTTTGCAAATCCATATTGCTAAAGGTCATGCCTTGCGGGGTCATTTTTACATCGGCAAGAAATTTTTTGACTTCTAATCCACTTCGTTCTTTGGCGGTCAGCTCCATATTGGCTGTAATGGTATCAGCAAGGAAGCTTGCATTTTTAAACGTAGCATTGATCTCATTAAAAAGAATATGTTTACCGTCGAAATAGGCAAACGTTTCCCTGTCTGTTTGCTTATCTGTTTTAAAAGTGCCGTTGATGATACGGAGTTCATTCACTTTCATTACCATCTTTCCCTTATTCCACGAAATTGCTTGCTGAATCTCTTCTGCTACTTCTTTTATGCTTATCGAATCTCTTGGTTTTAAACGGTTATAATTTTTCAACGCTACAACGGGGTCTTTAATGACCAGTGAATTGACCAGGAATTCTTTTCCTGATAAACCCATGTTGTCCGCATCCAGGTTTAGGGAACCAACCTGCACACTCATCTCATTGCCGAGCCAGTCATCTTTTTTCAGGAAGGTTACATTCTTGAACTCTGCTTTTTTCAGGTCGAATTGTATTCCTGCTTTTTTCTTTTTGGCTGTGTCGGTTGATGAACCACCAAAGTAATCAAAGAGGAATTGCTGGCTCCATATAGAATCAGTACGCTGAAATTTAATGAGAGCATTTTCAAGTCCGACATATTTCAGCTCGGCATGTTTTTTAAAAAAGAACCAATCAGTGATGCGGACTTTCATATCACCGGCATATAGAAGGGTATCGCCTTTTTGATCTTCAATGAGTACTCCTTCGAGATGCATCTTATTGAAGAGGGAGAAATCGACATGTTTGATAGTGATCTTTGTTTGCAGGTCTTTGGATAATCTTTTGGTAACCTGTCTGGCTATCCAGTTTTGCCCAAAAGGAGTTTGAATGAAGATATATAGCGCTGCAATCAGTAGTAGCAACGACAAAAAAAACCACTTCAATATTTTTTTAAATCTCCTCAGGCTCAGTTATTTAAGTGTAAAAGTACTTAATCGTCCCCTTAAGGCAAATTCGATACCAACAATAGGTGTAAACGGCCGGCTGAACCATACGAATGGCGAATTGTCTAAATTGCTGCAAAATCACCGTATGAAAAGATTATTGCTGCTTATTTCTCTGTTTCTTGTTAACAAAACTTTTGCGCAGCCCACTACCAGTAAGCTGAATGATAAATATGTTTTGGTCATTCATGGAGGAGCCGGTACTATTTTGAAAAGCCAAATGACAGCAGAAAGAGAAAAATCGTATACGGATGCCCTTAACAAAACACTTCAAATTGGCAATGATATATTGAAAAACGGCGGCTCTGCGATGGATGCTGTGGAGGCTGCAGTCCGTAGTATGGAAGACGATCCATTATTTAATGCAGGAAAAGGCGCTGTGTTTACAAACGAGGGAAAGAACGAACTCGATGCGGCAATTATGAATGGGAAAACCTTGGCGGCGGGTTCAGTAGCCGGCGTAACGACCATCCGTAACCCGATTTCGGCAGCAAGAGCAGTTATGGAAAAAAGTCCTCATGTGATGATGACCGGAAAAGGCGCTGAACAATTTGCCAAACAACAGGGACTTGAGATAGTGGATCCATCTTATTTCTACACAGAGAGCCGTTGGAAAGGGTTACTAAGGGCAAAGGAGGCCGATTCACTAAAACAACAAATGGATCATGCAGATACGACAAAAAAAGAGGCTCTGAAACAGCCTGAAAACAAGGATTATAAATACGGAACGGTAGGTGCCGTTGCGCTTGACCGTCATGGCAACCTCGCTGCCGCAACCAGTACCGGCGGTATGACAAACAAACGTTATGGCAGGGTGGGAGATGCGCCCATAATTGGTGCAGGTACTTATGCCGATAATAAAACGGTGGCGATCAGTTGCACCGGCTGGGGCGAATATTTTATCCGCCTGGTGATGGCCAAAAGTATCAGCGATATGATGGAGTTTGGGAAAATGAAACTAAAAGCCGCATCTGATGAGATGGTAATGAAAAGATTGCCTGCCCTTGGTGGAGACGGCGGCCTGATTGCCGTAGATAAGAACGGGAATGTGGCTATGCCCTTTTGCACAGAAGGAATGTACAGAGGTTATATAAAATACAACGGAGAGAAAGTGGTTAAGATTTATAAAGAGTAATTGCTACTCCTTGTTTCTTGTATCAATAACGATTTTCTTCCGGCCAAAGAATTTTCCAACAGATATACCAAAGACCCGGTGCCGGATGGAAGGTCCTCCATCCGTATTACTTACACTGCCTACGCCAAATGTATATTGGGCGAAAACAGTAAGACCACTGGCTGATTCATAACCAAATTGTCCCAGCAAACTGGCACCAAAACGACCGTAATCTGCATAGCTGAATTTCATGTTACGGCTTACTTGTTCGCCGGTCAGCTTTGTGAACTTTTCCTTGCCAAATAATTGCACTTCAATGGATGGTCCGGCTTTGATAAAGAAATGACCCGGATTGTCGCCAAAATCATACTGGAGTAAGGGAGCTACTTCAAAATTATGAAGGGAAACATCGTTATTAATGGCAGCAGGATCGGGCGGGTATACAAATTTTGAAAAGGTGACCTTATAGCCTTTCATGCTGTAAAATACTGCGGGAGCAAAGTAAAGTTTACCTTCAAACGGTACTTTCATCATGCCTCCCAATTGAAAACCATATTTGTATTCCGTCTTTTGTTTGGTGCCGCTGATGTCATACCGGGCAGACATCATTTGTGGTCCGGCAAAGATGCCAAACTCTGCCTGGCTGCTGGCGGAAAGCGTTAAACAAAGGGTAATTACGGATAAAAGAAAAATTTTCATGTTCTGTTTTTTACGTCTTCAGAATCAATTTGATAAAGTAATGTAATGTGTAGCTTTTCAGAGAGGATTGTACCTGTTCCTGTACCCGGAACTGGCTGGATGGGGGGACAAAATAGACATTTAATCCGGTAAATCAAATAGCCCGAGAAAACAGGTTTTTTCAGATACAGCTTATGAAAATTTCTTGGCCGGATCTTTCAATTCAGCGTTTGAATTATAAGCTTGCGATTCTCCTTTGGGAATAGATAAATTCTTCCAGGCTGTATTCTTGATGATTTTGGCGATATAGATGATCTGTCCGATATGATAGGGATAATGGGCCAACTGCCGGTTAATGGCATCAATAACTGACAAAGGCTCCTTTCGGATATGCACTTTTTTCTTCAGGTCTTTCTTTTTCAATGATTCTAGTGTAGCAAGAAAACAGTTCCATCCGTTTTCCCAAAGTTCCAGCAGCTGTTGTTTATTGTATTCATGTACAGCAAATTCATCATCCCGTTGCCGCCATTCTTTTTCCCCGTCTTCGGTAAGAAAATTAGTCCACCTGCTGAGCATATTGCCAGCCATATGTTGAATAATAACCGCAATGCTGTTGGATTCATCATTGGGTCGATAATGAAAGTCCCACTCATTGAGTTGTTCAAAAGTTTTATCACCCAGGTCTTTGTAATATTTCAGCCGGCGAATGGCTGTTATCAAAAATTCTTTAGCTGTACTCATAAAAAATAACTTTTATCAGACAAATGACTGCTAACTCACGACTAATATCTCCTTTACCATCCTTCTGCAGCATCATCCCCACGGTTATCGGCTACCGCTTCAAATTTTCCGTTGGGTAATACTTTGATTATTTCTGTTCTGCCAATGCCGCTTCTTTCTTTTCCGAAGGTATATCCCATTTTTTGCATAGCTTCTTTAACCGCCGCCGGAAACCCTTTCTCAATCATTACTTCATCGGGCAGCCACTGGTGATGGAACTTGGGTTTGTACACAGCATCTTCAGTGCTCATGTTGAATTCAAGGATGTTGACCAGTGTTTGAAATATTTGTGTAGGGATGGTGGTTCCTCCCGGAGTGCCTACAACAATAAAAGGCTTATTATCTTTTAGAACGATAGTCGGCGTCATCGAACTCAGCATCCTTTTACCGGGTTTGATAGCATTGGCTTCACCACCAACAGCGCCATACATATTGGGCACACCAGGTTTGATACTGAAATCATCCATTTCATCATTCAGGAAGAAACCGGCACCACCCACAACAGTGCGGCTACCGTAGGAATTATTTAAAGTCGTTGTCACAGCCACAGCATTACCGTATTTATCAATCACACTCAGGTGAGTAGTTTCCTCGCTTTCTGCCCTGCTTAATTTTCCAGCACCTATTGCTGAACTCGGAGTTGCCTGATCTGTTTTATAATCCTTCATTCTTTCCTGCAGGTACACTTCATTGGTCAGCATATCCACCGGCACTTTATAGAAATCTGCATCGCCCATGTATTCTCCCCGGTCGGCAAAGGCACGACGTTCCACTTCCGTCATTAATTGTACAGCCTGAACAGAATGAAACTCCATTGAACTGATATTCCGGTCTTCGATCATTTTCATCATCTGGTGCAACAATAAGCCGCCGCTGCTGGGCATGGGCATACCCACTATTTTATAGCCTTTGTAAGTAAAGCTGTGCGGTGTTCTTGGTTTGGCCTTATAATTTTTCAGATCTTCTTCAGTGATGATGCCGCCGCCTCTCTTCATTTCTGCTGCTACAAGTTTGGCTGTCTCTCCTTCATAAAATCCTGCGGCACCGTTTTGCTTTATTCTTTTTAATGTATTGGCAAGGTCTTTTTGCACTAATGTGTCACCCGCTTCCCACTTTTCGTTTTTTACAAATACAGGCATAATGCTGTTGTATTTTTTCAGATCGTCCTGCAGATTATTTAGTGCTCTTGCTTCACTGGCTGATATGCAAAATCCTTTTTCTGCCAGTTCGATGGCCGGCTCAATCAATTTGGCAAAAGGAAGCTTTCCATGTTTGTGTGATTCAAACAGACCGGCAACTGTTCCGGGTACTCCGCTTGATAAATGCCCCAACTGGCTTTTATCTGTTCTTGCATTACCATCAGCATCCAGGTACATATCCCTATGTGCTTTTCCGGGAGCCATTTCCCGGTAGTCAATAGCTACTGTTTCACCATTACTCAACCTGGCAACAAAAAAACCACCGCCACCAATATTTCCTGCATTAGGATACACCACTGCCAACGCCAGTTGTGTAGCAATAGCTGCATCTACGGCATTGCCCCCTTGCTTTAAAATTTCTACTCCAACTTTACTGGCCAATGGATGTGCTGAAACAACAGCGCCATTTTCTGCAATTACTTTTTTAGAACCGCTGTATTGGTATGGGTTGATATTGGATAAGCTTACCTGGTTCTTTTGAGATGTCTTACAAGCAGACAGGAGGAAAAAGAATGCAACAAAGTATAAAATCTTGCGTAGCATCAAGGGGTTGTTTTAAGAGGACTAAACTACATAAATCGGCTCATTTTACCGGGAGTAAAAAAGGGTGGCAATTAATCAACGCTTTCTTAACTTGCCGGACTAAAATTTTGTCTATGTTTCGAAAGGCTCTGCTGTCAATTTTGTCATTATGTTTTGTTGCCAGTATTTCTGCTCAACTGAAATCACCGGAAGATTTTTTTGGGTATAAAATCGGTACCCGTTACACTCCGCATTTCAAGATTGTTAATTATTACAATCATGTTGCTGCTAATGCTCCTTCCATGGTTAAGCTGGAACAATATGGTGAGACCAACGAAGGAAGGCCCCTGTTGCTGACTTATGTCTCATCGCCGGAGAATATCAAAAGCCTTGAGTCGATTCGCCAGAATAATATACGTCTGGCCAATTTGGCCAAAGACCGCATGGCCCCTGTTGAAGACAATGCACCTGCCATTGTTTGGTTAAGCTATAATGTACATGGTAATGAACCCTCATCTTCAGAAGCTGCATTACTTACCATTTACGCATTGACTGATCCATCCAATGCAAAGACAAAAGAATGGCTAAAAAATACGGTAGTGATCATAGACCCTTGTTTGAATCCGGACGGCCGTGATCGCTATGTGAACTGGTTTAACTCCGCTGTTGGAAAAGACTATAATCCTAACCCGATCGCCAGAGAGCATAGAGAGCCCTGGCCTGCCGGCAGAACCAACCATTATAATTTTGACCTGAACCGTGACTGGGCATGGCAAACACAAGCAGAGACCCGTTATCGCATAAAAAAATACCTGGAATGGATGCCGCATGTACATGTGGATTACCATGAGCAAGGAGTTAATGAACCCTATTATTTTGCTCCAGCAGCCGAACCCTTTCATGAAGTGATCACCCCCTGGCAGAGAGATTTTCAACATACAATTGGTAAAAACAATGCAAAATACTTCGATGGCAATGGCTGGTTATTTTTTACAAAAATCCGGTTTGATCTGTTTTACCCTTCATACGGAGATACTTACCCCACTTACAATGGTGCCATTGGTATGACCTATGAGCAAGGTGGTATTTCAGGCGGACTGGGAATTATAAATGAGGATGGTGATACGCTGACACTGGTGGACAGGGCACTGCATCATTTCACCACATCACTCAGTACCATTGAAGCTTCTTCAACTAGTGCTACAAAGCTTGTAAAAGAATTCAGAAAGTACTTTAATAATGCTGTGTCAAATGGTGTAGGTGAATATAAAGCGTATGTTATAAAGAATGATCCCAAAGATGCGCAGCGAATAAATAAACTAATGGATTTGCTGGATAAAAACGGTATTCAGTATTCAACAGGCAGTGGTGCCGGAAAGGGTTACAACTATGCCACTGGAAAAGAAGAAACATTTACAATTGGTAACAATTATCTTGTTATTAGCAGCTATCAACCCCGTTCGGCAATGGTGAAAGTATTATTTGAGCCCAAATCCAAATTATCTGATTCAGCCACATATGATATTACGGCCTGGTCAATGCCGTATGTATATGGATTGAATGCATATGCCTCAAGGGAAAAAGTCACAACTGGCGGTCCAGTTGTAAAATTAAAGGTTGTGAATACAAGTACAGAATACGGTTATGTAATGCCATGGAATGGTGTCAGAACAGTAAGAACAGTCGGTCAGTTGATGAAGAAAGGGATTTTGCTTCGATACTCTGAAGCGCCTTTTGAAGTAAACGGAAATAAGTTTGACCGGGGTTCGGTGATAATTTTAAAGACTTCGAATCAGAAATTTGGTACTGATCTCTGGAATGTGGTAAGAGCCATTGCTGATGAAAACAATATCCAGCTTTATCCCGTTACAACCGGGTTGGTTGACAAAGGGTTTGATTTTGGCAGTGATATGGTGCACTCCATGAAGGCTCCCAGGATTATTTTGATAACAGGTGATGCCATTAGTACAACGGCGGCAGGAGGTATCTGGAGTTTCTTTGAGCAAGAATTGAATTACCCGATTACACAAGTAAGTACCAACGATGTACAGCGAATTGACTGGAGCAAAGTGGATGTGGTGATTATGCCCGATGGCAACCATCGCTATCTTTCTGATAAAGACATAGCGGAGAATTTTAAGAACTGGATCAAAAAAGGTGGCCGGGTTGTTGCTTTGGAATCTGCGGTAGCACAATTGGCCAAAGCAGAAATTGCATTCAAGACTAAAAAGGGAGAAGAGGCAGATAAGAAGGATAAAGAAAAAGAAAAGCCTGGTTATGATGCGCTCAACCGGTATGAAGACAGAGAAAGGGATGCATTGTCTGGTATGACTGCTGGCTCCATTTACCGGATTGAATTGGATAATACTCATCCGCTGGCTTTTGGTTATCCAGATTATTATTATGCATTGAAGCAAGATGATTATCTCTATGAGTTTTTGGGCGAAGGGGGCTGGAATGTGGGTGTTATTAAAAAAGATAACCAGGTGGCGGGATTTGTAGGCGTTCACCTAAAGTCCAAACTGAAGGATGGGTTGCTGTATGGAGTTCAGCAGGTGGGTAATGGTACCGTCACCTGTCTTTCGGATGATGTCATCTTCCGTAATTTCTGGGAAAATGGAAAGCTTCTTTTCTGTAATGCTGTATTCCTGGTAGGTAATGATTAATTATTTTTTTTGAAAAGTAAAAGCCGGGTTAAAGCCCGGTTTTTACTTTATAAATGGCGGTAGTACTTGATACAGTTCGTTTATATTCGCTGAATAATTTCACCGGATGAAGAAATGTTATTTCCTTTTATTGGGTTTGATTCTTGAGTTACCTGTGTTTGCGCAAGGACCGCAAAGCTGGACTTCTGCTGATATGTACCTGGCCCTGAGAAAGCTGAATGTGTTGGGTTCAGTATTATACGTGGCTGCTCACCCGGACGATGAGAACACCAGGCTGATCACTTATTTATCAAAAGATAAGCTTTACCGGACTGGCTATCTCTCTATAACAAGAGGCGATGGGGGGCAAAACCTTATTGGAGAAGAGCAGGGTATTGAACTGGGTTTGATAAGAACACAAGAACTACTATCAGCCCGTAGAATAGATGGCGGAGAACAATTCTTTACAAGGGCTTATGATTTCGGATTTTCCAAAAACCCGGAAGAAACGTTTACTAAATGGGATAAAGAAAAAATATTGAGTGATGTGGTATGGGTGATCCGAAAATTTAAGCCGGATGTGATCATTACCCGTTTTCCCACAACCGGTGAAGGAGGACATGGACATCATACGGCTTCCGCCATACTGGCGAATGAAGCATTTGAAGCTGCTGCCAACCCCAATCGTTTCCCGGAACAACTGAAATTTGTTTCAACCTGGCAAGCAAAAAGAGTGATGTGGAATACGTTCAATTTTGGAGGGAATAATACAACAAGGGAGGACCAGTTCAAGATTGATGTAGGCGGTTATAATCCACTGCTTGGTAAAAGTTATGGTGAAATAGCTGCAGAAAGCAGGAGCCAGCATAAGAGCCAGGGCTTTGGTGTGCCGGCTGCAAGAGGAGAGTCGTATGAATATTTTAAAGCGACCAGGGGAAATCAGCCTGCCAATGATCTCATGGAAGGAACTGAGCTTTCCTGGAAAAAAGTAAAAGGTGGAGACGTAATTGAGAGAATGATTAATGACCTGATTGCCTCTTTTGATTTGCTGCACCCTGAATATTCGGTAGAAGGATTGGTGAAGTTGTATAAGGCCATCAAAAGCCTGGAAGACGGCTACTGGAAAGAGCAGAAATTAAGAGAAATATATACACTGGTTGCACAGTGCAGCGGTCTGTTTTTGGATATAACTACTACAGAACAATTTGCTGTGCAAACGGATTCAATCAGGCTTAATTTTTCTTTTAATAATCGTTTGGGTACAGAAGCATCGCTACAAAAAGTTATCGTTGACAAGTTTGATACTTCCTTCCTGCGGGTGCTGGAAAAAAACAAAAATTTCAATTTTTCAAAGACGATTTATGTACCGGCTGAGAAGCCTGTTACGCAGCCTTACTGGCTGGCCAATAAGATGGAGGAAGGTTATTTTAATGTAACAGATCAGTTATTGATCGGTTATCCTGATGTGGAGCCTGCCTACAATGCTTTTATACAGGTCAGGATATTCGGAGAAAATTTCATTTTTATGAGACCGGTTCGATATAAGTTTACTGATCCTGTGAGAGGTGAGCTTTATCAACCACTGGTGGTGGTTCCGCCGGTTATTGTAAGCCCTTCGGAAGATTTAAAAATAGCAATCAATGAGAAAAATGATATCAATGGCAGCTTATTGCTGCGAGGAATGAAAAAAGGGTTTACAGGAAAGCTTGCCGCATTTGAGAAAGGATCGGTTAAGGCACTACAAAGTTTCAATTTTAGCTCTCCGGTTGCTACCGTAACTACTAAAGGACAGGTGACTGATATAACTTATACAACGCCTGGTTTCAAAACAAATACTGTTGCGAAATTAGGTGTGCAGGCCAACGAGAATGAGCTGGTTGCTTTTGATAAACATGAGATAAAATATGACCATATTCCCTGGATCAATTATTTTCATGAGGCAACTGTAACGATAAAAAATATTGACCTAAAAACGTATAATAAGAAGATTGGCTACATTATAGGGGCGGGAGATAAAGTGCCGGAAGCCTTAGAACAAATGGGGTATGAGGTAACCTTGCTCACTGATAAAGAACTCGCCAAAAACAACCTGGAAAAATTTGATGCGATCATTACTGGTGTGAGAGCCTATAACACCAATGAATGGCTGAATAAGTACTATAATAAATTGATGAAGTATGTGAGTGATGGTGGTAACCTCATTGTTCAGTATAATACCAGCAACCAGATTGGCCCGGTAAGGTCAAAAATTGGTCCCTTTGAATTTAATATCACCCGTACAAGGGTGACAGACGAGAACGCAGCAGTTACTTTCCTGAAACCCGAACACCCGGTTTTCAATTTTCCTAATAAGTTAACCGGCGATGATTTTAAAGACTGGCGGCAGGAGAGAAGTATTTATCATGGCAGCGATACTTCCGGTAAGTTTGAAAAACTGATCAGTATGGCAGATCCGGGTGAAAAATCGGATGACGGCAGTTTACTGGTTGCTAAATACGGCAAAGGTTATTTTACCTATACAGGAATTGTTTTCTTCCGGCAGTTGCCGGCTGGTGTACCCGGTGCCTATCGTTTGTTGGCCAACCTGATTGCATTAAACAAGAAGAAAGGATTTTAATGAGTAATAATAAGCCCAGTGTAAAAAGGGGAGAGATGGCTTTTATTTTTGCCATCATTCTTGGATTGGTTTTGGGAATTTTAATTAAGAAAGTCAGAATCGGCATTCTTATCGGTCTGATTTTAGGGATTGTGATATTGATGACTGGCTGGCTGAGAACCAACCGTAAATAATTTATGACACAGCACGAAAACGATAAGCCGCCATTTTTTAGTAACTGGACAAGCTGGTATGTGCTTGTGTTGTTGTTTCTTGTTGTGCTGATCATTATTTTTTATCTCATCACCAAACGTTTTGCATGAGCCAGTTGGATTGGATAGTACTGGTTGTGACCCTGCTGGCCATTGTGGCTTATGGTTTATATAAAAGCCGCACCACCCATAATCTCGATGGTTATTTTCTCTCGAACAGAAGCCTTCCATGGGGATTAGTTTTACTGAGCATCATGGGAACGCAGGCCAGTGCCATTACTTTTTTATCAGCCCCGGGCCAGGCCTATACTGATGGGATGCGATTTGTGCAATACTATTTTGGTATTCCGCTGGCAATGGTAGTGATCAGTATATTTTTTGTGCCCATATTCCGGAACCTGAAAGTATATACAGCGTATGAATTTTTAGAAAAGCGATTTGACGGAAAAACAAGAACACTTACTTCCTTTCTTTTTTTACTGCAAAGGGGTTTGTCTACAGGCATCAGTGTATTTGCTCCCTCCATCATTTTGTCCTCTTTATTAGGCTGGGATATTATCTGGACCAATTTATTTATGGGCGGCCTGCTGATCATTTACACCATGACAGGTGGTGCAAAGGCAGTTGCCTATACGCAACAATTACAATTGATCGTCGTATTCACTGGTATGTTTCTTGCCGGATATATGGTGGTGAATATGTTGCCGGCAAAAGTTGGTTTTACTGATGCACTGGAAGTGGGAGGCAAAATGGGAAAGCTGAATGTGATCACTACCGGAATTACTGAAAAGGGTTTTAACTGGAGCGATCAATACAATTTATTAAGTGGCATCATTGGCGGTTTTTTCCTGGCCTTATCTTATTTTGGCACAGACCAAAGCCAGGTGGGCCGTTACCTTACAGCAAAATCGTTGAGAGAAAGCCGTATGGGTTTGCTGATGAATGGTATTGTGAAAGTACCGATGCAATTTTTGATCCTGTTGATAGGGGTTTTGGTTTTTACTTTTTATCAATTCAATCAGGCGCCGATCTTCTTTAACGATGTGCAGGTAAAGAAAATTGAACAATCGGCCTACCGGGACTCTTTCTACCTTGTTCAGCAACAATATGATTCCATCGGTGCATTAAAACAAAATGCGGTCGTTGCCTATGCTGATGCCAGGCATAACAGTAATCCCGGCCTGGCGGATCAATCTTTACTTACGCTGAAGGAACTGCAAAAGAATTCAGAGGGATTGCGCAATAAAGTAAAGGGATGGCTGAATGAAAAAATACCCGGAGGTGATGGTAATGATACAAACTACATTTTTCTTCGGTTTGTAGTGGATAACCTCCCGGTAGGCCTTGTGGGATTACTGATTGCTATCATTTTTCTTGCATCATGGGGGAGTATTGCAGCCGCCATTAATTCATTGGCCTCTTGTTCTATGGTCGATTTTCACCGGAGGTTCACGAAGAAGAAAGAAACAGGAGAAGATGAATATCGTTTATCCAAATGGTACACATTAGGCTGGGGTATTTTTTGTATTGTAGTGGCCATGTTCACTTACAATATCGGTAACAGCCTGATTGAAGCGGTTAATATATTGGGTTCACTTTTTTATGGGGTCATCCTGGGTGTGTTCCTGGTTGCATTCTTCATTAAAAAGATTTCCAATGGTCATGTTGTTTTCTGGGCTGCGGTGTTGTCAGAATTGTTGGTGCTCACTGTTTTTATACTAACCAAAGCAGGGGTTTTCAAAATGGGCTTCTTATGGCTTAACCCGATTGGTGCATTTGGGGTGGTTGCGTTCAGTCTACTATTGCAGGGAATACTGAATAAAAAAGAAACCCCGTCAGTGAATTGACGAGGTTTCAGAATCATTTTTTAGTGCAATTATTTTTCCAGCTCGGCTAATAATTTTTCATTCAGCTTCACATAGTCATCATTTTTGGCAGCAGCAGCCAGTTCTTTTGACTTTTCTGCAGCGGCTTTCGCTTCAGCTTTTTTACCCAGTTTTGCCAGGCAATTGGCTCTCTGGTGATGGATCCAGAAAGCAGATGGATTCATTTCAACGGCTTTATCAAACCATGACAACGCCTGGTTCAGGTCTTTGCCATTTTCCATATAATACATTGCTGCATTGAAATAAGGACGGTTGTCTTTATTCATCAGCTGTTCAATTTGCGCCATAACTTTCTTTTCAACATCAACAGAAATAGGCAGGGCTACTGCTGTTTTATCCCACATAATGTGCAGTTCGCAACTGGTAGGTTTTACATCTGCAAACTGTATAGTGAATGATTCCACAGCGTTGTTCATGTCCATTGTTTTGGCCTCTACTCTTACCACATCCTGGTCTTGCTTATAAGCAGAGGGACTGGTTACATCCGTCTGCTTAGAGATGATGATTGTCCAGCTTTTTTTATCAGGAATAGTCAGCAATCCATATTTACCTGCCGGAACCTTTGTGCCACCAATGGTAACCTCCTCGCCGAAAGTGAGGGTAGTGGCATTATTGGCTCCTGTACGCCAAACTTTGCCGAAAGGAACCAGGTCTCCAAAAATTTTCCTGCCCTTCATAGCCGGGCGGGAATAGGATAACTCTACGGAAGAGAGGCCAAAGTCCTGCTTAATGGTTTGAGACGGGCTGGGAGCTGGTGTTCTTAATTGTGCTTCACTGATTACTAATGAGAATACCGCAATAGCGGTGAAAAGTATTTTCTTCATACTACAAGTTTTTGAGAAGGCAAAGGTAGGGGAAAGGAAGAAGTTGGAAGTCAGATGTCAAGAGTCAGGAGTCAGGAGTCGAGAGTTAATAGTCAGGGATTGAAAGTCTGAATTTCTAGCTGGGACCCAACCCTTTCGCCTTAGAAAGTGATCGTTACCGTAGTGCGGCCATGTTTGGCTTTCCGTCTCCATTTTGGGCCTTCTTTGATGAGCCGGATGGCTTCCTGGTCACATTTTTTACAAAGCGATTTTTCGATTTTGAAGTTTACAGGTTCTCCATTTTTATCTACTTCAAAGGAAACCTGCACTTCTCCGCCGCCCTGTTGTTTAGTTACATATTCATCAGGAAGCTTAACATTATTGACAAGGTAAGAATCATAGTTATCCCATCCATCTGCAGGTTCGGGTTCTTCTAATTGCATATTGGCATCTCTTGAACGGGCCACTGCATTAGGTTTTTTGTTACTGATCACCACTTCTGAAAGGCTGCGGTCATCTTGCAAAGTCACCTGGTTATTGGGTACGTAATTTCTAAGCTGAACATTGCTGTTTTCAAAACCGATAGACCGAACCTGTACAGTGAGTACAGTATCAGGATAGGTAAGAATAAAATTTCCCTTTGCATCTGTATATGTTCCTGCCTCATTGTCATCCAGGTTTGTTACATTGGCAAAGGGTACGCCTACATTATTCTGATCGGTAACACGGCCACGGAATACATTGGTTTGCTGGTTACGGTAGTTTTGTTCTTCTGCTTTGCGACTGGCGGCAACGGCCCGGTTATTTCTTGTTTCATCTGCTTGTTTTTTGTCAGCCACATCTTTCAGCCCGTCTACATCGGTTTCCTGTCTAACTTGCCCGGCTGCTTTAACTTTTGCATCTTCTTTTGCCAGATTTTTATTTTCGGCAGGTGCTTCTATTGTTTTAGAAGGAACTGAAGGAGGAATGCTGGTAGTAGTTGCAATGGCTTTTTCATCAGCTGCATTTTCTTTAACGATACTATTATTATCAGGTCTTGATGGAGCCGGAGCAGGCTGGTTACCAGTTGTTGCAGCTGGTGTATTTATTGTTACATCTTTTTTTTCTGTTTTCGTTTTGTCTTCAGCAGCAACTGAACTTGTGGTGCCCGGAGAGGTTGCATTATCTTTTGTTGGCTGCTCCACTTTTTTCACCGGGTCGGCTTGTACAATTTCTTCCTTCTTATTATTGAAGCCAAACTGGTAGATCAATAAACCGGCTCCTGCAATGAAAGCAATAACAACAGCCGCCCTCAACAATCGGAAATTGTTGCGACCACTGTTGATGGGAATCACTTTGGCCTTTTCTTCCAGTTTCTCGGAAAGTCGTTGTTTAAGATCAGCGATATCAGCCGCTGCATTTACACCGGAAACGGCATAGCCTTCCAGCGCATCTGCCAGGAAGGGATCATCTAATGCTGCTTTTTCGAGGTCATGCATTTCTTTGGTCGAAAGCATCCCTTTGTGATATTTTTCAATATCAGCGGCGGTATAGTTTTTTATGTTATTATTCGTTGCCATACGGCAGTACAAAGTTCACAATTTTATTATTCAGTCTGCCTGCCTGCTTCTACTGCGGATTTTTCCATACAGAGTTTCAGGTTTCGGCGGCCATTCTGGATAAAACTTCTGACCTGGTTCCAGTCTTTCCCGGTTATTTCCGCTATCTCGTTATAACACTTACCCTCCAGGTAAAACATTTTTACGGCTTCCCGCTGGTCATCTGTCAGCGTTTCCAGGCAAAATTCCAGCTTTTTGAAATTTTCCTCTTTTCCCAGCACACCATTCAGATGCACTTCTTCTTCAGATTGCACAATCTCTGTTTTAAACTCTACAGTTTTCATTTTTTTTGGGGTTCGCAGTTGCATCAGGCAATGGTTTTTGGCTACCTGGTGCAGCCAGCCCCTGAAATTATCTACCTCATGTTTTTTCAATTTTGATACCAGTTCTTCAAAAATCTGCATGACACTGTCTTTGGCGGTTTCAGGCTCCTTATAATATTTAAGGCATACGCCATATACCAGCTCCATGTACCGCTGGTATAGTTCTCCCAGTACGGCCATGTCGCCCGATTGCTTATACAGAGCCACCAGCTCCTTGTCGGTTAGTGAGTTGTGAGATATGTTGCGGATGAAAGCCAACGGCTAAAATTAGCGAATAAAATTTTTATAGCTGCTTTATGCAATTGTCAAAATACCGGCATCAGGGTATTAAAATTATTTTATGAAGCGAATACTTGTTATGATAGTGCCGGTAGTATTGATATTATTGGCATTCCGGCCGGTGAAATCTCATACTGTAACCGGTAAAGTAATAGACGAAACCGGCGCTGCCCTGGCCGGTGTATCTGTTCATGTAAAAGGAACCAGTACTGGTGTAAGTTCAGATGTGAATGGATCATTTAGAATTACGGCTCCTGGTTCAAATTCTACTCTGGTCTTTTCAGCAGCAGGGTATGTAACGGCTGAAGTCAAAATCAATGGCCGTAGCAGTATTACGATAACACTTAAAGCAGCTTCACAGGCCATGCAGGAGGTGGTAGTGGTTGGTTTGGCGAATAAACAGAGAAAAGCGATGACGGGTAGTGTCACTACCTTATATGGTGCGCCTCCTTCCAGTGCCTATTATCAACCTGTATATGATCAAATACAACAATACCGTACAGATAAAGATGGTATCAGGGAAGAATTTGAAAGGGAGGGATATGATAAGATCACCGAAAACAGGTTTTTAAAAGTATCTGATAATCCACTCTCGACTTTTTCAATAGATGTAGATGCTGCATCGTACAGCAATATCCGCCGTTTCCTGAACCAGGGACAACTACCGCCGGCAGGTGCCGTACGGATTGAAGAAATGGTGAACTACTTCACCTATCAATATCCACAACCAGTAAAGAACGAACCATTTTCTATCAACACAGAAATTTCTGATGCGCCATGGAATAAAGACCATAAACTGGTATTGATCGGCTTGCAGGGAAAGAAAATACCCACTGAAAACCTGCCGGCCTCCAACCTGGTTTTCCTGATTGATGTTTCAGGGTCAATGCAGAGCCCCAATAAACTTCCATTAGTAAAAGCTTCATTGAAAATGTTGGTGGATCAGCTTAGGGAAGAAGACAATATCTCCATGGTGGTATATGCAGGGGCAGCAGGTTTGGTACTGGAGCCGACAAGCGGAGATGAAAAAACAAAAATAAAAGATGCGATCGACAAATTGGAAGCCGGGGGCTCAACTGCCGGTGGTGCTGGTATTAAACTGGCCTATAAAACTGCCAAAGAAAATTTTGTAAAAGGTGGCAACAACCGGGTGATTCTTTGCTCCGATGGTGATTTTAATGTAGGCGAAAGCAGTGACGATGCGATGGAGAGGCTGATTGAACAGGAAAGAAAGAGCGGAGTTTTTCTGACAGTGCTGGGATATGGCATGGGAAACTATCAGGATGCCAAAATGCAGAAGCTGGCGGATAAAGGGAATGGTAATCATGCCTATATAGATGGTATAACCGAGGCTAAAAAAGTATTAGTAAATGAATTTGGCGGCACACTGTTTACCATTGCCAAAGATGTAAAACTGCAGGTTGAATTCAATCCTGCTAAAGTGCAGGGTTACCGTCTGATCGGTTATGAAAACCGCATGCTGGCCAAGGAAGATTTTAACGATGATAAAAAAGATGCCGGTGAACTGGGCAGCGGTCATACTGTAACAGCATTGTATGAAGTAATACCTGTTGGGGTAAAAAGTGATTTTCTACAAAAAGTAGATTCGTTAAAGTATCAGAAAAACACAACAGCTCTTAGTTCATCTTCACAGACAGACGAGATTTTGACGGTTAAATTCCGTTACAAAGCCCCGGATGGTGATGTCAGCAAGCTGATTGAACATCCGGTGTTGGACAAACAAGTGGCCTTAGCCAAAACATCCGACAATTTCCGATTTGCCGCTGCTGTGGCCCAGTTTGGTCTGCTTCTCCGTGAATCAGCGTATAAGTCTGCATCTTCCTATGATAATGTGCTGAACCTGGCCCGCAAGGCAAAAGGATATGATGAGGAAGGCTATCGTTCTGAGTTTGTAAGACTGGTGGAAAGTGCCCGTTTATTGGCTAAAGGCAAACCAGAACCCAAAAGTGGGGAAGAGCCTGCAGAAGATGATTCCAAATAAAAAAAAGTTAAATCAGCATATGTAAACAGCGCCATTGCGTCATCCTGTTGAAAATAGCTAATCATTTAACAGCCGGTTAGTGATAACGGGGCTGGTTTTTACCGGCCCCTTTTTTGTCTGAACCAGGATTTATAGGATTAAATGATTTAAGGGATTTAAAATTTTGCTTATGAGAATATATTTTACACTTGGTATTTGCATGTTCCTAAATACTGCTTTCCCCCAAAACAATAAAGTGCAGGAACCGGAAGTTGTAACCCGATGTACGCTTCGGCCGGTAATTGAATTTCCAGTTATGTTTACAATAAAAGATCAAAACGATGGCAGCCCTGTTCCCAGAGCTACGGTCTCAGTTTTCCGCCCGGATAAAAATGATTCCGTTCATCTGGTGGCCAATGATAGCGGATCCGTATGGGTAATACTTTTGGGTAGAACTGATAAATATGTCGTAAGTATCAGTACAGTTGGATATGTTGACACTTCATTTTTAGTTGATAGGGCAGGTGAATATGAAATTATTCTTAACAAGCACTATATGGAAATAAAGCCTGTCGTTCTCTCCTCATTACCAATGATATGCTGCCGTTGTTATAAGAAACTGCCCTGTTATCGGGTAAAGCATGAAAAGAGGGTTGTTAATGGAGCCAGTGGTTTAACAATGGATATTCAAAATGATAATTTTAAAATCTTTCCCAATCCATCTTCAAGAGGCAGTTCAGTAGTGATGCAATTTGAATCGTTTAATCAGGGAAACTCAGTAGTAAGAATATTTTCAATGAACGGTCTGTTGATTCGAGCTTTACCTGTAACTGTAGTGAAAGGGAAAAATCAATTGCAGATTGCCATCGACAGCCGCTGGCCGGCAGGAACTTACATTTTTCAGCTTAGTTATGCAAAGGGCGGCATTGCTGCATCAGGTAAGGTAATAATTCAATAAACGGACTTTTATGAGTAACAAAATTAACCTGACAATCCCCACACCCTGCCATGAGAACTGGGACAAGATGACCCCCGTAGAAAAAGGCCGCTTTTGCGGTTCCTGCCAAAAGAAAGTAATTGATTTCAGTAGTATGACCGATTATGAACTGGCGCAATTCTTCAAGAAGCCTGCAGCAGGTTCTGTTTGCGGCCGGTTTATGACAGAGCAGCTTCACCGGGACATTGAACTGCCCAGGAAAAGAACACCCTGGCTAAAGTATTTTTTTCAAATGGCCCTACCGGCGTTGTTTCTGACAAAAGCATCGGCGCAACAAACAAAAGCTGGTAAGGCAGCCGTAAATGATACCGATACTACTAATATGAAAGTAATTAATGATAACAGGATACTGGGATTAGTGTTACCCACCATTTTTTCCGGCAGAACTGACACGACAATTATTGAAAGCCCCATAACAAAGCAAAAGACTATAAAAGGAAAGGTGACAGATGAGAAAGGAGAGGCGATTCCTTTCGCCACAATCACCGAGACCAATACCGGAAATATTATTGTTGCTGATGCAAAGGGTATGTTCAGCTTTGATGTAAAAAACAGTCTGGGCAATTTGCTGGTTGCCTCCGGCGGTTATGAAGCGCAAAAGCTATGTATAGCTGAACTGGGAGTATTCACAGAAGTTAAGCTGTCTATCAACAACCAGGCGGGTGAAATTGCAACCAGCTCAGCAGGAACTTATATTAAAGGAGAAATTGCAGGCGACCTGGGCTCAAGAGGGCCGGTAAAAAAAGAGCCAGTGGTGGAGACAGATGAAATTATTCAGCGGGATATAGAAGTGCCGGCAGAGAGAAACCGGTTTTATATTTATCCCAATCCCATAAAATCCGGAGGAAACATCTCAGCCGGTGTACATCTGCTGGAGGAAGGATACTATACTGTGCAGTTTACCAATCAATCCGGGCAAGTAGTTCTACAAAAGGAAATATGGATCGATGCAGCAGCAAAAGTGTTGAACATTGATGCCCCGGTTACGGCAGCTGGTAATTATTTTATTACACTGGTGAGTAAGAAGACAGCTAAAAAATTTACAGAAAAGATCATTATTCAGTAAGCAGTTTACAGGTTATCATAGAAGTCCACCCTAAGGCCCCGGTTTATCCGGGGCTGTTTTTATTTAAAGCCAGGATGGAATTGTTCCAATGTTTTACGCAGAAACTCTCTGTCAAGGTGTGTGTAGATTTCAGTGGTAGTAATACTGGCATGGCCCAGCATTTCCTGCACAGCCCGGAGATCGGCACCACCCTCCACTAAATGTGTGGCAAAGGAATGGCGGAAGGTATGTGGCGAAACTGTTTTTTTGATACCAGCCTTTAATGCTAAATCTTTAATGATGTAAAAGATCATCACCCGGGATAGTTTACTTCCCCGGTTATTCAGGAAAAGCACATCTTCATTTCCTTTTTTAGGAGTAAGATGAACCCGGATATCATTTTTGTAAATACTGATGTACTTTATAGCGCTGCTGCCAATAGGGATCAGTCTTTCTTTATCACCCTTTCCCAATACCCGGATGAAACCAAGATCAAGGTAAAGCTGTGAGATTTTTAAATTAACTACTTCACTTACACGAAGGCCACAGCTGTACATGGTCTCTAGTATGGCTTTATTGCGACCGCCTTCGGGCTTACTCAAGTCAATTTGTTCAATGATGCTTTCTATTTCATCAAAACTCAACACATCCGGCAATGCTCTTTTCAACTTTGGAACTTCCAGTAAAATGGTAGGATCTGTTTTTGAGATATCCTCCAATGTGCAATATTTATAGAAGGCCCTGAGCCCGGATATTATGCGGGCCTGGGAAGTGGCTGACATACCAAGTTCTGCGATCCACTTTACGAACTGCTGCAGGTCTTTTAATTTAATTTCTGCCGGACTCATTAATGAGCCACTCTCCTGCAGGTAAGTTGTCAGGTGATCAATATCCCGCAGATAGGCTTCTACAGAATTCGGGGAAAGTGATTTTTCCAGTTCAAGGTAGGCTTTAAATCCTTTTTTATAAGGCTCCCACATTATTCAAGGGTGATATTCTTTTCTTTCTCCACCCATTTTTTATCTACTAAAATTTTAACCCATATACGGCTATTCGTGATGTTGACAGAGTCAATATACTCATGAATGGCATCGTAGTCAATATCCAGCTTTTGGCCAAAGGTCATCATGGCTTTCTTGCCAGTGATCATGTCCTCCACATAAATATTGCCACGGTCCGTATTCACAACGAGGTTATCGGAGATGGAAAATTTTTTATCAATATTATTGATGCCACTGCTTTTGCGTCCTATATCGGCCGTTTTATTGAAAGGCAGGCGCAGTTGATAGCCTCTTCCAGTGGTGCAATCATTGAATAAAAGCCATGCATAGGAAGTGTCATTGAATACGCAACGGATGTAATCTTTATTGATAGATACAGAATTATTAAGCAGATAGGTAAACCCGGTTTTTCGATTTATACCCATCCCCTTATAGCTCCAGATCAGTGAATCAGCCCTGCAATCCCTTGCAGAAATGTATACGTATGGCTTCAGCGCAAAATCGCCGTTAAACTTGATAGTGTCCTTCAGGCAGGCAGTGTCACAAAAAAGAACCGGCCCTTCAGATGAGGAAGACTTACACCCGGTAATTGACAGGATCAGCACAATAGCGATAGCAGGGGCAACCAGTAGTTTCATCATTTATTGGTTTGATTGACGGCAAAAATAACTATTGCCTTTTTAGTGACTAAAAATTCTTTTTTAGCAGGTGGCTGAAATAGTTTCGGATCATTATCTTCGGCAAATGAGTAAGATACCACCCGTTAACCTTCGTTCGTTCAAACGAAAAGCACAGTACGCAAAAACAAAAATGCGCCGTTTCCTGAGTAAACTGGAAAAAGACAGACCAAGGCACCTCGATAAAAAAATTGAAGTACTGGAAAAGGAAGTGTGGAAAGAGACCGACTGCCTGAGCTGTGCCAACTGTTGTAAAACAATGACACCCACTTACAACAAAAAAGACCTTGAAAGAATATCTGCTCACCTGAAAATGACAGTGGATGAGTTCAAGAAAAAATGGTTGAAACAGGAGCGGGGCGGAGACCGTGACTGGATGAACAAGCATACTCCCTGCCAGTTCTTAAACCTGGATGACAATATGTGCAGTATTTATGAAGTACGACCGGATGATTGTGCTGGGTTTCCCCATTTGTCAAAAAAGTTTAAGGACTTTGTACATATACACAAGCAGAATGTGGAGTATTGTCCGGCCACCTATAAGTTGGTGGAAAAAATGATGGATGGAATGGCTCCTTAAGCTGAATTGTTTCTATAAGAATACATCCTCCAGTAAAAAATAGTCGGCTTCACCGCTTCTTTGTATAGTAATGGAAAGTATATCGTACTGGATCCATTTATACCCCGGATTTAAGAATAGAAATTCGTTAGCAGCCTTTTGCAGGTGTTTAAATTTCTTTTTTGTAACACTGTCTTCCGGGTTTCCCAATGATGAAGCCTTTCTTGCCTTTACTTCAACAAAATGAAGAAATTTTCCTTTGGTGGCTATGATGTCAATTTCATGATAGGAATGCCGCCAGTTGCGATGGAGAAGGGTGTATCCCTTAGCGATCAGCCATTGCGCTGCCAGTTCTTCCCCTTCTTTTCCTAACTCATTGTGCGAAGCCATGCACTATCTTTACTACAAGATAAAAAAGAAAACTGTTTATGTCTGGCATTTATAGGTTACAAGGTGTGATAAAACATTATGATTGGGGAGGCTATTCGTTTATTCCTGCTTTATTAAAAACAGAAAATAAGCCGCCAAGGAGGCCTTATGCAGAATACTGGATGGGGGTACATCCGCTGGGGATGGCCGGTATTGATACCGGGGGCAGTGCACCTACTGATCTTGCTTTTCTTGCTCCTGACTTGTCTTACCTTTTTAAGATACTGGATGTAAGAGATATGCTTTCTATACAGGTGCATCCTTCCAAAGAGACTGCAGAAATTGAATTTGCAAGGGAAAATGCGGAAGGTATACCACTTGATTCACCGCACCGCTGTTATAAAGACCCCAATCATAAGCCAGAATTGGTAGTGGCCCTGGGTGATTTTTGGTTACTGCATGGTTTTAAGCCAACAGAAGAATTGACAGATACATTGTTAAATGTAGCAGAGCTAAGAGAACTTGTGCCTGTTTTGAATGATTCAGGCTATACAGGTTTGTATAAACATGTTATGGAAATGCCGCAGGAAGAGGTGAACAGAATATTGACACCCCTGATCGATAATTTGAATAAAATCTATGAATCAGGAGAAATGGAAAAATCAAGCCCCGATTATTGGGCTGCAAAAGCACACAAAACGTTTTCTTCGGAGGGGAATATAGACAGGGGGATATTCTCCATTTATTTCTTCAACCTTGTCCACTTAAAAAAAGGAGAAGGTATTTTCCAGGCGGCAGGAGTACCACATGCTTACCTGGAGGGACAGAACGTTGAGATCATGGCCAATTCTGATAATGTGCTCCGCGGCGGACTGACCACAAAGCATATTAATGTGCAGGAACTGATGAAGCATGTGAAATGCGAGGCTACTTATCCAAAAATTCTTTCTCCGGAAGCGGATAATGAAGGCGAAAGGAAGTATGAAGCCCCGGCTGAGGATTTTCGGTTAAGTGTGTTTGAACTTGAGGCTGGTGATACTGTTTCTTTCAAGCCACAGGGTGTGGAAGTGGTATTGCTGACAGAGGGAATTGCAGAAATTGATGATGAAAATGATACCATCCGGTTACAGGCCGGAAGCCCGGCAGCGGTTGTTTTTCCCGGGCATACTGTTTACCTGGCCGCAGCAGTAAAATCCACTGTTTTCAGGGCTTCAGCGGGAATCCACAACCGTTAATAAATAGCTGACTGAATTGGGTCATTTCTGCTAATTTTGTTACTCATTTAATTACCTGATATGAAGTTTAACGGAAGGATACTTTTATTTACAATTTTGCTGGTGTTGCTGGCTACTGCCTGTAAGTTTTTCTTTGGTCCTGATCTTGACTGGTCAGGCTTTTCACCTGTAATTGCTATTGCCCTTTTTGCCGGATTGATAATAAAGCAAAAGGATATGTCTTTTTTACTGCCATTGCTGGCCTTATTTATCAGCGACGCAGTGATCCAGGTTTTATATAGCCAGGAACTTTTCCCTTATGCAGGCTTTTATGCGGGGCAATGGAAAAACTACCTGCTTTTATTATCAGCCACATTATTGGGCTGGCTATTGAAAGGCCAAAGCTATAGCAGCCTTTTAACCGGAGGTATTGCAGCACCTACTGTATATTTTCTTATTTCCAATTTTATGGTGTGGCAGGCTTCCGCAGAGGTTGTATATGCAAAGAACCTGGGTGGTTTAATGACCTGTTACGAAGCAGGACTACCTTTTTACAGAAATTCACTAATATCGACTTTACTGTTTTTGCCGCTGATATTGGTTACGTATAATTTCTTTACAAAGAAAGAAGTAAAGATCAGGCTGGCTTAATCAATAACAAATTTATTAATGTGCCTGCCAGTTGATGGCAGGCATTTTTATTTTAAGGTATTCATGTAACCTTCATCTTCAATCAAAGTATGGTGGTGCCTGTCGGCGGCTTCGGTAGCCAGCTCATCACATCTGTTGTTATAAGGATTGTCCGCATGGCCTTTTACCCATTTGAAACGAATATGGTGTTTTTGGGAAAGCTCATAGAATTCCTCCCACAGATCAGGGTTTTTCTTACCTCCTTTAAAGTTTGTTTTGATCCAGTTTTTCAACCAGCCTTCTTCCCATGCTTTTACAACATATTGGCTGTCGGAGTAGATCGTGACATGCATGCCTTCTTTTTTCAATGCTTTCAGGCCAGCAATCACGGCCATTAGTTCCATGCGGTTATTGGTGGTCCGTTTATAGCCTTGCGACAACTCTTTTCTATGATGGCCGCTCATAAGGATAACACCATATCCACCTGGTCCAGGATTGCCTCTAGATGATCCATCTGTATAAATAGTAACGTTATGGCTCATGTCAGACCTGGAATACTCCTGTTTTCAGTTCTTTTATTTCGGGATTGTGATTGGCTGCGTTAATTCCTTCGCTGATAACCCGTCTTGTTTCAGCCGGGTCAATAATGGCATCTACCCATAGCCGGGCTGCTGCATAGTAGGGCGAAGTTTGTTTGTCGTAACGGCTTTTGATCTTGTCAAACAATTTCTTTTCTTCTTCTTCCGAAAGTTTTTCACCTTTTGCTTTTTTGGATGCCACTTCGATTTGCAGTAATGTTTTTGCAGCGGAATCGCCACTCATTACTGCAATCTTTGCCGTAGGCCAGGCATAAATGAAGCGGGGGTCATAGGCCTTGCCGCACATAGCGTAATTGCCGGCACCGTAACTATTACCGGTTACAATGGTAATTTTCGGCACAACGGAGTTAGCTACTGCATTGACCATCTTTGCTCCATCTTTTATAATACCGGCATGTTCACTGCGGCTACCTACCATAAAGCCGGTTACATCTTGCAGAAAAACCAGTGGTATTTTCTTTTGGTTGCAATTGAGAATAAACCGGGCAGATTTGTCTGCGCTGTCATTATAGATCACACCACCCATCTGCATTTCACCTTTCTTGCTTTTTACAATCTTTCTTTGATTGGCTACTATGCCAACAGCCCATCCATCAATTCTGCCATAACCGCATACAATTGTTTTACCATAATCCGCTTTGAATTGTTCGAAATCTGAATCATCTACTATTCGTTCGATAATATCCAGTACATCGTAGGGTTTTCCATCGCTGGGAAAAATACCATACAACTCTTCCGGGTTCTTTTTGGGTTGTTTTGGAGTGATGCGGTCAAAGCCAGCTCTTTCCTTTTCACCCAGCATTGACATCATTCGTTTTACATGATCCATGCATTCCTGCTCTGTTTTGAATTTATAGTCTGCTATCCCGCTGATCTCAGTATGTGTGGCTGCTCCGCCCAGTGTTTCATTGTCGATATCTTCGCCAACAGCAGCTTTTACCAGGTAAGGGCCAGCCAGGTATATAGATCCATTTCCTTCTACCATCAGCGTTTCATCGCTCATAATGGGCAGATATGCTCCGCCTGCAACACAGGGTCCCATCACCGCCGCAATCTGAGTGATACCCATTCCGCTCATCCGTGCATTGTTTCTAAAGATTCGGCCAAAATGTTCTTTATCCGGGAATATTTCATCCTGCATAGGCAAAAAAACGCCGGCGCTGTCCACCAGGTAAATAATGGGTAAATGATTTTCCATGGCTATTTCTTGCAGCCTGAGATTCTTTTTGCCTGTAATTGGAAACCATGCCCCGGCTTTTACTGTTTGATCATTGGCTACAATTACGCATTGTCTTCCACTAACATAACCAACACCTGCAACAGTACCGCCTGCGGGACATCCGCCCTGTTCTTCATACATTTCATACCCTGCAAACGCACCAATTTCGATGAAAGGTTTATCCTGGTCTGTTAAATAGTCAATTCTTTCCCGGGTTGTAAGTTTATTCTTCTCCCTTTGCTTTTCAATTGATTTTTTCCCTCCGCCTTCAAATATTTTATCCAGCTTTCGGCGCATTTCGCTGAGGCTTTGTTTCAGCTGGTCTTCGTTTCGGTTAAATTCAAGGTTCATATAATCTTCGTTAGATAGCAAAGATAGGGCTGCGGTTATAAGTTCTTGTTTTTGTGCAATGTATTGATTGTAGAAAATGAAAAACAGAACAGCGCTTAAAATTTAACTCTTATGGATTACTTAAGTTATATTTAAATACAAAACCAACAGCTATGACACCTGCTGCCCGTTCGGTCTGTTATTTCGGATATTACCTATATGTAGTAGGCCTATCACTCATCACAGTTCCCAATTTATTTCTGCGATCCATGCAATTGCCGGAAACAAATGAAGTATGGATTCGCATTGTCGGAGTACTAGTAGTCTGCCTTGGCTTCTATTATCACAGAAGCAGTGTGTACAACAACGTTTCTTTTTTAAAGTTGACAATCCCTGCCAGGATTTTTGCTTCATTATGTTTCTTTTCCTTTGTATTGCTAAAATTCGCACCGCCAACACTGGCTGGATTCGGAGCCGTTGATTTGCTGGCTGCGGTTTGGACCTTTATAGCATTCAGAAAATGATGCTTAATGAGTTTATTTATTACCTGTGCTTATGGCGACAACGAAAAAAGTATTTTCAGTAAAGTGAAGACTCTTAATAGCGGGGCTTGTTGATTTTCTATAGTAACTATAATAAATGCATTTAGTTTGCTTGTTCCAGTGATTTTAAAAGTGAAAGTTGTGTATCATATTTGGAACAACTATATTAATGCAGTATCCTTTACAGGGTAGCTGATCAGTATTTTAATTATTTTCTAATCTGACGTTAATGCCTTCCCAAACTCCTGCCGGTTATTTTGTATAACTGAACAGGCAGTTTATGAAAAGAACCGTTTTAAAAAAGCAAAAGGTAAAATGCCGTACCATCAAATCAACTGATTTTGATAGCATTTGTGAATTGCAACTTGCCTGTTTTCCGGGAATGAAGCCCTGGAGCAGGCAGCAGTTTGATAGTATTCTTTCTATTTTCCCAGAAGGACAATTTTGTGTAGAATATGATGGTAAAATGGTGGCATCAAGTTGTAGTCTCATCATCAATAAATTGCAATACCCCGATACAGCCAGTTGGAATGAACTGACCAATATGGGTTATATCACTAATCATGATCCCGAAGGTGATACACTCTATGGTATGGAGATAATGGTTCACCCTGAATACCGGTTGATGAAACTGGCAAGACGGCTTTATGAATCCAGGAAGAACCTGGCCAGGGAACTGAATTTAAAAAGCATACTGATCGGCGGCAGAATTCCGGGTTACCATTTATACTCAGCTTCGATGGATGTGGAAGAATATGTACAGCATGTGATAGATAAAAAGATTTATGATGCTGTGCTTACCGCCCAGCTTTCCAATGGTTTTGTATTAAAGAGGTTATTGCCGGGATACCTGCCCAATGATAAAGAATCCTGTGGCTATGGTACATTCCTGGAGTGGAGTAACCTGATGTACAGTGATAAGAAAAAACCGGTGAAACCGGATCCCTATGTGCGAATCTGTTGCATCCAATACCAGCTACGAATGATCAATGGTTTTGAAGATTTTGCAGAGAGTTGCGAATATTTTGTGGATGTGGCTTCTGATTACCGTTCAGATTTTGTGGTTTTCCCTGAAATGCTGACTATGCAGTTGCTTACCTTTTTGCCACAAAGACCGCCTGCTGAATCGATCCGGCAACTTGACCAGTTTACAGAGCGGTACATAGAAATGTTTTCAAAATTGGCTATCCGGTATAATGTGAATATTATTGGCGGTTCGCATTTCATTATTGAGAATGGAGACCTTTATAATGTTTCCTACCTTTTTAAAAGAGATGGAACATGGGCAAGACAATTCAAAATTCATATTACGCCGCATGAAAAGAAATGGTGGGGAGTGAAACCGGGCGACGAAATGAAAGTGTTCAATACGGATTGTGGTAAAGTGGCAATAGCTATTTGTTATGATATTGAATTTCCGGAATTAATAAGAGCCGCCGCTAGTAAGGGTGCAGGTATCATTTTTGTTCCTTTCAATACAGATGTACGCCGTTCATACCTTCGGGTCAGGTATTGTGCGCAGGCAAGAGCCATAGAGAACCAGGTTTACGTAGTAATAACCGGTGCTGTAGGTAATCTTCCCAAAGTGGAGAACCTGGATATCCATTATGCACAATCAGCAATTTTGACACCAAGTGATATTGAGTTTCACCGGGAAGGATTAGCTGCAGAAGCGCCGGCGAATGTGGAAACAGCCATTGTACAGGAGCTTGACATTAACCTGTTGAAACGTAACCGGGAGTTTGGAAGTGTTCAGACATGGGCTGATAGAAGAACCGATCTTTATCATGTATCTTTCAAAGAAGGAGATAAGCAGTTACGTATATAAATTTCTGAATGTAATTTTATAGTTCAATTAAACAAATGACCGGGGTACACATACTGATAGCGGAGGATGAAAGAAAAATTGCCGACGCATTATGCCAGGGCCTGGAAGAGAACGGCTTTACCGCACAGGTGGCATATGACGGAGCGATTGCATTGAAAATGTTCCGTAACATTCCATTCCAGTTAGTGATAGCAGATATCAATCTGCCGGGAATGAACGGCTATGAGCTATGCCAGTCAATCAGGAGCATTAATTCTTCTGTGCCGGTAGTAATGCTTACTGCCATGAGTGCCCTGGAAGATAAGATTGAAGGATTTGATGCAGGTGCTGATGATTATATAGTCAAACCATTTGATTTCCGGGAGCTATTGGTTCGCATCCGGGCATTATTAAAGCGATCACATACAACTGTTGCCACTGGCACTCTTTTGCAGGCAGACGATTTGGTAATGAATCTGGACAGTAAACAGGTTATAAGAGATGGCAAGCCAATACAACTAACAGCTAAGGAATTCCAACTATTGGAATATTTTCTTAGGAACAAGAACAGGGTGGTATCCCGGGCAGATATTGCCTTGCAGGTTTGGGATATAGATTTTGATACCCGTACTAATGTAATAGATGTATATGTAAACTATCTGCGTAAGAAGATCGACAAGGGCTTTGATCAGCCGCTCATTTATACGCAGGTGGGGATGGGGTATGTTTTAAAAGACAAAAGCTGATGAAGCTTGTATATAAACTCAACCTCTTGTTTGCCGCAATAGTTTCTGCTATTGTATTGATAATTGCCTTTTTGATATATACGATCAGCCGCCAGACACTGGAGAACGATTATCGTCAGCGTTTAAAAACAAGAGCTGCCCGAACAGCGCAACTTTATACCTTTTTCAGGTCTGATACAACCAACCTACTTAAATCGCTAGATGCCAATGCGCCACCTGCGTTGTTTAATAAGAACATCAATATATATGACGATAACAGGAATATTCTGTACGAGTATCATGACGAAGGCACACAAAAGCTGGCTTTAGATTTCGAAAAATTTACCGATGCGGCGGAGAGTGGCGAAATATTTTATACAGTGAACGGGAAAGATGTGTGCCTGTACTATCATGCAGATCCTGTAATGAACCTGACTGTACTGGTGGCTGCAGATAATCTTGCCGGTAAAGAATACATCAGGAGCCTGAAACGTATTTTCCTGCTATTTTTCCCAGCAGCAGTCATTATTGCATTGGCTGCAGGTTATCTGTTTTCAAGGAGTATAATAAGACCGATAAAGGAAACCATTCGGGATGTGGAACTTATTACATCTCAAAATTTATCGCATCGCCTGTTTGAAGGAAGGAAAAGGGATGAGCTTAGCCAGCTGAATGCTACATTCAATGATCTGCTGAACAGACTGGAGGAGTCGTTTGCAATTCAACGAAGGTTTATATCCAATGCATCTCATGAATTATCCACCCCACTCACTTCTGTTTCCAGCCAGATTGAGGTGTCGCTCTTACAAGACCGTTCTCCGGAAGAATACCGAAATGTACTGCATTCTGTACTGGAAGATGTAAGAGAGCTTCATCAATTGACACACAACCTGCTTGAAATTGCCAAGGCAGGTACAGATGGTGGTATTACACTGGATAAGGTACGAATTGATGAAGTGCTTTTAAAGGCTCATTCAGATTTGATGCGACAGAATAAGGATTATAAGGCGGAGTTATTGTTTGATGAACTGCCGGAAGATGAAAACGAATGCCTTGTTTTTGGAAATTTTCATTTACTGCATAGCGCCTTTAAGAACTTGCTTGAGAATGGTTGCAAGTATTCACCAG
The DNA here is from genome assembly GCA_044229985.1 of Chitinophagaceae bacterium. GTDB lineage: Bacteria > Bacteroidota > Bacteroidia > Chitinophagales > Chitinophagaceae > JJ008. The sequence goes on from JBGARY010000005.1 coordinate 116,880, forward strand.
ATACCTCTGTCAATGTGTATTTGTCGTTCAGGGGTAAAGAGATTATTATAACTTTTAAGAATAATAGTGATATGCTTACCAACGAGGAGATAAGCAAACTATTTGAGCCATTTTACAGGGGAAGTAATGCCCGGGGTAAACAGGGCACCGGGCTTGGACTTACGCTTACCAGGCGGATCATAAGTCTGCATAAAGGGACTTTGACTGTTAATTCTACTTCTGAGCAAGGAACAGTCCTGGTTATAATACTTCCCACACTCAGGAAATAGTTTTTAATTCAATTCTAATCTCAGCCTAATTCCGGTTTTAGATGTTGCGGGTATTTTGAGGTTCAAATGATAAGACCGGTATGAAAAAGCTGTTCACAAAAATACTGGTGCCTGTAAATTTTAACCGAAATACGGCACTGGCTTTACAGAAAGCTATAGAGGTAGCCAATGAATTTCATTGTGATGTCCATGTGCTGCATGTGCAAACTCCACTTGCCATCATGCCGTTCCTGTATGAAGGTTTCTTTTCCACCGCTATATACGAATCACATACAAGGACTGGCACCTTAAAGCTCCAGCAACTAAGAGATGTTTATGGAAAGAAACTTAATGATGGTTTGCTAATGACAATTTCACAGGAACTGGGCGACTGGCAAACAATGATGAAAAAAACAATTATTGCCGAGCATTCGGACCTGGTCTTAATACCTAAGCATCCTAAAAGATTTTTTGGTGCGCTGATTCAAAAAATAAATATCAATAAGCTTACGCAGCAAACGCAATGCCCGGTTCTTACTGTTACCCGTCGTTTCAACATTCATCAGCTGCGGAATATTGTTGTACCGGTAGGAGATACGCTGCCAATACGGAAGCTGACCATGGCCACTTATTTGGCCCGGCAAAGCAATGGTAATGTTCACCTGATGGGCAGTGCCGGAAAAAATAAGAAGGAAGAGAAGCGCAGTAACTGGTGTGTAACAAGGGCATACCAGCTATTGCGGGATTATACACAAGTTAATATTCATTGCAGCATTGGTATTGATCATAATGGAACGGATGGAATGCTTGCTGTTGCAAAAAATGTTAAAGCTGATCTTATTGTTGTAAACAGTGGGAAGGAAACGCAGCCGGCAGGCTGGTTAAACCGTCTGTTAGGGAAATACGTTTACAAAGAATCAAATATACCTGTATTAACAGTGGCCGGAGCAAAAAATTAATTTAAAACACAAGAATATGATGATAAAAAAAATAACTGGTATACTGACGATCATTTTCATGAGTTCATCTGTACTTATGGCTCAAGAGTCTGCAGAGGTAGAACAATTGCTTGACAATGAACGGTACGAAAGCGCTGAAGCTATACTTGAAAAGAGGATTACTACGGAAGGAATTATGCCGGACATAAATTACCTATTGGTAAAAACCTATCTCGAACAGGATAAAGTAAATGAAGTGAAGGATTTTATCACAAAATATAAGCTGAGTGATAACCCGGATGCTGATCCGCTTGACAGGATTACGTATGCCAGGTATCTGTTACAAAAGGGCGATAGGGCTGCGGCAAATGTCATTTTTAATTCCATCCTGGAGAATAAGAAAAACCGAAAAAATCCTTTGCTGCTCATGGCCATGGCTGAGGTGAATATAGCTGAGGATATGGGAGATCCGGCCCAGGCATTGGAATGGCTGAAGATGGCTGGTGATAAGGATGACAATAATCCTTCCATAAATATACTGGAAGGTCTGGCGTACCGTAAACTTTCAGATGCCAGTAAAGCTTTTTTAGCCTACCAGCAGGCATTGAAAAAGGATAAGAATAATGTAAAAGCTCACTATTTGCTGGGAAAAATATTTACGGCACAAAAGAACCAGGAAGTGTATCTGGAGCATTTTATGAAGGCGTACAAAATTGATTCAACTTATGCCCCGGTGCTGGAAGCACTTTATGATCATTATTACAATATCGATGTAAGGATTGCCCGTAAATACCTCGAAAAATTTATTGCTAATACTGATCATACTATTCAGCATGATTACCGGATGACGGATATGTATTACCTGACAGGTGATTACGACAGGGCAATTACTGGTGCATTAAAGCTTATCGATACAGAAAAAGAGAAAGCACAACCCCGGTTGTATAAATTAATGGCTTATTCTGCAATGAAGAGTAAAGACACACTAAAAGCCCTCGAATATGCTAATCAGTACTTTTCGAAAGAACAGCCTGTAAAACTCATTGCTGCTGATTTTGAACTCAAGGCCATCCTTACTGAAGCTCAGCCGGGTGCAGAGAAAGGAGCTATTGATTATTATTCCATAGCAGGTGAAATGGATACTCTTGTTGCTAATAAAATTAAATATGCTACTGCCATTATTAAACTTACCAAGAAAGCTGATATGATATCAAAACAGGCTTATTGGTTAGGTAAACTATATCAATGGAAAGAAAAGACCAATAATATTGATCTGTTCAACTGGGGCCTGGCTCACTATACTGCTGCTGAGTATCTTCAGTCGGATAGTGTGTTTACTTTATACACAGAAAGATACCCGGAGGATATATTTGGCCATTATTGGAGAGCACAGGCAAATGCAGCCATCGATACAGCTCTGGCGCAGGGTTTAGCAGTTCCGCATTATATTAAAGTGACAGAAATAGGAGAGAAGGATAAAGAGAAGAATAAGAAAATGTTGCTAAAGGCTTATGGTTACCTCGGCGGGTACGAGGCTAATATCCGTAAAGATTATGTTCAGTCATTAATGTGGTTTGAGAAATTTCTTGAACTCGATGACGAAAATGCCGATGCTAAAAGATATGCAGAAACACTGCGCAAATGGGTTGACGAACAGAAAAAGTAAAATATAGCGGTACTTGCTGTATCAAGGATAAAGCAAGTACTTTTTTCGCATTTCTTTATACTGGCTAAGACCCGGTTCCCAACTGGCTCTTATTTCCTTTTCGGATTTTCCATCAATAATTTGCTGACGAAATTCGCCTGAGCCGATCAATTTCTCAATGGTTCCCATCTGGTTACTCAGCTTTGAGTCAAAGAATTTTTCTTTATAAGGGTGAGCCTTATATAGCTCCTTTATCCATTCCAGGTTGATCTGCCTGGTTTTACGGAGCTGGTTAACATCATAGTTTCTGAGATCAATGCCATAACAAACCTGGTCCATAAAAAGAGGAGTTTCGGCCATTCCTTTAATTCCTGTTGGAGTGTAAGAAAAGGAATAAAGGCCCTTAAGCTCGGGGCTGCCAATAACTGTAAAAGGGAAATAGGTGCCCCTGCCATGATTCAGATAAATGCCCTCGAACATACAGGTGGAAGGGTAAAGAAGAATGGCCTGCTGTGTGTTAAGGTTAGGCGAAGGCTTTACCGGGAGGGTGTAGGGCATGTCGTGATTATAATTTGCCACCGGAATGATTGTGATTTTACATTTAAGCTTGTCTTTCAGCCATCCTTCACCATTTACCATTTGTGCAAATTCTCCCACGGTCAAACCGTGTGCCATTGGAATAGGGAACATGCCAATTCCCGATTTATATTTCATATCAAGTACAGGCCCGTCAACGAGGTATCCATTTGGATTGGGCCTGTCCAGCAGCAACATTTCTTTTCCATTTTCTGCACAAGCCTCCATTAGCCTGGCCAAAGCATTGATATTGGTATAAAATCTTACTCCTACATCCTGCAGGTCATAGATCAGTATATCCACATCTGCCATATCTTCTTTACTGGGCTTGTTCTTTTTGCCATAAAGTGAAATAACGGGTATCCCGGTCGCAGGGTCATTTTCATCTGCTACATGAACTCCGGCGCTGGCATTGCCACGAAAGCCATGCTCTGGCCCGAAAACCTTTACAATATTTACCCCAAGCTTTACAAGGCTGTCAACAAGGTGTGAAGAACCGACGATACTGGTTTGATTGGCCATGATAGCCACTCGTTTGCCCTTTAAAAGAGGAATGTATTTAGCTGTTTGTTCAGCTCCTGTTTGTATGGACTCCTGTGCAACGGATGTAAATAAAATAAGTAAGGACAGAAAGAGGATAGTTGTTTTTTTCATGTGCTCATTATTATCCTCTAAAATACTGATTTGTCCTTATGCTGCTAACGGAAGATTGGGAAAACTAAATGCAACCACTGTTGTATTGTCAAAATGCCTGGTTACTCCTACATAGCCACTGATCATTTTTGCTTTATCTATAATAGAAAATGGTAGTGTCTCCGACATTGTGGGGTTTTCATTATTAAAATCCTTGACATGTACTAAAAGGATATTGCCATATTCTTTGGCAGAAATTCGAATATGCCGGTTGCGGTTATTTTCAAGCAAAGTGGTTATTAAATCTCTGATAACGGATTCTACTATTTCCGGGTCAGTTTTTAAGACTAATAAGGGATTGATTTCATTCACGATACGGGAATTGCCTGCCACTGTTTCAGGTGTTATCTGGCTGACGATACTATCTACCAGTCGTTGAAGTGGTTGTTTATGATGAAACATTTTGTACTCCTTTTTTGCCATTGCGTATTCCATACGATTACTTTTAATAAAAGTTTTTCATGCGGGTACGGATTGATCATATTTTCAATAGGTACGGAATATAAGCTAAAGGACAGGTGCGGAATCATTCAGAGGGTACTGGATCCTAAACAGGATATTGGAAATTGTTGTTTCTCATAGGCCCCGGCGGGGAAATATTGTTGTGTCTTTCTGAGTACAAAGTAACTACCACAAACAGGTGCAAAAAATAGTACCTTTTGCTTTTGATGAGTAGTTGTCTGACTACTGGTCATTATAATTACTTCGATATGAATTAGGTAGTTACCTTTAAATAATGACCAAAGATGAGTCTTGATCATTCCATTTGCTGATCCCCGTCATTCTTCGGGATGATATTCTATCTATATATTGTTCATTTAAAGGCCCCGACCATGGGGCTGAACATCTTTGCTTAATTTTAGGTAATCTTTTAGATATGAATAAGATCATTTTTACTGAAGAATTCTGCCAACCTGAAAATCTATACCCCTTTACGTTGACCCGGCAACTCCAGGATATCCGTGTAGGAATCTTGACCATCAGGGAGAAATGGGAGATGATGCTTGGACTGCCTTCGTTTGACAAAAAAGAGGATGATTACAAAGATCTCGGTCGGTCAGTCAATATTGATGAAGCTGTAGGGAATGATGTTTGCCTGATGATACATGGTAACGTTTTGCCAACCCCTAAACTTGTCAAAGCTATTCTGAGATTAAAAGACGGTGAGTTTATTGCAACCCCAGGAGGTAGTAGTGTTGCTTTTCGTATCACAAAGCGAGATATTGTCGACAAGTTTAAAATAAAAGTCGGCCATGCAGTTACTTTTAAAGAATCAGTCAAAACAATCCAATATCCATGGGATATATTTCAGCTCAATGACTGGGCTATAAGGCATGATTTTGCTTTGTTGACTGAAAAAAGAAAATCTCAACCCTTATCCAAAACTAACAAAGTGACAAAAGCCTCCCAGGTATTTATTGAGAAAGGGGCCAGGGTTGAGTACTCTGTCATTAATGCTTCTGATGGGCCTGTTTATATCGGGAAGAATGCAGAAATAATGGAAGGTTGCCTGGTAAGAGGCCCTTTTGCAATGGGAGAAAGGGCTTGTCTGAAAATGGGAACAAAAGTGTATGGAGCCACTACGTTAGGCCCGGGCTGTGTTGTTGGAGGAGAAATTAAAAATTCTGTGCTGTTTGGTTTTAGTAATAAAGCACATGACGGATATTTGGGAGATTCTGTTATAGGAGAATGGTGCAATATGGGAGCCGGAACTACTAACAGTAACCTGAAGAATAATGCCAGTGATGTAAAGATATGGACACCAAAAGGGGAAATAAATGCTGGTATGAAGTGCGGTGTGATTATGGGCGATTATACCCGTACAGCGGTAAATACGTCAATTAATACCGGGACAGTGATAGGCGTCAGCTGCAATGTTTTTGGTGCTGGTCTTACTCCGAAGTATATTCCCAGTTTCTCGTGGGGCAGTGAGGGTGTGAATCGTTATGAATTTGATAAGGCAATGCTTGATATTGCAGACTGGAAGAAACTGAAGGATAAATCAGTCAATGAAGAGGAGAAAAGCATTTTGAAGTATATATTTGACAAATTTTAAAGTTTTGCAACATGCAAAAGTTTGAATACAAGGTATTGGAAGTATCTGCTGCAGGTGGTTTTTTTAGTGGTGGTGGAGTGGTAAATTTTCAGGCATTGAGTGATAAGCTAAATGAACTGGGAAGGCAAGGGTGGGAAGTAATTGGCAGCACCGATATAAACAGGAACTATGGCGATACAAGAAATGTAATGATCATTTTAAAAAGGCCTTTAAACGATAGTCAATAATTATGAGAAAACAAATTGCAGCGGCTAACTGGAAAATGAACCTGAGCTACCAGGAAGCAGAAATACTTTTAGATGAAATACTGGAAGCAGAGATCAGGCTGGATTTTCATCAGCTCACCATATTTGCCGTTCCTTTCCCTTATCTTATAATGAGCAGAAGTGAAGTGGAAGATGAAATGAATTATGAAGTGGCAGCCCAAAACTGTCACCATAAAAAGTCCGGGGCTTATACCGGTGAAGTATCGGTAGATATGCTCCATTCTATTGGAGTGAATTACTGTATTATAGGCCATAGTGAAAGAAGGGAATATAACGGTGAGACCAATGCCATGCTGGCAGATAAAGTGAACCTCTGTCTTGAGCAGGACATTATACCGATTTTCTGCTGTGGCGAGCCTCTGCTAATCCGGGATGCCGGCACGCAGAACGATTTTGTGGCAAAACAACTTAAGGAGTCCTTATTTCATTTGGCAGCAGCTGATATTAAAAAAATAATTATCGCCTACGAACCCATTTGGGCAATAGGGACTGGAAAAACTGCTTCGACAGAACAGGCACAAGAAATACACCATTATTTACGTTCTGTAATTGCCGGGAAATATGGTGCTGAAATTGCCAATGAGATTCCGATACTTTATGGGGGCAGTGTTAAGGCCGGTAACGCCAAAGAATTATTCGCCTGCCCTGATGTGGATGGAGGATTAGTTGGTGGTGCTTCATTAATAGCTGCCGATTTCATTGAAATTATCAAAGCACTTAAATAACTCAGGAACTGCGGATTTTTAATTTTAACTGTTCAGCTATTTCTGCTCCTTTTCACATAGTGCTGCAACGAAAGAACCAGGTACTGCTTAGTTTCCTGAAGGTGAAGGCTATCGTAAATGGCAAGGAAATCTATCCGTTGCCGGATAGCAAACCAGTGGTCATACCCGTGCGGGCGAATAATCCAAGGCTTGTAATTACCGATGGTTATCATATTTCCAGGCCTTTAAAAATGGTTTATAAAGAATTACATACATATTGCTTTCAGGTTACCTGTGCTGTTAGTGACAGGCAACTGTTGGGTGGCTTCATTGGACTGGCTGGTATGTATCTCTCCGGGTTTTATACAGGTTCATTCCTGCTGAAAGTGTTAAGCTTTTTGCCACTTGTCTACCTGCTTGTTTTTTATTACCTGAACAGGAAAGATTTTTTCAAGTTGATTCCCGTTTTGAATTAGTTAGTCAGCCGCCGTTAAGTTTATATTTTGTTACCATTAGTTACCGGTTTATTTTAGCAGTACATGGCAAGGAAAAAAATATTGTGGCTGTGCAGCTGGTATCCCAATAAAATCGATCCCTTCAATGGTGATTTTATTCAAAGGCATTCGAAAGCTGCCGCTGCTTACAACGATATATATGTGATTTATGTCGCTGCCGACAGTACCGAAAAAATTGAAAAAAAAGAAAAAGAGATTCAGAAAAATGACGGTCTTACAGAACATATAGTTTATTTCCCAACGACCATCTCTTTCATTGGCAGAATCAAGGCTCATTATAATTATTTGTTCATTTTTAAACAGGCGATACGTCGGTACATCGTTGAAAATGGAAAGCCGGACCTTGTTCATGTCCAGGTGCCTATGAAAGCCGGCCTGCTGGCAATGTGGTTAAAAAAACGGTACAAGATTCCTTTTATCCTTACGGAGCATTATGGTATTTATAATGAACAGGTAGGGGGGGATAGTTATTTAAGTCGTTCATCTGTTTACAAAAGGGTTGCCCGCAGAATTTTTCAGCAGGCCAATGGTTTTATTTCTGTCAGCAAGTTCCTTGCTGAGGGAGTAAACAGGATGGTTTGTAAGATCAATTACATGCTTGTTCCGAATACGGTCGATACGGATTTTTTTTTCTTCCAACCTGAAAAACAGACAGGTTATAGGTTTATACATGTCTCAAATATGGTCCCGTTGAAAAACGCAGAGGGAATTCTGAGATCATTTAAGTCATTTATAGTAGCTGGCGGCAAGGCAAATTTATTGATGGTGGGTAACCTGGATGATACATTGCCAAATTATGCGATTTCCCTTGGGTTGAGATCAGATTCAGTAAGTTTCAAAGGAGTAATTTCTTATCAGCAGGTAGCAGCAGAAATGCAGGAATCCGACTGTCTTATTCTTTTCAGCAATATTGAAAACTCTCCCTGTGTGATTGGTGAGGCATTATCCTGCGGTTTGCCGGTTATTGCTTCTAATGCAGGAGGCATCCCGGAATTAGTAAATAGTGAAATTGGTATACTTGTCAACCCCGGCAACGAGGATGAATTATTAGCAGCTATGCACCAGGTTGTATCAGGTAATATACAATTTGATAGAAAAAAAATAGCTGAAGATGCAATTGGCAAATTCAGCTATCCTGTAATTGGTAAACAGCTTGACGATGTATATCGTAAAATGCTTAGCCTTTAAGCTTTTTTATAAGTTCTATATAATCAGTCATTGCTTCAGTTAAAGATTTTCCTTTTAAGGCAGCCCATGCTTCATATTTGGCTTTACCCACAAAATCAAAAGGGTTAGAAGGAGGGTCAGTATTCACATCTCCTGTGGTTCCCTGTTTATAAAGAGAGTATAACTGTAGTAATGTGTCATTACTAGGGCGTTCTGGAAGGTTTTTGCTTTCAGTTACTGCTTGTTCAAATTGTACTTTCAGGTCCATATGGTTATTTAAAGATGAAAAAATGTGGTTAAAGCTGTATCTAATATCAGCTTGTTCTTGCGTTGTCTACAAAAACGGACTTAACCCTGTTTTTATTTTCGATGAGTTCAAAGAATTCATCAAGGAAATCCGTCATCGTTTTTCTGGTTTTTGCACTCAGTAGATTAAAGTTGTTGATCAGGGTATATATAGCTGATTTCTTTTTACGAAATTCATCAAGGGTTATTTGTATTTCTTCCACTGTTCTTGGAAAACCCCTGTAAACCCTTTCGGTCACTTTCTCCGTACCAATAATTTCATGGGGAATTGCATAACTGGCATCTACCAGCCCGCAGTAGTCAAAGTCGTACGGGACTGCATGTGGCGGAGCAGCTTCATTCTCCCTGTCAAAAATGAGTTTTACGTTATGATTGTTTGGTACTGACCAATCAGTGTTACTGATCATATACTCGAACAGCGCAACCATTGTCATGGTGTTACGGTCAGTTGCCTCGGTGAGGTACTGTCCATGCTCTTTCTTCTTACAATTGTTGCGACGGGCCATATCACCGTCATCTTCGATAAGAAAAGAATATTGTGTGAAAGGTTTATTACGGCCTTTTGTGTCTACATAAGTGGTCTTTAGCAAACGTACCCTGAAACTTTTATCTTCCAGCAGGTTGTATATTTTATATACTAAAAACTCTTTTAGTAATAATTCTTCATCTGTAGATTTTACACCACAACCAATTACCAGCTTTAGTTTTCCCAGGGACTGAAAACGGGAATTTCCCTCTGGAGTTCTGAAGTTGAGCATGATAGGTGGGATACGGCAATAACCCCTTCTGAATTTTCCCCGGGCGCCAACTTTTACATTTTCTGTTATGACAGTACTGTCGGGGAATTTCATGGACACTGATCCGTCCTGGAATACATCATCTCCTTTTTGGTTTTGCAGGCCCCTTATATCGGTGCTGAGCGTCATTTCTATAACCGGCTCATCGGTAAAGAAGCGAATGCTGTCAACAGCCTGCGCCTTTAAAAGAAAGGTGCTTAAGATAAGAGAGGATACAAAAAGTAACTTTTTCATGATGACGAGTTATTGGTGGTTGTTTGATTTTAATATGGAATTTACAAATAAACCTGCAATAACAGTTTAATTACGGGCTACTTCAATACTTCACTGATGACTTGTCCCACAGACCCATTGGGCATCTGAATATGTAACAAGGCTGCAATAGTTGGGGCAATATCGGTCATGTACACTTCTTTATTGGTTTTTCCCTGCCTGATACCCCAGCCATACCAGAGCAATGGAATATGCGAATCGTAAGGATTCCAAAGCCCATGGGTAGTACCGGTGTTACCCCATGCTTCTATGTAATTAGGCTTAAGTATGATCTGGATATCGCCATTTCTCGGAAGGTAATATCCGTTGTTCAGCGCTTTTCTTATTGCGGCTGGCAGTGGTATTTCATTCAGGTCTTCCACCGCAAATGCTCTGTCAATGCCCGGTTCTGCGCTGATGTAGTCCACGACCCATTCGATCAGTTCCTCTTTGTCTATTTTGGCAGAATCCAAAGCCGGATGATTAAGGTGTAACTGGTAATTGTCATCACTTACAACTATGTTGTTTATTTTAAATTTTTCTGCCAGGGTTTTATTTAGTTGCTTAATTACATCTGCCATAAAAATCCGGCCTCCGGGTAGTTTGTTTTCCTGCATGTATTCAGGAATATGAGCCACGCCATGATCGGCAGAAAGGAAAACAGTGTATTGACTTTTTCCGATTTTTTTATCAAGAAAGTCAAAGAATTCTCCCAGCTCTTTGTCGAAGCGAAGAAAGCCGTCTTCGCTTTCTATTGAGTTCGGTCCAAACGAATGGCCGATATAATCAGGCGATGAATAGCTTACAGCCAGAAAATCTGTTATGTTATCAGTGCCAAGTCCTTCGTTGATAACGGCATTTTTAGCAAACTCCGTTGTCAGTGTATTGCCCCAGGGAGTAGTTGTAATTTTTCCGTAGTCTTTACCGGCGAAACCGCTTAAGTTGTATGGGAACGAAGTGCCAAAAGGCTTGGCTTCATACTTTTTCTCGTCAGCTGTGCTTTGCGAATAAGTATTGGCAGGATATAAAAGCGACCAACCTTTCTTATAATATTCGTCAACCAATTTTAATTCATTAAAACTGCTAACCCATTTAGGTAACTCATTTGTGTAATAGGTTGAAGTAATCCACTTCCCGGTAGTATTATCATACCAGTAAGCTGCATTGGCGCTATGTCCGGCGGGAAGAATACCGCCTCTGTCTTTAAGGGCAACGCCTATTACCTTACTCTTATAATTGGTGGCAATCCGCAGTTCGTCACAAATTGTTGTTGTTAGTAAATTACGGGGACTTTGTTTTCCGTTGGAGGAGGTACTTCCCACTGTGTTGACTGTTTTATCCTCCGTACAATAAACTGTTCTCATTTGTGTACGATCCCACCAGGCATTGCCGGTAATACCGTTGATAGCAGGTACTGAGCCAGTATAGATGGAGCTATGTCCGCAGGCCGTTACAGTAGGCGCATAGGGAATAAAGGTATTCTCGCAGGTAAAGCCCTGGTTGAGCATTCTTTTGAATCCGCCATTATTATCATACCGGTCGTAAAAGCGATAAAGGTAGTCCCATCTCATTTGGTCAACCACGATACCCACAACTAATTTTGGTCGCTGGACAGAAGATTGTGCAGATGATCCCAACGAAATAGCGGCAATACAAAGCAACAACAGGAGATTCTTCATTAAAAAATATTTTGGCAAAAATAAGGCTTTGCCATT
>JBGARY010000060.1:0-9052 GCA_044229985.1 Chitinophagaceae bacterium
GCCAAGGGAAACAGAGTTTGAATTTTTTCTGAAGAATGTATACAGCACCGGGGTGTATAACCTGAATACCACATCCGGTTATCCTACGCAGGGCAGCAGCTATGGTTATTATGTAAAAAGAAACCTGACGCCGACCAATGAATTCATGACCTCTGCCACACATACCGGCACGGTGACGATTACCAGGTTAGATACGATCAACTTTGTTATTTCCGGTACGTTCCAGTTTACCGCTGCTGATATTTATGGCTCTGACCCGCCCATTACTGTGAGTGAAGGAAGGTTTGATATTGATTTTTGATGCTACTGCTGTCATGCTGAGCCTGTCGAAGCATGGATATGATGTCGTTTTTCAACCTTCGACAAGCTCAGGGTGACAAAAGCCCCCTTATCAGAAAAGAATACGCAGTCCCACATTCATCATGGCTGCCAGCGGGGCATTATCATTTACAAAGATGTATTTGCTGGGATAATCAGAGGCGGGAATCCATACCCTGCCTTCGGCATACAAGAAGAAATCAGCGCCGATAGGTTTTTCCCATCCAAGACCCAAATCTGCGGTGAGCCTTTTGAAATTGGCTTTGCCTTCTCTTACCGGTACATTGTATAAGCTGGTGTCAATGCTTACCGAATGTGTATTGATGATGCGGCCGGGCAATAAACCAAAACCGGCTGTTGCATAAAGATTCCAGCCTTTTTCTATTTCACAATTTCCTTTCAGGTACTTTCTCCAGCCCACCGAAAAATGCTTGAACCGCATAGTGGCCCTGTTGCTGTAATTTATTTGCTGTGGTGTAGTGAGTGGTGATTTGGCAGTTGCTGTAAGTTCGTTGGTAAACTTTCCGTTGGTGTAGTAAGCAAACCAGACATAGATGCCGTCTTTCGGTGTAAGGTTGAACAGGGCATGTACCGTGTGGCCGAGTGCCCAGAACTGCTGCCCCTTTTTGAAACTGCGTTGCCCGCCCAGGTCTGTGGCCACACTGAACCGCATGTTTTGTGCAAAAGCGGATGCAGTGATAACAACCAGCAGCAGGAGTATGGTAAATCGTTTCAGCAAGAAGGATAACGTTGTTGCAATGATACATAATTAATCGGAGAGGATTAATTCAACCCCTTCGGGGTTGGGTATTCTATTAGCCTTTATACCACTGGACAGACCAGTGGTTAATAGGGATTAAAGCCCTTCGGGCTTTTGTGAGATGTGCAGGGCCACCGGACAGATTAGTGGTTAATTGGGTGTAGTTCCTTTGGGTTGTGGCTATATGAGCATTTGTACCATTGTACAGACCAGTGGTTAATGGGGTTAAAGCCCTTCGGGCTTTTGGGGTATGTACGAGATTGTCTCTTTGAACCGCAATTGCTATTATAGTTTTCAGGCTTCAGATAAACCCCGAAAGGGGTTTAATACATTAACCCCTGTTGCCAACAGGGGTTAAAAAACTGCTGACAGGCATCAACCCCGGAGGGGTTGAACAATCTACAATAAGTACTTCTCGTCAAAATCTATCTTATGCTCCTTCAACAACCGTTTATACTCATCTAGGAAGTTTTCTTCCCGATGATGTTCTTTCTGCTTTTTGATATAGCCAATAATCATATCCTTGTCTTTCTCTGCATATGTGAAGGCTCCATAACCCTCCTGCCATCCTGTAAAAAGCGGAAAGCCGCCATGCCCCTTCATCCAGATACTACTTGCTACTTTTATATCCTTGACAAAGTCTGCCAAACATACAGACGGGTGAAGGTCGGATAAGATATGTATATGATCGGTTGTACCATTGATGCGATATAACATACAATTCTGTTTGGTTATAATTCCCCAGATATATTTATATAACGCTTCGTCATATTCCGGAGTGATGGTGGGCTGACGATGCTTTGTACCAAAAACAATGTGGTAATAGATCTTTCGGTAGCTGCTCATATGCTGATAAGGTTTAGTTTTAGTTCAACCCCCGGAGGAGTTGGTTGCCCTTTGGGGTATATATACCACCGGATAGAACAGTAGGGAAGCAAATTTAAGCCCTTCGGACTTTTTAAGAAAGCTTATAACAGAAACAGAAAAGCCACCCTGTATTACAGGATGGCTTTTACAGAAGAGGAGATGATAATTATTTCATCAGCTTCAGCTCTTTGATAATATTGCTGCCGCCGCCTAATTTGTCGATACACCACAATACATAGCGGATATCCACACAGATAGTACGGTTGAGGTCTTTATCAAAAGCCAGCTTGTGGCTCAGCGCTTCGTAGTTGCCATCGAAGGCAAGACCGATGAGTTCACCTTTATTGTTCAGAACAGGTGAGCCGGAGTTACCACCGGTAATATCATTGGTAGTGATGAAACCGATCACCAGGTCTTTACGGGTGGGGTCCATATACTGGCCGAAATCTTTTTTCTTCAGCAGTTCGATCTGGTTAGCCGGGAGGTCAAATTCATAATCACCTGGCTTGTATTTATCCATTGCACCACCTAAGGTACACACGTAATCATAATGAACACCGTCTCTTGGTTTGTATGATTTTACATTACCATAGCTCACCCTCATAGTGAACGTAGCATCCGGGTACATTTTCTTTGCTTTCACCGGATCCATTTCCATGATGCCTTTAAGATACAGCCTGCCAAACTCAGCATTCTTCGCATTGAACTGCTGGAAGTAAGGAGCATACTTGCTGTTATAATTCTTTAAGAAAGCAGATGCATGGCTGAATGCCGGATCATCCTGCAGCTTCAGCGCATCAGGATTCGCAGCAAAAGCAGCCCATTTGGCATCATCAAAGATCATCGTGTTGCTGAACAGGTCAGCTGCATATTTCTTATAAGTAGCATCATCATTCAGCGGACCATATTTATCTTTTACAGCACCATAGAAACCAATCGGATGTTGTTCTTTGTCTACATTTTCGTAGAACATACGGGTAACAGCAGCCACAATGTTCTGATCAGATGGTTTGTTCTCATCTTCAAGGAAACCTTTGCGCTGGTTAGTGGCAGCATCTATTGCTTTTTTAATATCTGCCTGTGGTGTGCCGGGTTTGAGCAACAGGTTTTCCAGTTGCATCAGCGAAGCGGCAAAACCAATCAGCGGTGAACCGAAAATTCCTTCGTTCATGTACATTCTCACTTTGGCATAAGGCTTCCATGCATCATAGGCTTTACCCCAGTCAGCAAACAGATTTTCGTATTCGGGTTTACCTTTTGCCCATTCATTGAATTTGGTTTCAGCGTTTACTTTTTGTCCATATACATCATATTTCAATAACTGTTTGGTTTCACCGTCAAAGAATTTCCAGTAGTTGGCAATACCTGCGTAAGAAGAAGCCAGCTGCAGTTTAACAGCAGGGTCTTTCTTCATTTCTTCAAACATATATTTCAGGCGGACATCACGCAGTGATACCAGTGTCGGATTGTTGATATCAGTAGCCAGTTTGATACCGTATGAACTTTCATAACGGTTGGTACCGCCGGGATAACCCCAGATCATAGAAAAGTCACCATCTTTCAACGGCTTCAGTGAAACAGGCAGGTACCATTTGGGTTTCATTGGTATGTTGCCGTCGGTAGCTTCATCTCTTTTGGCAGGGCTGCCATCTGGTTTGGTGTACACACGGAATACAGAGAAGTCGCCGGTGTGGCGGGGCC
Source organism: Chitinophagaceae bacterium (assembly GCA_044229985.1). GTDB lineage: Bacteria > Bacteroidota > Bacteroidia > Chitinophagales > Chitinophagaceae > JJ008. The sequence goes on from JBGARY010000060.1 coordinate 3,647, forward strand.
ATTCCCAGTTGTCAGTATCGCCACCGAACTTACCTACACTTTCAGGAGGAGTTCCTACAAGACGTACATCAAAATAACGCTGGTAAACAAAAGCGAGAAACTGGTTGCCTTTAAACAAGGCACTTACCCTTGTTTCAATGTTTTTGTCAGCATCACTCATTCTTTTATTGATAGCAGCGAGTACAGCATTTTGCTTTTGTACCCTTTCAGCTCCGGTAAGACCTTTCAGTGAATCCATCACTTCTTTGGTCACATCGTCAATACGTAACAGAAATTGTACTGACAGGTTAGTTCTGATCTCTTCCGCTTTGTTTTTTGCATAAAAACCATCTTTCAGGTAGTTGTGGTCCATTGTACTGGCAGAAGCAATGGCATCGTAACCGCAGTGGTGGTTGGTAAAGATCAGGCCTTCGGCGCTTACGATCTCACCGGTACAACCACCGCCAAAGATGATGATCGCATCTTTCAGCGAGGCTTTATTGACATTGTACAGTTGTTCTTTGGTGAGCTTTAATCCTTTTTTCACCATGTCGTTATACACCTGCTGACCCAGCAGCAGCGGCAGCCACATGCCTTCGTCGGCAAATGACCGTACGGTAAGGCTGATAAATAATACAATCGTTAACAGGAACTTCTTCATACATGAAAATTTAGGGGGCAAACCTACGTAAAAACAGCCAGCGAAGTGCTGAGTTTCGTCCGGATTTACTATTTTGAAGACCCAATCATTTGCTTATGAGATTCAATCGCTTGCCCTTTGTTTTGCTGGTATTTTCTGTTGTTCTGATCCATTCCTGTAGTAAGAAAAGCGGCGGAGGCGGCAGCAACCCGCCACCACCCAATGTTCCGGGTTGTGCTTCCAACACTGCTCCTGCAAACGGGGCCATGCTCACCACTACTTCGGTTACGCTTACATGGAACTCGGTTAGTGGTGCTACCGGTTATGATGTTTACCTGGGCACTACCTCCAGCCCTTCTACGGTAATTGCGAGTAATGTTTCTTCAACAAGTTATAGTTATACTGTTCCGGTTACTGCTACCAGTACTACTTATTACTGGTATGTGCAACCCAAAAATGCTACCGGAGGTGCTACAGGCTGTGCTACAACGGTAACGTCTTTTACCTATACAGTAATTCAGGCACCACCGGCTTTTGGTTATTATGTAGTAGGTTATTTGCCTTCCTACAGAAGTGTGACCATTATACCCGATGTGAAATTCAGGATGACGAATGTGGTGGTGTATGCCTTTTACGCTGTAAATACAGCCGGTACTTTGTCTGCACCTTCATCGCCGGCATCTACATTGGTGGCTGTAAGAGATAAGGCAAGGGCCAATAATGCCAAAGTGCTTTTGGGAATCAATGATGGCAGCGGCGATGGTAAAACGAATTTTAAAAACATGGCAGCTACTGCAGCCGGCCGCAACAATTTTATCAAAGACGTAATGAATGTGGTAAGGGCCAATAACCTGGACGGGGTGGATATGGACTGGGAATTTCCCAGCACATCCGACGGAACAGATGCTACGTTTACCCTGCTGATGAAAGAACTAAGTGATTCTTTACACCGTGATGGCCGTTATTATTTATCAGCAGCTATTACGGCTGGTAAATATGCGGGTGGAATCCGTGATGCGATAAGAGGCGAGATTTTTCCTTATGTTGATTTCTTCAATATCATGGCCTATGATGATTTCAGCACTACGGTTCCTTACCGTCATCATAGTGATTATACATTGGCTACTGTTTGCCTGAACTATTGGCTGACAACCCGTGGCATGCCGGCATCTAAAGCTGTGTTGGGTATTCCGGCGTATGGAAGACCTTCAGGGATTACGCAAAGCAATACAATTCTAACATACAATGGTATTTTAGGACAGGGTGGTAATCCGCAGTATGATTCTGCTGTTGTAACTGCATCAGGGTATCCTTCACCTTATACCATCTATTACAATGGTCAGTACACAACAAAACGCAAAGCCAAGCTGGCAAAAGACATCGCCAATGGTGTGATGTTTTGGGAAAAAGGCCAGGATGCCCATGATGTCAACTCTTTAATGAAGGCGGCCTGTGATACGGTGGGAAGAGCTTATTAATTGCAGATTTTATATTTCAGATTTTAGATTGACATCTTTGCGCAGATCTGGAAGTTCTTTTGTTTGCCGGGAGTGCTTAGTTGTATTTATATGTTGTATCACGGAGGTCAGTAAAAGATTGGTGTCACAATTGTCTCCATCGCAACAGGGCAGGGCATTGGTGTGGCATACGGGACATTGATAATGCCCATGCACATGAACGAGTGATACAATATGGCCGCAGAAGTGACAGCGCTGGGGTTGCATATTATTCTACGGGTTGATTTAGTACTTTCCACAGCAGGTCTTTCAGTTCGGTCAATCCTTTATTGGTGACAGAGGAAATGAAAAGATGCGGAATATTATCGGGTAATTGTTTTTTGATCTCTTCTTTCAATTCATCATCCAGCATATCGCTTTTGCTGACAGCGATAATGAATTGTTTATGCAAAAGTTCCGGGTTGTATTGCTCCAGCTCATTTACCAGGATATCAAATTCCTTTTTATGGTCATTACTGTCTGCAGGTATAAGGAATAATAACACGGAATTTCTTTCGATGTGCCGGAGAAACCTGTGTCCCAGTCCTTTTCCTTCAGCAGCGCCTTCAATAATACCGGGCAGATCGGCTATACAAAAACTTTTACCATCCCTGTACTCTACAATGCCCAGATTGGGGGTGATGGTAGTGAATGCATAATCGGCGATTTTGGGTTTGGCCGCAGTAATCACAGATAACAATGTTGATTTACCTGCATTCGGGAAACCAACTAAGCCCACATCGGCCAGTACTTTCAGTTCCAGGATTTTCCATCCTTCAATACCGGGAAGCCCCGGTTGTGCATGTTCAGGCGCCTGGTTGGTAGGTGTGGCAAAATGAGAATTGCCTAAACCGCCTTTACCACCCGGCAGCCAGATTACTTCCTGGCCATCTTCCAAAATCTCGACTTCCTGAATTCCGGTTTCCTCGTCTCTTGCAACAGTGCCCAAGGGTACTTCTATGATAATATCCTTTCCATCCCTGCCATGGCAATTATTGGCGCCACCTTTTTCGCCATCTTCTGCCAGTACGTTTTTATAATACCGTAAATGGAGTAATGTCCAGAGATTCCTGTTTCCTTTCAGAATAATATGAGCCCCGCGGCCACCATCACCGCCATCAGGCCCGCCCAATGCAGTAAACTTATTCCGCATAAAATGCTTGTTGCCAGCCCCGCCATGCCCGCTGCGACAAAATATCCGTATCTGGTCAACAAAATTGCTTTTTTCCAAAACCGTATTTTTATAGTGTGCTGCAAAAATATACTTTAGTGGTCACTAACAACCAACTTATGAAGTACTTGCTGTTATTGTTTGCAATTCCTTTTTTGTCCGCCAGTGAATGTGGTAATAAAAAGGAGAAAGAAGCTGTTACCGGCGACAGTGATACAACTGCCTTGCCCGCCTGTGTGCAAAAGCTGATAGATGATGCCAAAAAAGAAGAACCACCAATGCCGCCCGTACAAGTAGATGAATATTTGTATAAAGGGAAGAAAGTTTACCTCTTTACGGCCCAGTGCTGCGATTTTTATAATATGGTATATGATGACAGCTGTAAAACCTTGTGTGCACCATCAGGCGGCTTCACCGGGAAGGGTGATGGGAAATGTCCCGACTTTGATTCTACTGCGAAACTGGTAAGGACAATCTGGAAGAACCCTGATAACAAATAACCGGCAAAGTATATAAACGAAAAATGCCCCGTCAGAGCCGACAGGGCATTTTTACTTCAGGGACATTGTTATTGAACCACAATCTTAGTATTGTAAACTGACCTGTTGGCATGATCAGTTACTTTCACCAAATATACTCCTTTTGAAGAAGAAGCATTCAGCCTTACTGTTTGAGTTTGTTTTTCTCCTGCCACACTTACGATCTGCTGCAGCACCTGCCTGCCCATTACATCAGTAACCTGGATGGTGTACTGGCCTGCTTCCAGTTCATTGAACTGAATAGCAAACTGGTTATTGGTAACAGGGTTGGGGAAAATGGCAATTTTGCCATCTCCTGAATTAGGTTCTGTATTGCGGCTGATCAGTTCCACTGTATTGCCTTTGGCCTGGGTGCCGGTATTCAGCAGGTTGCCATTGGCAAGGTCTGAGCTTTGCCAAACAGTTCCTGCAATGGTATAAGGTGTAGCAGACAGTGATTTCATATCAACTGTAAAATAAGAACTGGCCAGCATGGCACTGCTTACTAATACTTTGTTGTCGTTGGTAACTGCGGCGCCATTAACGGTAAAACCATTGGGTAAACCAGATATAGTGCCGAGATGGGTGGCCACTTTTGTTTCCAGGTTGATCTTGAACACCTGGTTGCGGGCAGAGAATACGAACAAGTTGCCTGCATCATCAGCAATAATATCGCCACCGTAGCTGCTGCAACTGTTATGTATAGATACTCCTTTATTAGCCTGGTCGTCAGCAATAGTACCCAGATCAGTGATGCTTAAATTTTTTCCGGTTGTAAAGCGAATGAGTTGGGTAGCATCATTGGTCATAGCATAACCATAACCATCAGAAGCGATTACCATCCTTGTTACGATATTTCCCTGGTCAGATGATTTTACCGGTTTGCCTGTAAAAGCCTGGTCAGTTACGTAATACACTTTCATTGTCTTCAGGTCAATGTAGCGTAACTGGTCAATGAACATGGGAGTGTAATAAAGCCGGTTGTTTTTCTTGTCATATGCCATGGCTGCTACGCCGGTAGCAAAAGCTGCATTTACATAAGTTCCAAAGCGGCTGTCCTGCAATGGTGCTTCAAATTGCTTGCGGGTAGTAGCATTATATGCCAGTAGTGAGGCATCGTTACCACTGAGCAGTACCTGGCTGTATTCACCATTCTGCAGGTTTATTTTCCGTAAGAAGCTCCAGTTGGCACCACCTTGCTGTATATCTGTAACAGCATAGGCAAAACGATCGGCCTGCTGGGCGGTAAGGGTAGAAGTCAGTAAAAGTGCTCCCGAAAAAAGGGAGAAAAAGGGTAGACATTTTCTCATACACAACGGTTTAAGAGTTTACAATCGGATAAAGTGAAATTTAAATTACACTAAATAGAGGTAGGAATAAGAAACAGTAGTAGCATACCGTTTCAACAGAACCAGAGAAATCTGCTGTCTTCCTACCAAGTCTATTTAACCTACAATCCAGAGAAGTCTAAAACAATTTAATGCTAACTATAAAACTTCCATATACTTGTAACGATCCTAATTACCATACGAAACTTCATGAACTCCGTCGAGTACAGTCGTCTTGTTATCGGTCGGCTTACCAACGTGCCAGTGAAGGTTT
>JBGARY010000061.1:0-8199 GCA_044229985.1 Chitinophagaceae bacterium
CATCCAGCGCAGCTCTCAATTCAGCCGGTTCATTGTCCTTTAAAATATAACCTCTTGCCCCGTTGCGCAGCATTTTAAGAATAGCATTCTCGTCATCATACATACTTAATGCCAACACTTTTATAAGCGGATGGGTTTTTCTTAACCAGGCGGCTGTTTCATAGCCATCCATTACTTTCATATTAATATCCAGCAGCACTATATCAGGTAAATTTTCCTTATCTAATTTTTCCTGGAAGTCTTTCCCGTTATCCGCCTCAAATAAAACATCATACCCGATATCTCTTACAAGGCTCGCCAGTCCGCTGCGCAGCATGGCATGATCATCCACCAGTACCACTTTTTGATTCATAGTTATACTTTGTTAAATGGTATACTCAATTTAATAACAGTTCCGTTACCGGGCACACTTTCCATGCTGAAAGTGGCGCCGACCATCTTAGCCCGGTTATGCATATTACGCAGACCGAGACTTTTATTGCTATTTTCTTCTCCAGTAATATCCTGCATTACTGTGCCTTTTCCGTCATCCTGCACTTGCAATTCAAGAGTGTCTGTATTATATGCAGCCGTGACAGTGATCGACCGGGCTTCTGCATGTTTTATGATATTAGTGAGTGCCTCCTGTACAATACGGAAGATGATCAACTCTCTTTGGGGCTCCATCCGGGTGATAGTTCCGCTAATGTGAAGGTCTGTGGCAAATCCGCTTTTACGGAAAAGTTCCAGTTCATACTCCACGGCTCTTATCAATCCCATAGCGGCAATATTATCTGTGTTCAGGCTGCGGGAAAGGTCACGGAGGTCCTGTATGGCCTTGCTCACCAAGTTTTTGGAATCGGTGATCTTTTCAATGAGCTGTTCCTGTTTGGCAATATCAATCGTATTCAGTTTCAGCTTGGCCAGGCTGAGGGCCTGCCCGATATTATCATGTATTTCTTCTGAAATGGTTTTCAGTGTTTGTTCCTGAATTTCGAGTTGGGTTTGGAGAAGAGTTTGCTGGAAATCGCTTTTCATTTTTTGTTCATTCAAAAGCATATCATTCTGCTTTTGCATTACTTTCTTAAAAAAAACAAAAAAAGCAAGGAAAGCAAAGAAGAAAAAAGTGCTAGACCCAATCAGGTAATACCCTGCTTCGGAAATCTGGATGAACATAAGAAAGCATAAGTGATAAGTGAATAATAAACTAGGTTTCCAAATGTATTCAACGTCTTATAAATTACTTTACTCGCAGGGTTTTCAGCAAATGATTTAATGAATACAGCATTCACAAAAAAGAGGTTAATAAAATTCACCAGGATTATCCCTGTTGCAAGCCAGAAAAATGGGTTTTTCAAAAAACCAATTACTTTATTGCTGTTATAAATATAATGGTAATACAAAAGTCCTGTGGCAATCAAATGAAGACAGACAAAATTTTTAAATACTGGATTCAATTTTTCTGCACCCCCGATAATTATTGAAACTACCATCCCGGTAATAAACAAAACCGAAAATGCAGCAAGAAGTTGCCTGTACATTTTAATAACAAACCCTTCATTAAATATTTTCCAGAAAACAACTGCCTGTAGAAAAAAGAAAGAAGTGTAAAAATAATTCTTGCTTATCCCTGCAGATTTATAAACACCCCAAAAACTAAAACCCTCATTTATTACTGTAATTAATAAAAGTATTACTAACCATTTTATAGCAGAGGGTTGCAGTTTATTAAAAAACCACAACCCTGTTAGCAAGGCAATACATTCAAAGAGATAGCTCAGATAAAACATTGAAGTAGGTTATATTTTTATGGCCATTCATCATTCCAATCATCATAAAAAAGTTCACCCTGTTGACCTTTGAAGGCTTCTATATTACCTTTTCCACAATCCCCTAGGCCAATAATAATAGTAAAGGTGTTATCCCTTTCTGGCTTTGCAATCAGGTCTGGATCTATTAACCCACCGCCAGGTTCCTGAGCAAGCCGGCCCGAATCAAACTTGGCAAAGGCAAGCGCAATACACTTATTCCCGCCGGCACTATTTATCTGCGCAATATAGTCTTCTAAATCTTTTTTTGTAAGCTTAACACCATAGATCGCTGTAGCCGTATCGTTTCTGAAATACTTCATATAGGCATCACCCAACTCTGTGGTTATAGGCTTTATCCGCATTTTGTTGGCGTCCTGTACTCTTTTAAGACGTTCAAGGCCTTTGTTTGTGTTACCCATTTTATTTGTTTTAGGTGAAAGAATAAGTGATTATAAAAAAGATTTTACCTGCTGTTAAAAGGTTCATAGCTTCCGGGCAACCCCTGTAGATCCAGTTCCAGCGTCGTTTTCCCATTGTCAGCCACTGCCCCAACAGTAAAAGCTCCCCATGCTTTTGTTTTTATTTCGGCTATTCCATTGAGTACGATAATAACAGGACTGGAATTGATAAATGTCGGATGTAGATGAAAAGTAACAATCCCCTTTAACGGATCCTTTTTGGGATCAGTGCTTTCCACTCTGAGTATTATTTCAGCCCAGTCACTTCCGGTCATCCTGCTGATTATCGCAGAGAGTTTCCGGTTATTATTTTCTGCTTTACCTCCCCATCTGCCCTTTTGAGGATCCAGTGCACTAGTCTCGTTCACCATTCTTGTCTTTTCTTCAATGAATAGATGTTTCATTTCTTCCGTAGCAGTTCTGCCTCCCTGTGGCACCTGTGGTGTTTGTGCCATCTGACTTTGTGCTTCATTAAGGGCTTTGGCTATTTCCTGGAAATCAGCGGATACTCCATCTTTGCTAAAATTGAAAGATTTTAATCTTGGCAGTATGGCGAGGATGATGAATACGCCAAACAGCAGCAGGAAATAATTATAAACAGCAGTAAGTTTTTTATTGATGCTGTCATCACTTGTTGGCGCTGCAGCAACTGACTCAGCCGGCTTTGTAACGATAGTTGTATCAATTATAATCTTTTTACCGGTCGTTTTTATACTGCTGTCAATCTTTATGGAAGTGGTGGTAGTGATTAATGCTGGAGCGGATTTAGCTGCAGGAGGCGGCGCCGGTTTGGCAAATACATGTATCACAATTAATATGAAAAGTGTAACTGCAATTGTAAACGATAATACAGTCACCCAATTGTAAGGGCGGTTGTTGCCCGTTGATGAACTCATAGCCGTTGGTTTTATTCAAGATAAACTATAACTGTTGTATCTGAAAGTTATTTGATTATTACGGAAGTTACTAACCGAAAATTTCACAATAAAGCTTATAGCTTTTTAATAACAATCTTATTTATAATAGTGCCGCTGTAACCACAGCAACCGGCGCATGACTGTGTATCCACCTTTACCCAGCCATCTGGCACGGGCCCCGGGCACATCGTAATTACAATACCAGAGGGCAGATTGTCTATCCGCTTGATGACCGGTTTGTTAATAATAGTGCCGCTGTAGCCGCAACAGCCGGCGCATGATCGGGTATCAATTACCACCCAGCCCACAGGTGTTGCCTGCGGACAAATTTCCAGGGTGGTGCCCACTGGTAGATTGTCAATACGCTTAATGATCAGTTTATTGATAATGGTACCTGTATAACCACAACAACCGGCGCATGAACGGGTATTAATAATAACCCAGCCGGATGGCACGGTACCCGGACAAATTTCCTGCTCCTGGCCAAATGCAAATGATGCTAGCAGGATGAAAGCCGCTGTAATAATTTTTTTCATAACGAAGTAGTTGAAATTATTTAAAAGACACCTGCAATATAGAACGGATATGTACCCTGTGTAACCGGTTTATAACCCTTTCCGGCAGGTGATAACACGGTATACATTTAAGAAAACAACGGTTGTCCGGCACCTCCTTCTGCAACTACTTTCACCATGATATCAGCAGAACCAGGCAACCAACAGTAACCCTGTTCTGTTTTCCAGAACCATTAAAAAATATAAAATGAAAAAAGTGTATTCAGTTGACAGCATAAAGCTGGCCCTCAACAAAAGCAACCCTCCCTGCCTCGTAGTAACTGCCGAAGGAACGGCTAATACATCGGGCTGGGCTGGTTTTATCCTTCGTCCCTTGTGGAACAGAAGTAATCCTCCCGTTAACGGTCTTTACACATTTTCACTGGAAGGTGTATCGCCAACCGGTATTGTACAGCAGGTATTAACCCCAACAGGACCCATTAGCCATACATTAACCTATAGCGAAACAATGGATGTAAGAAAAATAATAGTATATGCCGCTTCCAACAGCAAATCTGTGACATACAATGAAAAAGGTGCAAATGATACTTTATTGTCAGCTTCGCTTGATGCAATTACACAAACCGGTGTTGGGTACTCTGATAACTGGAACCTTGCTGAGGCGTTCAGGGATGCCATTAAAAATCTGCCCACCGATCCCTATCCATATCCCGATAAGCTGCAGCAATACAGAATTGTAAGTATTGAAGCCGAGGTAGGAGGGTTTGCCGGGCTCGACAGGATGAAAGTTACCATTGAAGCTTAAACAATTTACTTAATCAAATACCATTTAATATGTCAACAAAAATCACCACTTCTGACTGGACTGCATGGATCAACCTTATGATGCCCAGGCCAACACCCGGCGGCACCCTGCATGTTGTTGGAACAGTTGATACACACTCTGCTGATTTCGCTTTCCTGGAAAAAGCAGTACCACAGGGCAAAAATCCTTCTATCCTGCTGCTAAACCTGCGGATCGAAACCGGAACTGTGCCGGCGAAAAATCCGCAAAACGTAAATTACACGGAAGCATTACAGACAAAAAAACAATACAGCGAAGTACAGGTATGGTACAATGGCAAACCGGAAGCCACCATTACAAAGATTGAAGAAGTGCACTGATCCACGAAACTGTGCAGCAGGCGAAAACCACAAAGTTGTCAATGTATACATGGCAGTCGTGTGGCTTTTCGTCTGTCCTTTTTCCTGTCCTCAAGCTTTTAATCTACGTGAACAAAATCATCGAAAAAACATTGTTGAAGATTCAAAATTTTCTCTTGTTGGTTAATACTCTTTATGGCATAATAAGTACTAATTAACGATGTTACATTAATTAGTGGTTGCTTGTACCAGGTAATTAAGTAATAAGCTACTGCAGGGTGAAAACACGGTGGCAAAAAGGTTGTATTACCCGTTGCAAAACCAGCAGCGGTTTTATACTTTGGTGGTATTATTATTTTAATTGTTAAATATTAATGTTTATGAAAGGGGCAAAAAAACTAATTGCGTATGCATTCAGTATTTTGACTTGTATGTCCGGAATTTCGCAAAAAAAAGCTGTGCAGGATACACAACTTCTTTCACCTAAGGCTTTTAATATTTTTTTTAATAAGCTTTTTAGCCAGTTAGCTACAGGTCAATCCCATTCGGCTGATTTAGCAAACCATGCTGCCGCCGATTTGACAAATGGAATGTTTCAGGTCAATGGTTTCATGCCGATACTATACAAAGATGATACAGCTGCTAACAAAATTTCATTCCTCAGTTTTAGGTTTAAAGGAGGGCTCATCAATGAAAATGCTACGTTATTGTTTGCAGATAAGAAGCTGAATTCGGATGTGGGACTTGATTTAAAATATCATTTTAAATCATCAAATGAGGGAATTACATATTTGCGAAATGAAAAAAGAAAGGTTTGGGATCTGAAAGACCAACTTGTCCTCCAAAATGAAAAAGCAGTTTACAAAGTCAGATTGCAGCACCTTGATAAATGGCTTGACAATCAAATTCTCAATTATGATAGACAAATTGTTGCCATAAAGAGTAAATACGAAAAGACAGAGTTGGAGTTTATGGAAATAGCAACAAGACTTGATGCTATAAATAATACTTCTGATAGCTTCAGGACTGTATTACGGGTTTTACCCGGAGACTCTCTGCGTATAAAGGATAGCTTAAGCCGCTATAGAGACTCTTTAATGATTTTTATCGATAGTAGTGATAAAGTCATTAAAAAACTAGACAATATAAGGAATATAAGATTTGATATTGAGGCAAAGAAAGATTCTATTTACTTTTTAAAAACAAAAAGGATTAAAACTGCAGACTTGCTTACTAAAAGTCTGGCAGATGACATGGAAAAGAAAATACTTCAGGCGGAATTGAATGCCAAAATTCTAACAGCTAGGATAAGTTGGTTTACCATAGCTGTTTCATTGAATAACAGAGCATATTTCACTTTTTATGACTCTTTGCCTTTTGAAAATCAAATTAAACGAAATGAACTGTTATCGTTAAATGTTGGCCTTGAATGGAATTATTATTGGCAAGAGATAAAGAGTAATAAATCCCATTATTTCAATATTGGTATTCAAAAAAGGCGTTTTAATGACCTTGAAGATTATAGTACTACAGATGTTGAGCAGGAGAGGAATATTGTAGTAGGCGATACAAAAAAGAAAATTCTAAAAAAGTATAAGGCATATACTGATATAATCCAGGATTTCCGCTCCTGGCTAATCTATACAAATTACTATTTCACTTTTGGTGAGAAATCTGTAACTGGTTTTCATTTTTTTCCTGAGCTTGACATCAGGGGAAATAATACTAACAGATTAAATTTAGGTATAGGTGCCGTTGCATCGTTTAAGGATGAGAAGAAAGATAAAAGCATTATTAACCTTGAAGCTTATTGCAAGTTTCTTGATGTTTCAAACCAAAAGAAAACTGATGATAATTTCTATCAACGTGTTGAAATCGGTGTCAGATTAGGTGTCCCCATCAAATTATTCACTATCCAATAAAAATGAATATTATGCCAACACTAAATTCAAGAGCTTATTGCGAAAAATGCAGACCTAAACGTTTTGCTGGAACTGACTGGAAATCTTCTACTGATGCTGATGCAGACCTAAAAGATCATAATGAAAGATTGCCTTCGCATATCGCTTATGCTGATATAGAAGAATTGCAAACCGCTGCTTATTTAAAAGAACATTATCCTTTACAAAAAGAAATGTTATTGGCAACACTTAATTTGCTGGAAAATGCTACTGAAGGTAATGATGAGGTAGGGGCATGCATTGTTGTTTTGCCTACCGGGGCAAAATGTTATCAATTAACGAAACAACAATGTGATATAATAAAAGGCAATTTTATTGGGGGAAAATGTCAATAGAAGAAAATCGAGTGATATTCCATTCAGATTGCCAAATGTCATCTGTAATCTTAGGCATTTTCTTTTTATCTTAATGGCTAATTACCATTAAGTCCATGTCCCGCATCACCGAATCTGCTATTGAACAACTTACCATCGAAAAGCTGAAAACAAATCATACCGGTTTATTCACCTGTTTATATAACCCATTACAAACAATCAGCCAAGTAGAGGTATTATTTATCATTCTCTAAATCTCCCCCGTCTTTTCACCCTCCCAATCTCCGCTTTAATACCCTGTTTTTCCCTTCTCTCTCACTACAGTTTTACACTGAGAAGATACTCATGTGAAAGCCTGTTAATAACCACTTTAAAATAGTACAGGTATGAAACTAAATCAACTTATTACTGTCGCCTCCATCCTTACAGCATCCTGCTTTACCGGCGGGTCGCTTTACTCTCAAATTCCCTCATCAGGCCTCGTGGCCTACTGGCCAATGGATGGTAACTACAATGATGCGGGGCCAAACGGCATACATGGTACCAACTTTTCCAGCACCGCCACCACCAATAAGTTTGGCGCTGTCAATAGCGCTATGAATTATAATAATCCTGTCAGTGTGGTGGCACAGTATGCCACCCATCCTGTAAACAGTAATGTAAACTTTGCCCCGGGGCAAAATTTTACTATCTCTTTTTTATTTTATATTAACTCCCCCTGGGTGCATAACGGAGGACTGTATGATAATAACCTGAATTATGGCGGGACGGGTATTTTTATATGGAAGCCCGGCGCTAACCCCAATTTGCAGTTCAACTACCGCAACGCCAGCGTAGCTTCTACCACAATCACTATAGGAGTATGGCATCATGCCGCTTTTGTAAGAAATGCAGGTACACTGAGTATATATATAAATGGCCTGTTGAATGCCAGTGGCCCCGAAGGGACGCAAACACCTGTGTATAATTATCCCGCCAGGTTTGGTTCAATGTTCTTTAATGGTATGACACCACCCCAGTATAACGGGCTGCATGGCAGCCTGGATGAGTTTCGCATTTACAACCGGGCATTATCAGTTGCTGAAATTGCCCAGATGGTCA
>JBGARY010000062.1:0-7684 GCA_044229985.1 Chitinophagaceae bacterium
GCACCAAACTGGCCACTTCTCCTGATGAAGCCAAAAAGTGGACTGACTGGACTATGGCCCTTGCTAAAGAAATGATGCCACAATAAGATAACTGCAGCTAAACGCAATAATAAATCCCCCCGGTAACATTACCGGGGGGATTTTAATTTAACTTTAGTTACCAAATCTAACCTGCCCATATGTACAAGGTGACCAAAAAAAAGGTTCATGGCCTGTTGCATCCTGAAATTGTCGGCGACAAGCACTGGGATAAGATCATCAACATCTTCATCATTTCACTGATCATACTGAATGTGATCGCTGTAATGCTGGAAACTGTTTCATCATTGCAGGCAAAATATGCCGACTTCTTTCACTATTTTGATGTTGTTTCTGTCATCATCTTTAGTGTTGAATATGTATTGAGAGTATGGAGCAGTAATCACGAAGAAAAATACAAAGGAAGCCTTATGGGAAGGCTAAAATACATGCTATCCCCCGGCGCTTTGGTTGACCTGTTGGCTATACTACCTTTCTACCTGCATGCAATTATCGGTCTTGATTTCAGGGTACTTCGGATACTCCGGCTGATGCGCTTCTTCCGGTTATTCAGACTTACTGCTTACATGAAGTCTGCACATATGATCTCTAATGTATTCAAAAAGAGATTTAATGAGTTGCTGCTAAGTCTTGTACTGGTAATATTTCTTGTTATCATTGCTTCTTGTGCTATTTATTTTGCTGAACACCAGCATATAGAGAACAGGGCCAAATTCACCAGTATACCTGCCACTATATGGTGGTCTGTAGTTACCCTCACTACCACCGGATATGGCGACATGTACCCGATGACTTATCTCGGTAAAGCAATGGCCATGGTTATCATGCTGACAGGTGTAGCTTTTTTTGCTTTACCTGCTGGTATCATCACAGCTGGTTTCCTGGAAGAGTTCAGGATGAACAGAATCAAAAAGACACATCGGTGCCCCAATTGCGGTGAACAATTAGAATTAGACGACAATAACCATTCACATCAAACTGATCAATAAAAAAGGCCGGTTTATGACCGGCCTTTTTTATTATAATAACCTATTATACTCATCAGAATCCTTTCTTCCCTTTCAATTCATACTTCTGTTCAAATCTTTCATTTAGCAACTTATGCTTGTCAGTCAGGTCTATTTTGCGGCCTTGTATAAATGCATCCGTCACATTGCTGGTACGCATATCCAGGATATCTCCATCACTTACCACAATATTGGCATCTTTTCCGGCTTCAATACTTCCGGTTTTATCTGCCACACCCATGATCTTTGCTGCATTAAGAGTGATAGCAGCCAGTGCTTCTTCTTTTGACAAACCATAAGCTGCAGCCGTACCAGCGTTGAAAGCCAGGTTCCGGCCACGGGTCTGGCTATCGTCATCAGAGATAGAAAACAATACCCCTGCTTTCTGCAAGGCAGCAGCAGTTTTATACGGCTGGTCCACATCATCATCGGTAGCTGTAGGCAAACTATGTGGTTGCTGTAAAATAACCGACACATTATGCTTCTTTAAAAGATCGGCTACCTGGTAGCTGTCACTGCCGCCAACAATTACCATGTCAACGCCAAATTCCTTTACAAAATCCAGCGCTACTAAAATCTGTTTTACTGTATTGGCATTAACATAAAGCTTTTGCTTCTTTTCAAACAATCCTTTCACCGCTTCAAACTTCAGGTTGGTTTCCTCATGCTTTCCTTCTGCCTGGTATGCCTTGGCTTCACGGAAAAACACTTTTACTTTTTCAATTTGCTCCAGTCCTTCTTTAACCGGATCAGTTTGTGAGGCAGAAGGTCCGGCGCCACCACCAAAGCCTCTGAACCCGCCAGACCTTGCCATCAGTGAAGGCAGGTTAAGATGGATGCCTGCATCTGTTTTATAAGCTGCATCCTCCCAGTTCCAGGCATCGAGTTGTACTACAGAAGAAGACCCTGCCAGTAAACTTCCCTGCGGAACTACATTTGCCAACAATATTCCATTTGAGCGAAGAGTGTTGATCACCCTTGAATCGCTGTTATAAGCAACAATAGCCCTTACATTGGGGTTCAAATCTCCAATTTCCCTAACATCGGTTGTGGCTCTGTTGGCAGAAATTTCCACGAGGCCAAGTGTGCTGGTAGGCAGTATCAGGCCTGGATAAACATGTTTTCCTTTTACATCGTAAACACTTACATCATCCGCAGGAACTGGAAGATTGGCACCCACTTCCTCTATTTTACCATCCTTTATTTTGATAGTACCATTTTCTATCACTTTGCCATTGCCGACATGTATTGTAGCATTCTTTATAAATACAAGACCCTTTTGAGGCTTGGCAGGCAATACTGTTTCCTGGGCATTAGCCACAAGAGCGAAACAGGTTGTTATGACTATGAATATTTTTCTCATTGCTGTTGGTTTAGTCGTTATTAATATCATCTGAGTCAATCACCAGCAAACCGTGGCTATGGCCATGATCGCTGCAGGTATGCATGATCTGGTATGTGGGTTGTGCAGGAATAACCGGTGCGCCACTTCTTTTCTCACCATTCATTTTGCGTACCAGTCTCAGCCTCTCTTCCTCCACTTGTTTTTGCATAGCCTCATCTTTCTGCCTGTCGAAATAAACTGTACCATCAACAATGGTGTATAGTGATTTAGCATAAATACTCAGCGGATGATCGCTCCACAGCACCACATCACCATCTTTACCCACTTTCAGGCTGCCTACTTTATCATCCACATGCAGCATGATAGCAGGGTTCAATGTAACCATCTTCAATGCCTCCTCTTCTGTAACACCACCGTATTTTACGATTTTGGCAGCTTCCTGGTTAAGCCTGCGGGCCATCTCTGCATCATCGGAGTTGATCGCAACTGTCAAACCAACTTTTTGCATGATCGCCGCATTATACGGAATGGCATCTTCTACCTCCATCTTGTATGCCCACCAGTCAGAGAAAGTTGAAGCAAAAGATCCATGCTTTTTCATCTTATCCGCCACTTTGTATCCTTCAAGTATATGTGTGAAAGTATTCACGGTATATCCCATTTGCTCTGCCACTTTCATAGCACCGTTGATCTCACTTTGAACATAGGAATGGCAGGTAATAAAACGTTTCTTCTCCAATATTTCCACCAGTGCGTCCAGTTCAAGATCACGGCGGGGAGCTACTAATGTTGCAGTTGATTTTTTCTCTTTGATCAGCTTCTCCCGGGCATCATTATACTCTTTCCATGCCTTTTGATAATCTTTGGCCCTGGTAAAGGCATCAACAAGAACCTGCTCCACTCCCATTCTTGTGTCAGGATAACGGTTATTGTTGGAAGCGTTAGAAATAGAAGAAGTAGACCGCTTAACGTTCTCACCCAATGCAAATTTTATCTGGCCGGGCCATCCTTTGAATTTAAGATCATCATCATTGGCGCCCCAGCGTAGTTTGATCAGCTGCGTTTGTCCGCCAATCACATTGGCCGAACCATGCAGTATATGTGATGTGGTAACTCCACCACTCAACTGACGGTAGATATTCACATCGTCGGGATTTAGATTATCAGTAATACGTACTTCTGAAGTAACACTCTGACCACCTTCGTTGATGGAAGCAGCGGCGATATGTGAATGTTCATCAATGATACCGGGGGTTACATGTTTGCCTGTACCATCAATTACCCTTGCAGAAGCGTCAGATAGATTTTTACCTACTGCAGTAATCTTTCCGTTTTTGATCAATACATCAGCATTTTGCATCACACCTTCTTTCTCATTGGTCCATACCGTTGCGTTTTTGATCAAAATATTTTCCTGTTTCGGCTGCTGACCTTCGTCCCAGCCAAATGGCACAAATGGATAAACGACCTTACCCACAGAAGGCATATCTTTTTTCTTGACAGAATCAGATTTTAACTCTGTTTCCTTCACCAGTGTTGCTGTCCATGTCAGCGAATTACCTAATGAGTCGATTCCCGTACCATTCCACTCTTTTCCATTATTCACACCGCTCAGTCTCGCAGCATTGGTAGGCAAAGTTTGATCTGTTCCTCCGCCCCTGCCAAAACCGCCGGTACCCATTGGAGGTCTCTGTCCATCTGTTGCCCCTTGCGGACGCATACGCCTTGTCATTGGTGCATAGTTCAGTTTTATCATCTTTCCATCCTGTGTAAATTTTGCATTCAGGGTGTCTTTGGCAAACATGGTTGCTAAACTGCTGCCTTTCACATCCAATGTGTAACTCTCCGTTCCGGCAGGTGTATTGATAGCAAGGTTGTAGGTTCCGGGAATAAGGTTTTCTTCTTTTACGGTGTATTTTATTCCCTGCACATAATTAAAAAGAATAGAAGTCTTCTCACTGAAGATCGGCCCGTTGGTCACTACAAAATTGGCCAGCTTACCTGCATCCAGGCTGCCCACTTTATCATATACACCTAATAAGGTAGCCGGAGTTTTTGTAAGTGCCTCCATTGCCTTTGTCTCGCTGAGTCCATACTCCATCGCTTTACGAAGGCTGGACCAGAATGATCTCACATCTCTTAAATCTGCCGTTGTTAAACAGAAAGGAATCCCTGCCTTTTCAAAAGCAGCAACATTGGTTGGAGCCAGTTCCCAATGTTTCATATCAGTAAGTGCTACAAACCTTGCCTCATTGGGATCTTCTACATCCTGTGCCTGCGGTAAATTCAATGGCAGGATGAAAGTGGCATTGGTTGCCTTCATCTCTTTTATGCGCTGGTATTCATTCTGACCACCTTTAATGATATACTGTACACCAAACTCATCACCGATTCGGTCAGCACGGAGGTTATTCCACTTATCATTGGCCTCGAATATTTGAGGCAAGCCCTGGTTATCATTCCATGTCTGCAGACTCAGGTTGATTCCTTCAGCAGCCGGTCTTTGTTTGTACCACTGCGCATCCAGGTAGGTTTGGCGAAGCAGGGCAATCATACCCATCATAGAGCCGGGATAACTTTGCGTAGAAGTTCCTTTGCTGAAAGAATAATGAGCAGAGGCTCTCTCTTTCAACATCACGAGGTTTTCCTTTTCATTGGCCAGTGTAACCACCGTACCCGTACCACGGGCAATCCCATCTTTTACATGAGCCAATACTGCTCCAAAACCTGCATCTCTTAATGGTTTAGCCTTGGCATCATCTACAGCAAATACTTTGTAAGCATCCACATCGCTTTTAATGGCCTGGTTCCAGCCATAAGCTCCTTTTGTGTTGGTGCTTAGTTGTGCTTGCTGACCTGGGGTAAATCCGCCAAAGCCGCCACCGGTGGTGCGCTGTGCAGCAGGTGTGCCGTAGTCTGCATAGATGTCAATAAAAGATGGGTAAAGGAATTTTCCTTTACAATCCACTTCTACTGCTCCAGCCGGAACTTTCAGGTTGCTGCCAACCGCCACGATTTTGCCATCCTTAATCACAAGTGTGGCATTGGTCAAAGTGGTACCGGCGTCTTTTACAATTGTTGCATTCGTAAATGCATAGTGGCCATGCCGCGGGTCGGCTACGCCATTTTCGGGGAAAGTAGGTTGGGCCCAGAGTGGTAAACTGAAGAAAATGCTACATACCATCGCCAACCAGGTGTTGGGTTTTCTCATTGCAATTTTTGTTTTTAAAGGAGACCGAATTTAACGCAATCCGGTCGTTGATAATAATAAATAAAAGGACGAAAGGTTGGTTTTGACGTAAATCCGGCAACTATCCTTTCCTGAAAACTTTGGTTATCTTTGAAAACTAATCATTTCACTATGGCAGTGGCCAAATCAATAAGTGTTTTACCTGACCTTAGCCTCTCACCCCGCATCGACCAGGTGGGGGTGGAAGAAAGGGCCTCCCGGTTTACCAAAAGAAGCATCAAAAAAGAGTCGAAGATGAACGGTCTCAAACTGGTGCTAAACATGATCGACCTTACCACCCTTGAAGGAAAGGATACAGAGGGAAAAGTAAAACAGCTTTGTTACAAGGCCATGCATCCGCATGATGCGGTACCCGGTATCCCCACTGTTGCCGCCGTTTGTGTGTATCCCAGTATGGTCAGAGTGGCAAAAAAAGCATTAGATGGTTCGGGCATAAAAGTAGCTTCTGTAGCAACTGCTTTTCCCAGCGGGCAAGCGCCAAGAGAAGTAAAGATCAGAGATACTAAATATGCGGTGAATGAAGGAGCCGATGAGGTGGATATGGTCATCAGTCGCGGAAAATTTCATGCAGGTGAATACAATTTTGTGTTTGATGAAATCGCCGCTATCAAAGAAGCCTGCGGTGAAGCAAGATTGAAAGTGATATTGGAAACAGGTGAGTTGGGCACTTTTGATAAAGTGAGAAGAGCCAGCGATATCGCCATGCATGCAGGAGCCGATTTTATCAAGACCTCTACCGGAAAGATTCAGCCGGCTGCCACTATGCCGGTAACGCTGGTTATGCTGGAAGCAATCCGTGACTTTTATTATAAGACTGGTAAGATGATTGGGATGAAACCGGCGGGCGGTATTTCTAAATCAAAACTGGCTTTGCACTATTTGGTAATGGTGAAAGAAGTACTGGGGGAAGATTGGCTGAACAATGAGTGGTTCCGCTTTGGCGCCAGTAGTTTGGCGAATGATGTGCTGATGCAGATAGTGAAGGAACATACCGGGCTTTATCAGAGTGCCAATTATTTTTCGGTGGATTAAAACAGTTCAACGTCTAAAGTTTAAAGTCCAAAGTTATGGCTACGATAAAATCATTTGAAGATATTGAGAGCTGGAAAAAAGCCAGAATTTTATGTGCTGCAATCGGAAAATTGATAGATGAAGAAAACTTTAATAAAAATTACCGGCTTATACAACAAATTGAGGGTTCATCAGGCTCGATCATGGATAATATTGCTGAAGGTTTCGAAAGAGGAACAAAAGGTGAGTTTATTCAATTTCTGGGATATGCAAAAGGCTCTTGTGGCGAATTAAGATCACAACTTTATCGGGCTTTAGACAGAAGTTATATTTCTAAAGAAAAATTTGAACAACTAAAATCCCAATCCGAACAAATTAGTGGATTGCTTCAAAACTTTATTAAATATTTACAGAATAGTGAATTAAAAGGAATAAGGAAAAAGTCTGATTAATAACCTTAAACATTAGACTTTAAACTTCAAACAACTAGTATGCCCGTTACAAAGAAAAAAGCTGCAGCAAAAAAAAGCAATACGATCAAACTAAAATTTGATACCAGCTGGTCCTACGACCCTGCGCCGGAAAGTAAAAGCGCTGCTACCATCAGCAAACAATACGACCTTTTTATTAATGGTGAGTGGACAAAACCGCAAAGCGGTAAATATTTTGCTACCATCAACCCGGCTAATGAAGAAAAGCTGAGTGAAGTAGCGGAGGCCAATGAATCCGATGTAAACAAAGCTGTGGTGGCTGCCAGAAATGCCTATGAAAAAGTGTGGAAGAAAATGCCGGCCAAAGAAAGGGCTAAATATATTTTCCGCATTGCCCGAATGGTGCAGGAGAAAGCAAGGGAACTGGCCATCATTGAGTCATTAGACGGAGGCAAACCCATCAGGGAGAGCCGCGACTTTGATGTGCCCACTGCCGCCAACCATTTCTTTTACTATGCAGGCTGGGCAGATAAACTGGAATATGCTTTCCCCAACAGGAAAACGGAACCATTGGGTGTGGCAGGTCAGATCATCCCCTGGA
>JBGARY010000063.1:0-7106 GCA_044229985.1 Chitinophagaceae bacterium
CCATGGCTTTGCCATTTAACGGTAAATTCTTTCAGCAACTCTTCAATTTCCAGGGCTTCACCTAAGGAAAAAAGACGGCTGGATTGATAGATCCAAACCCTTGATTCGGGATGAAAATTACCCTCAAGCAGGTATTTGTATTCAAGGTTCATGCGGCTAAATTACGATCTATTTATAAATCCTAATAAAGCTAAGCATGACAAAGGCCCATTGGACCTACAGCAGGCAAGAATGGAAAAATTATATGTACAAAAAGCTGGAAAGAAAAAATTACTGCTGAATTTTGTAATTAAAACACCTGAAGTGAAGATTACCCCGGTTAGTATTGCCATCGGTAAAGATAGCAGGGAAATTAACCATGATCTTCGGGTCAGGGATATTGAACTGGTTAATATTGATGATATCAATATAATGACCGTGAGTTTTGATGGAGTCAGGTCTGGTAAGAAAGCTGAGAAATTGCTCATGCCAGTTCCAAAAGGAAAACTAAGAGATGCATTCGAGCTAAGGCAGCGATTGCTCGCTGCTAATCAGGTTTTCTCACTGGATCAAGCCAAATGCTAACTATTAACCCCAGCAAAATGGACTTGCCGGTGAGTTTTAAAATCTCAAGGAAAGTAAAGGTATCAAAAGCACTAATATTCCGATCGAAATAATCCCAGGTAATTTTGAAAATGAAATTGTAAAGAAGAAATATAACAGTAAACTTTACAAACCTCTTCCAGGTAAAATTTCTCCAAAAACCTTTCCTAATTTCATTCATAGCTATTCTATTGACTGCGCCACTAACTCGGCCACATCCAGTACCTGTACCGTTTCTTCTTTTTCGGCCAGCTTTACTCCGTCTGTCATCATGGTATTACAAAAAGGGCAGGCGGCTGCAATTACAGTTGCACCAGTGCCGATAGCTTCATTCGTTCTGTCAACATTTATACGAGTTGTCCCCTTTTCTTCTTCTTTAAACATTTGCGCTCCTCCTGCTCCGCAGCAGAGGCCATTGCTTTTACAGCGTTTCATTTCTACCAGTTCGGCATCAAGGGCTTCCAGCACTTTACGGGGGGCTTCATAAATATCATTGGCACGGCCAAGATAACAGCTGTCGTGGTAAGTGATCTTGCGGCCTTTAAAAGAGCCTCCTTCTTTTAATTTAATTTTTCCTTCATCTATAAGTTGTTGAAGAAATGTAGTGTGATGTATCACCTCGTAATGGCCTCCCAGTTCTGGGTATTCGTTTTTCAGCGTATTAAAACAATGCGGGCAGGCAGTCACTATTTTTTTGATACCATAGTTATTCAGTACCTGGATATTCTGGTATGCCATCATCTGGAACATGAATTCATTACCAGCCCTTCGAACAGGGTCACCGGTGCACATTTCCTCCTTGCCAAGTATGGCATAGTTAATACCTACTTTATCGAGAATACTGACAAACGCTTTGGTTATTTTTTGTGCCCGTTGATCAAAACTACCGGCACAGCCTACCCAAAATAAAACATCAGGGCTTTGGCCATTGGCAAATAATTCGGCTACCGTACGAACCTGCATAGTGATTATTTATTGAGCAGCAAATTACTGAATTTGATTCTTGATTAAGCAAACTGTTCCTGAAAGAATCAGCCAAACCAGTAACCTCCGCTGGTCAGCCAAACCAAAGCAATAGTAAGAGCCAAAATAAAAAGGCCAATAGTAACCCAACCAAGAATAACGCCGGCTTTTGCCTGACCATCATTTGGATTGATCTTTTTTGCCTGGTTTCCAAAAATTATTGCCAGTATGGCACAAGGAATGGCGGCGATACTCAAATAAGGAACAAAGAGGGAGGCAATGGCTACAATACCCAATATCATGGCTGTATTACCTTTTTTTGATTTATCAGATGATTTTGCAGGATAAAATCCTTTTTTGATGCTCCATTGAAAGGCTTTAAACGCCAATTTTTCCTTCAGCTTCATTTTTCGGCCAAGCAATTTTTCAGCGTCTCTTATTTTCATTGACCGGAGATACGAATACGGGATTACCGGATCTTTTAGAGCAATACCAGCAACTGTTTTTGGAGAAGCAGGTATAGCAGCAGGTTGAGCATGGATAGAAAAAGCAAAAAGCAGGAAAAAGAATAAAAATTTTTTCATGGCAGCAGGTTTAAAAAATCAGTGATAAAAACTATTGTTTACTTGCAGGAGACCTATTTTTGTTTTTTGGCGGTATGAAGATGAAGAAATTTATTCAGAAAATAACCAACTGGGAGCTCTGGAACTTTTATGTTCTCTATTTCCCCATCAGCTTTGTTTGGTTGTGGTATTGCATACGCAGCGGATCTTTCTGGTTTTTCAGTTCATCTAATCCTACAATAACTTTCGGGGGATTTGAAGGAGAAGGTAAAAAGGAAATGTATGATCAGCTGCCGGCTCATCTTGTGCCCAAGACAATTTACATCATGCATGACTGGCCTTTTGATCAGGTTAAAAACAAAATAACGGAGGCAGGATTTACTTTCCCTTTTATTGTAAAACCAGATGTGGGTATGAAGGGAATACTCTTCCGAAAAATTGAAAATGAAGAACAATTACATAAGTACCATGAGAAAATTCCGGTAGAGTATATTATTCAGGACCTCGTTCTGCTTCCGGTGGAAGTAAGTGTGTTTTATTATCGCTATCCCTGGGAGCAAAAAGGTACAGTAAGCGGTTTTATAGATAAGGAGTTATTGCAGGTAAAAGGGAATGGAAGAATGACTTTGCAAGAACTGGTAGAAGTACATCCAAGAGCTAAATTCAGGATGGAAGAAATGAAACACCGGCATGGTCACCGGTTTGACCGTGTGCTCCCTGACGGTGAAATTTTCTATTTATCCTATGCAGGTAATCATAACCGGGGTGCCCATTTCACCAACCTTCATAACGAGATAGATGAAAACCTGCATAAAGTTTTTGATGAGTTGAGTCATTTTACAGATAAGTTTTATTACGGACGTTATGATATAAAAACCACTTCAATTGAAGACCTTAAACAGGGAAAAAATTTCTATATCCTTGAATTCAATGGCTGTGGGGCTGAGCCCAATCATATATATGATTGCGGTATGAGCATCTGGAAAGCATATGCTGTCATCCTTCATCACTGGAAGGCCCTTTACCGCATAAGCCGCTATAATCATAAAAATGGTACTCCATACTGGTCTTTTGGACGGGGTTGGAAATACCTCCGTGATTCGGCCCGTCATTTTAAAATGCTGGAAAAGTATGATTAGGAGAATGATGAAGTCTGAGGTACGACTTCCGACCCTAATTTCCTGCTCCCTGCCTTAACTTCGTAGTATGCGTCCGCTGCTCAAAATCTTTTTCACAGGTATGCTGGTCAGTTTTCTTGGCTCTTTGCCATTGGGAACACTGAATATTGCAGCGATGCAGATATCTGTTTCGGATGGGGTGCTGGCTGCCATGTTTTTTTCGCTGGGCTCTTTGTTGGTGGAGATCATCTACGTCCGTATATCCCTGGTGGCCATGGACTGGATAAGAAAGCAGGAAAAAATATTAAAAGCATTAGAATGGGTAACATTGATAATAGTTATAGCATTGGCAGCTTCCAGTTTTTATGCAGCGCTTCATCCTAAAGTGGAAAAGAATATTGTTTTGGACAGCCCGCTGCCCAAATTTGTTTTGGGACTAATTATGAGTGCGGTTAACCCGGTACAAATACCTTTCTGGTTTGGGTGGAGCACTGTTCTATTCACCAAAAAGGTTTTATTACCAAGAAAAGATCATTACAACACCTATATATTGGGTATCGGCATAGGAACCTTTATCGGGAACTGTATTTTTATTTTTGGCGGTTTATTAATTGCTTCCAGGATTAATAATAACCAGCATATTCTGAACTGGGTTATCGGCGGCATATTTGCGATAACAGCCCTGTTGCAATTATGGAAAATACTGAAGAAAAAAGATGCTGTTCACCAGATGGAGCACCCGGAAGAACTTACCCATAAGATAGAGGAGCAAATGGATAAGATCGAAAAAATAGAAGAGGGGATTGAAAAATTTACCCAGCCTGATAAACATTAAAACCGGTAACCTGCCGAAATAGAAGGAATGAATCGCTTTCCCACATCTTCATCCAGCGAATGAAAATCCTTGCTGAATTTAAAACTATAGCCAAACCCGGCTGAAGGCGCTGCAAAAAACCGTTTGGCAAATACCAAATGATAACCGGCTTCGGCCCATGGCGTAATGAAAAGACTGTTCCGGTTAGTTTGACCTTCGAAATTCTCAAAAGAGAAAAGTACCCTTGCCCCGGCAAATGGGTTATTGCCGTTGGTGTTCTTTCCAAAAGCGTAGCGGTAACCAAAATAGACACCAAACCCTCTTGATACCGAGTAGGACTTACCGGAGGCCAACTGGTAAGTGATTCCGGCACTATAACTGTTTTTGGCATCAAATCTTTCTCCTCTGGCTGCTACTTTAGTGGTGTTGTAAACCTTTCCGATAGAACGAATGTACTCTGCGCCTAATTCCTTTGGGGATTGGGCATTTGCATAAGAAGCTATTAGCAGGATGCAATTGGTAAGATGAATAATTTTCTTCATGCTTGCTTATAACGTCAACGGATAAAAATTAGTACATATTGATAACCCGGCTAGTCAACGATAAAAAGTTTACAGCCGTTCAGCGAAGATGTCCGGTGTTCTTCGTTATTATCGCCAACAAAATAGCACATCCCCTTTGATAGTCGCATAACCCGGCCATCTTTTAATTCAGTATCCATTTCTCCTGCAATGCAATAAATAATATGGCCTTTCTTACACCAGTGGTCAGCCTTATAACCGGGGCTATATTCCACCATACGAACTCTTATCTCATTTAGCCGGATAACCTGCCAATAGGCTGAGCCGGTTTCACCTTTATGTTCTTCTTTCGGTACAGAAGACCAGTCGAGAGTTTGAAAAGGGAAGTTGGTGATTTGCATAAGTTAACTATTTACTGCATTTCTTCCACCCATTTATCTCTTTCATCCGGGCTGAATTTCCAGGGGGCAAAATTGTTCTCTACATTACCAAACATAGCCGTCCATTCCTGGGGTGAGTTGCTTTCTTCCATTACCAGGTAGCGGCGAAGCTGAACAATGATATCCAGCGGACTGATGCTAACGGGGCACTCCTGCACACAGGCATTGCAGGTAGTACAGGCACGAAGTTCTTCTACCGAGATATAGTCGTGTAAGAGACTCTTGCCATCATCTTTGAATTCCTTATTTGTATTAATATTATTTCCCACTTTTTCCAGCCGGTCACGGGTATCCATCATGATCTTGCGGGGTGAAAGCAGTTTGCCTGTTTGGTTGGCGGGGCAGGAAGCAGAGCAGCGGCCGCACTCCGTGCAACTGTAAGCATCCATCAGGTTCTTCCAGCTCAAATCCATCACATCCTTTGCGCCGAACTTATTTGGAGCGGTCGCTTGTTCACCAGCCGGGGCCAGTTCGGGCTGCATGGCATATAACACTTCTTTCTGGATGGACTCCATATTTTCCATCTTACCCATTGGCTGCAATCGGGCATAATAGGCATTCGGAAATGCAAGGATAATATGCAGGTGTTTGGAATAGGGCAGGTAGTTCAGAAAGGCAAAAATACCTACTATGTGCAACCACCACGAACCTCTTTCAATTATCTCCAGGCCATTATTGCCCATACCGTTGATCAGCGGTTGCAGGTATTGAGATATGATAAAGTTCCCGGTTGGGTGTGCTGCATAATGTTCAACCCCTCTTGCCTGCAGTAATGTATCACTTGCATTCAGCAAAAGGAAAAGCGACATCAAAACGATTTCAGTGATAAGAATATAATTGGCATCACTCCTGGGCCAGCCGTCCAGGTCTTTGCTGATAAACCGTTTTAGTTTGATAATATTCCTTCTTACCAAAAAGATAACACAGGCAATAAGAACAGTTAAAGCCATTACTTCAAATGCATTGATAAGGAATGTATAGAGTCCGCCCAACGGGGCTGCAAACAAACGATGTTTTCCGGTAATGCCATCCAGCACTATTTCCAGTACTTCAATATTGATAATGATAAAACCGGCATACACAAAAAAGTGCATGACGGCCACCAGTGGATTTCGGAACATTTTTTTCTGCCCGAATGCGAGTAGTAATAAATTTCTCCAGCGCTGCGATGGATTGTCATTGAGGTTTTCGTCTCTTCCCAACCTGATGTTACGGCTGATCTCTTTTACTTTTCTTGTAAAAAGAAAAATGGAAACAACGCTGATAAGTATAAAAGCAATTTGCTGAAGGATTTGCATAGCAGTCAATTACAGCTGCTAATTTACGGGAAGCCCGTCTCATTCATAGCAAATGTCAAAAAAAGTAAGAGGGTTTAGTCAATCAGTGTGACAGGGATATCTTTTGTTACCTGGTTATTATATCGGTCAGTAACGGTAATCTTTACAGTTGCATTAACAGTGGAAGTGATGCCGGTTACTGTCCAGTCCCAGTTAAGATCGTAGTAAGTTACATTACCTGTTGACTGGTTTTGCTGATAAAGAATGGCATTGGTTGCATTATTCTTTATCTCAACCCGGGCAGTGGATAAGCCATTATTATCTGTAACATTTCCCCGTACCTGTAATATACTGCCATTAATATAAGTGGTATTGGCAGCTGGAACCGTGGTGGTAATTACCGCAGGGCTGTCTGCCGGAGTAGTATTGTCATCATCTTTACTGCAACCTGCAGCGAACATAGCGATAGCTGTAATTGAATAAAGAAAGGATGCCCGAAACTTCATACCTATCAATTTGATTGAAAGGCAATTTACAGCAAAACAGCGATACGATCAGAAATGCAATGCATTAAGCCTTAGTTTTCCGTTTGATAGCTCCAGTGAGGGTGCAGGGAATTTAAAGGCACTTAAAACAGTAAACAGGAAACGCAACCCTTTTTTATTGGTTTTAATTTTTGTAAAGTCAATATCGGGTGAAAGATACCATTGCCTGTATCGTTTGATATCTGGCCGGTTAAAAACAATATTCCCGGTTTCGTCCTTTCCGATATTTTCTGTTCCGCCAAACATACCCTCAGCACCATAACCAACCGCAACCGCAAGCCAG
>JBGARY010000064.1:0-7093 GCA_044229985.1 Chitinophagaceae bacterium
CCTTTGTACTGTACCGCTGACCCAGTTTATAACCGGCACCGGTAATTTCTTTTTCCACCCTGGTATCAAATGCCAGCCATATTTTCATATTACCATTAAGAACAGAGTCGGTAAATTCCTTTCGAATGGTTTTTGTATAAAAATTAAACGAATAGCTATAGTTCCCTTTCCAGAACCAAACATCTTCCGGGTTTAGTTTTCCTTTTGTCAATGCTGCCATTGGTTTTCCAGCCTGGTAGGTCAGTAGCTGCGGGTAAAAATTACTGTTGAGCAGAAAGAAAGAAAATATCATAGCCGAAACGGAAATTCCTACTGCCTTTTGTAAGCGGTTGTACATGCTGCTCCGGAAGAAATAGAAGACGAGTGATAATAAAAGAATCACCACCAATAGTTTTAAAAATCCTTTTAAAGGAAAAGCCCAGGCATGTATCAATACGGCTCCTGCTAATAAAATACCAACTATAATTGCCTGTATGATAAATATTCTGCTGCTCCATTTACTTTCTGTAGCGTTACCATGAATGAATGATGCTGTCAGCACTGCTGTTGCTGGAAAAATGATATTCAAATAATGCGGCAGTTTAAACCCGGAAAAACTTACTACGAGCAACATAGTGATGAACACACCTGTTGTCAGCCATTCTTCCTTTCTTCCTGTGAAATTCTTAATCCGTCTAACGATAGCGATATAAGTCAATATACTCCACGGTGCAAATGCCCATAGAAAAGAATGCAGGAAAAAGAAATAATCATTTTTACCGTCACTGCCCATACCCCCACTGAAACGTTCGACACTTTGATTCAATAAAATGAACTTCACCCCGTTGATATGATCTTTCCCTCTCACCACTTTGTCAGGATGCAGGTTGTATTGCAAATAATAACAATACACCACAGGGCTGATGAAGAGACCAAACAAAAGAAGCAGCAATAACCATTTCCAGTTGAGGAACAAGGTCCATTCTTTACGATATAAAATGAAAAAGAATGTAGCTACCGCCGGAACAAAAACAGCAATATGTCCCTTGACAGAAAATCCTATTGCTAACCCCAGTGCAGCCCCGATGACATTAATGAGTTTCTTCTGCTGAACAAAATCAACCAGCTGCCATATTGAAAAAACTACAGCAGCCGTAAGCATGGCGTCCATCCGCACATCGTTATTGGCCAATATATAGGCAAAGGAGGAGGCAACCAGCAGGGCAGCCAACTTACCTGTTTCTTTATTATATAAAGACTGTCCGAGCCGGTAGGTAGACCAGGTGCCGAAAATGGTAAACAAAAAGGAGGGGAGCTTATAGGCAAAAGTGGTTATACCAAAAATATTATAGGACAATGCAGACAGCCAGAAATGTAAATGTGGTTTATCCAGGTAATCGCCGCTATGGTCTACAAGGTTTACATAATCACCCGTCAGGTACATGTGCAGGGCAATATTGGCATGATGGGCAGAGTCGTTGTCCATCAATGGCACAAATAACCCAATGGCATATACAATACCCAGCAACGAGAATAATATGAAATATACCGGCCGGGAAAAGAAAGGATTGTTCAAGTAAATTCTTTTGGCAAAGAAAACACCTTTTCTTTATAAGGAATCAAGCAGTTCTTTCACTTTATTACCAATAAAATCCCTGACCTTGTTAAACTCTTCCGGCTCCATGTGTTTGGGATCGGGTATTTGCCAGTCAATGAATTTTTTAGCGGGCATCCAGGGACAGGCATCGCCACAGCCCATGGTAACAACCGCATCAAAGGGTGCATATTGTTCTACTTCTTTCAATGATTTGCTGTCATGGGTACCCAGGTCATATCCCAGTTCTTTCATGGCTGCAATGGCCTTTGGATTCACCGCTCCCGAAGGTTTTGAGCCGGCACTATACGCTTCAATCTTCTCGCCACCCAGCATTTTGGCAAAAGCCTGGCTCATTTGAGAACGGTTACTGTTTTCAACGCATACAAAAAGTAGTTTCTTTTTCATTTGGAAGATACTTTGAATTTATTCTGCTGAGATAATGCAAACCGCACCAACAATAGCAAAACAGGCACTTCAATTAACGGTCCGATCACTGCGGCAAAAGCAGCAGGTGAATTAATGGTGAATACAGAAACGGCCACAGCTATACCGAGTTCAAAGTTGTTGCCGGCCGCAGTAAAAGCCAAAGAAGTGGCTTTTTCATAATCGGCCCCTGCCTTCTTAGATAAAAAGAAAGCAGAAAAAAACATGATGGCAAAATAGATGATCAGCGGAACAGCGATCAGCAATACATCGCCGGGGATTTCTACAATCATATTTCCTTTCAGGCTGAACATGATAACAATCGTAAACAATAGAGCAATCAGCGTAATGGGACTGACAGCGGGTAAGTATTTTTTGGTAAACCACTCTTCTCCTTTCCATCGAATCAGTGCATAGCGGGAGATCATTCCTGCCAAAAAAGGAATACCCAAATAAATAAACACACTTTGCGCTACCTCGCCAATGGTGATATTGACTTCATATCCCTCCAGGCCAAACAACGGCGGTAATTTAGTGATGAAGATCCATGCATAAATGCTATAGAACAATACCTGGAAAATACTGTTGAAGGCAACCAGTCCTGCCGCATACAGGCGATCGCCATTGGCCAGGTCGTTCCATACAATTACCATGGCAATGCAACGGGCAATGCCGATCAATATCAGGCCTGTCATATAGCCCGGATGGTCACGAAGAAAAACAATGGCCAGCAGGAACATCAGCAGCGGACCAATGATCCAGTTCTGTACAAGAGAAAGTGCCAAAATTTTTTTATTGGCAAAAACCTTAGGCAGCTCCTCGTATCTCACTTTAGCCAGTGGCGGGTACATCATCAATATTAAACCTATGGCAATAGGAATATTGGTAGTACCGGAATTAAATGAATTGATAAAAGATTCTGAAGAAGGAATAAAATAGCCAATACCTACTCCCATCGCCATGGCAATGAAAATCCACAGGGTAAGATATCGGTCAAGAAAAGACAATTTTTTCGGCATAAGACAGTTGTTAAAAAAGGGGAGAGAAACCTCTCCCCGATGATTGTTAGCAACAACCCCAATCACTGCCGCAGCAAATGCTGCCGGCTTCACAACAACCAGGGTCTTTTTGAAGGTTTGCATCCATGGCTCTACTTTTTATGGTGAATAAATAATCGACTTTTAACAACAGCCTCCGCCGGGCACACAACCGGGCTTTTCTGCATATACTGTAATGGAGAAAATACCTGTTGTTCCGTTTTTAAATTTGTTTAGTTCTTCTTCATTGAGATAGTTTTTCAGGATATCGTCCGGAATAACAATCGGCTTTTCTTTTTGCAGTGTAATATTGGCAAACCCGTTCAGCTTGATGAGTTCCAGGTACACCTGCTTCTGTATCGCACCTGCCACACAACCTGCATACATTTCGGCATCATTTTGTAATCCTTTGGGAAGGTCACCGACCAACACCACATCAGAAATACTGAAATGGCCCCCTGGTTTTAATACCCGGTAAATCTCTTTAAATACCCCGTCTTTATTCGGAACAAGATTAAGCACACAGTTACTAACAATGACATCGGCCACATTGGAAGTAACAGGCATTTGTTCAATATCGCCCTGGCGAAATTCAACATTGTTGAACCCTCTCGTCTCAGCATTTGCTCTTGCTTTATCAATCATTGCCGGTGTGAAATCAATGCCAATCACCTTTCCGGTTTCTCCCGTTTCTGCTCTCGCAATAAAACAGTCGTTGCCGGCACCGCTTCCTAAATCAATAACAGTGTCGCCTTTTTTGATCTTTGCAAATTGTGTAGGCAGCCCACAGCCTAAACCAAGGTCTGCATCAGGATTATATCCTTCCAGTGTGGTGTAATCATCACTCATTATGTTATACACCTCGGTAGAGCAGCCGCCTGCTCCACAGCAGGAAGACTGGTTGGTTTCTTTGTCCTGCAGGGCAATTTCGCTGTATTTCTGCCGGACGATTTCTTTTAATTGTGCATCGTTGTTGTTCATGGTTAAACTATTTTTCAGATTAAAAATTTAACAACAGGCTTTTTCATTCTTTATTTTCAGATTACTGAAAAGCTGGTTAAACTCCTGGTTGAATGTTGAAAATGCTTTCCAGTTGATACAGTAGCAACTTCTGGGTCCATCTGTTTCACCATTGATCAATCCAGCATTCTTTAATTCTTTCAGGTGTTGTGATACGGTGCTTTGCGCCAACGGCAATACCTCGACAATTTCACCGCAAATACACTCATTCTTTTGCGCCAGTACTTTCAGGATTGCGATCCTTGCAGGATGACTCATTGCCTTGGCAAAGGCCGCCAGGTCCTGCTCTTTTTGGGTAAACTCTTCTTTTTTATGAAATGCCATAACTAATTAGTTTCTTTTTTAAAACTGCAGAATAAAAAATTTTGTACGGTATTAAAGGGGGTCGTATGATCTATGTGAATACACCTGACTTTTTGAAACCACTTGCTGATAAGCGATACAAGTGTTTCCTCGGTGTATTGTTTTACCGGAAGACCGCTGCACTGTTCAGGTCCACTTTCAGAGAAAGTCCCTATCAGCATTTTTCCGTTTTTGCTTATTGCCTTTGCTGCAATGTCAATGTACCTTTCTGCCTCCTCTTTGGTTGTCAAAAAATGAAAAGTGGCCCTGTCGTGCCAGAAATCATACAAACCGGTCGGGTTAAACTCAGTAATATCAGAAACAATCCATTTTACTAGCCCGGCCTTGTCGCCAAGCCGTTGTTTAGCCCGATCGATAGCGGCTTCTGAAATATCTAAAACAGTAATATTTGTAAACCCGGCCTCGAGTAAACGGTCGGTTAAAAAACTATCTCCGCCTCCAATATCTATAATGGCAGCATCCTTCGGCAGGTTGAAACCGGCAATGAAATCGAGGGAAGCCTGCGGGGTGGACTGATACCAGCTTACTTCCTGTAACTCTTTGGTTGAATAAAGCTTTTCCCAGTGTTCTTTCCGGCCCATATATTAATCTTATATCGCAAATATACGATTATTGTGACGAAAGTCACAAATCTTTTTTGAACCATCAGATTAGTTGCCGGAATTTTTTCTTTTAAACAGGGAAATCATCACCCCGCTGCTGATAATACACAGAATGCCCAATGTTGACATCCAGTCCGGGAAGGGATCCCCAAGGGCCATGCCCAAAAAGACAGAGAAGATAATATTGGCATAACCAATAGAAGAAACGATACCTGCCTTATCAGCCCCATACGCTTTGGTAACAAAGTATTGGCCGAACAGAGCTGCCAGCCCGAGCCAAATCACATAGAACCACTCTATACCAGAAGGCCATTGCCAGTTAATAAAAAAGACATCGTCCGGCGGAATATTGCCGATATAACGAATAAGCATAAATACCAGCGGCACCAGCACACCGGTACCAATAAAAGCCAGCACAATGATCCTCGAATCATAATAGCCGGCCAGCCGGTTCACAGTGATATAAGCAAGCGCAGAAGTGATTCCTGATACAAGCCCCGCCATGTGATAATACCAGGGAAAATGCATGGCCGGTTTATAAATGAACAACATACCCAAAAAGCCAAGCAATACAGCCAGCAATACAATACGGCCGTGATACTCCCGGAATAATAAGAATGAAAAAACAGCAATGAAAAGTGCAGATGTGAGATTGTACGTCATGGCTGTGCCCAGGGGAATATGCAAAATGCAATACAGCAAAGTATACAAAGCTGTGGTACCCATCATACCGCGGAAGATCAGCAGGTGTAACTTGCCTCCTTTATTTACCGGTGGCCTGATCATAAATCCGGCAATCAATACAATAAGACCGATAAAATTTCTCCAGAAGACCAACTGGCCGGCACCAAAACTTCCCTTCAGCAATTTGGCGGCACCACCCATTAGCGAGAAACCCAATGCCGCCAACAGCATATAGAAAATACCTTTGTATCTCTCATCCCTCACCATTATACTTTCAGCAGCTTTTCAACAGCCTGCTCCAATGTTTCTTCTTTTTTAGAAAAGCAAAACCGCAATACCTTATCATCTTTTCCATTTTGATAAAAAGCGGAAACAGGAATAGTGGCGACGCCGGCTTCTTTGGTTAACCGGGTAGCAAAGTCTTTATCATTTTCATCGCTGATGCGGTTGTACCTTGCGCAAATGAAATAGCTGCCATGACTTTGCAGCATATCAAACCTTGTTTGCTGCATCAGGCTGGTGAAATAATCTCTTTTTGCCTGCATAAAACCAGACAGCGACAGATAAGCTTCTTTGTCTTTTAAAAAATGTGCCAACGCAACCTGGCTGGGAGTGTGGCAGCTAAAACAATTGAACTGATGCACTTTCCGGAATTCTTTTGTCAGTTCAGGTGGTGCAATGCAGTAACCCAATTTCCAGCCTGTGCAGTTATATACTTTTCCAAATGAGAAACAAACAAAACTTCTTTGAAGGAGATCAGGATAACGCAATATGCTTTGATGAGGAATACCGTCGAAAATCAAGTGTTCATACACCTCGTCGCTAATTATAAAAATATTGGTGCCTTCCACCGTCTTTCTCAGCTCTTCAATATCCTTTTCACCGATCACACTGCCGGTAGGATTGTGCGGTGAGTTAATGATAATGGCTTTTGTTTTTGGATTGATGGCTTTCCGTACAGCTTCCCAGTCAATATGATAATCCGGGTAAACAAGGTTGATAGTAACAGCTTTTGCCCCGTTGATCTCAATATTCGGGATATAGCTGTCGTATGCCGGTTCGAATACAATTACTTCATCACCGGGTTGTAAAATGGTGGTAAAAGCAGAATAGATAGCATAGGTTCCGCCCGGTGTAATCGTAATGTTTGTATCCGGGTTGATGCTTGTTTTATACAGGTGCTGCACTTTTTCAGCAATCGCTTCTCTTAATGGCATCCAGCCGGGCATCGGCGAATATTGGTTGAAGCCATCGTTCATCGCTTTATTCACCAGGTCGGTCAGTTCCTTACTCATTTGAAAATCCGGAAAACCCTGCCCGAGGTTCACTGCTTTGTATTCAGTAGCAAGGCCACTCATTACTGTGAAAATGGTGGTGCCGACATTGGG
>JBGARY010000065.1:0-6918 GCA_044229985.1 Chitinophagaceae bacterium
AAAGATGTGTATGAAAGCCTTTCGGTAAAAACAGAGCCACTGCATATTTACTGTACTATCAAGAAAGGCTGTGAGTCTCCCTTAACCGTGTTTGCTGATAAAGAAAAGATCCGGCAGGTGCTGACGAACCTGGTAGAGAATTCCATTAAATACGGAAAGCAGAATGGCAGTATTACGGCCAGCATGTACAAAACCGACGGCAAACACATTCTGATTGAAATCAGTGATGATGGTATTGGTATTCCTGAAAAACATTTGCCCCGCATTTTTGAACGTTTTTACCGAACAGAAGAAGGGAGGAGTATTGATGTAAGCGGCAGCGGACTTGGACTGGCTATCTGCAAACACATTATTGAAGCCCATGGGCAAACGATTCATGTACGAAGTACAGAAGCAGTAGGTACTACGGTTGGCTTTACCTTAGATTCGAAAAGAGATTAATTTTTCTACTAATTTTCCAGTATGGCTAAACGAAAAGATTATATCTCCTGGGATGAATACTTTATGGGAGTGGCGTTATTATCGGCCAAAAGAAGCAAAGACCCCGGTACACAGGTGGGAGCCTGCATCGTCAACCAGAAGAATAAGATTGTTGGCGCCGGCTATAATGGTTTGCCGGCCGGTTGTGATGATGATGAATTCCCCTGGGACAAGACAGGCGAATTTCTTCAAACCAAATACCCCTATGTATGCCATGCAGAATTAAATGCGATACTCAACAATATTGGTATGGACCTGCACGGCTGCCGGATTTACACGGCGCTGTTTCCCTGTAATGAATGTGCCAAAGCCATTATACAGGCCGGTATTACCGAGGTTATTTATCTGTCGGACAAGTATGCCGGTAATGAAACTTCTGTTGCATCCAAACTTATGCTGGACAGAGCGGGGGTAAGCTACCGGAAGGTAGCGCCTTCTATTGATTCCATTGAGCTTTCTTTTCATGCCGGCAATGTGTAAGCTGTATTAAAACGATTGTTCTATATAGCGGATATGTGGTTAACCCGGAGTTTACAGGGAGTATTCCCTTGCGATATTCTCTATATGTTCTCTATAATTCCTCTATAACTCCTCTATAAATTAGCATACAAATCCATAATTGTGTAATTTTCGGTTATCTATTGTATGTCCCAAGTCAACAATACCCGCCGCGGACCTATACCGCCTTGTCCTGACCCGGCTCTTTATATACTTGTAAGGACAAGGGAGGGTGTTTATTGGCGAAGAAAAAGGGGTACGGTTAAAAAGACCGGGGTGAATACGGTACTGGCCGCTAATAACGCAGCGCATAAAATATTGATGCCTGCGGCATCCCGTATAGTGAAGCTACTGGAACCATTTACCCGACAATTAGATAAGGGACGTATCACTATCAGAATGGCCTCTGCTTTATTGAAGCCTTACCTGGAAAAACCAAAGATTAACTATTCCGCCCTGAATGAGATGGCATTTCAACCCGCCTATCCATTTGACAGGCTGTTCCTGACCTCTTACGAGGTAAAGACCGGGGGCAAGCAACTTCGCCTGCACATTGATATTTATAAGGGCTGTGTGAAAGCGCAGAATAAGTTAGTGACCGATTATTATTTTGAACTAATCCTTCTGTATGGGAAAGCCTGGAAAGAGAAAAGCCTGCACATTCGTTATGCTGAGTCGGGCCTGTACAGTTATGGGAAGGAGAAACCGGGAGTATGTATATTGTCTTTAGCGGCCGCACCTGCCCATGAACCATGGCTGTTGTTGCTGAAACTAAACAGCCTAGAAGGAAAAGAAATGGCAGCACACCCTAAACACTATGGGATGAAAGTGATATTGACGAGTGCAGGAAACAAAGATGGCTGAATAATGAGGGATTAAGATGATGACAGATCATTTAAACATTTAGCAGCCCTTTAATGCCAGTTTCTTTCCTCTGCCAGGCTCTTCAAAAAACCAGCCGCTTTATTACTTATGTCAGTACTCCGGGTTTGTTGTCTTTATCAAATAAAAAATGTAAACGGACATTATCACTTTATTTTATTTTCAGCAGGCCTGCATTGATTGCTACTACCACTGTACTCACACTCATCAATACTGCACCGGCAGCAGGGCTTAATAAAAGTCCCATTTTGTGCATTACACCAGCCGCTAAAGGCAAAGCCACAACATTATACCCCGTTGCCCAAATTAAATTCTGAATCATCTTTCTGTAAGTGGCTTTACCAAACTGAATCAATGAAACTACATCTTTGGGATTGCTGTTAACCAATACAATCCCGGCTGTTTCGGCAGCAATATCAGAACCTGAACCTACCGCAATTCCCACATTAGCCTGCGCCAATGCAGGTGCATCATTTACGCCATCACCTGTCATGGCTACATATTCACCTTTGTCCTGCAATTCTTTTATCTTTTCCAATTTCTGATGGGGTAATACTTCCGCAAAGAAACTGCTCATACCTAATTTATTGGCGACAGATTCTGCCACATACCTGTTGTCACCGGTAAGCAAAATTGATTTTATATTATTTTTATGAAGCGTTTGTATGGCTTCTGCTGACTCCGGACGGATGCTATCAGCCAATGAAATATAGCCCGTCAATTGATCATTTACTAAAACAAATACTACTGTTTCTGTTGCTTCAGCACTGTAATTTGCCGGTAGTACAATTTGTTTTTCCTGCAGGTAACCCGGGCTTACTACTTTAATATCATCCCCATCCACTAATGCTTCTATTCCTTTGCCGGTTATAGCATTAAAATTAACTACTGCCGGGACCATCAGGGATAAGTCTTTTGCTTTTTGAAGAATACCGGTGGCTATAGGATGTTCTGAATTTTGCTCCAAAGCCGCCGCCAATTTCAATAATTGATTTTCTGATAAACCGGGAGAAATGGAAACAATTTTAGATACTTCAAATTTTCCAACTGTAAGTGTGCCGGTTTTATCAAATACCAGGGTGGTTATCTTTCTGGAATTTTCAAAAGCTGTCCTGTTTTTTATCAAAAGTCCATGCTGAGCTGAAAGTGATGTAGATTTAGCCACAACCAGCGGTACGGCCAGACCCAGCGCATGAGGACAACAAATCACTATTACAGTCACCATTCTTTCAATTGAAAAGGCAAGGTCTTTTCCTGATAAATACCAGACAAGAAATGTAGTGATACCAGCCACAATTGCAATCAGGGTAAGCCACCTAGCTGCCCTGTCCGCTATCAGTTGTGTTTTGGATTTTGATTTCTGTGCATCCTGAACCAGTTTTATGACCTGTGAGAGGTATGAATCTTTTGCGCCATGAGAAACAGTCACCTTAATCGCACCGTTGCCGTTGATGGAGCCAGCAATTACTTTATCACCTATTATCTTTTCCACAGGTTTCGACTCCCCGGTGAGCATACTTTCGTTCAGGTAACTTTCGCCTGCTGTGATAATACCGTCTGCCGGTATTTTTTCACCCGGCTTTACAAGAATTACATCACTTTCTTTAAGGGTTTCTGTTTTTACATCCATTATATGTTCACCATGAACAAGGTGGGCATCATCGGGCAATAATTGTACTAATAACTCCAGTTCCCTTGATGTCCCGGCAACAGACTTCATTTCTATCCAGTGCCCAAGCAACATAATCAGTATCAATGTTGCCAGTTCCCAAAAGAAATCCATACCCTGCAATCCAAACACTGTTGCTACGCTGTAGATATAAGCCACTGAAATAGCAAACCCGACAAGTGTCATCATACCCGGATTCTTTGCTCTCAACTCTCCAACCAATCCTTTCAAAAAAGGCCATCCCCCATAAAAGAAAACAATGGATGACAAAAAGAAAAGTACATATTTGGAACCAGGAAAACTGAAATGAATATTCAGCCAG
Organism: Chitinophagaceae bacterium; assembly: GCA_044229985.1. Lineage (GTDB taxonomy): Bacteria > Bacteroidota > Bacteroidia > Chitinophagales > Chitinophagaceae > JJ008. Next base: position 3,852 of record JBGARY010000065.1, read on the forward strand.
TGCTGAATCATTTCTGACAACAGCATAATGGGTAAAGTTAATATCAGCACCACATAAAACCTTTTCCTGAAATCAGCAATACCTCCTTTAGGTGAACTATGACCGACAGACGATTCCTGTTTCACCATCGGCACCAGGTCCATTCCGCATAATGGACATTTACCCGGACCATCCTGAATAATCTGGGGATGCATCGGACAGGTGTATTTCTTAAAGCCCGGGGTCAATCCTGTTCTTACTATGGTTTCACCCCTGAGTTCGTGACCGGAATGATTGGGTGATTTATCTCCTGAATGCTGGTGCTGATTCATACCTTTAGTTTTTTATGACAAAAGGAAATTCAACTTTTACTTTCTCCCAGACTACCGCAATTTTACCAGTATTAGCCTTTTCCGTTTCTATGAAATACTGCAATCGCTCAGTGTGATCAATTGTCGATGGTTTTACTTTTACCCTTATAATATCATCCTTTTCGTCATACTCAGATGCAAGATGCTGTTTCCAATGCTTATTGATAATAATTGTCCATTCCTTTTCACCGGGGATGGTGAAGAAAGCATATTTACCAGCTGGTATTTCCTTTCCGTTTACAACAAACGCTTTGGGCATTTCCAGTGTTGTTGCATCATGGGCACCGGTTACCCATACTTCGTCAAAGGGAACCAGGCCGCCCCAAATAATTCTCTTACGAACACCGGGTGAATGATAATTAATCTTAATACTGTCCCCGTTAACAACAGCATAAGCCAAGGATTTGATACTTTTTTTTGTAGTATCTTTTATCAGGTTAGGGTTGTAGCAAACCTCCTCTGCTTTTTGTGCCACCAAATCAAAAAAGCAAAAAATTGCAAAAACAGACAACAGTGATTTTAGAATGGTATTCATACAGCTTATTTTATGGTTGATTAGTGATTATGACCCGTCATCGGGTCTGCCCCCTTTTTAAATACATATTCGCTATGCAGCAGGTATGCACCGGTTAATACAACTATATCTCCTTCTTTTAAACCTGATTTTATTTCAATTCTATCACCGCTTTCCAGACCTGCCTGCACCATTACACTTTTAAACGTATTTTTCCCGGTCTGTACCCAAACAGTTGCCCCTTTGCCATCCCGTATGACTGCATCAATCGGCAGCGTTAATGACTTACGCTGCGGGCTTTTCAATAACACATAAGCAGGCATACCGGGCTTTAACTGGTTGCCCGGATTAGGGATAGATATCCGTATAAGATTAATCCTTGTATCAGGATTGATCTCTGGGTTTACAAATTCAATTCTTCCTTTGATCTCCCGGTTATCAAAATCAGGAAACTGAACAGTGGCCATACTGCTGCTGTTTATTTCGGCCATTTGCGATGTGTACACCTGTGCTTCGGCCCATAACGTAGAAAGATCGGCCAGTTTTACAATTGTGCCGCCCTCCATTACATAATCACCTTCCCTTATATCAAGCTGTGTAATATACCCCCCTGCTGTACTGTAAAATATAGTAGTAGGGGTTGCTTTTTTTGATTGTGTGAGTTCAGCTATCTGTGCTTCACTCAAACCCCAAAGCAACAATTTATTTCTGGCACTTTGTATTAGCTGGTCGAAGTCAATTACTGATTCAGCTGCAAATACTTTTTTCTTGTCCAGTACTAAAATATACTCCTGTTTGGCATTGTTTAAATCTTCGCTGTAAATTTCATAAAGTGCTGAACCTTTTTTTACGTAATCCCCTAAATTTTTATAATACAACCTCTCAACCCTGCCCATTACTCTAGAACTGACCGAAGTAGTTTTCATCTGGTCAAAATTCAATGTGGCGGTTAGAACCAACTGGTCTCCAATCGTTCCATTCCGTATGGTATCTGTTTGAACGTTTCCCAACTGAATTTGTTGTTCGCTTAATTGTAACTCATCTTTACTTTCACCAATTTTTTTCTTTACCGGTGTTAAATCCATTTTGCAGATAGGACATTTGCCCGGTTTATACTCCACGACCTGCGGATCCATTGAACAGGTGTAATAGGTATCAGCGTCCCGGGGTGCTTCATTTTTGCTTTTACAGGAGGCAAAAAACAAAATGGCTGTTATTGCTATCATAATAAAACGCATAATCAATCTTTTACTTTAATGAAACTTTCACTGTCCATCAAAAACTGTGCATTGATTGCAACGGAATCTGTTGCTGTTAGTCCGCTCATTACCTGAATATGTTTTTCATGGATGATGCCTGTTTTAATTTTTTTTGCTTTAAAGCCGCCGTCTGATTTCTGAAATACCACCTTGTCCATCCCTAATGAAAGAACAGCCTCTTTGGGCAACCAAAACGCCTCTTTTGTATTTCCGAATATAGTGGCCCTTACCTGGCTGCCCACGGGAATTTTCAGCACACTGTTATTAAAGTACACTCTTGCGGTAAGTGTTTTATTTTCATTCCGGTAAAATGGCTCAATAAAATCAATCATGGCCCTGAAGTCTTTCTGGGGAGCTGTTTCCGGCACCACTCTCACCGTATTTCCTGTTTTTACTAATGACTGATTGTCTCCGTAAATATTGAGAACAGCCCATGCTTTATCAGGATTAAACACGACAAAAACTGACTGGCCTTTCTGCACATACATTCCTTCTTTTAATGAAAGCTCCTCAGTTATTAAGGAAATGTCTTTCATAGAACTGGTCTCGTTATTCATCCTGCCACCGTTTGCCGCTTCGTGAATATGTCCACTGTAATTGCTGTACACTGCTATTGTTAATGATGGCTGCCCCGATTTTATTACCTGCCTCAACTGCTCATCACTCATGCCCAATAACAGTAATTTTTCTTTTGCTGCCTCAATAAATGCGGTGTTATCTGCATCATTCTTTAACAGGAATAACAGATTCTGCTGTGCTGTAAGTAGTTCAGGGCTGTAAATATCCAGTATCTTTTGTCCTTTGCTTATTTTCTGATACCGGTAGCGAACATATAATTTTTCAATTCTGCCGGAAACCCTTGCTGAAATGCTTCCGATCTGCCTGGTATCATAAGCAATATTGCCCAATGCTTCTATCTCTATTTGTTCTCCTCTTTGTTGAAT
>JBGARY010000066.1:0-6768 GCA_044229985.1 Chitinophagaceae bacterium
ATCAACAAAATATGGAAAAGAAATTTGTAGCTATTAATTACATCACCTGCACGCCTGAGTACCGGGAGAGATTTGAATATTTATTTGGGACCAGGGCTGCGGCGATTGATACATTACCGGGTTTTATTGATATGTATGTACTGAAACCGGCAAAAGAATCAGATGCTTACCTGGTGATCAGTCATTGGAACGATGAAACATCCTTTCAGCAATGGACAAAATCAGAAGCCTTTTTACAGGGGCACAAACGGGGATTTGAGGATTTGGCAAAAGCAAAAGCGGAAGGAAAACCGTTGCCAATGACAAGTGATTTTAAAACTTATGAAATCATTGCGAGATGACAGAACCAGTAACTAAGAAACAAAAACTACTTTTCTGGGTGAAGCGGCTGGGTTTCTGGGGCTTTTTATTCTTTTTGCTGAAGGGATTAGTTTGGCTTGCGCTGGGATACTGGGTATTCAAATAAGTTTTTTATCAGTGCGGTAGCAAAGCCCTTTGAATACAGCTACTTCATGGTCTTTTTGATTTCGGATAGAAATTTGATAAAGGCCGGTTGATTTTCCGTTGTGCATTTCTTTGGCCTCAGCTGTCAGTATATCTCCCACATGTACCGGCTTAATGAAATTAATGGAAGTATCTAATGCTACTGATAAAACATTCCGGTTGTTGCAGGCAAAGGCAAAAGCGCTGTCAGCAAACGAAAAAGGAACACCTCCGTGTACAATACCAAAACCATTAACCATTTCCTGCCGAACGGTCATTCGGATACGGCTGTATCCTTCTTTGATTTCAAGCACCTCAATCCCCAGCCATTGACTGAAGAAGTCGTTTTCCATCATGTGGTTTACCACATCATAGGCGAGTTTATCTTTATCATTAAGCATTGAAAATGGAATGTTTACTTATTAAATATTATTTGCCTTTAAACACAGGTTGTCTTTTTTCCAGAAATGCATTGATGCCTTCGTTGTAATCATATGTTATGGCAGCTCTTTGCTGAAAAACATCTTCTTCCTGCAACTGTTCTTCAAAAGTGGAATGAAATGACATGTTAAGTAACTGCTTGGTCAATGCTAAGCCCTCTGTTGGCATTTGTGAAAGTGTAAGGGCAATCTTTTGACTTTCTTCTGAAAAGGTTTCATCTGGAAAAACTTTGTAGAGCATTCCCATTCTTTCTGCATCAGCTGCGGGCACTTTGTCTCCGAGCATGGATAATGCAGATGCTTTTTGCCAGCCAATTAATCTTGGCAGAAAAAATGTTCCCCCGCTGTCCGGTATCAACCCGATTTTGGAAAAGGCCTGTATAAAAGATGCCGATTGTGCCGCAGCAACAATATCACAGCACAGCGCAATATTGGCGCCTGCACCGGCAGCCACTCCATTTACAGCAGCTACTACAGGTTTATCCAGTTTTCTTATTCTTGTTACGATCGGGTTATAATGTTCGGATAATATCTGTTTGATCTCAATCCGTTTTTCACCTACCAATTCACTGATATCCTGGCCGGCACTAAAGGCTTTTCCATTACCTGTGATATAAACGGCCCTCACGGTTTCATTTTTACATTCATCCAGCGCAGCCTGCATCTGCAGCGCCATTTCCCGGTTGAAGGAGTTGAATTTGTCGGGGCGGTTAAGGGTGATGTAAGCGACACTGTCCTTTACTTCAAATAAAATTGATTGCATGACTGTTGGGTTATTCAACAAATCTAAAAGCTAAAATCGTAAATCTGAAATACATCAATGACACTTGAAATAATCAAACGGTTCTTTACAATCATCGCATTGGTATAAAGCCTTGCAGGCAGTACTTCCAAATTCACTGATACGATGGGTATGCCAGGATTGGCAATGCGGGCACTGTACGGCTTCATCCGCAGCAAATAATTTGTCGTTGCAAACCTGTTGCCTGGGATTTGGAGGGGCAATGCCGTATTCTTTCAGTTTTCTTTTTCCTTCTTCGCTCATCCAGTCGGTCGTCCATGCGGGACTGATGACATGAGTCACTTTTACTTTTTTAAAACCAAGGGTGGCCATTTCGATTTTAATGGCTGCGGCAATCATGTCCATGGCCGGGCAGCCGGTATAAGTAGGAGTGATGACGACTTCAATACCGCCATCCTCTGGGGGGGGGCTTTGAATTTTTATTTCCCTTACTATTCCCAAATCAACAATTGACAGAACTGGTATTTCCGGGTCTTTAATTTCTTTTAGAAGATCCCAGACAACACTTTCATCAATTTGTAATGACTTTTCGTTTTTCATGTTCTTTGTAAGCCCCTTTAGGGGTTTGGGGTATTACCATTCACAACCAGGGTAGACTCTTTGCATATACTGGAGATCGGAGAGAATATAGCCAAGCTGTTCTGTATGCGTACCTGCTTTACCACCTGTTTGCATGAACACTTTTTCAGGAAAAGGGAGTGTAGCTTCTTCCAACACAGCTTTTACTTTATTATCCCATTCTGTTTTTAATGAAGCTAAATCAATGTTTAATTCTATCTCATAAGGAGCGGCAATAAAAAATTCTCCTGTATATCTCCATAGTTCATCAATAGCGGTCATCATTCGGTTACGACTTTCTTCTGTGCCATCACCCAGCCTGATTACCCACTCACTGCTCCAGCGAAGGTGATAACTAACTTCTTTCAGTGACTTTTCTGCAATGGCAGCAATGGTTTTATCGGTATTGCCTTGTAAATATTTATACAGGTAAAACTGGTAGCTGCTGAACAGGAATTGTCTCAGCATAGTTTGTGCCCAGTCACCATTCGGCTGTTCCACCAATAAACAGTTTTTAAACTCTCTCTCTGTTCTCAGGTAGGCAAGTGAATCTTCGGTTGATCCGTCAGCTTTTAGTTTTGCGGCATACTGGTATAAACTCCTGGACTGGCCGATCAGGTCAAGTGAAATGTTGGTAATAGCAATATCCTGTTCCAGTATCGGGCCATGTCCGCACCATTCACTGTTTCGTTGTCCGAGTATTAGCGCATTGTCTGCCAAATGAAGAGTATAATCAATCAGGGCACTCATTACATGTAGTTTACTTCGTCAGGTAAGTTATAAAAAGTGGGATGGCGGTAAATTTTATCAACCGCCGGTTCATACAGCTCGCCAGCCTCTTCAGGGTTACTCGCCGTTATGTATTTGCTTTCCACTACCCAGATGCTTACACCTTCCATGCGCCGGGTATATACATCTCTTGCATTTTCAATAGCCATTTGCGCATCTGCCGCATGCAGGCTGCCTGCATGTTTATGGTCTAACCCATTTTTGCTACGGATAAATACTTCCCACAAAGGCCAGTCGTGACCAGAGGATTTGATATCCGTTTTTCCTCCACCTTTTTCTTCAGGGATGTCACCGTAATAAAATTTTCGGATGAAGTTCATATTAGTTGTTTTAGGCTGCTATATGTTTTTGTTTGGCTGCTCTTTTGGTTGCATGTGCTGCTGCTGCTTCTCTTACCCACTCACCATTCTCCCAGGCTTTGCGGCGGGCATCGAGTCTTTGTTTATTGCAAGGTCCGTTACCTTTTACTACCTGCCAGAATTCATCCCAGTTGATCTCTCCAAAATCATAATGCTTTCTTTCTTCATTCCACTTCAGATTATCATCCGGCAGTTTCATGCCCAATGTTTTGATCTGTTCTGCGATCATATCAACAAAATTCTGCCGCAGTTCATCATTACTTTTTCTTTTGATCTTCCATTTCATGCTCTGATCACTGTTGGTACTTTCCGTGTCTCTTGGTCCAAACATCATCAAAGCCGGCCACCACCAGCGGTTGATAGCATCCTGGCACATGGCTTTTTGTTCTGCAGATCCTCTTGATAAAACCAGCAGCGCTTCGAAGCCCTGGCGCTGATGAAAACTTTCTTCTTTACAAATCCGCACCATAGCCCTTGCATAGGGTCCGTAAGAAGTTCGGGTGAGCATTACCTGGTTCATTATAGCAGCTCCATCTACCAGCCAGCCGATAGCGCCAATATCTGCCCATGTGAGGGTGGGGTAATTAAAAATGGAGGAATACTTGGCTTTACCACTGTGCAGGTCGTTGATCATTTCCTCTCTTGACTGCCCCAATGTTTCTGCAGCAGAATAGAGATAAAGGCCATGACCAGCTTCGTCCTGTACTTTAGCCAGCAAGATAGCTTTACGTTTTAAGGAAGGAGCCCGGCTGATCCAGTTGCCTTCGGGCAGCATACCTACTATTTCACTGTGGGCATGCTGGCTGATCTGCCGCAGGTTGGTTTTGCGGTAGGCATCCGGCATCCAGTCTTTGGCTTCAATCTTGACTTCTTCGTCAATTTTTTGCTGAAAAATTTGTTCTAAATCCTGAACAGACATAGCTTTTATAATTGAGTTTCAAATTTACAGAAACAAACGCCTGTTTGATTTTTTTGTTGACTGAAGCAAACAGGCTGTTTTCTGTAGTGTTTAATTTGAAAAGTACAGGAATCCGGCTATTTCGTACCTGATTTGGGTTAGTGTGACCTTAGTCGCCTGTTCTGTTATTGATTTTGAGGTAATTTGGCTACTAAAATAGCCTCCATGCTGCAGGAATATTTTAAAAAATTCAGGGATAATATTATTGGCATAGATAAAGAATTTGAGACGCCGTACGGGTTGAAAAAAATGGTCTATGCCGACTGGACTGCAAGCGGCAGGGCCTATCGCCCGATCGAACAGCGTTTGCAAAATGATATTATGCCGCTACTGGCCAATACGCATACCGAAACAACAGTAACCGGTACGGCTATGACAAGGGCTTATCAACAAGCCAAGCATATCATCAAAGAGCATGTGAATGCCGGCCCGGATGATGTACTGATCTTTGCTGGTAGCGGAATGACCGGTGCTGTCAACAAATTGCAGCGGTTGCTTGGTCTGCGTATTCCCGAACGTATAATGGACTACGTAAAGCCGGGACGATTGCCTTCGCATGAAGAGCTGGCCAACAGCAAAGTGAAGATCCACTCACTTTTCAGCAACTATCTTGATATTGACCCGGAGTTGAAGCCGGTGATTTTTGTTTCGCATATGGAGCATCATTCCAATCAAACATCCTGGCTGGAAACCATTGCTGATGTAGAGATTATTCCCAACGATGAGAACGGCAATATTAACCTTGCCGGGCTGGAACAACTACTGGAAAAATATAAGGAACGAAAGAATAAGATTGCAGCCATCACCGGGTGTTCGAATGTAACGGGTATTCAAACCCCCTATCATAAAGTAGCGCAGGTCGTTCATCGTCACGGAGGTTTATGTTTTGTTGATTTTGCCTGCTCTGCCCCATATGTATCTATTGATATGCACCCTTCGTTGGAAGGAGGCCATCTTGATGCAATCTTTTTTTCGCCTCATAAATTTTTAGGTGGCCAGAGTACACCCGGTGTTTTGATTTTTCATAAAAGTCTTTACAATAACATTATACCGGATCAGCCTGGCGGCGGAACAGTTACGTACACCAATCCCTGGAAATACCATGAATACATTTCAGATATTGAGCACCGGGAAGATGGAGGAACTCCACCCTTTCTGCAAGGGATAAAAGCCGCACTGGCTATAAAGCTGAAAGAGGAAATGGGTGTGGAGAATATGCTGAAACGGGAAGAGGAATTGCTGAAGATCATATTTGAAAGGTTGCCTTCTATACCCGGAGTAGAAATCTTAGAGGGACAAAACCAACACAGGTTGGGTGTGGTTTCTTTTATCATTCATGGAGCACATTTCAACCTGGTAGTGAAATTGCTCAACGATCGCTTTGGTATACAAACAAGGGGTGGCTGTGCCTGTGCCGGCACCTATGGTCATATGCTGCTGCATGTGGATCAGCTGCATTCCTACGAAATATTGGACGAAATTCATCAGGGTGATCTCTCCTGCAAGCCGGGATGGATAAGAATGTCAGTACACCCGGTAATGACCAATGAAGAAATATATCTTATCCTGGATGCCATTGAACAGGTAGCATTAAATTATAATGAATGGAAACAGGATTACTCGTATGAGCCTGACACCAACGAGTTTCATCATTTGAATTTCAAAGATGATATTAACGAAATGGTGAATAGTTGGTTTTTTGCTGATTGATATTACATACTTTTCACAAACAGTTCCTGGTATTCTTTTGCCTTTTTTAGAGTAGGAACGCTGTTAGGTTTAAAGTCTTTATAATCCTCTTGCAAAAAATCTTTCGCAGTTAATTCCCGTCCATTGGCTTTTACGCTGCTTATAAACATTCCTTTGCTATTAAAATACATCCTTGTTTCCCATTCATTTCCTTCTTCGCCTTCATGCCGGAAATAAAATACAAGCTTTCCATTTTGAAATAAGTATTCTTCGTTCGTTGTAAGAGCAGAGGCCTTCCGGCTGATATTAATTTTTTGTAAAACAGTTTTAGGATCTCTTTCGCTTACAGGCAAATGATTGGGATCGTCATTATACCAGAACTGGATTGTTTCCTGGTAAATACCGACTGCTGGCCAGCTTTTGCCATTTTTATTGGCAACCCACTCGTTGCAATAGAGTGAGCCTTCATATCCCTGTTCTTTTGATTCTGTGATTTTTTTGTTGATGTCCTGGTAATGGTTACGAATTTCTACTTCTGATTGTGCTGTTGCCGATGTAGTTATGAACAGCAAAATCACCCATATAGTTGCTTTCATTATGTTAGTTATTTCCATGAATTTAGATAAGTCCTTTTTCATAGGCAAGGGCCAGCGCCTGGGCCTTGCTGTTTACATGCAGCTTGGCATAAAT
>JBGARY010000067.1:0-5660 GCA_044229985.1 Chitinophagaceae bacterium
CTCAGTAGAATTACCGAACGTACAAGAGTGCACTTCGTTGCCTCAGGGTAAACTTGCAACAGGTGATGATACTAGTACTAACGATGAGGATTTTTTGTCGATCCCTGCTGACGCAAAACTAAACGTATGCAGGCCAGTCATCCACAAAATGAAAAAAGGCCAAAAAACTTTTTTGGCCTTTACGTATTTCAGTATTTTATGATTATGCTAAATAGGCAATAAGGACTATAGCTATCCAAACTCCCCAGCCAATCAAAGCCCACTTGACACGGGACTTCTTTTTGTCATCATTGATTAATAAAGCAATTATTAGTCCTATCAAACCCAGCAGTAGTCCCAGGAAAAATCCTCCCGCATGAAAACCACCATTTTCGCCAACCTTTTTTAAGTTTTTCGATAATCTGCGGTCATTCAAACTTCCATCCGGATTGATACATTTCTTGAGTTTGCTTTGGGCAATCTTGAATGTCAGTCTATCTGCGAATTTCATTTTTTCACCTCTAACTCGTTCTGCCTCTTTAATGGTAAGCTTAGACATTTCAAGAAGTGAAATCTTTGTACCCGTAGCACCCAAAGGGATCATAATGTCAGCTGCATAAACCTTTTTTGGGGGCGTAGTAATTAAAGCTGTACCAAAGACTTGATTAAAACTAATCGTAATGAGAAGAAATAAAAGTATCTTTTTCATAACCGTAGGTTTTGGTTCTATTAAAAATAAAAATTATAAACTAATTGAAAAAAATTGTTTGAGATTTTAAAAACTGAAATAAATAATATAGGCGTCGTCGGAAAATTGAATGGCCTACAACACTGCTAGTATAAATTTTTCCTGATAACCAATGTGAATATGTGCCAGCATGTTCTGGAAATACAATTCAATATTGTTGTAAAAACTTTAGAAATCTGTAACCGCCGTCAGGGTTTGCAACCGCTGACGGGGTTTGCTCAGTAGAATTACCGAACGTACAAGAGTGCCCTTCGTTGCCTCAGGATAAACTTGCAACAGACGATGATACCTGCCTCCGGCAGGCAGGGTAGTACTGCAGCCGGGTATATAACCCACCCCTAGCCCCTCCGAGGAGGGGATGAAATCATTAACCGGATGTCAGCAGTTTTTTTATCAAAGAGATCTGCCCCAAATGATAATAACTGTGCTCCACTACCGCTTCCAGGTTGCGGTACCATGTTCCGTATTTTGGGTCAACGAAGTGTTCATCCATCTTTTCATCGGGCAGTATGGCAACGGCGGCTACAAATTTTTCGGCATTGCTGAAAAATTCGGTGGTAAGCGATAACCACTCCTTGTCGTTGGTTACCGGCGGCATATCAAAACTGTATTTGTCTTTTATCTCCAGCGCACCGCCATGGAGCACCTGCAGCAAACCCCGGAGGTAATAATTGATATGATAGGTGAGCAGGGCAATGGTATTGAGCTGCCCCACCTGCTGCGTGGCCTGCTGCCAGTGAAGGGATAATAGCTGCTCTTTGTAATTGGTATTGGCTACCCAGTGCCCGTCGAGGTACACTTCGCTCAGCCGCTTTGCAATGAATTGGCTCCGGTTCATGTATTAAAATTAGGGTATGGGAGAAATATAAGCAGGCAGATTCAACAGAAATGTCATCCTGAGCTTGTCGAAGGATGAGTTTGTTGTCACTCTGAGCTTGTCGAAGAGTGATGTAGGAAAGGTTTAATTAACCACAGCTTGTGGGTCATCTTTATTAATAGCGTTTGTTCTTCGTATCCCACCCTTCGACAGGCTCAGGGTGACAAACGAAATTATTTGTGTGCGATGTTACAGCTTTTCGTACAAGGCCCGCAGCTTCTCTCTCGTCATGATCTTTTCCCAGTCCTTGCCCAGCGCATTTTCCCAAAGCGGCTTCATGCCCATGGATACATTGATCATTTTTTCAAAATCATCATCGCTCAGTCCCTTGCAGATACCGGTGGGTATATCGATCTTGTTTTTCTCCACCATGTATTTGAATTCTTTTACTCCTGCGGGATAGTATTCTTCAAGATGGTTCATTACAATGCAATTGCCGATACCGTGTTTGGTGCCGAGCAAATAACTTAATCCATAACTGACAGCATGCGCCACACCTACCTGGCTGTAGGCAATGCTCATGCCACCGGCATAAGATGCCATCATCAGTTTATCATCACAATCATCATCCCATGCTGTTTTATTGACAAATACATCCCGGCAAAGCTGCAGCGCTTTTTCGCCATAGCTTTTGCTGAATTCATTCAGGTAAGTGCCTTCCAAACTTTCAATACAATGGATATAACAATCCATGCCGGTGTAAAAGCGCTGGTTTACCGGTGCATCTTTGGTGAGTTCCGGGTCGAGTACGATCTGGTCGAACGGCGTAAAGTCAGAATTCATGCCCAGCTTTTTGGTAGGGCCGGTTAGCACAGTTGTTCTGGATACTTCTGCACCAGTACCGCTGAGTGTAGGAATACCGGCTTTGTACACACCGGGATATTTCACCAGGTCCCAGCCCTGGTAATCAGCCGAGGAGCCGGGGTTGTTCATCATCAGTGAAACGGCTTTTGCCAAATCCATCGTTGATCCGCCGCCGATACCGATAACACCGCTGACGGTACCAAACTCTTCTTTGAGCTGGTTGGCCAGTTTGTCTACACAAGTGGTTTTGGGTTCATAGGTCACATCGGCAAAGATGATCTTGTCATTGCCCCGCAGCGGCACACGGCTAACGAGCGGTTTGCCTTCAAAGAAATGATCTACTAAAAATATCATCGGCTTGCCGTCCTTGCGGTGCGGCGCCAGTATTTCATCTAATTGGTTGAATGATCCGCGGCCATAGATAACATAGCCGACCATTTTGAAGTTTCTGAATTTCATTAGTTGCTTTTTACCACAAAGAACACAAAGCTCTTTGCACGGAAGACACAAAGTTATAATACCAGCCGCTTGATTCCGTTTTTTAGAAGAGTAACATTAAAATTAATCAGGAGTCCCAGCCTGTTTCCCGATAGTTTCAGGTAAGTAAGAACCTGTGCCGTATGAATATCTGCCAGTGCTTCCAATGCTTTTATTTCAATAACCAGTTTGTTTTCTACTAAAATATCAATTCGATAACCAGCGTCAAGCTTAACATCTCCGTATACCAGCGGAAGTTTCTTTTCCTTTTCTGCAAAAAATCCGGCATTGGCTATTTCATAAAACAGACATTCTTTATAAGAAGATTCGAGAAGTCCGGGACCAAGAGCTTTATGCACTTTAATTGCAAGCCCTATTATTTCATTGGAAAGATCATTAAGCTCTTTAGGAATGTCTTGATACGTCATTTAGTGTTCTTGGTGAAAATCTTTGTGGCCTTTGTGGTTAATCTTTTAATAAGCGGCTTGCTTTTTCCAGGTCTTCCGGCGTATCGATCTCTACGCCCATATAATCAACTACGATCATCCGCAGCGGGATGCCATTTTCTAAGTAGCGGAGACATTCAACCTTTTCAGCACATTCCAATGGTGTCATGGGCCATTGCGTAAAATTCATGAGTACCTGCTTGCGGAACGCATACACACCAATGTGCTCATAATAGGTAGTGGGAAATTCTTTATCTCTCGGGTAAGGAATTACAGCACGGCTGAAGAAAAGTGAGTTCATGTTCTTATCTACTGCCACTTTCACAAAGTTGGGATCCATGATATCATTCCTGTCCGTCAGCACCTGCATCATGGAGGCTACCTGCACAGAGGGATCATCAAACTGCTTTAATAATTTTTCCAGCGGCTCTTTTTTTACAAACGGCGTATCGCCCTGTACATTCACAATAATGTCTACATCCATTTCTGCTGCTGCTTCAGCAATACGGTCGCTGCCGCTTTCATGTTCATGCTGACTCATCACCGCTTTGCCACCTGCTGCTGTTATTTCTGTAAAAATGATATCGCTGTCTGTCACGACAATTACTTCATCAAACAAACCCGTAGCGACAGTATTTTCATAGGTATGCCGAATGACAGACTTATCCCCTAACAATTGCATTAGCTTACCGGGAAATCTTGTTGCTGCATACCTGGCAGGAATAAAAGCGAATTTCTTCATGCTTCAAATATCCTCATAATCCTCCACTCAATAAAACTACCAACTGGTTTTCCTGCATATACATTTCAAACACATAAGAAGCGCCATCATCATAGCTGATCCTGATCTTCTCAATGGTAAACGGTCCGCCGTATTCCGGATCATCAACCGTTTTGAAGAGTTTAATATCATATTCTCTTCCGTCTTTGGTTATGGTTTTGCTGGCGGTAGGAAAAACATCTTTTTCTCCAAAGACATCTTTAAACTCGGGGATCAGCCGCAACAGCAGAAAACCCTGCTGCAACGAAAAGCCGGGAAGAAAATAAGTATCAGAAGCATATTCATACGCTAAGAAATCATGATGCTCTGCGCCGTTCTTGTACAACTGTTTGCTAAGCTGCCATCCGCTTTCCGGAATCTGGGGCGCTGCCCCGCTTCTGGTCACCAGCTTTTGACCAAAAGGCACCGATACCTGTGAGAGGTATTGTTTCATTTCTTTTACTGTTGCCAATTTTGGCGGAGGCCAGGGAAACAAGTAGCTGTCTACTATGTAACCAGTTTTGTTATTATATTTTACTTTTCTCCAGTAGCCTGTTAACTCTTCGGTGATGATGGTTGTCCAGCCACCATCTTCATCAATAAGGTTTACTTTGGTTCCGTAAGGAATTTTGTCCAGCACCTTAGATGCAGGGTCAGGTTTTTCCCGGATGCTCAGTCCTGTTTTCGCCGCTACATATAAAGGATCATTTTGGCTGTGCAGTGTGAAGGAGATCAGAACAGCCAAAGCAGTAATAAGCAGTTTCATAGAAAACAATTAAGGTTTTTATGATTTGGTAAATGGTTTCTTCAGTAGCAGCAACACATCCTCATCTCTTTCTTCCGGAAAATCATGGTCAATGCCGTAACGAACTTCTTTAATGTTCAGCCGGCTGAACGTACCCAAGAGGCGGTCCCAGATGGAGAACACGGCACCGTAGTTGGTATCGGTGTATGGCTGCTTCCAGTGATGGTGCACTTTGTGCATATTGGGAGAGATAAGAAAATAGCTCAGCGCCTTATCCGCTTTTTCCGGCAGGTTGATGTTAGCATGAGTGAAAGCGGTAGCCAGCACCACCAGCGTCTGGTAGATCATTACGCCGTACATCGGTGCACCCGAAACAAAGATCAGCAGCATAAAAAAAATACCTCTTAGCAGGCTGTCACCGGGATGATGACGAAGACCGGTTGTAACATCTACGTTGGTGTCGCTGTGATGAATAACATGAAACCGCCAGAGAAATTTATTCTTGTGCATGACAAGGTGTACCAGCCAGCTGCTGAAGTCAAGCGCAAATACAGCAATAAGCACCGTTGCCAGCACACCGGCATTGAACCAGTACACTAAACCGAATTGATTGTGCAGGCACCAGTCAGATAATTTCACAATGAAAAAAGCAAGACCGGTATGCAGGATTAAATGCAGTACGGTCAATACGAAATTCACACCGGCATGGCGGATTTTGTTTTTGCGGTAATGAGGCCTGAAAAGAGGAATAGCCCCCTCCAGTATCCAGAAGAAAAGCAAACCGCCGACAAGGATAGCCATTCGTTCGAGCGGCCGTTGTTCAA
>JBGARY010000068.1:0-5429 GCA_044229985.1 Chitinophagaceae bacterium
TATTGGGAAAAATAGCATCGGGCTTGGGTGGTTCTTTTGTGTCTTCCATTACCAGTACATCAATCTCTTCGTTCCTGAGCAGCTGCACCATATTATCAAATTCTGTCAGCGCCTTGTGCTGCAACGCTTCCTTGCTGATACCCGGATTGGTTTGAAAATAGTTATTGGTAGCCGTTTCTTCATTAAACCCAAAGGCTGCAGGACGAATCATTAATATCGTAGTAGCAAGAGGCAACAGGTATTTTAATATTTTTCGAGCAGTATGATCCTGATATCAGGATCACAACTGCCTGATGTGATTGTCTGAATTATGTATTTATATATTTTTCCTTCGGCGATGCTGTCTTTTTCTATTTGTGCTTTTTCGATGTAGCGGTTGTTAAGCCTGTTAAAGCTTACTGTATCTTTTTTATCTGTCGATTGAAGTCCGGCTTCAATTTCAAACAATGCATCATAAACAAGGCTGTCATAGGTTTCCAGTTTAATAAGCCTTGCGGGATGAGTATCTTCTTTATAGGTACAGGGGCCACCATCCACATTACCGGTTGTATTATTGCAGGCAAGCTGCAGCAACATTATTAAAAGCAACAGGGAAATGTTTTTCATTATACCCGGTTAAAGTAATGTATCAATTTTTGCTGCCAGCTTCCTGTCCTTATCTGTTACAATATTGCCGGCGTCATGTGTGCTCAGCCATATCTCTACTGTATTCCATACGTTCGTCCATAACGGATGATGATCCATTTTCTCAGCTTCCATAGCTACCCTTGTCATAAAAGCAAAAGCTTCGCTGAAATTATTGAACTGGAATTTTTTGTACAGTGTATTGTTTTTTTCCTCCCACATAAATGTTGTATTAGAAATGGCCGGCAATGGTGGCGTATCAGTTAAAATACAAGATTTTCCTTATTCTTTACCTGGTCAATGGACAGTTCAGCGACTAACTGAACACTGTTGATGCTGCGAATGGTTTGAATCGTTTGCTGCATTGTTTCTTCGTTTACTTCATCCCCCTTCATCAGCCATAAAAAATCAAGATGTTTGAATTCGGGCAATAAATATTCTCCATCAAACTGGTTGTTATAAATATAATGCTCCAGCGTACCTGTTGGTACTTTGTATTCATAAACAGAGAAAAAGTAATCTCTTTTCTTTTTGATCAGCTTGATCTCTATTTCATTAATACGAAAGTCAAGGCCAATACTATTATTCAGGTGCCAGCAAAATTGATAATCTTTAATAGGCGCCATGATGCCCAGCAGCCGGGTATCTTCAAAGAAACATTCGGTCAGTTCTTTATTATCAAGTACCAGTTTGTTTCGTTCGGCCATGTTATTATTGTACTGTAAGTTACAATTTAGAACTCAACAGTTGTTTCCTGCATATCATTACCTCTTTTGTAGATCACTTTTGTTTTATCTCCTTTTTTAAACTTGCCGAGTGTTTGCATATAGCTTTCCATAGAAGTGATCTTGTAGTTTCCTATCTGCAAAATGATATCTCCTGCTTTTAGTCCGGCTTTTTGTGCCGGCTTACCTTCACTTACCCCATCAGCTCTCAGGCCGGTACCGGAGTAAGTATAATCAGGCATTACCCCCATCGTTACACTGAAGCGGGCAGAAGTGGTGGTTTGGGTTTCCCTTGTTTTTAAAAAAGCAAGCTTGTTGTTGTTGTTCAGCGATTCAACTAACCCGGTAATATGCTGTAATATGGATGCAATACCATTATAATTTATTTTATCTGCATCATCTGAAGGTTTATGATAATCTGTATGCAGGCCGGTAAAATAGAAAAGCACTGGGATATCTTTCCGGTAAAAAGAAGTATGGTCGCTGGGGCCGGTGCCGCTGGAGTCAGTTTTTACAGCAATGCTGCTACCCGGTACCATAGAGATCACGGAAGACCAGGTTGGGGAAGTGCCAAAACCGCCGATAGTTAAGGATTTAGTACTGTCGCTCAGTCTGCCCACCATATCCATATTGATCATGTAGTTCGCCGACTTCAAATCAATAGTAGGATTTTCCGTAAAATATTTTGACCCGTACAAGCCCAGCTCTTCTCCCGAAAAAGCAATGAAGAGATAATTATTATTCTTAGCTTTTGATTGTTTCATTTTTTTTGCCAGTTCTATCAGGGCTGCTGTTCCGCTGGCATTATCATCTGCTCCGTTGTGTATAGACGGTTCATGAGTTGTATGCCGGGAGTTTCCATCCTCCCCATACCCGAGATGATCGAAGTGGGCTCCTAATATTACTGTTGTTGCTGCTCCGTTATCAATATAACCGAGCACATTATATCCGGTTCTCTTCTTTTCGCTAAGAGCAGTTGTAAATTTTATGGTAAGCGTAGCTGAAGGATCTTTAAAATATTTAGCGGCCGCTTCTTTTTTTATATACAGGACCGGAATAGAAAGCATTTCTGATTTGTCTTTTCCGTTAAATACCAGTTTATCATCAATTGATGATGTATTATATAATATCACTGCGGAGGCCCCCCTGTCCTTTGCTTTTTTGCAGTTGGTATAGATATAATTGGACAGGTCAAAATGAGGATTCGTTTTGTTTTCTTCTAATTGATCTTTCAGGTCAAAAAACCAGGGCATATCTGCTTCCTGTACAGCAATAGATGGCAGGGCTTCCATCTTTTGATTTGGACTGAAAGGGAAGGGGAAAAAATCCTTTCCTTGTACAAGCATGTTATTATTGATACTAAGAGTAGTTGAGTCATCAATTTTCTTACCCTCATTTACTTCAAATGGCTGATAAAATTCTTTGCTGCCTTTGGGCAAAAGACCGGCCGACCTGAACTGGCTGCTGATATACTCCATGGCCAGTTTTTCCCCATTCGTCCCGGTACGACGTCCTTCCAGTTTATCATCTGCCAGGTATTGAATATGTGATTTCAGGCTGGCTAGTGTTTCAATATCTGTCTTGCTTACTTTTTTGGAAGACGAACAGGCTGAGAAAATCAACAGTGCTGTTATTACTGCAATTCTGGAAAAGAGGGACATCATATACAACAGGTTTGTGAGCTGCAAAGGTATTGAGCTGCTTTCTTTTTCTTTTGATTTACCGTCATAATTCGGTTATTCTTTTTCCGCATTGATATTTTCAAAAATCGTATTTCGTAAGGTCATTTGAGCTTACCGTTCTACTTTTGCTGGCTTGCCGAAGGCATGCCCGAAAAAGTGCAGGAAAAAAAGCTACATATTGCCCTTGTTGGTAACCCTAATAGCGGAAAAAGTTCGCTATTTAATTGTCTTACCGGGCTGAACCAGCAGGTAGGGAATTTCCCCGGGGTAACGGTTGACAAAAAAACGGGGGTCGCTGTTTTTGCGGGGGTTCCTGCCGAAATAATTGATCTGCCCGGCAGCTACAGCCTTTATCCGAAAAGACTGGACGAATGGGTTAGCTATAAAGTGCTGGTGGGGGAAGATAAAGATATAAGGGCAGATGTGGTGGTGGCAGTAGCCGATGCCAGTAACCTGAAGAGAAACCTTCTTTTTTGCACACAGATCATTGATTTGAAGATCCCGGTGGTGATAGTACTGACCATGATGGACCTGGCCAGACAAAAGGGAATCAAAATTGATCTTGCTGCACTGGAAAGAGAACTGGGTGTGCCGGTAGTGGCTGTGAACCCAAGAAAAAACAAGGGAATAGCTGAATTAAAAAAAGCAATCTCTCTTACAGTTCAGCAAGCATATAAAACACCAGTGAGGGATTTTATTGATAATAAATCGCTGGCAGAGACTCCTGTTGATGAAGTAAAGCAACATTTTCCGCAGATCAGCGACTACAAGGCTATCCATTATCTCATCAATCATGAGTCATTTGATCTGACTCCTGCCATCCAGGAAACTATTGAGAATATTGAGGTAAAAAACAATTTCAATCCTACAAAAACACAGGCAGAAGAAATATTACAGCGATACAGTCGTATCCGGCATGTCATGCAACAGGCGGTATCGGAACCTGATCCTTTGCAAAAGTCGTTGTTCACTGAAAAACTAGATAATGTATTACTCCATCGACGCTGGGGCTATCTCATCCTGCTGGCGGTTCTTTTTCTATTGTTTCAAAGTGTGTTCTGGCTGGCGCAACATCCGATGGATTGGATAGAGCTGGGTTTTGCAAAAATCAGTGAATACTTATCATCATCACTACCTGACAACCGCTGGACCGACTTATTAATAAACGGTGTGGTTGCCGGGCTTAGCGGTATATTGGTTTTTGTACCGCAGATTATGATTCTGTTTGGATTGATCACTCTGCTGGAAGACAGTGGTTATATGGCCCGTATCAGTTTTTTGTCAGACAGGTTGATGCGAAGTGTGGGCCTGAACGGTAAAAGTGTGATGCCTATGATCAGCGGTTTTGCCTGTGCTGTTCCTGCCATCATGAGTGCCCGGAATATTGAAAACCGGAAAGAACGTTTGCTAACCATCCTGATCACACCGCTCATGAGCTGCTCAGCCCGTCTGCCTGTTTATACCATTTTAATTGCACTGGTAATTCCTCAAACATACTTACTTGGTTTTTTGAGTGTGCAGGGATTGGTGATGATGGGATTGTATTTGCTTGGATTAGTAATGGCCCTGATCGTTTCCTATATAGCGAAATGGTTTATTCATATTAAAGAGAAGAGTTTCTTCATTCTTGAATTACCCACTTATCGTTCGCCAAGATGGAAGAATGTATTTCCCACAATGATCAGCAAGGCCCGCATATTTGTGATGGATGCAGGTAAGATCATCATGATCATCAGTCTTGTGCTGTGGGCACTGAGTTCTTTTGGCCCGGGTAATACAATGCAAAATCTGTCGCAGCAATATGAACAACTAAAAATAGAACCGGGTGCAGATCTGGCACAATTGGAAAAAGAATACCACACTGTTAAACTGGAGAAATCCTATGCCGGTATTATTGGCAAATCGCTGGAACCAGTTATCACGCCGCTTGGTTATGACTGGAAGATCGGTATTGCGCTGGTCACCTCCTTTGCAGCAAGGGAGGTTTTTGTGGGAACAATGGCTACATTGTATAGTGTAGGTGATGATGATAATAGTTTGTTGCTAAAAGAAAAAATGAAAGCAGCAGTAAGACATGATGGCACTCCGGTTTTTACTCTTGCTACTGGTTTATCACTCATGATATTTTATGTGTTCGCCATGCAATGTATGAGTACATTGGCCGTGGTAAAAAGAGAAACAAAAAGTTGGAAATGGCCGGTGATACAGTTGATTTATATGACGGGGCTGGCTTATGTAATGAGTTGGGTGGTTTTCGAATTATTCAAATAACTATTTCTGTCCAAAATATTCCCACAGCATTTTTGAAATCTTTCTCGCCGTTGCCCATGCCTCATTCTCATATCTCCAGCTGATATCTTTGTTATTCTTGGTAAAAATGCAAAAAATATAAGGGTTG
>JBGARY010000069.1:0-5353 GCA_044229985.1 Chitinophagaceae bacterium
TGTTGTCCCTTTTAATAATATTTCTAGTCAGGATGATTAGACTTTGAAATTTGATGAATATGCCAAACAGATGGGGTATACCAAAAGAAATTGAAGAAATAGTACTTAGAAGAGACCTTAATTGTGTGTATTGCGGTATCCCTTTTCTTGAATCAGATAAAAACAGAAAAAACAAAAAAACATGGGAACATATTATCAATGACATAAGGATAAACGGAACAGAAAATATTGCATTATGCTGTAGCTCTTGCAATGCCAGCAAGGGAAATAAGAAACTTGATGAATGGTTAAGAAGTAAATACTGTAAAACAAAAGACATTAATGCAAATTCTGTTGCTTCTGTTGTAAAAAATCATTTAAAAGAAGGAAATCACTTCCTAACCGATTCTCCTGGAAGGGACTCGGTATAATCACCGTATTCAAAAAATAAAAATCGTTGTTTAATCACTTGAAACTGGCTGTATTTTACAAAAACAAATAGCAGCTGAAAGTTCTCCGTCATTTCTCAGTGGAAGCAGAGATTGATGTCACTATAACTTTTCTGCTCCGATACCACCATTCTCCGTATCTTAATTCCCCCATGAAGCCCATCCCCGTCAGGCATATTACTTCAACCCCAAACGAACAGAATATAACCGGCCGGTTCAGCATCCGCAAGCTGGAAGAACTGATGAACGGGAAGAACCTGGTACATGAACTGCATAAACACAACTTCTACTTTGTACTGGCCATACAAAAAGGCAGGGGCAGTCATGAAATAGATTTTGTTAACTACCAGGTAAAGGACAATACAATTTTCATGTTGCGACCCGGGCAGGTACACCGGCTGGAGTTAAAAGCCGGCGCTACGGGTTTCCTGCTGGAGTTTGACCTTGCCTTTTATCAGCCGAAGAATACCATCACCGAACAGCGATGGAGAAAAGCATCTGGCAAAAACTATTGTGCGGTACAAGCCGCAAGGTTTGGCAAACTGCTATCCCGGCTTGAAAATATATTTCATGAATTTTCAGCAAAGCAGGAAGGTTATGAAGCAGCCATTAAAGCCAGTCTTGACCTTTTCTTTATTGAATACATCCGGCAAAGCAGGAACCCGAAAGAAATAACCACCCCGCAAAGCACTTATACCCAGGAACGTTTTGAAGAACTGGTTCGATTGCTGGAAATAAATATCAGCCACATGAAAAATGTGGCACAATATGCCGGCCTGCTAAACCTTTCGCCCTACCAGCTTAATGCCATTGCCAAAGCAGCTGTGGGTAAAACAGTATCAGCACTCATCAACGAACAGATCATACTCGAAGCAAAAAGATATTTGCTCGCTACTTCCGGCCAGGTAAAAGATATAGCCGATCAGCTGGGTTATGAAGATGTCTCCTACTTTATCCGTTTCTTTAAAAAACAAACAGGGCATTCACCGGAGGCTTTCCGCAAGAATTTTAAATAAGTCCTGTTCAACTGCGTAATCGTCCTGTCACCGCTCCTTTTATCCCATCTACTTTTGTAGTAACAAATTAATTCATCAAAAAAACTAAACAGCATGAAAACAAAAATGAGATTATTAATGTCGCTCAAGATCTGGATGGTCATTTATCCATCTATCACCTTGTTTCTTTTTCTCTTCGGCCAGCAGTTATCGGGCCTGCCTTTATACCAAAGAACATTTATCCTAACTATTTCCTTAGTTCCCTGGATGATGTTCATTGGTGTACCGTTTCTTGATTTTTTGATCCGCCGTCTTTCCAGGCAAACCGTAACTAAATAAACAGGTATCTTGTTTGTCGGAATGAATTTCCGGCTGCCGTTCAATTCACTACTTAACAATATGAAACAGGAAAAACAATACGATACAATAATAGTGGGCGGCAGCTATGCAGGACTGGCAACTGCCATGGCATTGGGCAGGGCATTACGCAAAGTGCTGGTGATTGACAGCGGTAATCCCTGCAATCAGCAAACCCCGCATTCACACAACTTCCTGACCAATGATGGTAAGACGCCAAAGGAAATTGCCGGTATTGCCCGCCAGCAGGTACAGCAGTATAAAACGGTTGATTTCCTTAGTGCATTCGTTACCTCTGGTAGAAAAACTGAGTCCGGCTTTGTCGTGGAGACAGAATCAGGTGAAACTTTCGCTGCTAAAAAATTAGTATTCGCCACCGGCATCAAAGATGGCATGCCCGATATACCCGGCTTTGCCGAATGCTGGGGCATCAGTGTACTGCATTGTCCTTACTGTCATGGTTATGAAGTACGTCATCAAAAGACAGGCATACTGGCCAATGGCAATGATGCAGTGGAACTGGCAACACTTATTTCCAACTGGACAGATGACCTGACGATTTATACCAACAGTAAATCAACCCTGACTGAACAGCAGGAACAAAAACTTCAGCAGCATAATATCCATATCAATGAAAACAAGATTGAAAAGCTGGAACACAGCAACGGGTATGCAGAGAGAATCCTGTTTAAAGATGGATCCAATGCAACCGCAAAAGCCATTTATGCCAGGCTTCCCTTTGTACAGCATTCATCGGTACCGCAAATGCTCGGCTGTGAGTTGACACCAGAAGGTTATATAAAAACAGATCCGGCACAAAGAACAACCGTTCCGGGTATCTTCGCCTGCGGCGACAATACTACCCGGATGCGAACAGTGGCCAATGCAGTAGCAATGGGAACTACTACAGGCATGATGCTGAATAAAGAACTGATTGATGAAATGTTTTAAAACCAAAAATGGAAAAATTGATATTACATACCGGCCGTTTGCTGATCAGGAACCTGAACTTATCAGACCTGCGCAATTTTCATGCTTACCGCTCCAATCCCGAAGTAACCAAATACCAGGGCTTTGATGTTTTTACAGAGAAACAGGCAGAAGATTTCATTAAAGAACAGGCCGGTAAAGAATTTGGAAAGCCGGGTGAATGGGTACAGTATGGTATTGAAAACAAAGCTAGCGGGCAGTTAATAGGCGACTGTGCGATCAAACTGGATGGTAATGATACAAGGCTTGCAGAGATCGGCATTACCATTTCACCCAACGAACAAAAGAAAGGCTATGCAAAAGAAGCCCTTCTTGCCATCCTTGATTTCTTGTTCAGCCGCCCAGGTTTTCACCGGGTGACAGAAACGGTAGATGCAGAAAACACCGCCTCCATTCAATTGCTTAAAAGCGTTGGTTTCCGGCAGGAAGGGCATTTCATAGAAAACATTTTTTTCAAAGGCAAATGGGGAAGCGAATACCAGTTTGCGATGCTGAAAAGGGAATGGTTACAATTAAACCGTTCTTGATTAGCATACATTTTAAAGCATATGAAAGCATATACAAAAACAATATACGGCGGCCCGGAAGTACTGAAACTGGAAGAAGTGGAAAAGCCGGAACTAAAAGATGATCATATACTGGTGAAAGTGATGGCCAACTCGGCCAATCCTGCAGACTGGCATATCATCCGGGGCAAACCCTTTTTTGCCAGGTTTAGTTTCGGATTATTCAAACCGAAAGACAAAATTCCCGGGGCCGATTTTGCAGGTATTGTGGAAGCAGTTGGAAAAAATGTAACCCATTTCAAAACCGGTGACCGGGTATTTGGTGAAAGTTTAAAAGGCGGCGCTTTTGCAGAATACATTTCTGTTCCGGCTGCGGTCTGCGCCACAATGCCGGTTACAGCCAATTTTTCGGAAATGGCCGCTGTACCTGTTGCCGGGCTTACAGCATTACAGGCAATTGTTACACACGGCAAGATCCGGGAAGGTGAAACGGTACTGATCAATGGTTCTTCAGGCGGTGTTGGTCATTTTGCAGTACAGGTAGCTAAAGCATACGGCGCTAAAGTAACAGCAATTTGTTCTTCCAAAAACATGGAGTTTGTAAAATCATTAGGCGCTGATGAGGTGATTGCTTACGACAAAGAAAATATTCATCAGCACAATGGCAGGTATGACCTTGTTGCAGACATAAACGGCAATCTTTATCATAAAGACTTTAAACGCATGGGACAGCGGGGCGTTTCCGTAGGTTTTACCAGCATGGGTCACATGATGGTATTGTTGCTTAATAAAGCAGTCAGTAAGTTTCCGTTAACTCAGTTTACGGCTGTAGCCAATGCCAGGGATCTCGAGACACTGGCGCTGCTTGTACAAAGCGGAAAGGTCAAAGCTCATATAGAAAAAACATACTCTTATAAACAAATCCCCGAGGCAATCGGTTATATTGAAGCCATGCGGACAAGAGGAAAAGTAGTGATGGTTTGGGAGGATGCCGCTGAGTGATTGGTTATACTCCCCTATCGTTCATTAATAGTTTTAATGAGCAATAAAACCTTTAACTATTCTTATAACTATCGGCATCAGTTGAACTTCTCAATACCAATTCAGGTTTAATCAGGATAAATTATTTTGCTAATTTTATGATCAAACGAATTGATATGAACGAGACCATAAAACAAGAGCTTCATCAACTGGTAGACCAGTGTAACAATGAACAGATATTGGAAGATGTAAGGGAATTGCTGCAATCCAATAAAGACTGGTGGGATGAATTATCCGCAGCCGACCAGCAACTTGTTAAAGAGTCAGAAGCCGAATACAATAAAGGCAACTTTATCAGTCATGAAGAATTAATGCAACGTTTTGAGCAATGGAAAAAGAAATAGTCTGGACATCCGTTGCCCAAAATGATTTCTGGGAAATAGCTGAGTACCTCAAAGCTGAATGGCCAGAAAAAGTACTTAACCAGTTTCAAAAAGCATTAGCATTAAAGACAACCCTTTTGAAAAAACAGCCTAACCTTGGTTTCAAAAGTCATAAATACTCGCAGTTTAGAAAAACACTGGTCACCCGCCATTACATGCTTATTTACTCCGTTTCGAAAGAACACATCATTATACACAGGATAAAACATACCCGGATGCGTTAAAGCAATACTTAGATTGATTCAAACATATAAAGAGGATCAAAAAACCATTAAACCTTTAACCCAATAACCCATCCAACCCGCCGCTAATCTTCCAACTATGAAATATATTTTTTACCTCGCCGTACTGCTTACTCTTTTTTCCTGTCAAAAAGACCAACAACCGGCACCAGCAGAAGAAACGATGTACTACCCTCCCGCCGGTAGCAGCACCTGGGAAACCAAATCCATTTCTTCACTCGGCTGGAATACGGCCGCCGTGCAGCCATTGAAAGATTACCTGCAGCAGAAAAACACCAAATCCTTCATGATATTGGTGAACGGACGAATTGTGATGGAAGAATATTTTAACGGCCATACAAAGGATGATACCTGGCAATGGAACAGCGCCGGCAAAACACTGGTGGGAACTATTACCGGCATTGCCCAGCA
>JBGARY010000006.1:0-112732 GCA_044229985.1 Chitinophagaceae bacterium
AATAGGTATAAAAGGGGTTACAATAAAAGCAAACCTTCAAAAACAAATAGAAGTTGAATCAATTTTCCCGGACGAGATTGAAAAATATCCCTGGGCAGGCCACCTTGGAATAAAATTGGCTAAAAAACTAATCCCCATCATTCAACAAAGCAAAACAACTCTCATTTTCATCAACACCCGGGGCATGAGTGAGACCTGGTATCAGACCTTACTGGATGTTTGTCCGGACCTGGCAGGTTCTATTGCACTGCATCACAGTTCTATTGACAGGGAACTAAGAACCTGGATCGAAGAAAATCTGCATTCTGGGAATCTAAAAGCAGTTGTTTGCACGGCAAGTCTTGACCTTGGCGTTGATTTCCGGCCTGTGGAAACGGTGATCCAGGTAGGTTCACCCAAAGGAGTCGCCCGGTTTTTGCAAAGAGCCGGACGCAGTGGCCATAGCCCGGATGCCGTTAGTAAGATTTATTTTCTGCCCACTCACTCCCTTGAGTTGATGGAAGCGGCTGCACTTAAGTCAGCTATAAGCGAAAACATGATTGAAAGCAGGCCACCCATGATGTTGTGTTACGATGTACTGCTTCAATACCTTAATACAATTGCCATCTCTGACGGATTCAAATCAGAAGAAACCTATCAGGAGATTATGTCAACTTTTTGTTATAAAGATCTTTCAAAAGATGAATGGCTGCATATGCTGAATTTCATTACCGAAGGTGGTAATGCTATGCAACAGTATGATGATTTCAAAAAAGTAGAATTAACGGATGGTCTATACAAAATCAATAGCCGCAAAGTGGCCATGCGACACCGGATGCACATTGGCACCATAGTAAGCGATGCTATGCTGAAAGTAAAATTTATGACAGGAGGTTATGTAGGGGTGATCGAGGAGTACTTTATTTCCAGGCTGGATCCGGGAGATGTGTTTACCCTCGCCGGGCGAAACCTTGAATTCGTCATGATAAAGGATATGACCGCCCTGGTACGAAAGAGCAATGCTAAAAAATCTATTGTGCCAAGCTGGACTGGTGGCAGAATGCCCCTAAGTGCAAACCTGGGAAAAAAACTCAGGCAGATGCTCGATATAACTGCTATGCAAAACAAGCTATCAAAAGCCGGTGAGTTGAATGCATTAGGGCCACTTTTCAACCTGCAAAAACAACTCTCCCATGTTCCAAGGGAAAACGAGTTACTGATTGAGCATATTGAAACAAAAGACGGGTTTCATCTTTTTGTTTATCCTTTTGAAGGAAGGTTGGTGCATGAAGCCATGGCAGCTATTCTTGCCTGGCGCATCAGCCGGATCAGGCCCATAACTTTTTCTTTTGCTATGAACGACTACGGATTTGAATTATTAAGTGATCAACCCATCCCTGTTGATGACACTAATGTTTACGAACTCTTTTCACCTGATGATCTGCTGAATGATATTCAACGAAGTGTAAACAGTACTGAGATGGCTAAGCGGAAATTCAGGGATATTGCTGTTATAGGCGGATTAATTTTTCAGGGAATGCCCGGAGAGAAAAAAAAGGCCCGTCACCTGCAATCTTCTGCATCCCTCCTTTTCAGTGTATTTAACGAGTATGACCCGCAAAATCTGTTATTAAGACAATCCTACCAGGAAGTGCTGGATCAGCAGATGGAAGAAACCCGGCTAAGAGATATGCTGGAAAGAATTCAGCACTCTGACATCATCATAAAATTTCCGGAACAACTGACACCTTTTTGTTTCCCGATTAAAGTTGATAGTATGCGGGAAGACCTTAGTTCAGAAAAACTGGAAGACCGTGTAAAAAGAATGCAGCAGCAACTGGAAAGCAGTAAGTAACCCGCCTGCTGATTAAACCAGTTCATCTTGTTTTATATTTGCCGGCATTCATGCAAAACCCTGTTCCCCATATCATCAATGACCAGATATTTTGGATAACTCCTGAACGTTGCATTTTTTGGGAGGAAGAGAATACACTCATTGTGGCAGATCTTCATTTAGGGAAGACAGGCCACTTCCGAAAAGCGGGAATTGCTGTTCCCCAATCCATATACAAAGCAGACCTGCAACGATTAATGGCCATGCTGTACCTTTTTAAGGCAGAAAGACTGATTGTAGTAGGCGATTTCACACACAGTACTGCCAATAAAGAACTGGAACTTTTCCTGAAATGGAGAAAAGATTTCTCTGCGCTACAGATTGATCTTGTCAAAGGTAATCATGACATTTTGGAAGATGCCTGGTACAAAGAGGCAAATGTTATTTTGCATGAATGGGAATTATTGATCAACGGATACCTTTTCAAACATGAGGATAAACGTTACAAGAGACCGGAAGTTGAGAATGCGAAATATACTTTCTCTGGCCATCTGCATCCCGGTTTCAAACTCAAAGGACAAGGAAAACAAAGCCTGAAATTTCCCTGCTATTTTTTTGGTAAAGATCATTGTATCCTGCCGGCTTTTAGCCGCTTTACGGGCACTTTTCTGGTTGAACCGAAAAAAGGCGATGTTGTATATGCAATTACCGGGGCAGAGCTACTGAAGATTGGTTAACGTTTCCTGCGAAGCTGATTGTAATCCAGGAAATAAATAAATCGAAGTGTGAATTCGTTTCCGTGTCTGAGATCAAAAACATCCCCGAGATTTTGCAAATAGGTATTCTTACCGGTTGGAGTCACATATTCATCCTCGCCCAGCCAGTTTTTATAGCCCAGAATCAGGCGGCTGCCTAATCTAAAGTCCCAGGTAAGAAATGCATCTAAATTGAAGAAGTTCACATTATCATCATTTCCATTAATAAATGGCCGGCTGGTCAACAACCCATCATCATCTACATTGTGAAAGCTCTTGTAGTTTACTTTGTTCCAGTAATGCCTTGTACGCAATGTAAGATTGATACGTGGGGTAAAATTGTATATCCCTGAAAGCACTGAGGTAAAATCCCTGTTATCTCTGAATCCCGCAATGGGGTCACCCCAACTTTCCCTAAGAAAAGCATAACCCAACTGATTCTCTTCGTAAGTTGATACAGTCTGCAAATCCAGGGTAAACCTGTCATTGAAACGGTAACGGAAACCAATACTCAGCGATGTATAGGTATTATCAAATTCCGGGCTTTTGGCATATACACCGCCATACCGGAAGAATAATTTTTTTCTGCTGTCTGAACTTCCATCCAGGCTGAAAATATAATTTTCGGGGTAATGAATAAATTTCCAGGGAGTTTGCAATACAAAATAATCATCAACCGGCATGGGATTCCACACGGCCTTTAGTGTAACATCCCAGAAATTTTTGAAAACCCAAAAACCCGTTGCAGCCACATCAAAATAGGAGTAAGCATAGGGCTTATATAAGTATGTCAGCCTTGAACTCAGACTATAGCTGTAAGTCAGAAAATTCTTGGTAGGAGTAAACATGCGATAAGAAAGGCCTCCCCTGTAGGTTATTTCATTAGCCGCTGCCAGGAAACCCAGATCTCTTGGATCATAATTAGCAGATTCAATATTTCCTGTTACATTATACTGCCAATTACCACTAACCTTTGCAAATCGTAGCGTTGTATTATAACCATCGTATGGATTACTTCCCCATATTTTACTATAACGGGCCGTACCATTTAAGGCGTAAATATTCTTTTTATCGTATAACGCAAAATCAACTGCTGTAACATTAGCATCCCTGTCGCCACCGCTTCTCAAAACATTTGTGTTGGTCAAGGAAACAAATGACCGGCCTTTCAACGCCTGGTCAATAACGATAATGTTGTAGTTAGCCAACGGCTCAGTGCGGATTACTGAATCTTTGCCGGTAATCTTATTCCTGATCTTTGCATCCATTGGCGCCGTCAAAGCATTAAAGATGCCGATACCCAGCTTTTGCTTATTTCTCCCGGAGAATTTTGCACCGTTATATAACTGTGTTACAGAAGGATTTTTAATTATTTCCCAGTCATTGCTGTTGTTATGCACAAAATTTCTTACAGAGTTATAACCGGTAGGCACTTTCCCAACCCGCCTTGAATAAAAAAGACCAGCCTTATTGAATAACTCTGTGCCTTCTGTAAAAAATGGTCTGTTCTCCTGGAACCTTACTTCAAACGGAGACAGATTGTTGATGACATTATCAGAAATTACCTGGCCAAAATCAGGAATTAATGTAGCATCCAACGTAAAGCTCTCATTCAAACCATATTTTACATCCATTCCTCCATTTCGGAGCCAGGTATCAGTAAACTCCCCGGCTTCAGGCGAGCGGCGGTAGCCGCCAGATATATAGGGGGAGAAACTAAGGCGAAGCGGTGGTTTAATGTCTTTTAAACCGGCATAAACACCAAACTGGTTTACAAATCCATTGATTTGAGGATTTATTGGATTCCAGAAATCCCTCTCGTTTGTTCTTCTTGTAAACCTTAGAAACTGAAGGCCCCAGTCCTGCAAATCTTTCTTGGCAAAACGAAGTGAGATATAAGGTATTCTCATCTCCACAACCCAACCATCCTCTTTGATACTCACTTTACTTTCCCAAACTGCCTCCCATGTTTTATCACCATATTCATCAAAATCAGTTTCCTGGTTGGGTGTAAGGCGGGCATCAGATTGTACATTGGCAGTAGTTACCGTAAACTGAAAGCCATTCTGTAAATCTTTGTAGGTATCAAAAAAAACAGAAAAATAATCTACATCCTGCCGTTGCTCCCCATCCCGTGCGGTCAACTGCGTTCTAATTAATTTGGGATCATCGTATAAATAAGCCCCGACATAAATGGCATCATTATCATATGCCAGTTTCACTTCAGTTTTGGTGGAGGCTTCCTTACCGTAAGTCGGAAAATTCTGGATAAAATTTGTTGCAGGAATTACGTTCGCCCATGCGGCGTCATCCAGGTTACCATCAATTTTTGGCGCCTGGCTTATTTTTATGGCTTGTAATGTCTTAACCTGGGAATGAAGGTTTACACAAACCAGTAAAAAGGGTAAACAGATAATAGCTTTAAGCCTCATGCAGCAGTTTACAGCTCACAAATATAGCCTTCCAACGGAAAGGAAAGAAACAAGCTGCACAAAAACGCATAATTTATAAAATAAATCCTTTGTGGGTTTAGTTCATTTTCTTTTTTAGCGTAGAAACCTGCTGCTGCAAATCAGAAACTACGGTGGCTAGCTGGGCCATATCCCACCTGTTTTGACTGCTGGTTCGGGAAATTACCACCTGAGCCTGCCACATTTCTAACACTTCATCGGCGTTTACTGTATAAGGGTGATAAGTAGGATTATCACTAATCAAAGTCAGCTTATTTTTTTGTTTGGTATTCTTCTGCACCCTTTTATAAACGATACCCTCATTACGGGATACTACTATGCAGGGTGTATTGTTCTTAACCTCTTCAAGGCTGTCCACCTTCTCGCCTACAATTACTGAACCGCTGGGGGTAGGCAGCATTGAGTCCCCAATGATTTCAAAGGCTCTGTAATTTCCACCCGTTAACATAGGAAGGGTAAAGGTGTTTAGCTCATCGACGAACTCCGGGTCCGCATATCCGGCCAAATAACCGGCCGCTGCTTTAACCGGTACAAATGGTATATCGGCCCTGCCTCCCACCAGCTTCATAGCCCTGCGCCTGGCGAGGTAATTACTTTTATTGTCGCTCAGATCTTTCCGCAATATATCATCCAGTGTAAGCTTAAACATATCACAAACCACTTCCAGCACATCAATCCTTGGTTCAGCCCTTTCCTCTTCATAGGCTCCGAGGAGCGATCTTTTAATTCTTAGTTTTTGCGCAAATTCTTCCTGCGTCCAGCCGCGGAGTTTGCGGAGGTATTTCAGATTTTGATTGGAAATTGCCATAACCACTAATTTAATTAGCTGCAAAATACTAATTTATTTAGAATTTCAAAACAGATAATACGGGTATTTTGGATAACCCGGAAAAAACCGGGAGTTTTGCACTGTATGGCAAAGAAATCAAACCCAACTCCTAAGAAAAAAGCCGCCACCCCGGCAAAAACTCCGAAAGCTTCAGTAAAAAAAGAAAAGCCGGTTATTCTTATCACCAATGACGATGGTGTAACAGCCCCCGGCATCATGAACCTGGTGGAAGCTGTAAAAGACCTGGGAAAAATTATTGTAGTAGCACCTGATAAACCTCAGTCAGGAATGGGACATGCCATCACCATTGGCCAACCACTACGGTTGCACAAGATCCACTCGATGGAAAATGTAGAAACCTGGTCATGTACCGGTACACCTGTCGATTGTGTTAAATTAGCGGTGGACAAAGTACTGCAACATAAACCTGATCTTTGCTTAAGTGGCATCAATCATGGTGCTAATCATAGCATTAATGTTATTTATTCCGGTACTATGTCTGCTGCAGTAGAAGCTGCCATTGAAAACATACCCTCGGCAGGTTTTTCCCTGCTGGATTATCGTATTGATGCAGATTTTACCGGCGCCAAAAAATATGTAAAAATCATAGTGGAAAAAATGTTGTCTACCCAGTTGGATAAACATACTGTACTGAATGTAAACATACCTTCTGTGGCCCCGGAACTTATTCGTGGGTTCAAGATTTGTAAGCAGGCTTATGCGAAATACGAAGAAGACTTTATTGAAAGAAATGATCCACATGGCCGGCATTATTACTGGCTTACCGGCGAGTTTGTAAATTTTGATAAAGCAAAAGACACCGATGTGTGGGCATTGGCCAATAATTATGTAAGTGTCGTACCTGTACAATTTGACCTGACGAATTACGTTTTAAAAGCCAAACTCGAAAAAAACTGGAAATGATTCTGACTAAAGACAATCTTAAACTCGGATTGATCCTGGGCCTTTTAGGCCCCCTATTGGGCTTGACGGTAGTATATTTCATCAAATTCCCTTCTTACAAATTCCTTGAATTTTTAGACTATTTCATCCACGATAATAAATTGATTACCTCCATCGGTTCGCTCAGCCTGCTGGCCAATGTGGTTCTTTTTACACTGTATGTAAACACCCATCGTGATGAAACAGCAAAAGGCATTTTTGTAGTAACACTTGCCTATGGTATTGCCATCCTCGTTTTAAAAATCCTCAATTAGTGCTTTGTCGGAGGCTTGCAGAAGTTATAGTATTTTGCACCCGGTATGAAGTATTACATTATTGCCGGTGAAGCATCTGGCGACTTACATGGCTCTAACCTGATTAAAGAAATAAAAAAGCAGGACTCTGCAGCTGTTATTCGCTGCTGGGGTGGTGATAAGATGCAGGCTGCAGGAGGTGAATTAGTAAAACATTACCGGGATCTTGCTTTTATGGGGTTCGCAGAAGTATTGATGAATATTCGTACTATTTTTCGCAATCTGCGTTTCTGCAAAGAAGATATTTTACAATTCAAACCTGATGCGCTGATATTGGTTGATTATCCTGGCTTCAATCTGCGAATTGCCAAATGGGCTAAGCAGCAACCTTTATTTGCTGATAAAGTAAGCAAGATCATTTACTACATCTCTCCGCAGGTATGGGCATGGAAGGAAGGCCGGGTAAAAATGATGAAAGAGTGCATTGACAAAATGCTTGTTATCCTTCCTTTTGAAAAAGACTACTACAAAAACAAATGGAATTGGGAGGTGGAATATGTTGGTCATCCATTAGTGGAAGTTGTAGAGTCAGTAGTTAATAGTCAGGGGTCAGCAGCTATTGATCCCATACTCAGTAATTCAAACAATAAACTAATAGCACTTTTACCCGGTAGCAGAAAACAGGAGATCAGGATTAAACTGCCGGTGATGCTGGAAGTAAGTAAATCATTTCCCGATTTTCAGTTTGTAGTAGCCAAGGCCCCGGGTGTGGAAGATAGTTTTTATGATGAAATGCTGAAAATTTTTTCTAACGTATCGTATGTTTCTGGCAAAACATACGACTTATTACTTACGTCAAAAGCAGCATTGGTTACCTCCGGAACAGCCACTCTGGAAACGGCATTGTTTGGAGTGCCGGAAGCAGTTTGCTATAAAGGGTCGTGGCTTTCCTACCAAATAGGTAAACGGGTAGTGAAAGTAAAATACATTTCACTGGTAAACCTGATAATGGATAAATTGGTGGTGAAGGAATTTATTCAGCATGATATGAATGCCGAAAACCTCACCAGGGAATTAAATGAACTGCTCCATAACAGCGAAAGGCTGGATCAAATAAAAAAAGGCTATACGAGCCTGAAGAAAATTTTAAGTGAAAAAGGAAATGCTTCTGCAAAAGCAGCTGCATCCATCGTGAAATTATTATCGAAGTAGTTTAATGGCCAGAATAATCAGGCATAAAATAAATATAAGCAGGCTGATACGGTTGATGCCATGCATATAACCAATCCATTGGGTTTTTGGCCGGTTGGGATCTTTTTTCTTCAGGTAGAGGTATTCAGCTATTTGGTTCCAGACTCCCATGATTCAAAATTATAACCACTAATAAACACGGCGAATTTATAAAAGTTTAAAAGCCTTGTTTTACTATTTGAAAAAAGACCAGATACTCCTATTTTTGCGTCCCGCAAAGGGGGTTTAGCTCAGCTGGCTAGAGCGTTTGCATGGCATGCAAAAGGTCACCGGTTCGACTCCGGTAACCTCCACAAAAAAGACCTGGTTAATCCAGGTCTTTTCCTATTTATAATTATTCATTTTATTCTCCCCAGATATTGTCCTTACCATCCAACCACAGTTTTACCAGGTCTGTTGTAACCGACTTCGGCCTTTCCAGCGGGAAGCCAAGAGCCCTGTCCCAGCAGAGACTAGCCAATACTCCCAATGCACGGCTTACGGCAAACAGCACAGTATAAAATTCATATTCTACCATGCCATAATGAACCAACAAGGCGCCACTATGTGCATCTACATTGGGCCACGGGTTTTTGATCTTACCAATGGTTTGCAGAATAGGCGGTACGGTTTCATAAATATTCCATACGGTTTGTACTAACTTATCATCCGGCATGTGTTTTTTGCCAAATTCCATTTGGGCAGTGAAGCGGGGATCTGTTTTGCGTAAAACGGCATGACCATACCCGGGAACTACTTTACCCTCACTCAAGGTTTTCTTTACATACTCAGCGATCTGCTCTTTTGTTGGCAGGTCGGTCTTCAACTCCTCCTGCATTTCAAATATCCACTTGATCACTTCCTGGTTTGCCAAACCATGTAATGGACCGGCAAGACCATTCATACCGGCAGCATAACTCAGGTAAGGATCGCTGAGGGCAGATCCAACAAGGTGTGTTGTATGCGCCGATACGTTTCCGCCTTCATGATCAGCATGAATGGTCATATAAAGGCGCATCAATTCTTTGAAGCTTTCGTCCTCGAAACCCAGCATATGGGCAA
The DNA here is from genome assembly GCA_044229985.1 of Chitinophagaceae bacterium. Classification (GTDB taxonomy): domain Bacteria; phylum Bacteroidota; class Bacteroidia; order Chitinophagales; family Chitinophagaceae; genus JJ008. Next base: position 9,357 of record JBGARY010000006.1, read on the forward strand.
AATTGCCCGCCCAGTCCAGTAAACCGTTTGGCTGAATATGATCACTGTTCTTGTATTTGCGGCGATAAATGTAAGCAGCTATCCTTGGCAGACGGGATAGCAAAACGATGCTATCATCAAACACCGGCAGCCAATATTCTTTTTTATTTATACCCTCAGCATACTTTTTATGAAAATAGCTTTCTGTCTGCAGCGCCATCACCCCCACCACAAACATGGTCATCGGGTGAGTGTTCAATGGTAACGCATCAATAGCCTCAAATACATGATTGGGCACATGGCTTCTGCGTTGCAAAATATTAGTTACATGATTGGCCTCTTCTTCGGTTGGTAATTCACCGATCAGCATCAGGTAAAATAAACCTTCTGGCAGAGGCTCATCACCGCCAGGTGCTTTGGGCAATTTTTGTTGTAATTCTGGTATGGAGTACCCTCTGAAACGAATTCCTTCCTGTGCATCCAATAGCGAAGTTTCTGTAACAAGCCCGGTCATGCCCCTCATACCCTGGTAAATCTGGGACAGTGTTACTTCACCAATTACTTTATTTCCATGTTCTTTTAAAATGTCTTTGATTTCGGCAGCAACAGCTTCAGATTTGGCTTTGAACCGGTCTTTAATTATACCCATAACGTCTAATTTTTGAGGGGGAAAATCAAAAAAATTGAAGTGGCAAAGCTACACAATGCCACCTGCTACAACAAAATTTAAAGACTAAAGTTTACCCGCAGAAAAACTGATATCGATCAGTGCTATTTAGGGGTCTTCCGGTATAACCACCAGGCCACCCCGGCAAAAACAATATTAGGCACCCAGGCCGCCAGCATCGGATGGAAATTTCCTTTAGTGGCAAAGACAGTGGAAAACCTGTCTGATAGAATAAATAAGGCTGCAATAGTAATACCAAGAGCAAGGTGCATACCGCTGCCACCGCGGGTTTTTCTGCTGGCGATTACCGCACCTATTATGGTAAGTAGTAATACGGCTGAGGGTGTTGCCGTTCTGCGGTAACGTTCCACTTTGTATGAATTCAAACCTTCTGTACCCCGGAGTTCTTCTTCCCTGATAAACTGAACGAGTTCAGGTGTGGTGAGTTTATCTTTTAAATATTCGTCTTTTCTTAAATCATCCGGTTCCAGTTTAAGGCTAAGAGTGTACTCTGTATGAGTTTTCATTCTTTCGCTCATACTGTCAACAAATCGCTCTACTGCATTGATCAGCTTCCACTTTTTAACAGCCGTATCCCATTGCATTGATTCAGCCCGCAGATTATAACTAACCTTGTTGCCGGCAATCTTCTCCATGAAAAAGCCTCTGGCAGTTTTAGATGCTGTATCAAAGTCCCTTATACCAACAAAAGAATTGGTATCAATTCGTTTGTAAAAACAACGGTCGCAGGTACCAAAATACCGGTTCTTGGTTGGATCACTTTTATCAATGTATGTACTCTGAAAATTACTCCGGATGGCATTTGCCTTGGGTATCCAATAACGGCTGCCTACCCATAACAACGCTGCCAGCAAAATTCCTCCGATTAAATATGGTCTTAAAAAACGGTTATAGCTCGTACCACTTGCCAGGATGGCAATCACTTCGGAACGGGTAGCCATTCTGCTGGTGAAGAAAATAACGGCGATAAAGACAAACAGAGGAAAAAGCAAACTCCATATCCAGGGCACAAAACCCAGGTAATACTTATTGATAATGTCCCTTGTACCAAGGTTGGCTTTTACAAAATCGTCTGTTTTTTCACTGGTATCAACAGCCACTGCCACCACCGTGAATAGCAGCAGGCAGAAGAAAAAAGTAACCAGAAATTTTTTCAGTATGTACCAGTCAATTTTTTTCATCGAGAGGGACAAATGTAGTCGAAAAACTGTTGAAGGTATGTGAAAGCATTATGAAGCCGGCCCTATAGTTTCTGCTTTAATCGGCCAACCATTTCATTTTTCCAGCTTTGAAAATCACCTGCGAGGATATGATTCCTGGCCTCACCTACCAACCACAGGTAAAAGGCAAGATTATGTACACTGGCAATGGTCAACCCCAGGATTTCTTTTGCCTTCATCAGGTGACGGAGATAGGCCTTACTGTAATAGTTACTGATGGCACAAGGCAGGCCCTCATCGATTGGAGAAAAATCATACTCCCACTTTTTATTATCAATATTGATGACCCCGTTGGTGGTAAACAGCATGGCATTACGGCCATTACGGGTGGGCATCACACAATCAAACATATCCACTCCCATGCCGATACACTCCAGTATGTTCCAGGGAGTACCTACTCCCATCAGGTAGCGGGGTTTTTCAACAGGTAAATGATCGCAGCACCAGTCGCATATTTCATACATCACCTCTTCTGGTTCACCCACACTTAATCCGCCAATGGCATTCCCGGCAGCTTGCTTTGCAGCAATGTATTCGCAGGATTGTTTTCGTAAATCCTTATATGTACCACCTTGTACTATAGGAAAAAGATTTTGGGTATACCCGTATTTGGGTTCTGTAGCATTAAATCGTTCAAAACACCTGTCAAGCCAGCGGTGTGTCATCTCCATCGATTTCCTGGCATAATTATATTCGCTGCCGCCGGGAGGACACTCGTCAAAAGCCATGATGATATCGCCGCCAATAGAACGCTGAATGTCCATTACCGTCTCCGGTGTGAACAGGTGCTTGCTGCCGTCAATATGTGATTGAAAAGTAACCCCCTCCTCCTTAATTTTTCGGGTACCAGCCAATGAAAAAACCTGGTAACCTCCACTGTCTGTAAGTATGGGGTTCGGCCATCCGTTGAAGCGATGCAGCCCGCCTGCAGCCTCTAACACCGGCAATCCCGGCCGCAGATATAAGTGGTAAGTGTTACCTAAAATGATCTGTGCTTTTACATCATTCAGCAATTGCTGTTGTGTTACAGCTTTGACGCTCCCCACGGTGCCTACCGGCATAAAGATAGGTGTGAGAATTTCACCATGATCCGTAGTTATCTTGCCGGCTCTTGCTTTAGAACCCTTATCTGTACTGTGAAGTTGGAATTGTAATTGCGGCATAACCGGTGCAAAATAACTTTAAACCACTTAAACCTTAAACTTTAAACTTTTTATCTTCGCCGTTATGCCACCGATCAACTGGGGAGAAATTATTTTTTACCTTTTTACTGCCGCCACTGCCATCCAGCTTTTTTATTACGGATGGTTTTTTAGCCGCATTGCTTTTTTAAAACCAAAATCCAAATCAAAAAGTCAGCAGCACCCTGTTTCTGTAATTGTTTGTGCACGGGATGAAGATGAAAATCTTGCCCGCAACCTGCCGGGTTTACTGGTACAATCATACCCAAGTACTTACGAAGTAGTAGCCGTTAATGATAATTCCCTTGATGATTCAAAATACATCCTTCAGGAATTGAAAAAGACATTCAAAAGTCTGAATGTAGTTGAGCTAACCCAGGAAGCTGTTCATATTGCCGGTAAGAAATATCCATTATCTATCGGCATAAGGGAGGCCAAACATGAAATTTTGTTGCTTACTGACGCAGATTGTGTGCCCACCAGCGAACATTGGGTAGAAAAAATGCAGGCTGCTTACGATGATAATACCGAGATCGTACTGGGCTATGGCGCCTATCACAAACGCAGAGGCTTGCTGAACAAACTGATCCGGTTTGAGACATTTCATACTGCTTTGCAATACCTGTCTTACGCCCTGGCAGGCATACCATACATGGGAGTAGGCAGAAATCTTTCTTACCGGAAAAGCCTTTTCTTCAAACACAAAGGCTTCTCCTCCATCAATCATATACCCAGCGGCGATGATGATTTGTTCATTAATAAAACGGCTACTAAATCAAATACCGCAGTGGTTATAGATCCAGATGCTATCACCCGGTCTATACCCAAAACAACATGGGGAAGCTGGTTAAAACAGAAATCCCGGCATTACACAACAGCCCGTTATTATAAGCCAAAACACAAATTCCTGCTGGGACTTTATTTCATTACCCAGTTTATTTATTACCCGTTACTGGCCGCTGCTATTATATTTTTCGACTGGCGATATGCACTTGCGGTATTTGGCATTCGTTTATTATTACAGGCAGTTATTTTTTATAAGTCAATGAAAAAAATGGGCGAAAAGGATCTCTGGCCTTATTTTATTTTTCTTGATATGTGGATGTTTTTTTATTATCTCATATTTGCCCCGGCACTATGGCGCAAACCTGCCAAAGGCTGGAACTGATCTCTTAAGGATATGGATATTATCTTAAAATATTTTTCTGACTTTACCCCTGTACAGTTGGAGCAATTCAGGAGGCTGGAAGGATTATATAAAGAATGGAATGAAAAGATCAATGTCATTTCCCGAAAAGATATTGATAGTCTTTACGAAAAACATGTGCTGCACTCTTTAAGCGTTGCCGCAGCATTTGATTTTGCTGATGGCACAGAGATCATTGACCTTGGTACCGGCGGAGGGTTTCCCGGTATTCCTCTGGCCATTTTTTTCCCGCAGGTAAAATTTCACCTGGTTGACAGTATTGCTAAGAAACTGAAAGTCGTTGAAGCGGTTGCAGAAGGAACCGGATTAAAAAACATAACTACTGAACACAGCCGGATAGAAAATATCAAAAACAAAAAATTTGATTTCGTAGTGTCCCGGGCAGTTGCTCCGTTGAAAGATTTGTGGAAATGGAGCAAGCCAATATTAAAAAAAGATTCGACAAAAATACCCGCCAACCAGACACCAGGCCTAATTTGTCTTAAAGGAGGCGATCTGGCGGCCGAAATATATGACAGTGGTACTAAGCCAAGAATAATGGAGATAGCTGATATTTTCCGGGAAGAGTTTTACAAAGAAAAGTACCTTTTATTTGTACCAGTTTAAAAAAATTACCACTTTGTGGTATTGTTTTCCACCTTATTAAAACAGAATTTTACTTACATGAAGGAAATCTCCGTATGTATCGTTGATGATAATAAAGAGCTGAGAAATGCTCTTGAAGAAATTATCAGCATGTCTGAAGGATACAAGTGCCTTGGCACAATAGGTACAGTGGAGGATGCAATGAACCAATTACCCATTCTCAGACCAGATGTAGTCCTTATGGATATTAACCTGGGCACAGAAGAAAGCGGAATAGATATTGTAAGAGTACTAAAGCCCCGCATACCGGACACAAATTTTATGATGTGTACTGTCTATGAGGAAAATGAGAAAATTTTTGAAGCCCTGAGTGCAGGCGCCAGCGGATATATATTAAAGAAAACAGATCCCGGCCGAATGCTTGAAGCCATCAGGGAATTGTATGAAGGGGGCGCCCCGATGAGCAGTCAGATTGCCAGAAAAGTGGTGGCCGTTTTTCAAAAACAACAATCTGCTGCTGCCGAGGCAGAATCTGAAAGGCTTGATATGCTCTCCAATCGTGAAAGAGAAATTTTGGAATTCCTCTCAAAAGGTTTGATGTACAAAGAAATTGCCTCACAACTGTTTCTCAGCCCTGAAACTGTCCGGAAACATGTTTACCACATTTACGAAAAATTACATGTAAATAACAGGGTGGCAGCTGTCAATAAGTATTACGGAAGGTAGTTTTTGCAGGTTTTTGCGGGCAAAAATTCATTTTTTGCCAAAAAATACCACTAATGTGGTATTGTCTGGTATGCATGCCCCCTCTATTTTTGACTTAGAAAATTAAGCTATTAGATACGACCGTTAGCCTTAAACCTTACTCTATTTAAGTATACAGGGGCCTTGATTCAAACCGTCAAAAAAACCCTCCGCTGAGAAATTCTGCGGAGGGTTTTGATTTTTAAAATTACCATTTCAGTTCCAGCTTATTATTTTTTCTGTCAACATCGGCCATTCGGAGCGATGGATCTATTTCAACAAGAGAAAAATCTGCAAGCTTTCTGCTGGTTTCAATAGTGTAGGTATTGTGTGTCCACTTCCATGGTTCATACACAGTTCTTGATATTGAAGAATCCTCAACTGGTTTCTCCCCATACATCAGGTTCATCGGCACATAGTGCATTTCCTTTGAACCATTTTTAAAAGTTAGCTGAAGATCAATTGGCATGGGCATCATGCCGATCCTGTTTATCCGAACTTTTGTTTTTCCGCCTTCTTCCCATAAGCTGTCTATACTATAATCAATGGTTTTGGTTGAGTTAACCCAATATTGCTTATACCAGTCCAGCTTCATATCACTGACTTTCTCGGCAATGCGGATAAAGTCATTCACATTGGGATGTTTGAAGCGCCATTGCTTATAATACTCCAGCAGAATCCTGTCTCTCGTTTCTGCACCTGTGATGTAACCCAGCTGTTCTACAAAAACAGCCCCTTTTGAGTAGGATGCTATCGAATACGCAAAGTTCGTATTGTAATGATCAGCATGGGTCGTCAATGGTTCCTCCTTGCCGCTTCTGACTAAAGAATTGTATGCAGCATAATTACCAGCCTGCGCAAATCCGGGGCTGTTAGTCAACCAGGCATTTACCCTTTCTTCTGCATATTGGGTAAAACCCTCATCCATCCAGGGATATAATCCTTCGTTGGTGCCCAGTAGACCATAATACCAGCTATGCAGCCATTCATGCAATGCAGCACCGGGGCCAATACATAATGTTGCCATGGGATATTCCATACCACCATCGCCGCCATGAATAAATGAGAATTGTTTATAGGGATATGCTCCGAAAGTCTTCTCGATAAATGGTAGTGCTTTTTCTGCCATATTCAGCAGTTCTTCCCAATCCTTGGCCGGTTCATTAGTGTTTTTATACAACACATGTATAGTAAGACTATCCTTTATTTTTCTGGAAATATGCTTGTATTCCGGGTCAGCGGCCCACATGAAATCATGCACATTCGGAGCGAAGAATTTCCACGTTAACTTATCACCAGCAGGCCGGTTCACTTTTGAGCCGGAACTTTCATAACCATAACCGATCTGGTTTGCATTCTGCAGATAACCGGTTCCACCAAGAATATATTTCTTATCAATAGTAATATTCACTTCATAATCTCCCCAAACCCCATAAAATTCTCTTGCTACATAGGGTGTAGGGTGCCAGCCTTCATAATCATATTCGCACAACTTAGGATACCACTGGCTCATTGAATAGCGGACTTTGGAAGTTGGGTTATCCCTTCCGCTGCGGCGAACTTGTAAGGGCACCTGTGCCTCAAACTCCATATCCAAAGTAACCTTTGAACGTGGCAAAATAGGTTTATCCAATTTTACCTCCAGTATAGTCTCCAGCACTTTGAATGATTGCGGACGACCATTCATCTTCAATGAAATGATTTTTTGATAACCGATTTCGTCTGATTTCAGGTTTATGATTCTGTCCTTCACCCGGGGGTCCCAATCCTGTCCCCTTCCGGAAATGATTGTTCCTTGCCTGCGGCTCCGGGTATCCATCATACTGCCGGGTTGAAAAGCATTAAAATAAAGATGATAGTATAGTTTGGTCAGGGTGTCCGGTGAGTTATTCCAGTATTCCAGCTTCTGTTTACCGGCAAACTGGTTGGTCAGCACATTCATATCAATGTCCATCACATATTTCACCCGTTGCTGCCATCGGTCGGGTTGTGCAAAAGTGCTAAAAACAAAAAGAAAAAGGGCTACAGATAATGAGATTAGTTTCTTCATCTAAATACGATTTGAATTGGTAAATTTCGCCAAATACTTGTTATGGTAAAAACAAAATTGATCGATGGTTATCCTTTTATCAGTTATGCAAAACAGACGTTTCCTACTAAAGAAATGGTGCAACGCAGCGAAGAGTTTTACCAATGGATGAGCCAACGCAGAACAATACGGGAATTCTCAAGCAAACCAGTGCCCCAAAAAGTAATCGAAAATATTATTCTTACCGCATCCTCTGCACCAAGCGGTGCTCATAAACAACCCTGGACCTTTTGTGTGGTAAGCGAACCAACCATAAAGAAGCAAATCAGGCAAGAAGCAGAGAAAGAAGAACAAGAAAGCTATAGTGGCCGGATGCCTGAAGAATGGCTGAACGACCTTAGACCCCTACAAACAGATTGGAGAAAGGAATTCCTGGAAACAGCTCCGTGCCTGATCATAGTTTTTAAACGAAGCTACGAACTGGAAGATGAGGGCCATAAGCACCCTAACTATTATGTAACCGAAAGCTGCGGTATTGCCTGCGGCTTTTTATTGGCAGCTGTACATCATGCAGGGCTTGCTGCATTGACACATACTCCATCGCCCATGAATTTTTTAAGTAAGATTTTAGACAGGCCCGAAAATGAAAAACCTTTTTTGCTAATACCGGTTGGTTATCCCGCAGACGAATGCTGGGTGCCTGATCTTCAAAGAAAGCCGTTAGAAAAAATTATCCGCTGGTATTAATCTTTGCCGGCAACCACAATTACTATTTCTCCTTTTACAGGCTTTGTGCTGAAGTAATCAACCACATTCCTAAGTGTACCTCGCTTATTTTCCTCGAAAAGCTTCGTTAATTCACGGCTTACACTGCATAGCCTTCCTTCACCAAAATAAGTGATGAATTCTTCTAGCGTTTTCACCAGCCTCATCGGCGATTCATAAAAAATCATCGTTCTTTCTTCCTCAGCAAGTTGCTTCAGCAAAGTCTGTCTTCCCTTTTTGAGCGGTAAAAACCCTTCAAAACAAAACCGGTTCGTGGGTATGCCGCTGTTCACCAGGGCAGGTACAAAAGCAGTAGCGCCAGGTAAACACTCAACGGGGATTCCAACCTTAATACACTCTCTCACCAACAAAAATGCCGGGTCGGAGATTCCGGGTGTGCCGGCATCAGTGACCACAGCCATTTTTTTTCCTTCCAGTAACTGGTTGACCAAATGCTGCAGCACTTTGTGTTCATTGTGCTGATGATAGGGCGAAAGTGGTTTAGTAATATTGTAATGATTCAACAAATGAGATGTAGTTCGGGTATCCTCCGCTAAAATCAGATCTACTTCCTTCAGCACTTCAAGGGCCCGAAGGGTAATGTCTTTTAAATTACCAATTGGTGTGGGAACTAAGTAAAGCATAGTTGAAAAGTTGATATGTTCAAAAGTTGATAAGTATTATTCCTGTCAACCTATCAACCAGTCAACTAATTAACCGAGACTTCAAAATACTCCATTACCGGGTTGCTCAGTAATTTTTTACTGGCTTCCTCAGCAATAGATTTAGCTTTTTCGGGAGATTCAGCATTTACCTGCAGAGTAATGTTTTTACCTACCCTTACATCTTCCACTCCTGTTAATCCCAGGTTCTCCAAACCGCCCATAACGGCTTTACCCTGAGGATCGAGCAATTCTTTCAGGGGCATTACTTTTATCTGTACTGTATAGGTCATGCTGCTTTATTTTTGAAAAGCAAAGATAGTACAACATAAGCCACTATTACGACGGGAATTGCCATCCATTTCAGGAGCAACAACGCCGCAACAGCAATGACGGCCAGCAAATATTTTGGCCAGTTATTCTTGACACTGTAATCTTTAAATTTTAATGCCATCAAGGGTAAAGTAGAAATCATCAGCCACGAAAGCACCACTACCAGTCCGTAATGAAACCATTTATTCAGCAGTAGTTGCTGTGCCCATGCCTCATTCACATTCCAATAGATCAGAGGTAGTGAAGCGACAAATATACCCACCGCTGGAACAGGCATCCCTTTAAAAGAATATGATTGGCTTGTGTCGAGATTAAACCTTGCTAAACGCCATGCTGCAGCGGCCGGCAGGATGAAAGCAGGCAGCAACCAGAGTATGGATACTTCCACCCCTGCAGAATCCTGCGCATAACTCAGTCGAAGGAATTGATAAATGATCATGCCGGGAGCAACACCAAAACTTACCGCATCGGCCAGTGAATCGAGTTGTTTGCCCATTTCTGAAGTTGCCTTAAAAAGACGGGCTACAAAACCATCGAGAAAGTCTATTACGGCTGCAATACCTATGAAAAGTGATGCCAGCCAGATTTTTTCAGGAATATCTATCAACTGTACTCCTTCAGCCGTCTCATTGATAATGATGCCGTTTTGCAACGTTGCCACAATGGCAAGACAGCCGAAGACAAGGTTAAGAAGGGTGAATATATTCGGGAGTTGTTTCATAATTTTTTGTACATGGTTCATAGTTCATGGCAAATAGCCACGATACCCTGCAATAATAGTAAAAACCATGAACTATGAACCATTAGCAGTGATCTTACTACTTCTTCATTAAGGCTTCTATATCCTCCACCGTAATGGGAATATTCTTCATCAGGTCCTTATTGCCATTTTTGGTTATCCAGAGATTATTCTCAATCCGTATGCCCATTTTTTCTTCTTCGATGTAAATACCCGGTTCCACCGTGAACACCATTCCGGGTTTGATAGGTTCTGTCCTGGTACCAAGATCATGGACATCTACACCCAAATGATGCGAAATGCCATGGTACAAATATTTGCGATAAGCCCTGTTCTCAGGGTCCTCATTTTTTACATCAGATTTTTTCAGCAGCCCAATCTTCAGAAATTGCTGAGTAGCCTCTTCACCCACTTTATCTGTATATTCTACAATGCTGATGCCCGGCTTCAGCAGGCTTTTTGCATAATCATGTAAATGCAGGCAGGAATTATATACTGTTTTTTGCCTGCGGGTAAACTTTCCGTTCACCGGAACAGTTCTGGTAAGGTCGGCACAGTAACCGCCATATTCGGCTCCAAAATCCATTAAGATCAGCTCTCCGTCTTTACACTCTTCATTGTTGGAAACATAGTGCAATGTTCTTGCCCTGTCGCCACTGGCAATGATGCTGCCATAAGCCTGGCCGGTTGCCCTTTGGCTAAGGAATGAGTGCATGATCTCAGCTTCAATTTCATATTCCCACACCCCGGGTTTAATAAATTTCAGCAACCGGCGAAATGTATTCTCTGTTATATCAATGGCCTTCTGCATCACTTCTACTTCCAATGCAGTTTTAATACCACGGAGTTCTTTCATCAACTTTGCAGCCCGCAAATAATTGTGCAGGGGATAACGACTCTTCATTTCATCAATAAAACGATAATCCCTCGAACGGACCAGGCTAGCTTTTCGGTCATTCTCATTACTATCAAGGTAAATATTGTCTGCGAGATGAATCCACGGCTGCAATAAACCGTCTATGCTGTCAACCCAAACTATGGTCTTTATACCACTAATGGCCTGCGCTTCATTTATCCTTAATCTTTTGCCATCCCATTTTTCTTTCAACTCGTTGGGGCGAACCAATACCAGCACTTCCCTGTACTTAGGATCAGGATTATCAGGAAATAATATCACCATACTGTCTTCCTGTTCAATTCCGCTCAACCAGTACAGATCGCTGTTTTGTTTAAAGGAATAAATAGCATCCCCATTACTGGGAACTTCATCATTACTCACAAATATGGCTATGGAATTCTTTTGCATCCGGCTTATTAACCGCTGGCGGTTTTGTACAAATATTTCGGGGTTGAGCGGCAGGTATTTCATAATTAGCTGTTGTAATGGTTTAATTGATTGGTCTAAAGATAAAGAGCAAATACTTCCGGCAACTGACATTCATCACAAAACCTGCTGAGAGTAACTAAAATGGATGGAATCTAATGGCAACTCCCCCCTTTTCAATAAAATCAACCCTGCAAACAGGATAGTGAATAAATATTTAATAGCCGGAGAAATATTTAAGAGGTTTTTCAATGTGTGACACTAACACTTGTTTGCCTTTAAATTGTTTTGCCCCTTACCTTTGTGCCTTCAACAAAACGATTTAGCCCATATGTCTGTTCCAATTATGCGATTCTCTGTGAAGAACCTTCTTAAACTGGGATTAAAAAACACTGAATCAATTCATTATCAATTATCACCGGAAGAGTTAGTACAGGATACCCTTCGCATCGGCGAGGGGGTTTTGGACGAAAACGGTGCCCTTGTTATCAAAACCGGTGAGTTTACCGGCCGTTCACCAAAAGACAAATTCACAGTAAAAGATGAAACCACCGAAGACACGGTTCACTGGAATGAGTTCAATATTCCGATTGAGTCAAAGTATTTCGATGTTGTTTTCAATAAAGTAAAAGATCACCTGGACAAACTTCCGGAAATATGGGTTCGTGACTGTTATGCCTGTGCCGATTCCCGATACAGGTTAAACGTAAGGGTAGTAAACGAAAAGCCATGGAATAACCTGTTTGCCTATAACATGTTTCTTCGTCCTTCCGAAGAAGAACTGGAGAATTTTGAGGCAGAATGGCATGTGATCAGTGTCCCCGGCCTGAAATTAGATCCAAAAGAATGTGGCACCCGACAGCATAATGCGGCCATCGTTTCTTTCAAGCATAAAATGATCCTCATTGCAGGCACGGGTTATACCGGTGAAACCAAGAAGGGCATCTTTACCATTCTCAATTACATTTTACCGCATCAAAAAAATGTGCTGAGTATGCATTGCAGTGCCAACATGGGCGACGATGGTGATACGGCTATCTTCTTTGGCTTGAGCGGAACTGGTAAAACAACATTGAGCGCCGATCCCAACCGTAAACTAATTGGGGACGATGAACATGCCTGGACAGAAGACAATATTTTCAATTTTGAAGGTGGCTGTTACGCTAAAACAATCAACCTGACGGAAGAAAAAGAACCCGAAATTTTTCATGCCATACGCCCCGGTGCATTGGTGGAGAATGTCACTTTCTTCCCCGGTACTAATAAAATAAACTTTGATGATGCATCAATAACAGAAAACACAAGAGTTTCTTATCCGCTGCATTTTATCAGCAATGCACAGGAACCATCTATTGGCAATTTACCCAAGAATATATTCTTCCTGACCTGCGATGCTTTTGGTGTATTGCCGCCGATTTCGAAATTAACCCCGGAACAGGCCATGTACCAATTCATTTCAGGATACACGGCCAAGGTTGCCGGTACGGAAGCAGGTGTAACAGAGCCAAAACCAACTTTCAGTGCATGTTTTGGCGCCCCTTTCCTTCCGCTGCACCCGGGTAAGTATGCGCAAATGCTGGGCGAGAAGATGAAAAAACACAATGTGAATGTTTGGATGATTAATACCGGCTGGACAGGTGGCCCCTATGGAACGGGAACCCGTATGAAATTGAAATTTACCAGGGCCATGATTACAGCAGCACTGGAAGGAAAACTAAATAATGTTTCATTTGATAATGATCCGGTGTTTGGTGTTGCCATTCCAACAGAATGCCCGGGTGTGCCTGAAGAAGTACTGCATCCAAGGAATACCTGGAAAGACAAACAAGCTTATGATGAAAAAGCAAAATACCTTGCAGGCCTGTTTGTAAAGAATTTTGAAAAGTATGCATCTGGTGTCTCAGCCGACATACTGGCAGCAGCCCCCGGTGCTTAGTTTTTTTCTCTGACGATTGCTTGCTAAACCCCTGCCCTGCAGGGGTTTTATTTTTATTTAACGCTGCTTTAAACAGCGGATAAAACAAATGTTCCGACTTTACGTTGAATTATCGCCATGAGAATAATCAGTATTTTAATCTTGTATTTCTTTCTATCAGTTCCATTACTGCTAATAGCTCAAAGCAGAAATGAAGAGCTGCTGGATTGGGATGCCAACAGAAGACTTACCTGGGCTGATTATAAAGCCAAGCCAGACCAGGATTCCGATGCAGCTGCTTCCACTGCTTCTGTGCTGGCAGTTTCTTATAACATCTCTTCAGCAGGTTTTACTTACAAGATTGAATGTCGTTTTTCTAAAACCCGTTCCTGGGGTTTGCATAAAACCGATTACATCCTGAGTCATGAGCAGGGGCATTTTGATATCGCCGAAATTTTTGCCCGTAAACTGCATAAAAAACTAAGCGAATATCAGTTCAACAAAAGAACCTATCAAAAAGACCTGGATAAAATCTATGAGGAAATAGTACAGGGAAAAGATAAGATGCAAAATGACTACGACCGGGAAACCAATCACAGTATCAACAAAGAAAAACAGGCTGAGTGGTTACAGAAAATCAGGCAAGAACTTGATGTATATAAAAACTTTGCAGATTATTAGAACAATCCATACAACTCCGCATCAACTTTTCGGATAATATCTCCAAAATCTTCATCCCTTTCGGCAAATTTATTCTTATCAACATCAATAACGAGGAGTTTGCCCTCCTTGTAGTCCCCTATCCATTTGTTGTAGTACTCGTTCAGTTTTTTTAGATAGTCAAGCCTGATATTTTCTTCATATTCCCTTCCTCTCTTTTGAATCTGGCCTACCAGTGTGGGTACAGAAGCATTCAGGTAGATCAGCAGGTCGGGCGGTTGTACCAGGGTTTTCAAGGTCTGGAAGAAATGGTAGTAGTTATCAAAATCTCTTTTGCTCATCAGCCCCATCTCATGCAGGTTGGGAGCAAAGATGTTAGCATCCTCATAAATCGTCCTGTCCTGAATCACCGTTTCAGTTCCTTTCTGTATTTCCACCAGCTGACGAAGGCGGCTGTTCAAAAAGTATATCTGAAGGTTGAAACTCCAGCGGGGCATGTCCTCATAAAAATCCATGAGGTAAGGATTATGGTCCACATCTTCAAAATTGGGAATCCATTTATAATGCTTGCTCAGCATTTCAGTTAATGTGGTCTTACCAGCACCGATGTTGCCGGCTACTGCAATGTGTTTTGGTTTCGATTTTGCTTTTGCCATAACTGGATAAATTCCAATGAAACAAATTTCAAATTTTCCCGGTGGGGAGTTCAAAGTAACCCCTTTTTTGGAATTTGAGATTTGATATTAAGATTTTTTAAAAATAATTCAAGCCCATTGACTGCCTTACAAGTTCCATGGTGGCCCCGGCACTTTTCCGTGCCTTAACAGCTCCTTTTTCCATTACTTCTTTCAGATATTTTTCATCGGTTCGAATATTCTCTGCTTTTTCACGGATGGGCGAAATAAAGGCAACCATATCTTCTGCCAGTTGCTTTTTCATATCACCGTAGCGGATAGTACAATTATTATAATCTGATTCAAATTTTTCCACCACTTCTGTTGCACTTACCAGTTTCATCAGCAAAAAGATATTCTCGATATAATCCGGTTTGGATGAATTGGGTTCCGCGGGTCCGCTGTCAGTCTTTGCCTTCATTACTTTTTTACGAATGAGATCATCCTCATCGGACAAGTAAAGCGTTGCATACTGGTTTTCACTTTTGCTCATTTTACCGGCTCCGTCAAGGCTGGGAACTTTTATCAGCTCATCACCATAATTAAAGGCCACTGGTTCTGGAAAAACCTCCCCATATCGATGGTTAAACCGGTTAGCAAAGTTTCTAGCCATTTCCAGGTGTTGCTCCTGATCCTTACCTACCGGCACATATTTGGCCCTGTGCAAAATAATGTCAGCAGTTTGCAGCACCGGGTATGTCAGTAGTCCCGCATTCACATTATCAGGATGTTGTCTTGCTTTGTCTTTGAAAGTGACCGTTTTTTCCAACTCACCTTTGTAAGCCAGCATATTCAGATAGAGGTATAGCTCCGATGTTTCATACACATGGCTTTGGCAATATAAGGCTACTTTTTCCGGATCAAGACCACAAGCGATGTTTTCAGCAAGCACCCGGTGCACATTGGTTTTTAACTCCTTGGTATCCGGATGTGTGGTCAGTGAATGCAAGTCTGCCACCATGAAATAACAGTCAAATTCTTCCTGCATCCGCACATAATTTCTTACCGCACCAAAGTAATTACCAAGGTGCAAAAAACCGGTGGGCCGGATACCACTCATAACAATTTCTTTCGGCTTGCTCATAAGGCGGCGAAGTTAAGGAATTGAGATATGAGGTCAGAACTATCGGGCATGAAGTTTCCCTCATACTTCTGAGCTCAGACTTCCGTTATCTTTGTCAAATGGAAGTAAATGATGCATTGGTTGACAAACTGGCCCACCTGTCACGTCTGCAGTTTAATGAAGAAGAAAAAGCAGAAATAAAAAAAGACCTGCAAAATATGATCGGTTTCGTAGAAAAGCTGAATGAATTGGACCTTGAAGCTGTGGAGCCAATGCTTTTTATGAGCGATGAAGTAAACGTTTTAAGAGAAGATGAAATCAAAGGGTCTGTCAGTCGCTCAGCTGCATTGAAGAATGCTCCATTGCATGACGAACAATTTTTTAAAGTACCTAAAGTGATAAAAAAGTGAGGCCCGAGGTCTGAAGTCGGATTCTCCCATTTAGTACGACATCTGACCTCCGGTTTCCGACATCAAACTTCATGAACAGTATCATCCATCTCGAAGATATCCGCAAGAGCTACTTCATGGGCAAAAATGAACTGGAAGTATTAAAAGGATTATCTCTTGATATTTCCAAAAACGAATATGTAGCCCTGATGGGGCCCTCAGGTTCTGGTAAAAGCACCCTCATGAACATTATCGGTTGCCTTGATACTCCAACCTCCGGAACTTATATTCTGAACAATCACGATGTGAGTACAATGCATGACAATGCCCTGGCGGAAGTTCGCAACAAGGAAATTGGTTTTGTATTTCAGCAATTCAACCTGTTGCCCCGCTTAACAGCTGCGGAAAATGTAGCCCTGCCCCTTGTATATGCCGGCATGAGTAAGAAATTAAGAACCGAAAAGGCAATGCATGTACTGGATATGGTAAACCTGACCGACCGCAGCCATCATCGTCCCAACGAATTGTCAGGTGGGCAATGCCAGCGGGTAGCCATTGCCCGGGCATTGGTGAATGATCCAGCCATTATCCTTGCAGATGAACCGACCGGTAACCTGGATACCAGGACATCATATGAGATAATGGAAATATTTGACCAGATTTTCAATAATGGAAATACGATAGTAATTGTTACTCACGAAGAAGATATTGCCAACCATGCCCGAAGGATCGTAAGGCTGAGAGACGGGTTGATTGAGAGTGACAGGAAAAATGAAAAAGTGATTGTTCACCATTAAGCATAAAAATGTTTGGCCATTGCCGAACCCTGACCGGAAAATTTTGTTACTTGAGGCATCTTTCGATTAAACATGGCGATAAAGATCTATACAAAAACAGGCGATAAAGGCACCACTTCATTGATTGGGGGCACCAAAGTGCCCAAATCACATATGCGTATCGAAGCCTATGGCACTATTGATGAGCTGAATTCTTACCTGGGTTTGTGTTTCGATATACTTACGGATGAGCAAAGCAAAAAGATCATACATGAAGTGCAGGACAGGCTGTTCACCATAGGTTCTTCTCTTGCCTGCGATCCTATTAAAGAGCCAAAAATGCGACTGCCGGATCTGAAAGAAGAGGATATCCTGTTACTTGAAAAAGAAATTGACAGAATTGACAGCATAGTCCCACCTATGCAAAATTTTATATTACCTGGAGGCCACCCAACCGTTTCTCATTTGCATATTGCCCGTTGTATTTGCCGCAGGGCAGAAAGATGTTGTGTAAGATTAGAATTGGAAAGCCTCGAAGTGGATGAAATCATTTTAAAATACCTGAACAGGCTTAGTGATTACTTGTTTGTGCTAAGCCGATACATAGGCCATTTACTGAATGTACCTGAGATACCCTGGAAACCACGGTTGTAACAAACCTGACTTTTAAGCTACAGACTTCTCTACAATCTTACCGTCTTTCATATACAAAATCCGGTCACTAAGCCGGGCCAGTTCTTCATTATGAGTAACGATCAGGAATGTCTGGTTGAATTTTTCCCTGAGATTAAAAAACAACTGGTGTAATTCCCGGGCATTGGCCGAATCAAGATTACCCGTAGGTTCATCGGCAAAAACAATATCTGGCTTATTAATCAGTGCCCTTGCTACAGCCACCCGCTGCTGTTCACCACCACTCATTTCCCCGGGTTTATTTTGCATGCGATGCGAAAGTCCAAGCAAGTTGAGCAGTTCCTTTGCTCTTTCTTCTACTTCCTTTTTCTTTTTACCGGCCAGCCAGCCGGGAATGCATACATTTTCCAGTGCGGTAAATTCTGGCAACAAGTGGTGAAACTGGAAAACAAACCCTATATGTTTGTTCCGAAAATCAGCCAGCTTATTGCCTGCCAGGGATGAAAGGCTGGTATTATTCATACTGACAGACCCCTGGTCAGCTTTGTCTAACGTTCCCAGAATATGCAACAAAGTGCTTTTCCCCGATCCGGAAGGGCCAACAATTGAAACGACTTCCCCTTTGCTTACATTCACATCAACTCCCTTCAATACTTCCACTGTTCCGAACCGTTTGTATATATTTTTTCCCGTTATCATGCAACTTCTGATCTATTAATTTATCCAAATATCCAGAAAACAAAGCAGCGGCAAAAACTGTATTTAGTGGTAAATATAATTTTTTAAGAAATCCTTCAAAAAGCCGTGTACAACTAAGGATTTGGAAAATTCGTTAATACAACTACTTTTGCGGAAAATTAAGGGGGTGGTATCCCTCTATATTGGAAACGAAAACCTTATTCGCCAATTAAAACCCTGAGAAGATGTTTTGGACTTTAGAATTAGCCTCGTACCTCGAAGATGCCCCCTGGCCAGCCACCAAAGATGAGCTGATAGATTATGCTATTCGTAGCGGAGCCCCTATTGAAGTGGTAGAAAACCTGCAGGAACTGGAAGATGAGGGTGATGTGTATGAAACCATTGAAGACATCTGGCCGGACTATCCTACCCAGGATGATTTTCTCTTCAATGAGGATGAATACTGACAACTGACAATACTGATAAAAAATGATTTGTATGAAAAAAGCCGCTTGAATTAGCGGCTTTTTGAATTAGGTCTTGACACCTTTTATCAGCTTTCCATTTTTTCAATTACACCGGCAGTAACCCCCGTAAAGCTGAAACCACCATCATGGAAGAGGTTCTGCATGGTCACATACCTGGTGAGGTCGCTAAACATGGTAACACAATAATTAGCACAATCTTCCGCAGTAGCATTGCCCAAAGGGCTCATTGCCTCCGCATAATTAATAAACCCGTCAAACCCTTTTACGCCGCTTCCGGCAGTGGTCCTGGTAGGTGATTGTGAGATAGTATTCACCCTTACTTTTTTCTTTGCCCCATAATGGTAGCCAAAACTTCTCGTTACACTTTCCAGTAATGCTTTGGCATCAGCCATTTCATTGTAATCAGGAAATACTCTCTGCGCTGCTATATAGGTAAGTGCTACAACACTGCCCCATTCGTTCAAGGCATCCATATCCCAGGCGGTACGCAGCACCCGGTGAAGGCTCATAGCCGATATATCCAGTGTTTTCTGGTTCCACTCGTAATTCATTTCTGTATAATGTTTGCCTTTGCGCACATTCAGGCTCATACCGATCGAATGCAGCACAAAATCAATTTTGCCACCAAAGTGCTCTATGGATTTTTCAAACAGGTTCTTCAGGTCGTCCATATTGGTAACATCAGCGCCGATTACGGGTGCATTACCACAGGTCTCCGCCAGTTTATTGATCTCACCCATTCTCAGGGCAACGGGTGCATTGGTCAATACGATTTGTGCACCTTCCTCGTAGCAGCGTAAAGCCGTTTTCCAGGCAATCGATTTTTCATCTAAAGCGCCGAAGATGATACCTTTTTTTCCTTTCAATAAGTTGTTAGCCATAACAGTTGATTTTGTGCGGTAAAAATAGGAACTTCTTTTCAAGCCCCGGGAAACATAAGCCTGATAACAAAAACCAATAGAAAAGTATAGCCAAAAACAAGCATGAAGACAACAAGCAAGTATAGGAAAAACCGTTGTAAAGATTCTTTTGGTCTCATCACCCGTTGCAGGTATTTATAAACCAGGTAAACGGGAAGCAAAGAAACCAGGATTATTCCGAGTATGATGAGTCCCTTCGTTTTCAACATACAAATTTGAAGTACAAATAAACGGGATACCGTCCAAAAAGCACTTCCCCCCTTTCCTTTATCTTCGCAGCTCTAAAAGAAGCTACCGGATATGACGATTTCTTATAAATGGCTGAGTGAATACCTGCCTACCGGACAGGCAGGTTTACCCGTTACCGTTGACCCCGAAAGACTAAGCCGCATCCTCACATCCATAGGGTTGGAAGTGGAAAGTATGCATACTTACGAAGAAGTAAAAGGAGGCTTAAGAGGATTAATCATTGGCGAAGTACTGAGCACAGAAAAACACCCTAATGCCGATAAACTAACACTGACCCAGGTAAATATTGGCTCCGGTGAACCTTTACAGATAGTTTGTGGTGCACCTAATGTAGCAGCCGGTCAGAAAGTGGTGGTAGCCCCGGTTGGAGCCACTATATACCCCACTGTTGGTGATTCCCTCACAATGAAAGTAGCCAAAATCAGAAGTGTGGAAAGCCATGGGATGATCTGTGCAGAAGATGAAATTGGTTTAGGCACATCTCATGCGGGCATCATGGTGCTGCCGGAAGATGCCAGGGTTGGCCTTCCTGCTGCCGATTATTTTCAACCTTTCGAAGATATAGTTTATGAAATCGGCCTTACACCCAACCGGATGGATGCCATGAGCCATTGGGGTGTGGCAAGAGATGTTTGTGCCTATCTGTCGCACCACGACAAAAGGGATATAAAACCAAAACTTCCCAACAGCAATAATTTTAAAGTTGATAACACCTCCTTTGTTATTGATGTGAAGGTGGAAAACGAGTCAGCCTGTCCCAGGTATTCAGGACTAAGTATTGATAACGTAACCATCAAAGAGTCGCCAAAATGGCTGCAGCAGAAACTGAAAGCCATTGGTCAGCGGCCTATCAACAATATTGTCGACATTACTAACTTCATACAACATGAAACCGGGCAGCCACTCCATGCTTTTGATGCAGATGCTATTGGCGGCAGAAAGGTGATTGTAAAATTTCTTCCCGAGGGAAGCCAATTCGTTACCCTCGATGAGAAGGAAAGAAAATTGAGCAGCGAAGATC
Source organism: Chitinophagaceae bacterium (assembly GCA_044229985.1). Lineage (GTDB taxonomy): Bacteria > Bacteroidota > Bacteroidia > Chitinophagales > Chitinophagaceae > JJ008. The sequence goes on from JBGARY010000006.1 coordinate 30,279, forward strand.
TGATGATCTGTGATGAAAAAGAAGCCATGTGTATTGCCGGGGTATTCGGTGGCTTGCACAGTGGTGTTACAGAAAAAACAAAGAACATCTTCCTGGAAAGTGCCTGCTTCGACAGCATTACCATCCGCAAAACCTCTTTCCGGCATGGATTGCGTACTGATGCAGCCAGCCGTTTTGAGAAAGGAACAGATATTTCAGCTACAGTGAATGTGCTGAAAAGAGCGGCTATGCTGATCAAAGAAGTATGCGGAGGCGAAATTTCATCTGACATTGTAGATGTGTACCCGGCAAAAAAAGAAAAGACCGAAGTGGCCGTAAAATGGCATTATATCAAAAAACTAAGTGGCAAGAACTATCATCCCGATGCTGTAAAAGATATTCTCACCAGCCTTGGATTTGAGATTATCAAAGAAAGTGTGGATGAGTTGAGAGTGGCAGTTCCTTATCATAAACCAGATATCAGTCTTCCTGCTGATATCGTAGAAGAAATCGTTCGCATTGACGGCCTTGATAATATCGAAATCCCAGAAGCCATTACTATTACCCCGGCTGTGGAAGAAAACTATTCAAAAGAAATTTACAGGGAAAAGATAGCGAACTATCTTGTTGGTCTTGGATTCAATGAAATGATGACCAACTCAATTACCAATGCCGCTTACTATGCTGAAGAGGAACAGCAAAGCATGGTAAAAATGCTGAACAGCCTGAGTGCTGAACTAAATATACTGCGGAATTCACTATTTGAAACGGCGCTGGAAGTGGTGGGCCACAACCTTAATTATAAGAATAATTCATTGCGCCTCTTTGAATTTGGAAAAGCTTACAGCACTTCCGGCCCAGGCAAGTACTCAGAAAATGAACAGCTATGTGTAGTTATTTCCGGCAATAAGAATGAAGCCCATTGGAAGCAAAAAGCAATTAACTCAGATTTTTATTTGTTGAAAGGTGTTATTGAGTCCGTACTGAAAGCGTTGGGAACAGAAGCTGATACTGTTGAAATAATGCAGGTTGACAAACTTAATAATCACCTTGTTTATAAAAGAAACGGTAAAGTGATTGCCGGAGCCGGGGAAGTAAAAAAGGCCGTCCTGGATAAATTTGGTATAAAACAAGCTGTATTTTTCGGCGGATTGAACTGGACGCTGCTGTCGGAAATGGCTGCAAGTCAGACAAAGGCGGTAAAAGAACTTCCCAAATATCCTTCTGTTGAAAGGGACCTGGCAATGATCGTATCCAAAGAACTGCCGTGGGAAAGTATAGAGAAAACAGTGCAAAAGATCAGGCTGAATAAACTACAAGAGATAAGACTGTTTGATATATTCGAAAGCGAAAAGTTAGGTTCCGGCAAGAAATCGATTGCTGTCAATTTCACTTTTTTAGATGAGGAAAAAACCCTTACAGACAAGGAAATTGATGGCTGGATGAGTAAGATTATGACCACTCTTGAAAAAGACCTGCAGGCCGAAATAAGAAAATGATTACTACCGAGCAACATCTTAAAAACATTCAGGATAAACTTCAGCAATTACTGAAGAATTATGCTGCTATGCAAAAAGAGAATGCAAAACTCAAAGAAGAATTGTCAGATGCGCAGCAAAAAGCTACTGCCCAACTGAAAATAACTGACGAATTAAAGCAGCAGGTTAGCATTCTTAAACTCAGTAGTGGTGAAATGGATGAAGCAGAGAAGAAAGAGTTTGAAAAACGTATAAACGGTTACCTGAAAGAAATCGATCGCTGCATCGCTTTACTGGAAAATAATTAGACCCTTTTTACCAGGCTTAGGCTCATCTCATCTTTTCCGTGAGAAAGCTCCAGTGTATAGCGGCCGTAAGGCAGGTCATTAAGTCCTTCCCAGGTTAATTCTTCTTTATCAGTATTGATTTCTCTTTCGAGGGTTCTGCATATGATACCACAATCATCCTTTAAAACGCCACGCAGGCATTTCCCTTTTGGTGCATTAAGTTGCAACTGCAATGCATCAATAAAAACAGATGATTTAACTTTAACAAACATCGCAAACGATTAAACGTTTCCGCGGGGGCGTCCTTAACCTAGCTTTCAGAGAGTATGACAGATTAGAAAGGGATGCCGAATATAGAAAACTAATTTTGAAAACACAGCATTATGAATGAATTAATTGCAATTTCTGCCCTGATAGGTGACCGTACATACCGGATAAAAATTAACCCGGCAGATGAAGAGGTAGTCAGAAAGACTTTAAAAACTATTAATGAGAAGATACTGGAATTCAAAACCCATTTTGCGGGGAAGGATATGCAGGATTATATTGCCATGGTATTGATCTGGTATGCTACCGAGCAGCATAACAGCGCTGCAACTTTGGTCAACAACGAAAATCTTACTTCAAAACTGCTCACTATTGAGAAAATGATAGATGCACAGCTAAACGAAAAATAAAAAAGCCAGCAATTGCCGGCTTTTAAAAAATTAGAACCCTTTTTTCCCTTCGATGGCCTCGCCTAATTTTTGATCCAGCTCTTCTCCTCTGAGGTTTTTTGCAATGATCTTTCCGTCAGGATCGATCAGCAGGTTTTGTGGAATTGCATTGATGCCATATTGTTTAGCAACTTCATTATCCCAGAATTTCAGGTCGCTCAGTTGCGTCCATTCTAATTTATCATCATGGATAGCTTTCATCCATCTTTCCTTTTGCCCGGGACGGTCCAGAGAAACGCCGATGATATGAAAATTCCGGTCTTTATACTTATGAAACACTTTTACCACATTGGGATTTTCAGCCCGGCAGGGACCACACCAACTTGCCCAAAAGTCAACCAAAACATAACGACCTTTAAATGAAGCAAGAGAAACGGGGTTGCCCAATGTATCATTTTGGGTAAAATCCATCGCTATCCTTCCAATACCTGTTTTCTTGGCTATTTCAATCTTCTCTTTGAAGTCAGCCGCCGAAGGATAATTTTTATTCTCGTTGGAAAGTGAATTATAAAGCGGCTCAACTTTATCCGCATTAATATCCCAGCCGGCAAACTGCTGCAACGCATATAATGCGATCGGTGAATTGGGGTTGTTTCTTACATATTCACCATACACTTTTTCATTTTTTTCTGCATCTATCGCATCAATTTCAGCTTCCACCTTTGATTGGTTTTCTTTGTCTTTTGCTTTTGAGAACTCACTATATTTATCTAGAAGCGGTTGCATTCTTTCCTGGTAAGGTTTTACCAGGGCATTTAATTTGGCAAACTCCGTATGTGCGTCAGAGCCTTTTACCTGCACATTGCTAAAAGAATCGATTGAGGTCACTTTTATTTTGCCGGGTTGCAGAAAAACAGAGACCATATCTCTTGTATTGACTGTATTCACCTTTTTACCATCCGGTCCAAGGCTATATTTAACCCGCAGCCTTCCTTGTACCGGCTCACCTGTTTTGCCGGTAAACTCGTATTTCCCGCCCTTTGCCTGCACACTGTCAGTTTTCCACTCTCCGTTGCTCCGGTATTGAAGAAAAACCCAATCTACCTTATAAGCCAAGTTTTTGGTGGTGCCACTGAGTTTGAAAGACCTTTCTTTATCCTGTGCAAGTGCTGCCAGGGGAAATAAAGCAAGAGCGAAAAGAAGCTTCTTCATGTAAGAATCAGTTTTTTTATACTTGCAAGATTACAAAAAACTGCTGCGTTGAAATGGTTACGACCTCCATTTTGGGCTATTTTATTTAAACGGTACCTTCTTAAAGCACAATTTCTGACATAAGCCCCTGTTTTGTATCTTCGTTAATTATCCTGATCAAGGTCGGGAATCTATTATTTAACAGTCAGCATTGTGCGACACTTAAACAAAATATTAAATGGATCCGAATATACTTTCCGTCATCATTGGCGCTACCGCCCTTATTGCGGGCCTCATAGCGGGTAAGCTCATTTTTGCCAAGAATACCCGTAAAAAAACAGAAGAAGCTGAAATACAAGCCCAGACAATCCTTAAAGAAGCCGAATTAAGGGCTGAGACTATTCGTAAGGAAAAGGAACTGGAAGCAAAAGAACGTTTTGTGCAGATGAAATCTGCCCATGACAAAGAGGTTTTTGAAAAAAACAAAAAGATCAACGACACTGAGAACCGCATTCGCCAGAAAGAACAGTCCATTAATCAAAAGGAATCAAACCTTGAGAAGCAGGTAAAAGAAAACGAAGCAATCAAGGAAAACCTGAACCGCCAGATAGAGCTTGTCAATATTAAAAGAACCGAACTGGAAAAACACCAGGAAGAGCATATCCGACGTCTGGAAAAAATCGCTAACCTCTCAGCAGAAGAAGCAAAGACACAACTGGTAGAAAGTCTGAAACATGAAGCCCAAACGCAGGCTCTTGCCTTGCAGCAGGAAATCATTGATGAGGCTAAGCAAAAGGCGAACAAAGAAGCAAGAAAGATCATTATTCAAACTATACAACGTACAGCTGCGGAACAGGCTATCGAAAACTCTATTACTGTTTTCAACCTGGAAAGTGATGAGATCAAAGGACAGATCATTGGTCGGGAAGGCCGGAATATCAGGGCCATTGAGGCCGCTACCGGTGTTGACCTGATCGTTGATGATACCCCGGAAGCCATCCTTCTTTCCAGTTTTGATCCGTTGCGCCGGGAAATTGCCCGTCTGAGTTTACAAAGACTGGTAGCTGATGGACGTATCCATCCGGCCCGTATCGAAGAAATTGTTGAAAAGACCCGCAAGCAAATTGAAGAGCAGGTAATGGAAATTGGCGAAAGGACCGTCATTGAATTGGGTATTCATGGCCTTCACAAAGAACTGGTGAGAATGGTAGGAAGAATGCGTTTCCGCTCTTCTTACGGTCAAAACCTGCTTATGCACAGCCGGGAAACGGCCAACCTTTGTGCTACCATGGCTGCCGAACTGGGACTTAACCCCAAACTGGCAAAAAGGGCAGGTTTGCTCCATGATATTGGAAAGGTGCCGGATGAAGAAAGTGAATTGAGCCACGCATTACTCGGTGCCAAACTGGCTGAGAAATATGGTGAAAACCCTGCTGTGGTGAATGCCATTGGCGCCCACCACGATGAAATGGAAATGCAGTATGTTATTTCCCCTATCGTACAGGCATGTGATGCCATAAGTGGTGCAAGACCGGGTGCCAGAAGGGAGATCATGCAGCAATACTTGCAGCGTATCAAGGACCTTGAGAACCTTGCCATGGGCTATAATGGTGTAGAAAAAGCCTATGCTATACAAGCCGGCCGTGAACTTAGGGTTATCGTTGAAGCTGATAAAGTGACCGACCAGGATTCAGATAAGCTGTCTTTTGAGATTGCTCAAAAAATTCAGACGGAGATGACCTTCCCCGGCCAAATCAAAGTGACAGTTATTAGGGAAAAAAGAGCGGTGAACGTAGCGAGGTAACAAGGATAAAGTTTTAATGTTTAATAGTTTACGGTTGTCCATTTAGGGCAACCTTTCTTATTTCGAAAATTTTCACCCTGACTAAAAACTTTGAACACTGAAACTTTAAACTTTAAACCGTTTCCCTTACCTTTGCCCTCCCTAAAAATCAGGATTATGAACGCTATCGCATATGTACATGAGCAACTGACCGGAAAAAAAGAGTTCCCTTCCTTCAAACCCGGTGATAATGTGACTGTTAACTACAAGATTATTGAAGGTAACAAAGAAAGGATCCAGTCTTTTAAAGGTGATGTGATCAAGAAACAAGGCAATGGCGCTACCGCCAGCTTTACTGTTCGTAAGATCTCTGATGGGGTTGGTGTAGAAAGGGTGTTCCCATTTTTTTCTCCGAACATCGATTCTATTGTTTTGAACAAAACCGGCCATGTTCGCCGTGCCAAGCTTTTTTATCAGCGCAGCCGCTCCGGTAAGAGTGCAAGAATTCGTGAAAAGCGTATGGTTGCCGAATCTGCAGAATAATTTCTTTCAAAATACTTTTTAAAGCCCTTCCTGCTGGTAGGGCTTTATTTTTTCTAAATCGCAGGTTTTGCGTCTTTATTTTTAAGTACTTATTATCTTTACCGCTCAATTTATCTGATTATGATGCAACCTGTATTACTGGGTGTACTGGGAACAAACGAGATCATTATCATTCTCATCATTGTCCTGTTATTGTTTGGAGGAAAGAAAATCCCCGAACTGATGCGTGGCCTTGGAAAGGGTGTTCGTGAATTCAATGATGCCAAAAGCAATGTGAAAAAAGAGATTGAAGAGAGTGCCAGCGATATCAAGAATTCACCCAACAACTGATTTTATTCTTCATTTCTATCTGATCACCAAAAAAGCAACTGCTTTTGTTTGAGTTCTCTTCCATTGAGCAATACCATGCCCAACTAGAAGAAGGAAGTGTAACCTGCTTACAGGCAGTTGAGCATTACCTGCAGCGCATTGCCGCCACCCGGCACCTCAACGCATTTGTGCATATTTACATAGAAGAGGCCCTGGCAAAAGCCCGGGAATTGGATGATTCCCGAAATAAGGGCAAGCCTGTTGGTAAATTACATGGAGTTATTATCGGTCTAAAAGATGTAATCTGCTACAAGGATCACCCCATTTCTGCCGCATCTGGCATATTGAAAAACTTTACTTCCATTTATTCTGCTACTGCGGTTGAAAGATTAATTTCAGAAGAGGCTATCATCATCGGCAATCTGAACTGCGATGAATTTGCCATGGGCAGCACCAACGAAAATTCCGCCTATGGCAAAGTGCTTAATGCATTGGATGAGACCCGAGTGCCCGGTGGATCATCAGGTGGCTCCGCAGTTGCGGTACAAGCCGGATTATGTATGGTTTCCCTTGGAAGTGATACAGGCGGTTCTGTAAGGCAACCGGCAGATTTTTGCGGGATAATTGGTTTTAAGCCTACCTATGGCAGAATTTCCAGGTATGGTCTAATCGCATATGCCTCTTCTTTCGATCAAATTGGCATTTTTGGAAACAATGTCAAAGATGTAGCCTTGCTGCTGGAAGTAATGGCCGGACCTGATGAATATGACAGTACTGTTTCATTAAAAGAAGTACCCGCCTATTCTCAACAACTTTCCACCGATAAGAAGTATCGTTTTGCCTATTTCAAAGAAGCCCTTGAGCACCCCGGTATTGATCCTGAGATAAGTAAGGCTATTGCCAGCAAGATTGAGGAGTTGAAAAAGCAGGGACATGTAGCAGAAAAAGTTGATTTTGACCTGCTCGATTATATTGTTCCGGCATACTATGTATTGACCACTGCCGAAGCTTCCTCCAATCTTTCACGGTATGATGGCGTAAAATATGGCTACCGAACAAACAGCCCGGGTTTTGAATTAACAGAGTTTTATAAGCAGTCCCGGTCAACTGGCTTTGGTAAGGAAGTCAAGCGCCGTATCATGCTGGGCACCTTTGTGTTAAGTGCTGGTTACTATGATGCCTACTTTACCCGGGCGCAGAAGGTAAGAAAGTTATTAACAGACAAGATTCAGTTGATTTTCAAGGACTTTGACTTCATTTTACTCCCCACTTCACCGGTTACGGCCTTTAAAACCGGAGAAAAAATGGACGACCCTATTTCCATGTACCTGGCTGATATTTATACCGTTATGGCTAATTTAGTCGGCGTTCCCGCCATATCAATTCCTATTTTCAAACACAGCAATGGTATGCCCTTTGGGCTCCAGGTAATGGCAAACCGCTTTGATGAAGTATCTTTGCTGCAGGTATCCAACAGGCTTTTACAGGAATAAACCTGTAAAGCATTGGAAATCTGTTGTTTTGAGAAAAGTTATTACCATAACAATTACGGGGCTTACTGGCTTTTTGCTGATACAGGGGGCAAAAGCTACTGGTATTCCGCAGAATCAGCTAAATAAAAGGATTATTGTGGCAGATACTGTCATCAGCGATTCCGTAAAGCTGAAAGACCTCCCATTAAATGATCCCAAACAAGGGTTCAAGAATCTTTTTAGTACAGCAGTTACAGGCGATGGAATGAATGGGGCAAGGCTAAATCCTATGGCCATCAGTTTCGTTCAAAATTATATTGCAAAGAACAGTAAAGGCTTTAAAGCCATGAAGGATTGGGGCAAGCCTTATTTTGACATGATGGACAATGTGCTAAGCCAGCATGGCCTCCCAAAAGAACTAAAATATATCGCTGTCATTGAGTCTGGCCTGAAGTTCAATGCTATCTCATGGGCAGGCGCCTGTGGCCCCTGGGCTTTTATGCCGGCTGCCGCCCGCCAATATGGACTGGATATTACCCGGGGTCGTGACGAACGTCTTGATTATTACAAAAGCACCCATGCTGCGGCCAGGTTGCTTACTGATCTGTATACCAAATATGGAGACTGGTTACTGGTAATAGCTGCCTACAATGGTGGCCCTGGCAATGTAGACAAAGCAATCCGCCGGGCCGGGGGCAGCAAAGACTTTTGGACACTTCAGTATTATCTTCCCAATGAATCAATGAATCATGTAAAAAAGTTCATTGGCACCCATTACATCTTTGAAGGGGAAGGCGGTATTACTACCGTTACAAAAAACGAGATGAAAGACCTCGTTTATGAAGCATCTGCCCGTTTGAAAGAAGAAGAAATAAGTACTTCAACAGCGTACAATATTACCGGCAGGTTTAGTTCTGCTGTCATTATCAAATATGTAAATATTGATAAGCCGACTTTCGACAGGTATAACCCGGGTTTTGATAACAAGATAGCCGTTGATGGAAAATATGAATTGCGTCTGCCTACACAAATGATGAACATATTTGTAGCAAACCGGTACCAGATCCTGGATGAAAGTATTCAACTGTTGCTGAAGCAAGCCGATAATGCCTCCCGTTAGTTGTTCTCAAGCACTTTTTTAATGGCTTCAGCTTTCAGCAAACATTCCTCCCACTCTTGTTCAGCTTGACTGTAAAACGTAATACCGGAACCGGCCTGGAAAGAAAGATATTTAGATGAATCATTGTACATAATGCTTCTGATCACCACGTTGAAATCAAAATCCCCATTGGGGGTAATATAACCCACAGCACCGGAAAAGATGCCCCGCCTGGTCTGTTCATACTGTTCTATGAGTTCCATCACCCTTTTTTTAGGAGCACCGGTCATTGAACCCATGGGAAATGTGGCTCTTATAATTTCTTCAAAACTGGCTTGGGGCTTTAATTCACCACTAACAGTTGATATCATCTGATGTACCTGTGGAAAAGAATAAATGCCAAACAGCTCGTCAACATGAACAGTTCCTTCCCGGCAAACTTTTGCGAGGTCATTTCTCACCAGGTCAACCACCATAACATTTTCCGACCTGTCCTTTGTGCTATTGTACAATGTTTGTTTATTAAGCTCATCCTCATTCATATCATCAGTTACCCTTCGGGATGTACCCTTTATCGGCTGAGAAATAACAGTGCTGCCGTTTCTTTTAAGAAACCGCTCAGGACTTGCACAAATAAGCCATTTGTCATGCACCCTGTATAAAGCAGAAAAAGGATTAGGCGATGCCCCGGAAAGCTTTTTGTAAACAAATAACGGATCAATAATTACTTTTTCCGCAAAAAATTCCTGGCAGAAATTCACTTCATAACAATCACCCCGGGCTATATGCTTTTGCAGTTTCTGAACATAATCCACATACTGCTCTTTGGAAATCCTGTTTTTGATCTCTACTATACTATCCGAGGGTGGTAAAAGGGTATTTACAGTTCTCTCTACCTGGTCAAATATGGCTGCAGCATCATCTGCCTCTATGTTCATTTCGTCCCCTGAAAGACGAATAATAACTTCGGGTTCAAAAAAGAAAAGGTCCGGAAAACCAACCTGGTCAATACGACCAGAACAAAGGGCCTCAATTTCATTTTTCAGGTCATATGAAAGATGGCCAAATAGCCAGCTCTTTCTCTCCATTATAAATTGCTCAAGTTCTTTTAATGCAGAACCAGCAATTGTACTTATCATCCTTTTTTCACCTGCAGCCAACAAACATTCTACGCTATGCGGAGCAATCTGGTACTGATGATTATCCAAAAAACAAAAAGTGTTGAACTGTTTTGCCCAGTTCAACACTTTATACTTTGTGGCCTCAAAATCGTTTACACGAAATGTGCAGTTAGTTGAGGTTTTATTTTTCAAAATAATCAGTTGCCCCGCAAAGCGGCTGAATTAATAATCATCATCTTCGTCATCATCAAAACCCTTTTCATCTCCAAACAAATCTTTGAACTCATCATCCATTTTGAAGTCATCGTCATCATCAGCTCCCTTTTTTCCCGCTGTTTTCTTTCCTTTTGATTTAGGAACATCAAATTCCTCAAAGTCAGGATCCCATTCTTCCTCCTCCTCCGGTTTTTCCCAATCATCCGGTCCATCATCTATATCCTCATCATCCTCATCTTCATCCGACTTCTTTGAGGATGTCTTACCACCCTTTTTTACAGGCTTCACATCGTCCTCATCTTCGAAATCATCATCATCATCTTCTTCCTCTTTTTTGGCAGGTTTTGAAGACGGTTTTTTTGCAGCCTCTTTTTCAGAAGCAGCTGAAGTTTTCCCGGAAGTCTTTTTTCCTTTTTCTGGTTTTATTGCCATAGTCGTTTTAGGATTATAGCTGTAAAATTTCGGCTAACTTTTTAATTAGCCAAATTTTTAAAAATATTTTTTCCTTCTTTCTTTATTATCCAACTTTAATAAGCTGATCTCTTCCGGGGCCATTAGAAATATAATGTATATCAACCCCGAGGTAATTGTTGATAAAGTTCACATATTCTTTCATTGTAGCTGGCAATTGGGAATATGTTTTCATGGAATCTGTAGCAGTATTCCAACCGGCAAATTGCTTATAAACCGGCTCTGGTTTTTGCCTTTCCATCTGAAATGGTATCTCCCTCGTTTCTTTACCATTTATCTTATAATCAGTACATACATGCAGTTCCTTAAAAGCATCCAGCACATCTGCTTTTGTCATCACCAGTTTAGTAACCCCGTTGATCATGCAGGCAAAATTCAATGCCACCAGGTCTATCCAGCCGCAACGGCGTGGACGGCCGGTGGTTGCGCCGAACTCATTCCCGATCTTTCTTAATTCTTCCCCAGTTTCATTCTCCAGTTCCGTAGGAAAAGGGCCGCCACCCACCCGGGTACAATAGGCTTTGGTCACTCCAATCACATCCCTGATATGACCCGGTGCAATGCCCAAACCACTGCATACACCGGCAGAAATGGTATTGGAGGAAGTTACAAACGGAAAAGTTCCAAAGTCAATATCCAGCATGCTTCCCTGGGCTCCTTCTGCCAGAATTTTTTTACCGGCTTTCAGGTTGCTATTAATAAAATATTCGCCATTTACAATATTCAGCTGTTTTAAAAATTCTACCGCTTCAAAAAACTCCTCCTCCCATTGTGAAATATCTTCCTGGAAATTATAGTTATCCAATAAACGCTGGTGCTTTAAGCGCAACTTGATATAAGACGTTGTAAAATTCTTATCCAGCAAGTCTCCTACCCTTAAACCATTACGTCCGGTCTTGTCCATATAAGCAGGACCGATCCCCTTTAATGTGGATCCGATTTTCTGCTGGCCTTTAGACAATTCGGCTGCTTTATCCAATGCCCGGTGTGTAGGCAAAATAAGATGTGTCCGTTCTGCTATAAACAGGTTCTTTCTCAGATCAATTCCAAATGACGCTACAGTATCACATTCTCTCTTCAAGGTCACGGGATCGAGTACCACTCCATTACCGATCAGGTTAATGATCCCTTCATGAAAAACGCCGGAAGGAATCTGGTGCAACACTACCTTTTTATCATTCACATACAAAGTATGGCCTGCATTGGGGCCACCCTGGAAACGGGCTACCAGGTCATATTCTTTCGCAAAAAAATCTACAATCTTTCCTTTTCCTTCATCCCCCCACTGGAGGCCAAGTAATACATCTACCATTTTGAAATTTGTTGTGCGGGGCAAAAATACGGGTTCACAAAAAAGCCACCGAATTAAATCCGGTGGCTTTGCCGGGTTTTTATACCCGAAATAGTTTAGTTATTAACGATTATACTATCGGATTATGGTAACGGTTCCTTTTTTGTTTATTACACGATTATCATCTGTAACTGCCTGAATCATCCATACATAGACGCCGGAAGGCTGCGCAGTGCCATTCAGCGTACCATCCCAGCCGTCATGTAATCGGTTGGTAGAAAATATCTGCTGTCCCCAACGGTTAAATATTCTGAAATAAGTTAACGATTTAATACCTACGGGGAATGGTGTAAAACGGTCATTTCGTCCATCACCGTTTGGCGTAAAACCAGATGGCACATAAATATCAGGTCCTTTATAAACCCTTACCCTGATATATCCTTCTCCCTTGCATCCGGCAATGGTGGAGGCCGTAACCTGGTAAACCCTGTCATCCCCTATCTGGCCAATCGTAACTATCGGGTTGGGCACAAAAGGATTATCAAGACCGGTTGATGGCGTCCACACAAAAGTAGTAGCATCAGTATCTGTCGGTATAGCCAGCAACTGTATCTGATCTCCCGGATAACCAATAGTATCGTAAGGGAAAGTATTGATTTTAATGGGTGGTGTCACATCAATGGTGATATCATCTGTTGTCAAAGAAGGACAACCATTGACATCAGCAATAATCGATACAGTATAGGTAATATTCTGCTGTGCAGATGATACCGGGTTGGCAATATTGGGATTGTTCAGATAGGTAGCCGGTGTCCATTGATACTGTACACCGCCAGATGCCTGCAACTGATAGGTTTGACCATAACAGATATATCCGGCTGGCCCGGCATCGGGCACGGGAGCAGGGTTCACATTAACAACTACAGTGTCAATAATACTGCAACGACCCAATGTAGCTGTCACTATATACTGAGTAGTTACAACCGGGTTCGCCACGGGATTATAAACAGTGGCACTACTTAATGCAACAGCAGGGCTCCAGGAGTATTGGGTTGCGTTGGACGTAAGCTGCAATTGTGCAGAAGATCCTTCACAAATAGTAGGATCAATCTGTGGAGTAAATGTAATGTTGCTTGACAAACCAACAGTGGCACTGAAAGTTGTGGTACAACCCAGATTATCCCTTACAGTAACAGTATAAGTACCAGGTGCCACGTTGAATATATTGGAAGACTGGAATGTTGTTCCATCTATTGAATATTGGTAGGTGCCGTTTCCACCCGCTGCAGTCACATCAATAATACCATCATTACCACCATCGCAACTGGCATTGGTATTGGCCGAACTGGCTGCTAATACAGCCGGTTCAGTTACTGTGATATTTCTTGAAACCGTACAGCCATTAACATCTCTTATTATCACAGTGTAAGCACCAGCTGCTACCGTGAAAATATTTCCTGTCTGCCAGTTGGCACCGCCATCGATGGAATATTCATAAGGTGAAACTCCGCCATTGGCAGTAACAGTTATCGTACCATTGATTTCTCCATTACAAATAACAGCAGTGGATGCATCTGTCGCAGTCAGTGCTGTCGGTTCACTTACAGTTATGCTCAGGCTATTTGAACAGCCATTGCTTTCCCTGTAATAAACAGTATAAGTTCCTGCTGCCAACCCAGTAAATACAGGACTGGCTTGCCAGTTTACATTATCTAATGAGTATTCATACGGTGCAGTACCGGCGGCGGGTTGTGCAACCGTTATTGTTCCGGTAGCGCCGCCATTACATAATACATCGGTTTTTGAAGCTGTTGTCAGCAATACAGGGCCGGCACTCACCAAAGTTGTGTAAATGGTAGAAATACATCCCGTCGGTAAATCCGTTACCTGTATAGTATGACTTCCGGCAGGAACATTGGTAAACACATAAGGTACAGGTCCTGAAACCAAAGGGCCCCCGTCTAATGAAAACTCATAGGGTCCTGTGCCGTTGGTCGGTGTTACGGTTATTGTACCATTGCTGGCGCCGCTACAGGTTGTCGCAGACGAAGTAACACTGGCAGCCAATGCCGGGCCTGCCGGGATGTTGATATTGATCGTATTACTGAGACATCCGCTGGGGTTATCTGTAATAACAATGGTATGAGGCCCCGCTGAAAGATTGGTAAATGTTGTATTTGTTGCACCAATCTGAGTAACGGTGCCGTCCAGCACAAAGGTATAAGGGCCCGTTCCATTAGTTGGCGTTATAGTAACACTGCCATTCGCCGCACCGGAACAACTGGTTGCTGTAATACTATTAGTTGCTACGATGGCTGAACCAGCAGTTACAGTTCTTGTAACAATTCTTGTACAGCCCACATTATCCCTTATTGTAATCGTATAGGTTCCGGAAGCTAACCCGGTAAATACATTAGAAGCCTGGGGAGGATTTGCACCTAGCTGGTAAGTGTAAGGAGGAACCCCACCAGAGGCATTAACGGTAATAGTCCCGTTGGTAGCCCCAGCGCAGCTAGTGGCAGTAGCAGAAGTAGTTGCGGTAACCCCTGTGCCTGTCGTGATGTTTAATGATATTGTATTAGTAAGGCAAAGATTCACATCTCTTACCACTACTGTGTGATTGCCGGGAGAAAGATTTGAAATGGTGAAAGGAAATGCCGGGATAGCCTGAAAAGCACCGCCATCCAATGAATACATGAATGGCCCGGCACCCGTTGATGATGAAATTGTAATAGTTCCATTATTAACAGTGGCACAAGTTGCAGGTGTTGTTGCAGTAACTGCCGTTAAATTGCCTATAAGTCCCACCGTTACCTGGTAAGAAGCTACACAAACTGCTCCTGCATCCCTGATATATACTGTATAGGTGCCTGCAGCAAGACCGGAAAATGTATTTGATGACTGCCAGTTAGTGTTATCAATAGAATACTCGTAAGGTGCAGTTCCGCCAGTAACATTTGTAATAACTATTGAACCGTTTGCATTACCACATGTAGCAGAAGCAGGTGTTGCTGTAGCAGCCAGCGCCGCCGAGCGGTTAGCCCTGATTGTGTCGGTTCCAAAAATTTCAACTGCAGGATCATCAAATTTTTCATATACTGAACGAATAATGTAACTGGTAGTGGCTCCTGCCGGAGGGCAGATATTGGGAAACGATGCCTCCAGCTTTCCGTTTGCTAAACTAGTGGTTGTACCTGTAGCAATAATATTCCCTCCAATGTCGAGAAGCTCTACTCTCTTCAACAATGAAGTGCCCCCGGATGGAACAAATCTCCAGCTTTCATTCATACCCACTGCACCCCATGGCGGATTAGCCATACCAGCTCTGCCGGGAGCCATCATACCTTGTGTCATATTCCAATCCTGTATGCCGAGAATACCACGACCACTATTCCAGCCTGTACAAATTTGCTTACTGAAAACATTCACCTCAATAATACCTGTGGATTCATACAAAATGATCTGGTGTGTATTTTCAATTAACCCTGTACAAGCCGAACCGAATAATGGCACACGGTAGTAACTCAATACCCATCTTCTGTGAGGTGCAGTTCCCCACACCTGGTATTGGATTCTTTGTGTTGGCTGGGCAACATTTGGGTTAAGGTCATGGTTGGGACCCATAATCATAGCTCTGTCATAAGCGGTGCTGGGCAAATCACTTCCTATTGACCAACTTGCAAAACCTCCGGCGTTAGAAAGATCAAAACTTAAATATCCGTTGGTACTTGCCACAAGACTGTTGTAAACAGTTCCATAAAATGGAAAAGGAAATCCAATGTTTATTGCGCCACTATATGTGTCATCCACAGATATATTTCCTGGCGTACCTGCAGGATCATCGGGTTGAACATAAACTGGAAAACAAGAACTGCCCGGATAAGAGTTAGTTGGATTAAGTGTATAGGTGTTAGATTGCCTGCGGATATCAGGGATAATTCCAGTTAACGTAAAACACTGAGCAGGTGGACAGCCAGGCAGAAGAGTGTCCCTTGTACAATTAAAGGAGAAACTCTGGGCACTTAAAAAAAGAGGTACAAAAAAAGCAATCAGTCCCGTAATTACCGGAACAAGAATTCGCAGCCGGATAGATCTCATAAATAAATTAAATGCAGTATGTGAAAGTATGCAGTCCTTAACAAGCTGTTAAGATAAACAAAAATCAGGCTAACGGCTATCAAAATAGCTTGATTGTGAACAAAAAACTAGGAAGGGATATCTTCCATATCATACCGCTCTACCGATGCAATGCCCTGCAAAGCCAGCAGCTTCTGCACCAAATTGTCAAGCTCTTCTTTATCATGTACATAGAGCTTAATATTTCCTTCAAACAAGCCTTCTTTGGCCTCAATGGTCAGGGCCGAAATATTGATCTTCAAATCGCCGGATATAAGATTGGTAATTTTACTAACAACCCCCACATCATCCATACCCACTATTTTGATACCGGTAAGGAAGGATATCTCCTTATTCTTGGCCCATTTGGTTTTTACAACGCGGTGTCCATAACTGGCCAGTAGCTTGGCTGCATTTGGACAATTGGAACGGTGAATGGTCAGTCCCTTTCCTGTTGTTACAAATCCAAACACATCATCGCCAGGAATAGGATTACAACACTTGGCCAGATTATAAACGATCTTATCACTGCTTTCTCCGAAAATGATCAGTTCCGCATCCTTTTTCCCAATATGCGGAATGAATTCATGCTTTTCTACAACATGCTTTACCGGTTTTGGCGCTTCAATGCGGTCACCAACAACTTTGAAATCCTTTAGCTCTTTCAGATCAAGATTCTTGATGGCTACCTGGTAAAAAAGATCCAAATTGGATGGCAGCTTATACCAGTGTACCAGCTCATCGATATTATGTTGCGACATGGAGGCACCCAATCCTTCCAGTTTTCGTTGCACTGTATAGCGGCCCTCATCCGATACTTTTCTTTTTTCCTCCTTGAGTGCATCCCTGATTCTTCCTTTTGCTTTGGAGGTAACAACGAAACCCAACCAGTCCTCGGATGCCTTCTGTTTATTACTGGTTATAATTTCAACCTGGTCGCCGCTATGAAGCTTGTGACTAATGGGTACCAGTTTGTGATTCACTTTGGCACCGATTGTTTTTACACCAATAGCACTATGAATAGCAAATGCAAAGTCCAGCGCAGTTGATCCTACCGGCAGCATTTTTACATCTCCTTTTGGAGTGTACACATATATTTCTTCCGTCAAAAAACTGGTCTTGAAATCCTGCAGGAAGTCAATGCTGTCTGTTTCCTGGTTGTGGATCACCTCTCTTATCTGGTGAAACCATTTATCAAACCGGCTTTCATCACTGGTGCCCTCTTTATATTTCCAATGAGCCGCAAGTCCTTTTTCAGCTATTTCATTCATTCGCCGGGTACGTATCTGCACTTCTACCCATTTACCCTGCGGCCCCATCACGGTAGTGTGTAATGCTTCATATCCGTTCGCTTTGGGATTACTCAGCCAGTCCCGTAATCTTTCCGGTGAGGGATTGTATTCATCTGTGATCATGGAATACACTTTCCAGCAATCTTCTTTTTCTTTTTCTGGTGGAGAATCGAGGATAACACGAATGGCAAAGAGGTCATACACTTCTTCGAACTCAACACCTTTCTTCTTCATTTTATTCCAAATGGAGTGTATACTCTTTGGCCTCCCATAAATATCTCCTTCCAGGCTGGCCTTTATAATTTTATCTTTTATAGGCTTGATGAATTCATTGATATACTTGGTGCGTTCCTTTTTTGTTTCTGCCAGCTTACGGGCAATGTCTTTGTACACATCCGGCTCCATGTATTTCATGGCCAGGTCTTCCATCTCCGTTTTTATGGTGTACAATCCCATCCGGTGGGCCAATGGTGCATAGATATAAACGGTTTCCGAAGAAATCTTTAATTGTTTTTCCCGCTTCATACTGTCCAGGGTCCGCATATTATGAAGACGGTCTGCCAGTTTGATGAGAATCACCCGGGGATCATCCGTCAATGTCAGCAATATCTTTTTAAAATTCTCTGCCTGCTGTGAAGCATTTACATCAATTACATTGGAGATTTTTGTAAGGCCGTCCACAATCTTGGTGATCTCTTCCCCAAATTCTCTTCTTACATCATCCAGTGAAATATCGGTGTCCTCGACTGTGTCATGCAACAATGCACAAATAGTGGAGCGAACACCCAACCCGATCTCTTCCACGCAAATTTTGGCTACGGCAATGGGGTGAAGTATGTATGGCTCACCGCTTTTGCGGCGCATGGTTTTATGTGCCTCGGCCGCCATTTCAAAAGCTGTACGGATCAGGTTTTTGTCTCCGGGCTTTAATTTATTCTTTATTACTTTCAGCAAGGAACGGTACTCCCGGAGGATCAGTTTCTTCTCCTCTTCTTCATTCAGATGATATTTCGGTGTCTGCGCAACAGTATCCATTGTCTACGAATTTACAATTTTTGGCTAAGAGTTTAAAAAGGGAAAAGAGAAAAGGAGGCAACAAGCTATTACTCATTACCTCCTTTTCTCCTGCCGGCAGGCAGGTTTTAATCTCTTAGTTTATTTCAGAAAGTCGTAGCGCAGCAATATTTCATGACCGTTGGCTCCACGATCATACACACTAAGCGGTGTATTGAAAATATCAAAACAATAACCGATGGTGAATTTCTTCTGAATCTTTACACCAGCAGAGATCATCCAGCTTTGACGGGCCCTTAATCCAAGTCCCCACCAGAATACATCATTATGCTCAACCCTAGCCCCGCCCTGTACTTCCAGCGGTGCATTAGGCAGGTAAATGAAAAGCAGGTTAGGGATGATCTTTGTATTTCCATCCACATCCCATTCATAATTTCCATGCAGGTAATAATGCCTGTACAATCTTCCTTCTTCTGTCGGGTTCAGGTTGCCGGAATAAAAATCAAGTTTTGACTGGATCAGCTGACTAACCGAAGCACCCACCTGCAATTTCTTACCGTTATAAGCAAGGCCAAAACCTGCATCTGCCTTAAATCTGCTTTCAGCGCTGGCCAATACCGGGTCGTTGCCTAATGTGGCTGACAACTTGGCTTTGTCCAATGAAAATTGTTGCAGCCTGGCTTCTAATCCCAAAGAAAAAGTAGCATCATTGGCCATTTGAATATGATAAGAGTAAGCCATCTGACCACCAGTGCGGCGGGTAGGGCCTGTTACATCATTGTACAAATAACCGCCAATACCGATTTTGGCATTTTTCAGGTAAGTGGAACCGAAAATAAGAGTGGTTTGCGGAGCGCCGCTGATACCGTCCCATGTTTTGCGATAAGAAGCACCGATCATTGCATGCTTTGCACTACCGGCTGTGGCCGGGTTGTGCAGGTTACCATGCTGGTCATACATTGAAGAAGTCATCAATTGTTGGCCCTGCAATGCGCCAGCCAGTACAGCAACATTTATTAAAAGAATTAATTTTTTCATTTTTCTGTTTTTTTCTGTTAACGAAGAATGGTCACATCACCTTTAAGCACCTGGCGTTTGCCATTGAGTAATACAAACTCAAGCACATAATAATAAGTGCCGTCCGGCAAAGGCTTTCCTTTATAAGTACCATCCCAGGTATTATCATAATTAGGCGACTCAAATACCCTTGATCCATACCTGTTGAACACCTGTGCCCTTACACTGATCAGGCAGTTACCATCTGTGATCAGCCACCTGTCGTTGATACCATCTCCGTTAGGCGTGAAGGCATTCATCGGCTTAATACAATAGGGCACTACTGTCAGTGTCATCTGATCAGTTGCTGTACAACCCTGTGGTGAGGTAACAGTAAGTGTATAAGTGGTGGTTGTTTGTGGAGTTGCAGAAGGACTCAGCACTGTAGCAGAACTTAACCCTGCGGAAGGTGTCCACAGGTAACTACCTGCTGACCCTGTTGACAACATCTGGTAAACATCACCTGTCAGAATAATTGCATCCGGCCCTGCGTTGGCAGTAGCTCCTTCAAAAACTGTTACAGTAACAGTACGCTGAATAGTACAGCTTCCCAAAGTACCGGTAACTGTATACGTTGTAGTAGTTTGTGGCGATAATACCGGGTTGGCAATCGTTGTATTACTTACACCAGCAGAAGGCGACCATAAATAAGATGCTGCATTACTATTAACCTGCGGAGTGAATGATGCGCCACGGCAAATAGTACCGCTGGCAATATTGCCCATGGTGAGATTATTAGTGAAAGTGATGGTCACCTGCTGAGAAGCAGTACACTGCGTTACCGGGTTTCGGGTAATTACAGTGTAAGTGCCTGCAGCCAGCCCTGTAAATGCATTTGACGACTGGTAGGTACTTCCGCCATTAATACTGTATTGATAAGGGGGTGTGCCACCGCCTGATGCAGTAATGGTGATTGAACCAGTCGTAGTGCAATTGGCATCTGTCTTGGACACCGTTTGAGTTAGCGAATTTACCGGAGCCAGTGTAATTGTTTGTACAGCGCTTACACAACCAAGGTTATCCCTGATAATTACATTGTAGGTTCCCCCTGCAAGTCCTGTAAACACATTAGAAGATTGGTAAGTTGTACCACCATTGATACTGTAACTCAAAGGAGGCGTACCACCTGCACCGGTTACAGTTAATGTTCCGTCTGGTGTGCAAGTTGGATCTGTTTTTGCCAAACTGTTGATAGAAGGTGATAGTTTCTTTACAAAAACTGTGTCAGTGAAAATAACATCATCCGGCCCGTTACAGTTATTATAGGCCACCCTTAATACATACGCTGTGCTATCCGCAGTAGGGCAAACGTTATTGAAATTCAGATTCAATTCACCCGGAGCAGAGGTACTTGTATCAGCAGACGCTACCACATTACCGTTTACCAATAGCTGTGCACTTTTAAAGGTTGGCACACCTCCGTTTGGAATGAACCTCCAGCAGGAATCCATTGCATTGGCACCCCAGACAGTGGCATTCTTGCCTGCGGCAGCTATAGCATTAGTACGGGTACCATCCTGCATACCTAGTATGGTCAAACCGCTGTTCCAGCCTGTACAAAACGGCTTGTCCTTAATGTACACTTCTACGATACCTGTTCCTTCATACAAAACCATTTGGTGAGTAGCCCTTGGTGTAGTACAGCTTGACCCGAAATACGGGATGTCGTTATAACTGGCAATAAACCTTCTGTTTGGAGATGTGCCTTCTACCCTCCATTCAATTTTCTTGTTGGGTGAAGCAAGGTTGGGGTTGATGTCATGATACGGCCCAAAAATCATATTGGGGGCATAGGTAGTATTGGGTATGGCTCCGGTTGTTGAACTAATGGAATAACCACTGCCTGTATTGGACCTGCTTATATCAAAAGACAGCGCAGAGTTAGACCCCATGATCAGTGAGCTGAAATTATTTCCATAATAGCAAAATGAAAACCCCGGATTGATGGTATTGCTCCACCTGTCATCAATATAAATTTCTGTAGGTATATTACCGGTTGCTGTTGTGTAAGCAAACGGAACATAAGCCGGGTTAGTTATCACATAACTGTTGGTTTGCTTGATATGCGGCACCTTGGCAGTGATATTTACGCAGCCTGTACCACAAGGCAGTGTGATGTTCCGGTTGGCAATGGTAAATACCGTGGCCGGGTTTTGTGCTGTGACAAGCATGGCCATAGTACACCCCGTAAGGGATAATAATAATTTTCTCATCAGCAGTTTGTCCTGTCAGCCGACAGGCAGGTTTGGTTGCTTAAATCATGCGACTTATGGCCGCATCGGTCATATTACAGGCTATGGGATTCTATCAGAATTGGGCAATCGTTGAAAATTTCAACAGATAGGTTAACGAGGTCATCAAACGTACAAATTTTAAATAGTTAGAAAAAACATTTTTGCAGGTTTTTGCTACCGGTCAATTTTTAATGGCCCTTTTGTTGGCTTCCTTAAGGTAAAATGACCTACATTTGCAGCCCCAAATGAAAGTTTGAGGTTCAATGTTTAGAGTTTGAAGTTCTATTAATATAACATCAAACTACATATTCCGGATGTGGTGAAATTGGTAGACACGTCAGACTTAGGATCTGATGCCGCAAGGTGTGGGGGTTCGAGTCCCTCCATCCGGACAAAAATCAGTTCGTGGTTTGAGGTTTGAAGTTCGATGTTAACCTCAAATTTCAAACTTCGAACTTCAAACAAACAACAATGGCTACAGTTACCAAAGAAAACATCGGCCTGCTGCATGAAAAGCTGACCGTGAAGCTGGAAAAGACCGATTATCTTCCCTCGTTTGAAAAGGCACTGAAAGAATACAGCAAGAAGGCCAATATTCCCGGTTTTCGTAAGGGAATGGTGCCTGCAGGACTCATTAAAAAAATGTACGGCCCTTCCTTGTTTACCGATGAAGTACTGAAATCGGTGGACCGGGAGTTGATCGGCTACCTGCAAAATGACAACCTGGATATTTTTGCCCAGCCGCTGCCACTGGAATCTGATTTCCGCCAGTTGGATGTAAACAACCCGGTTGATTACACATTCCATTTTGAAATAGGGATGAAACCTTCTTTCCAGTTACCAGATCTGGCTAAGGCAAAAATTACCCGTCATGTGGTAAAGGTTACAGAAGAAATGATCGATAGTGAGGCAACCCGCTTACAGAACCGCTATGGCAACACGAAAGATCAGGATTCAATTACTACAGAAGATAATATTCTGAATATTGTTTTTACTGAAACTGACGCTGATGGCAACGAGATAGAAGGCGGTATCAAAAAAGACAACTCTGTCCTGCTTAAATATTTCGCTGAAAGTTTCCGCAGTAAATGGATGGGCAAAAAAGTGGGAGATGCAGAAGTAGCACAACTGAAATCTGCCTTTGATGACAAAGAAAGAGAGTGGATCATCAGCGACCTGGGATTAAAAGAAGATGCTACAGCCACTGAAAAATATTTCAAAATAGAAATTACCAAAATCGGCCTGCAGGAAAAGAGAGAACTGAATGAAGAATTCTTCAACCAGTTATTTCCTAATCAAAGTGTGGTAACGGAAGGTGAATTTCGCAGCAAAGTAAAAGACGAGATACAGGCTTACTGGAACGGACAGGCGATGAACCAGATACATGACCAGGTATTTCATGAACTGGTAGATCATACCAACATTGAATTTCCAGAAGGTTTCCTGAAAAAATGGGTGAAGACGCAGGGTGAAGCACCAAAATCAGATGAAGAAGTAGAAGCAGAATTTCCAAAATTCCTCAGCCAGTTAAAATGGACGTTGATATCTGATAAAATTGTACAGGACAGTGGCATACAGGTTAACCCGGATGAGATCAGGAATTTTGCCAAACAACAACTCTTTAGCTATATGGGCGGTGCCAACCTCAGCGATGACCAGCCCTGGGTAAATGATTATATAGAGAAAATGATGAAAGACAGAAAATATGTAGAGGATTCATATAACCGCATTCAAACCCAGAAAATATTTGAATGGGCTGCCGGCCAGGTAAAACCGACAGATAAAGAAATTTCAGCAGAAGAGTTCACCAAAATGGTAGAAGAGCATCAGCACCACCATCATTGATTGAGAAAAAAAGTTAACTGGTTAAAAGGTTGATTAGGATAAAAACTAATCAACCTTTTTTATACTGTCAAACAAAAACAGTCAACTTGTCACTGATTTTGTGGTTTTACTATTTGGACGGATATTTGGGGTGTTCATGTTTAAAGTTTAAAGCCGGACGTTGGGCCCCCGGGATTGGGAATGATACTTTTCTGTCAGAAAGCCCCAACGCTGAAAAACTTTAAACCTTAAACCAGTAAAATTTAAACGATTTTTCCATGAGTTTTAATTCTGAATTTGAAAAATATGCCGTAAAACATCATGGCATTTCGAGCAACAAGCTCAACAGCTATGCTTCTCACCTGGTTACGGCCATGACGCCAAATATTATTGAAGAACGTTCGTTGAATGTAGCCGTAATGGATGTGTACAGCCGTTTGATGATGGACCGTATCATTTTCTTAGGTTATCCGATTAATGATGAAATTGCCAACATCGTAACTGCACAGTTACTTTTTTTGGATTCTACCGACCGTTCAAGAGACATTAACATGTACATCAACAGTCCCGGCGGCAGTGTATATTCCGGCCTTGGTGTGTATGACACTATGCAATATGTAAGTCCTGATATTGCCACCATTTGTATAGGTGTAGCAGCATCAATGGCCTGTGTGTTGCTCGGAGCCGGTACAAAAGGTAAAAGGGCTGCACTGAAACATTCCCGCATCATGATGCACCAGCCCAGCGGAGCTATTGGCGGCCAGGCAAGCGATATTGAAATCACCGTCAATGAAATCCGCAAGCTTAAAAAAGAATTGTACGAGGTTGTGAATGTTCATACAGGTAAACCCATCGACCAGATTGAAAGAGATTTCGATCGTGACAACTGGATGACAGCCATAGAAGCCAAAGAATATGGGCTGATTGACGAGGTATTGGTAACCAACCCCAGAAAACAGAAAAAAGATTAAGGCAACAAAATTTTAAACTGATTTACATGAACCGCAAACAATTTATATACAACGACTGGAAAGCAGAAGATGAAGATGAGAAGGAAGAAGAACCCAAAAGCGATATCGGCATGTTTGGAAAAAAATTGGAGAAGCTTTTTTTTGAAAAAAGAGCCGTCTATCTCTGGGGTGTGGTGGATGATAAAAGCGCCAAGGATGTGGTGAGTAAACTGCTGTTGCTTGATGCTGATAAACCCGGCACAGAAATCAAGTTTTACATCAATAGCCCTGGTGGTGTGGTAACCAGCGGTATGGTGATGTATGATACCATGCAAATGATAAAAAGCCCGGTAAGTACTATTTGCATGGGTCTTGCCGCATCCATGGGCAGTATTCTGCTCAGCGGAGGTGTAAAAGGCAAACGCTACATCTACCCTCACGGTGAGGTAATGATTCACCAGCCTTCATTAGGTGGCTATATACAGGGTGTAAGTGCCGACCTGGAAATTCAGGCCCGTCAAACTCTGCGGGTAAAGGAAATCGGTGCCTCTATTTTGGCAAAAAACTGCGGCAAAACAGTCGATCAGATAATGAAAGATTTTGACCGTGACTACTGGATGGATGCCAAACAAGCCATTGAATATGGTATCGTTGACGGTATTGTTGACAACCTCTAAAGTGCTGAACTAAAGACTATAAAAAAGGACTTGCAGGTTTTTGCAAGTCCCCGGTAAAATAAAACCGCCTCAATCGGGGCGGTTTTATAATTTTGTGAGTTACGAATTCGTTGGTAATTCGTTTTACCTTATAAAACATGGCAAAAAATCCATTACACTGTTCTTTTTGCGGCCGCAGCCGTGATGAAGTAAAGATCCTCATCGCCGGCCAGGAAGGACATATTTGTGAGAATTGTGTAGAGCATGCCCGTGAAATCATCGACCAGGAGCTGGCTATTAAAGATGACCGCAGCAATTCTTCCTTCAAGCTTACTGTTAAAAAGCCCGTTGAAATAAAGAAGTTCCTGGATGAATATGCCATCGGGCAGGATGAGGCCAAAAAAGTACTGGCCGTGGCTGTTTACAATCACTATAAACGTTTGCAGCAAAAATCGGCAGACACCGGCAATGATATTGAAATTGAAAAGAGCAATATCATTATGGTGGGTGAAACCGGAACCGGTAAAACCCTTTTGGCAAAGAGCATCGCCCGGATGCTGAATGTACCCTTTGCAATTGTTGATGCTACTGTATTTACCGAAGCCGGTTATGTCGGCGAAGATGTGGAGAGCATTCTCACCCGTTTATTACAGGTTTGTAATTATGATGTAGCCGCCGCTGAAAGAGGCATCGTATATATTGATGAAATAGATAAAATTGCCCGAAAGGGAGACAACCCATCTATTACCCGTGATGTAAGCGGTGAAGGTGTACAGCAGGGAATGTTGAAGCTGCTGGAAGGAACCGATGTACTGGTACCACCACAGGGCGGACGCAAACACCCGGAGCAAAAGCTTATTAAAATAAACACACAGAATATTCTCTTCATCTGCGGTGGCGCCTTTGACGGCATTGACAAGATCATTGCCCGCAGGGTGCAAACCAACACCATTGGTTTTAATGTGGACAAGGAAATGCAGGAAACCATGAAGAAAAATCTGCTGCGTTATGTAAATGCTACCGACCTGAAAGCATTTGGTCTTATCCCGGAATTGTTGGGACGTTTGCCGGTGGTAACCCATCTTGACCCGCTGGACGCCATTACATTGAGAGCAATTCTGACTGAACCCAAAAATGCACTGGTAAAGCAGTACAAGAAATTATTTGAACTGGAAGGCATACAACTTACCATTGAAGAAGATGTGCTTGACTTCATGGTAGAAAAAGCACAAACTCGGAGCAAGGGGCCTGAGAAGTATTTGCGAAGGAATTTTGATCGATGCAATGTATGAACTTCCCTCATCCAGCGAAACCCAGTTTACCCTCGACCTGGAATATGCCAAACGCAAATTTGACAAGAGCAAGCTGAGTCTTTTAAAAGTCGCATAGCTTTTTGTAAACAGGCCAAATTGGTCATATATGTCAGTTGCCGGAATATTGAAAAATATCCGGCATTTTTATGCCTTAACTTTATACCTCAAACTTTCGTATGCAAGAATTAATTGAAAAACTGAAAACCGAAGCAGGTCTTACTGATGAGCAAGCCAAACAGGCCATTGCCACTATCAAAAATTTCGTAGTAGAGAAATTCCCAATGCTGGAAGGAGCCGTGAACAATATTTTCGGAGCAGAATAGCCAGCTGTCATCCTGAGCCTGCCTGCCGGACAGGCAGGCTTGTCGAAGGATGATTATTTATCATTTTATATCCCTGCAATGTTTTCCCCGTGGGTTGTTCGCAGCCTCGTAGGGGCTCATAGCCCTGTTGCAGGCCTGGAATAAGAAACTGGCTAACAGCAAAACTATAACGATCCTTGTAGCATTCTTCATGGGTATCAGATTTAGGATGTAAAATAAAAAGGCTGCTGATAAAACAAGAAGGGATTTACTACTGAAATTTTCTTTTTTCGGATAGCATTTTTACCAAATAAAACATCCCGGCTCAATGGCCGGGATGGAATTAATGGGTACTTTCTTTATTTGGTTTTTCTAAAATCCGCCAATGTTAATTGAAAGGCGGACCGTCCTTGACATATTTTAACCACAACCTCCCTGGTTGCCGCAGTTCAGGCACTTATAGCAGGCGCCGCTGCGCATCATGATATTACCGCACACATTACAGGCCGGTGCATCGCTTTGCATGCTTTTCAACGCATCATTCATCGCACCTGTTCCGGCATCAGCTTTTACGGTTTGTGCTGTACGCTGGTTTCTTACTGGCTGGGGAGCCACTGTTCCTGAAGAAGGAGTAACCCTTACACTGGACAATTCAGGATCTTTGGCATACTCCAGTCCGTTTGAAGGAATTTCATCCCAGTCATCAGAACCGGTATTCATCACTTCAGGTTTATCCAGTATATGCACCAGGTCCGTACGACCCAGGTATTCATAGCCGAGTACACGGAAGATGAAATCTACAATTGAAGTTGTTGTCCTGATATTCGGGTGCTCTACAAATCCGGAAGGTTCGAAACGGGTAAAGGCAAATTTATCGATGAACTCTTCCAGTGGCACGCCGTACTGAAGACCTATGGAAATGGAAATAGCAAAACAGTTCATCATGCTACGCATAGTAGCTCCTTCTTTTGCCATGTCGATAAATATCTCTCCCAGCGTACCATCACTGTACTCACCGGTGCGAAGGAATACGGCTTGTCCGTTAATCTTTGCCTTTTGTACAAAGCCACGGCGCTTAGCAGGCAAGGTTCTTCTTTCTACAATGCTGGCCAGTTTACGCTTCAGTTGCGTATCAGGTGAAGCCTGTACCCTTTTCTGTACTTCTTCCAGCAGTTCTTCTACAGTTAATTTACCCAGATCAACGATATTCGATTCATTGGCTGATGCCAGTTGCTCGTTGGCTGCGGACTGCTGACTGTCAACTGTTGATTTTTCATCTCCGGCTTTCTTCTTCTTATCACTCTTATTACTGAGCGGTTGACTCAGTTTAGAACCATCTCTGTAAAGGGCATTGGCTTTCAGGCCCAGCTTCCAGCTCAGATGATACGCTTCTGCTATCTCCCCCACTTCTGCTTCATGCGGCAGATTGATCGTCTTTGAAATCGCACCGCTGATAAAAGGTTGCGTAGCTCCCATCATCCGGATATGTCCATGGGCATGGATATAACGCTGGCCTTTTTGGCCGCATTTGTTGGCACAGTCAAAAACGGGCAGGTGTTCTTCTTTCAGCCCCGGTGCTCCTTCCAGCATCATAGTACCGCATACATAATCATTGGCGGCAGCAATCTGCTCTTCAGAGAATCCAAGTGCCTCAAGCAAGCTCCACTCAAAATCATTGTATTGCTCCGGTGTGAAGCCCAAACGTTGGAGACATTCTTCACCAAGGGTATACTTATTGAATACAAAACCAATTTCAAAGGCTGTCAGCGCAGCAGCATCCAGTCGCTTAATCTCGTCGGCGATAAAGCCTTTTTCGCTCAGCGTCTGGTGATTGATGTAAGGAGCCCCCGCAAAAGAAGCAGTACCTGTTGCATATTTAATGATAGCATCAGCCTCTTTATCAGAATAACCCAAATTCTTCAAAGCTACCGGCACAGACTGGTTGATGATCTTGAAATAACCACCTCCGGAAAGCTTCTTAAACTTCACCAGGGCAAAATCCGGCTCTACACCTGTAGTATCGCAATCCATTACCAGGCCAATAGTGCCTGTAGGTGCAATTACGGTAGCCTGCGCATTACGATAACCATATTTTTCACCCAGCTCTACCGCATCATCCCATGCTTTGCAAGCAGCTTTCAATAAATAATCCGGGCAATATTTTGCATGAATTCCCTGCGGCTTCAGGCTCAGTCCTTCATATTCATCCGCATCATAAGCAGCCAGGCGATGGTTGCGCATAACCCGCATCATGTGTTCTTTGTTCTCTTCATATCTCGGGAAGGCACCTAATACCTGGGCCATTTCTGCTGACGTCTTGTAAGAGATACCAGTCATGATGGCGGTAATAGCACCAGCAATACCTCTTGCCTCTTCACTGTCATAAGGAATACCGCTTACCATCAGCATAGTGCCGAGGTTAGCATAACCTAATCCTAATGTTCTGTATTCATAGCTCAACTGGGCCACTTCTTTAGAAGGGAACTGGGCCATCAGTACAGATATCTCCAATACAACCGTCCACAAGCGGCAGTTATACTCGTATCCTTCTACATCAAACACATTCTTCTCTGTATCGTAGAACTTCATCAGGTTGGCTGATGCAAGGTTACAAGCGGTGTTATCGAGGAACATGTACTCAGAGCAAGGATTGGAAGCCCGGATAGGACCACCTGCGGGACATGTATGCCATTCATTAATAGTAGTATCATATTGTGTACCAGGGTCAGCACAACGCCATGCGGCGTATGCTATCTGGTTCCAGAGTTCTCTTGCCGGCACTTTTTTCATTACACGGCCATCCATTCTGCCCTTCAGTTCCCAGTCACCATCTTCTTCCAGTACTTTAAAGAATGAGTTGGGTATACGAATAGAGTTATTAGAGTTCTGGCCACTCACTGTTTTGTATGCCTCATCTTCGTAGCCGGAGGGATAGCCGGCAGCAATCAATGCACCAACCTTTTTTTCCTCCTCCACTTTCCAGTTGATGAATTCAACGATCTCCGGGTGATCCAGGTCTAAGCAAACCATTTTGGCTGCACGACGGGTAGTACCACCCGACTTGATAGCACCGGCTGCACGGTCGCCAATCTTTAAGAAACTCATCAGGCCGGAGGAACTGCCACCACCGCTCAGTTTCTCACCTTCACCACGAAGGTTAGAATAGTTAGTACCTACACCTGAACCGTATTTAAATATCCTTGCCTCACGAACCCACAGGTCCATGATGCCACCTTCATTCACCAGGTCATCATCCACACTCAGGATAAAGCAGGCATGCGGCTGGGGACGTTCGTAAGCGTTTACAGATTTCTTTAGTTGACCGTCATTCGGATCAACATAATAATGCCCCTGCGGTTTACCCGTAATTCCATAACTCTCATACAAGCCGGAATTAAACCACTGAGGGCTGTTAGGCACACACATTTGATTAAGGATGCTGTACACCAGTTCCTCGTAGAAAACCTGTGCATCTTTTTCTGAAGCAAAATAGCCGTAGCGTTCGCCCCATACTCTCCAGCAATTGGCCATACGATGGGCCACTTGTTTTGCAGATGTTTCTCTTCCTAAACTGCCATCAGGTTGGGGTACACCGGCTTTACGAAAATATTTTTGGGCAAGAATGTCTGTTGCAATCTGGCTCCACTGTTTGGGTACTTCCACATTGTTCATCTCGAACACCGTTTCACCACTTGGGTTGCGGATCACCGAGGTACGGTAATCATACTCAAACATGTCGTACACATTCACGTCATCCCGGGTAAAGCGACGTGAAAACTGCAAGCCGCTTTTAGCGGTCGCCTGCTTTTTATTGGCCATAACTAAAAAAAATTTAACGGGTTTTGGTCCTGGTTCAAAAATTTGTCTTCCTGGCGGGAGACACTTCGAAAGTATTTTTTACAAACGGTAATTCAAACCTTCAAATATTAACATTATGTGGAAAAGCGGCTCGTAAAATCCCGAAAGGCTTTACTGTATTGCATTCGCTGATTTTTTCACATAGACCCGGCATTTTATGGCCAAATTTTTTTTGGAAAATTCAGCCCCATCTATTAAAAAATTGTTACCCGCCGTGTCTTGCTGTGAAACATAAAAGGGACAGGCCTTTTCTAAAACAAACCTGCTGAAACTCTTTCTGGTGGCCTTTTTCAGAAAATTACTCATTCAAAAGCCTTGCTGGTGGCTTAATACAGGCAAAACAAAAGATTAAAAATTTGATAACACAGGAATACCGCATTTTTGCGTTTATGCTTACAGTTAGACTTTTTACAATAATGCTGCTTATCAGTTTGTGGTCTGGCGCTGCAATAGCACAAACACAGTTCTCCGGTTGGCTGGCTTCCTTTAATACAATAAAAACAAGTAAGAAGACAAGCATTCATGCAGATGTACAATTCCGCAGTAATAATGACTGGCAACAGATGCAAACGTTATTATTACGTCCCGGCATCAATTATCATGTCAATAAAAAACTAACCCTTACTGCAGGCTATGCTTATATCCGTAACCGAAAAATTGTGGGTGATATTGCAGGCCACATTCCTGAACACCGGATCTGGGAGCAATTACTTTATAATCATGAATGGAAAAACATACGCATCAGTCATCGCTTTCGTATCGAACAACGCTTTATTGGCAAAACAGTAGTGCTGGGTAACTCACTTTCTGACGGACCCAACTATGCCAACCGTTTTCGTTATTTCCTGAGAAATATATTGCCGCTGAAAAAAGAAACAACATTTAGCAAAGGACCATTTGTGGCCCTGCAAAATGAACTGTTCCTCAATTTTGGCAACAAGGCTGATGTGAATGGAAAGACATTTGACCAAAACCGTTTCTACCTTGCCTTGGGTCATCGTCTTAATTCCTCTTTTGACATGGAACTGGGTTATATGAACCAGTACATCAACGGAAAAGGCAGCCAGTTCACCAATAACCAAATCATTCAAGTGGCCACCTACCTGCGGCTGTAATTACCTCTTTATCACTCAATACAAGGGGTAATTTACCCTGCGGAATGCTTTGTAACTCAAAAACTTTTCGGCATTTTTGCAATAACCAACCGGTACCGGATGAAGTCAGCGATCTACCTTTCCTTAACTGAAAAAAAGAAGCAGGGCAAAAAATCATTTGCCGTGCTGATTGACCCTGACAAGGTCAATACTTCGGTATTGGATGAGCTGATTGAGCTATCTGTGGCTGCTCATGTTGATTACTTACTGGTTGGCGGCAGCCTGGTCATTTCCAATCACCTGGATGAATGTGTGCAGCAGATCAAACAGAACTGCGATATACCGGTAATACTCTTTCCGGGCAGTCCTTCACAGGTAAGTAAATATGCTGATGCACTTTTATACCTCTCCCTTATATCCGGCCGTAATCCCGAACTGCTGATAGGGCAACATGTGGTATCTGCTCCTTTTGTAAAACAAAGTGGATTAGAGATAATGCCTACCGGCTATATTGTAATTGACGGCGGCGCCCCCACTACTGTTTCTTACATCAGCAATGCTGCCCCGGTGCCGGCCGATAAGAATGAAATCGCTATGTGTACCGCTATGGCCGGTGAAATGCTGGGCATGAAACTGATTTATATGGATGCGGGCAGCGGCGCCAAACGCCCCATTACCGAAAGCATGATAAAAGCAGTGGCCGACAGTATTGAAGCCCCGCTGATCATCGGTGGCGGTATCATTACCCCGGAAAAAGCTTACCTGAACTGCAGGGCAGGTGCTGATGTGATCGTTGTAGGTAATGCTATTGAAAAAGATGCTTCCCTGATCAAAGAAATGAGTGATGCCGTGCATAGTGTGCCGGTGAAAGCGTAATAGCTTTGCTAATTTTCATTTATATCCAACTTGGGTATTTAATTTTATTACCAAAAAAACTATACTGGAGTTGGGAAATGAAAACTACATTTCATCTACTTTTATTTTAACTTATTCTCATTAAATTATTAGCATCATATAACTCACTTGTGAGAATCTACTACTCTTCTTCAGTAACAATTTTAACTTCTCCGTAATACCCTTTGCTTGCCCCAATAACTATGTAGCCATAGACATATAAAGTAGAAGGCTTGGGAACAAAATGAATCATTTCTTCATGACAGTGCAAATGATTGTGATGTTCATGTAGGTGTTCCGATTGATAAACTGTAGGAGTGAACATAGGATAATATTTATAATGAATTACAAAATTACCTAATAGCTTTCAACAAAATACCGTACATTTACTTTTGCGCTTAAACGTACGAGTATAATGATCTTTAATTCACCTT
The DNA here is from genome assembly GCA_044229985.1 of Chitinophagaceae bacterium. Taxonomy (GTDB): domain Bacteria; phylum Bacteroidota; class Bacteroidia; order Chitinophagales; family Chitinophagaceae; genus JJ008. The sequence goes on from JBGARY010000006.1 coordinate 63,212, forward strand.
CCCAGCGATAATATCTTCCACCGCCATCGCAATACCTCTTATCACTTTAGCAAGATGCGCAATATCAATTCTGTCATACTCATCACAGGGCCTGTGATAGCATCTATCATCATCATCACTGCTCATTATAGTATGGGCAGGCACACCTGCCTGTGCAAAGGCATAATTGTCGCTGCGCATATACAGCATTTTATCCGTATCGGGCTCAGCTTTAACTTTTACACCTGCTGCTTTAAATCCTTTATATAGCAATTTGGGCAGGTACGATTCATTAGCCCCGGTAATAAAGATGCTGTTTTTACCATACTGTGGTATGCCGATCATTTCTATATTGATATTGGCTACAATCTTTTCCGGTTTGATGTGCCGGACAAAATCCCTTGATCCGACCAGACCAAATTCTTCTCCGGCAAAAGCACAGAACATTAATGTCCGTTCATTATCGCCCCGCATAGCAAAATATTCTGCCAGTGCCAGCACCGCAGTCGTACCAGATGCGTCGTCATTAGCCCCGTTCATAATGCTGTCTTTACTGTTACCGCCGGCAATTCCTACATGATCATAATGGGCAGAAAACACCAGCACCTCGTCTGCTTTTGTTTTGCCGGGTAACAGGCCAACCACATTGTAACCAGTATTGCTATAAAAGCCAGGTACAACACTCAGTGTTAATGAATCGGGTTCTTTATCAGCATATACAATGAGGAAATCCTGGTGTAAACCCCCTGCCGGTATTTTAATAACATCCGGGAGGAACTGGTTGCTGTCCGGTTGTTTTTTACTTGTCCAGAGTAGAATATTGCCGCTTAGTGTGGCATAATCTGATAAAATGTTTTCGGAGATACAACTATCCAGTTCTATTACAGTAAAATCAGCCAATGAAAGCGGCGCATGATGACCGGGCTGCTGCCGCAGGTACAGGAAACTGGCCGGTTCCAACACTTTATCATTCCACCCCAGTATAGCCGGAGGTGTTTTCTTATTTTTAGTCATAAGGTAGAAAGGAATGTAGTAACCTGCCTGTCCCGGCAGTGGCTGCAAACCGGCTGCTTTGTATTTTTCTCCGATAAAAGTTGCGGCTTTGACAATACCTGTTGACCCATTCGCTCTGCCCATCAATACATCAGATGCGAGGAACTGAATAGTAGCCTGTACATCTTTTTCCAGTATAGAATCTACAGGTACCTGGGCCGTTAACAACGGATGAATCAATAATGCAAGCAGAAGAAACCTGATTCGCTTCATAGGCATTCTATCATTAGCGAAGATCTTCTACTTTTACCCTTGAGGGGGTTGCTGTTCCCGATATAATTGACTTTGCACTTAATGCAATGGCCTTGATAATGGCCGTCATATTTCCCATGTCCAGCGTTTCTACATGATCTGTCAGTTTATGATAATGTGGCTCCACATCCATTTTGGAAGTAGAAATGGTATGCGCCGGCACTCCCAGTCTTGCCAGTGTGGCGTTATCAGAACGATAAAACAATTGCTGGGCCGGGTATGGATCAGGATGAAAGGTAAACCCGGTACCCTCCAGGTCTTTGGCCATAATGGCACCCATATTGGTTTTATCATAACCAGTGATATATGCGGAATTCTTCCCCCACTTACTCTCCGTACCGATCATTTCAATATTGAACATGGCCACTACCTTGTCTGGATTAAACTGACGGGAAAAATACTGTGAACCAAATCCTCCAACTTCTTCTGCTGTGAGGGCCGCAAATATTAATGTCCGTTCATTGTTATTTTGTTGTTTGAAATATTTTGCCAGCATGATAACACCTGTCACACCGGCTGCATCATCATTAGCGCCATTATAAATAGAATCACCGTTTACCGGCTTACCTACACCCAGGTGATCATAATGCCCGGAAAACACTACATACTCATTTTTCAGGCTTTTTCCCGGCAGAACAGCCACTACATTAGCCAACTTTTGTTCTGTTATTTCATGAGTGGACTCAATAATAAAACTGGAAGGCCCATCATCCACCAGTACAAATACCACCGTATTCTCTGTTTTGAACAAGGTGGAGCGAAGCCTTGACAAATTTCCGAAACTGTTAGCATAGCTCTTATCCACCAGCACAATAAGATTTTTATTGGAACGGGCATATTTTCTTGCTTCGTTCTGCAGGGTCATTCCCGCTTTGATCATCACTTTTTCGTAACCAGATTGTTCAGTGATTTTTAACTGCGGCTGGCAGGTAATCACCAGGATATTTTTAGGATCCAAAGCTTTGCCATCCAAAATAGCCGAACTGGAGAGGTGTTTGGTACGAACCATAGCAAACGCTTGCTTATAGCTGCCATTATTATTTAAAGTACCAAGGCCTGCAGATTTAAATTCTGCCGCAATGAAATCAGCTGCTTTATCAATATCGGGAGTGAAAGCCCTTCTGCCCCGCATATCATCCGAGGCAAGCACTTTTTCAATTCGTTCTACTTCTTTTACATTAATGATATCATCACCAATACCGGTTGACTGTTGTGCCTGTCCTGAACTTTTGCAACTGGTCAATAACAAAAAAGAGGTTGTTGCTAGCAACAACCCCGTAAATAATCTTTTAATCATTATCCTTGTTTAATTAGAATATTCATTGATAAAGACTCTCACTCACTAAACACTATTCACCTACAGGCTCATCATTTCCTTAAACTTTACTGTCTGCCTTCTGCTAACTTCAATTTTCTCTCCGCCCTTCAGCTCCAGCAATAAGCCTCCGTTAAAATACGGCTCGATCTTTTCAATCATCCGCAGGTTAACTATATGTTTGCGGTTGGCCCTGAAAAATGTTTTTTCGTCCAGCCTTTCCTCCAAAGCATTCAGTGATTTTAGAATAAGTGGCTTATTAGGGCCAAAGAAAACCTTGGCATAATTACCTACACTTTCAAACAAACGTATATCACTCAGCTTTACAAACCAGCAGCGTTCACCGTCCTTTACAAATACCTGGTCATTCTCTGACAATATGCTGTTATTGGTATGCTCTGTTTCTGAACGGATTTCCCTGCTTTCGCCGGTATTTAATTTTTGGATCGCATCAGCCAGCCGCTTTGGCTCGACAGGTTTAAGCAGGTAATCGAGTGCATTGACTTCAAACGCCTTTAGTGCAAACTCATCATAGGCTGTTGTAAAGATAACATGCGGCGCCCTGTCTAACTGTGCCAAGAGGTCAAACCCTGTTTTACCCGGCATTTGTATATCCAGGAAAATCAGATCTGGTTGCTGGCTCTCAATTTTACTCAGGCCTTCATCGGCATTGGCAGCCTCATCTATTACTTCCACTTCAGGATATTCCTGTAATAGTTTTCTCAATTCGGTCCTGGCCAGGCGTTCGTCATCGATAATAATTGCTCGCATTGGTTATAATTTAATGAACAGATACAGGTAAACAAACCTTTGCCTCCACCAGTGAGCCATTGATTTGTTTGATATCAAAAGTTGCTTTATCTCCGTATAAAAGATTTAACCGGTTAACCGTACTTGACAGACCAAATCCTTCAGCATTCAAACTGCCATTTAGCTGTCCAGTATTTTGTACAATCAGTTCATGACAATCTTCTTTAAAATCGGAAATCACTTTCACCACTCCCCCATTTATCTGCCTGCTGATGCCATGTTTGATCGCATTCTCCACCAATGTTTGCAGCATCATGGGCGGTACAGGTTGATTAAGGGTATCCTCATCTATTTCATACTCTATCTTAAGCCGGTCTTCAAACCGCATATTTTCCAGGGCGAGGTAATCTTTTACAATACTTAGTTCTTTTTCCAACGTTACTGTTTCAGATTTTTCCACCTGCATGCTGCTGCGCAGGATATTGCTTAACTCCGTGACTGCCCTCCGGGCTCTTTGCGGGTTTTCATCTACCAACGCCCTGATACTGTTGAGTGAATTGAAAATAAAATGCGGATTGATATGTGCCTTAATGGTCTTCAGCTCCAGTTCTTTTACCAGCGATTCCAGCCGCAGCGTATCCAATTGCTGCTTCCGGCTTTTGGTAACATAGTGGTAAATGAAATACAGCAGGTTCCATATAAAGAAATAAACAAAAAAGTAAAATGCCCCGCTGGCAATAAGTAATACTTTGTTGCTCAAAAATTCAAGTTCCCTTTTGTTCAACAGGTTATATTTCTGTAAAACTTGTGTATAGTAAAAAGCTCCTACAATGGAGAAGAGAAATGTAATAAGGATAAAAATGCCGATTTGCTTTTCCAGCTTTTTTTGAAGCAGGTTGATATTGATGATGACCAACCGCATCAGGTGGGTAAGCACCAAACCCAGCGCCACGAAAATACCCAGGCGTCCAAGAACCTCTATGACCTGTTTTTTAGTGTTGAGCTGATCAAATGAGTAAGCAAAGAAAATATTGATCAGGGTAAATCCACCCCAACCGATAAATTGAAATAACCAATACCTGGCAGTACCAAACCACATAGGGCAAATCTAATCAATACCTTCCGGCAAACAGATACTAATATACCAGTGGCAGATTAGTTAGACAAATGGGCAGGTTTCTTAAAAAAACCTTCAAACCGGCGTTGAAAGGCAAAACCTTATCGTAAGAACATTGTTAATCATTGTTTTTGCCACAAAATAGCTTCAGCAGCTATCGGCGGGAAAACAGTACTTTTACACATTCAAGACAACTACATGGAAATCACAGCAGGACCGCTTTTAAAAACCATCGATTCTCCGGAGGATTTAAAAAAATTGCCCCGGGAAAAGCTACACCAGTTGTGTGATGAGCTTCGACAGTATATCATCGATGTGGTAAGTGTACATGGCGGGCATTTTGGCGCCAGCCTTGGTGTGGTAGAACTCACCACAGCCCTTCACTATGTATACAATACTCCGTATGATCAGCTTGTATGGGATGTAGGTCACCAGGCCTATGGTCACAAAATACTGACAGGCCGCCGGGATAATTTTCATACCAACCGTAAATACAAAGGGCTAAGTGGTTTCCCTAAAAGAAGTGAAAGTGAATATGATACTTTCGGAGTAGGACATTCCTCTACTTCTATTTCAGCCGCATTGGGCATGGCCATGGCAGCAAAATACAAAGGTGAAAAAGACAGAAAAGTTGTGGCAGTTATCGGCGATGGCGCTATGACAGCCGGATTAGCGTTTGAAGGGATGAACCATGCCGGTGTTGCTGATGCCGATATGCTCATTATTTTGAATGACAACGGTATTGGCATTGACCCCAACGTAGGAGCACTCAAAGAATACCTGACTGATATTACCACTTCTCCTACTTACAATAAAGTAAAAGATGATGTGTGGAAATTGTTGGGCAAATTACCAGTGGGTAAAAACTTTACCCGATCAATGGCACACAAAATGGCTGAGGGCCTTAAAGGGATGGTGAGCAGTAGTGCCAATTTATTCGAAGCATTGAAACTGCGTTACTTCGGTCCAATCGATGGACATAACATTGCCAAATTGGTTGATACACTGAAAGACCTTCGGGAAATACCCGGTCCAAAGATCCTCCATATAATTACCACAAAAGGCAAGGGCTATTCTTTAGCCGAGCAAGATCAGACCAAGTGGCATGCACCCGGCTTATTTGATAAGGTAACCGGTGAAATACATAAGAAAAAATTCGATTTGCCGCAACCACCGAAATACCAGGATGTGTTTGGACATACCATCATTGAGCTGGCCGAAAAGAATGACAAGATTTTTGGCATAACTCCGGCCATGCCTTCAGGCTCATCCCTCAAATTCATGATGGAAAAAATGCCGGACCGTGCATTTGATGTGGGTATAGCTGAACAACATGCAGTAACAGTAAGTGCAGGTATGGCCACACAGGGAATGAGGGTATTTTGCAATGTTTATTCCTCTTTCATGCAAAGAGCATACGACTCCGTGGTTCATGATGTGGCTATTCAAAAGCTGCCGGTCGTATTCTGTCTTGACCGAGCTGGGGTAGTTGGCGATGACGGGCCAACCCACCATGGCTGCTATGACATTGCTTATTTCCGTTGTATCCCAAATATGATCATTAGTTCGCCAATGAACGAAAGCGAACTGCGCAACCTGATGTATACAGCACAATTGGAATCCACCAGGCTCCCTTTCGTTATTCGTTATCCAAGAGGTGAAGGTGTAATGCCGGAATGGAAAACCGAAATGAAAGAAATAGAGATCGGCAAAGGCAGAAAATTAAAAGATGGAAAAGACATTGCCATTCTTTCCTTCGGCCATCCGGGAAACTTTGCAGCCGCAGCTATCAGAGAGTTAAAAAATGACGGGCTGAATCCTGCACATTATGATATGAGGTTTGCCAAGCCACTGGATGAAGAACTCCTTCACGAAGCCTGTCAACAGTATGAAAAACTGATAACGGTTGAAGATGGCACTGTAAAAGGAGGAATTGGTTCAGCCATTCTTGAATTTATGGCTGAACATGGCTATAAAAACGAAGTAAGGATACTTGGCATACCCGACAGGTTAGTTGAACACGGCACACCAAAAGAACTGCACCGTGAATGCGGGTATGATGCCCAGGGAATAGCCGATGCTGTAAGGGAAATGATGAAAGAAAGAATCACTGTGAATCAGTTACTGGGATAAATTCAGTATAACAGATAAATTATCAAACCGGCAATGTGATGTTGCCGGTTTTTTGTTTAGTGGCTGCAAAATTCAATCTACCTTTATCAGAACGAAAACCAGTTGTATGAAACGGTACACCTTACTATTGTTGTATATCGTCATTTCCGCCTCAGCAATAGCTCAGCTGAACATTTCAATTGGAATAAAAGGAGGCCTGAACTTTGCCAACATTGCAGACGCATCGGACATAAACAATAGCAGCAAAACCGGTTATATGCTGGGTGGATATATTGGCCCCAAAAAAAGAACCGGATTCGGGTTTCGTTCTGAAATTATCCTTTCCCGCCAGGGCTATAACTACAAAACAAACACTAATACGGGCAATGTAAACCTGGATTACCTTTTGTTGCCCCAGCTTTTCACATTAAACTTCACTAAACTGGTTCAGCTGCATGCCGGGGGACAAGTTGCGATATTGCTCAACGCTAACGTAGACAGCACAGGTGGCAACAACAATGGCAGCCTGCTGGAATACTTCAACCGGTTTGACTATGGCATCGTGGGTGGCGCTGAAATATCTCCGCTGCTTGGTTTTTTTATTGGAGCAAGACTAAATATCAGTCTAAGTGCTGCTAACAAGAATGCTTCAACCAACTGGCCCAATTTTATTCCTAAAGTGGACGCCAAGAACAATGTAGTACAGGTATATGCAGGATGGAGGTTCTGAAATTTTCCAAAGCTTTAACGCATATTACCCAATCCGATTTTATGGATTTTCGTTAACCGGTTATCCGAACAATTACTCAACCGGATGTTACTATGAAATATTCCCGACTGCTGTTGATCATCTTTCTTGGCTGCCTCGCCGTTTCCTGGTTTCCCAAAACTGCCTTTTGGAAAAAAACAAAGGCACTTAACCTGCCAAAAGAAAAAAAGACGTATATAATCAACCCGGCATGGACGGCAAAGCTGAAAGAAAAGGCCGGTGAAGCAAAATCATTTGTAAAGCAGAAAGCATACAACAACAATTACTGTTTTTTGATTGATATGAGCCTGCCTTCAGGGCAAAACAGGTTCTTTATTTATAACCTGAAAAAAGACAGCATTGAAAGTTCCGGGCTAGTTGCACATGGAAATTGCTTTGAATATTGGCTGGAGGGCCGGCGATACAGCAATAAAGTAGGCAGCGGCTGTACATCCTTGGGTAAATATAAAATAGGCAGCTCTTATACCGGCAAATGGGGTTACTCTTATAAACTGCATGGATTGGACAGCACCAATAATAATGCTTTGGAAAGAACTGTGGTACTTCACAGTCACAGTTGCGTACCTGATGACGAAATAGCAGATGAGATTTGTCAGAGTAATGGATGCCCGACAGTATCACCTGCTTTTCTGCAAAAACTGAAACTTATCATCAATTCATCAAAAAAGCCGGTACTCCTTTGGGTCTATGAGTAACCGGCTTTAAAAAGTTTAAAGGTAAAATCAAGCCAGGGAGGCTTCCATAGTGATCTCTGTATTAAGCAGCTTGCTGATCGGACAATTAGCCTTAGCCTCAGCTGCACATTCTGCAAATTTATCTGCATCTATTCCCGGCACCAATGCTTTTACTTCGAGGTGGCTTGAAGTAATGGCGCCGCTTTCTAATGTAATGGTGCATTTAGTATCAATACTGTCAGGAGTAAACCCTGCAGCGCCCAATACAAAACTCAGTTTCATGGAAAAACAACCAGCATGAGCTGCTGCTACCAATTCTTCCGGGTTTGTGTAAGTACCGTCTTCAAAACGGCTTCTGAAATCATACGAAGTATTGTCCAGCACTTTTGATTTGGATGTTAGTGTTCCACCGCCTTCTTTTCCAGTGCCTTTCCAGTTAGCAGTTGCAAAGCTTTTCATAATTAATCGTTTTTATTAGTAGAATTTATTGTTGATTTTGTTCTTCCATTTCAGCCAGCCTGTTTTCCGGCTCGTTGTACTCGATAATAAAATTATTCTTGCCTTCGCCGATCATTATCTTCAGAAATTTCTGCTGTACCAGCTCAAGCAATGAGAGAAACAAGAATATAGCATGTACCCTGTTCTCGCAGCGATCGAATATTTTCTCAAAAGACACATTCTTATGCTCCCTTGCCATATTCAGCATCTGATCACGGCTGCCTTCCATGGTGTAATTATACTGAACCACCGTATGAACCGGCTTATTCAGCCTGTCACCGTACTTCTGCATCACTCTTTCAAATGCCCTCATAAGCTTGAAAAGAGTAATGTTCTGAATTTCGGTCCCTTCACCTGCTTCTTCACCTATCTGCGATAATTCTCGGTGAATATTGCCTCTTTTTACCATCAGCATCCGTAAAGCTTCCATTTCGGCCATTTGTGCAGAGGCTTCTTTGAAGCGTTTATACTCCAGTATCTTGTTTACCAATTCTTCTCTCGGGTCTATCTCATTCCCCTGGGCATCCAGTTCTTTACGGGGCAAGAGCATTTTGGCCTTTATCCGCATCAATGTAGATATGAAAAGAATAAATTCGCTGCTCAGCTCTATATTAAGCTCTTCGCTTTTATGGATATAGTCCAGAAAGTCATTAATGATATTCGTTATAGGAATATTATAAATATCCAGCTCATCCCTTTCAATGAAAAACAATAAAAGATCGAAAGGTCCTTCAAACTGGGGTAATTTAATCTGGTAAGATGTATTCTGCACTTGTCTATTAAAAATTAGTTCAGAAAAAAAAGTCCTGTCTTTCAACAGGACATTGCAAATCTAAGGGAAAACAGCCTTCCGGAAGAAGGGTCATTTTCCACAGTTATTTCTTCAGAGCATCCCTGATTTCACGCAACAACTGAATATCTTCCGGTGTTGGAGGCGGAGCAGCGGGGGCGGTTTCTTCCTTCTTCTTTGTAGCATTCAAAGCCTTAATGAGAACGAAAAGGAAAAAGGCGATAATTACAAAGTTTACTACGGCTTGTATAAACGCCCCATATTGGATATTCACCCCGTTAACCGTTGCACTAAGCGACTCAAAGCTTTTGCCAATCAATGATCCGATTATCGGCATCAGTATCTTGTCTACCATTGCAGTGACAATCGCTCCGAAAGCACCACCTATAATAACCGCCACCGCCAGGTCAATTACATTGCCTTTCATGGCAAACTCTTTAAATTCTTTAAGCATACCCATGATTTTAAATTTAGAAGTGATAAATATAGTTTTTGCTCGAATTATTTTTTTAAGCCGGGAAACTGCATATTGAGGCCACTCAGCAATGCATGTAGTTTGGATGCAATGATATATTCCTTATACCAGTTTTGATCGGCCGGAACGATTGTCCACTCAGGATTATTACAATTATTGAAACAATCCTCATACATCCTCATATAAATATCCCACAATTTGGCTTCTTCAAAGTCTTTCTCATTGTATTTCCACATTTTTGCCGGGTCCTTCATCCGCTCTGAAAGCCTCTCATGCTGCTCTTCAGGGGAAACATGCAGATAAAACTTCAGGATATGTGTGCTGTTATGCTCCTGCAAAAGTTTTTCGAAATCATGAATTGCTTTCATTCGTTTAACAGCCGTTTCATCATCACACCACTTATGCACTCTTGTCACCAGGATATCTTCATAATGCGACCGGTTAAAAACCTGGATCATCCCCTTTCCGGGTGCCGCAGCATGTATTCGCCAGAGAAAATCATGTGACAATTCCTCCGGTGTAGGGGCCTTATAGGATTTAACGGTGACGCCCTGCGGATTCATATTTCCTAATACATTTCGTATCACTCCGTCTTTGCCGCTTCCGTCCATTCCCTGAATAACTATAAGAACCGAATGTTTGCCTTCAGCAAATAACAGGTTTTGCAATTCATCCAGTTCCTCCACCAACCGGGCTGTTTTTTCTTTTGCCTGCTTTTTGTCAAAGTCTTCAGGAGCTCTTGTAGAAATTTCACCTAGTTTGACTGCCATTTTCAAGATTTTACTGCCTGCAATATACTATTTCAGCTCTGTGATTTAAATGAAACCATTCATCAAAATAAAAAATGATTACTAACTGCATTTTGTGACCTTTGCGCACATTTCTATGAATAGTAAAATCATCAACTGGTCAATCTTTACCCTTCTTTGTATCATCTGGGGCAGTTCCTTCATTTTAATGAAATGGGGAATGTATGATAAGGACATGAATCCTATTTTATCACCCTGGCATGTAGCTGCGTTGCGAATGCTTTCATCAGGATTAGTAATGCTTCCGTTTCTTTTTTATTCACTCAAAGATCTTCCAAGGAAATCTGTTGGACCAGTTTTGCTGAGCGGATGGCTGGGTAGTTTCTTCCCGGCTTTCCTGTTTTGTATCGCTGAAACGAAGATTGACGGAGCACTGACAGGCAGCCTAAATTCACTCACCCCGATTTTTGTCATTCTTACCGGGACCTTCTTCTTTGGAACACGGACAAGCCGCAATAAACTGATTGGAGTTATTGTTGGCCTTGCCGGAAGCTTTCTTTTGTTGTATGCCAATATCAGCAAACCTCCCGAGTACCTTGCTTACACAGGCTTTGTAATACTTGCCACTATTCTATATGGAATAAATGTGAATATGGTGCAGAACAAACTGGCGGGTGTTAGCTCTGTTCAGATTGCCACTATTGCCTTTACCGGCCTGATACCACCATCCATCCTGGTGCTGTTGATAAGCGGATTTTTTAAACAGCCTTTGCATGAGCCTGCTTATGCATTAGGCACCCTGGCAAGTTGTGTGCTTGGAATCCTGGGAACAGCCGCTGCTTCTGTTCTTTTTTATGTATTAGTAAAACGGGCGGGCGGGCTTTTTGCATCGCTGGTCACTTATGGTATTCCATTCGTTGCCATTCTGTGGGGTGTTTACTATGGAGAGAAAGTTACGATTATGCAGGTTATTGGTTTATGCATTATCCTGCTGGGTGTTTACCTTGCTAATAGACCGCCAAAAAAAGAAGGCAGCACTGATTAAGTACTGCCTTCGCTCATGATTTTACTGACAACTATACGGACATAATTTCCTTTTCTTTAGCTGTAAGATGTTTTTCTACTGCAGCAGTATACTTATCTGTAATTTGCTGAATATCTGTTTCTGCATCTTTGGCCGCATCCTCACTTAATCCATTTTTCTGTAATCTCTTGATATGCTCAATTGCATCACGACGAATGTTGCGTATGGCCACTTTACTATGCTCGCCTTCGCCATGACATTTTTTCACCAGCTCTTTTCTTCTTTCTTCTGTCAGCGGCGGCAGGAAAAGACGTATAAGAACACCATCGTTTTGTGGGTTAATGCCAATATTAGCCGCAATTATGGCCCGTTCGATGGGTTGCAGCATGTTTTTTTCCCAGGGTTGAATACTCAGTGTGCGGGCATCCATCACACTGATATTGGCCACCTGGTTAATCGGCATGGGTGAACCATAATAGTCCACGACCAACCCATCAAGCATTTGAGGATTGGCCTTACCGGCCCTAATCTTTACCAACTCTGCTTCCAGGTGATTGATCGCTTTTTTCATATGATCTTCTGCTTCTGCAAAAATGGAGGCAATATCTTCTGCCATATATGTACGTTTTTAGTTAACTGTATTAGTTACAGGGAAGCAAAGCTAATGAAACAGAAGAATTTACCTGCCAACAGGTTCAAAAAAGGCAGTAATTCATTTTTAGTGCAAAAAAGACTAATTATTACCGGCAGCGGGAGTTTCTTTGGTCAGCGTAACCACTTTTGAGTGAGTCTTAAGTTCCGTAGCCCCATCTTTTCTTTTAGATATAACCATTTTACGGCTCGATCTGTTGCGATAAAACAAAACACCCAATCCGGTAAATGAAATTGCCAGAATGATAGACAAGAGGTAATTCGGACCAATTGATTTGCCCGTCCAGGCCAAAACGATAAACCCGATATTGAGCCCTACACAGGTAAATGTTACAGCAGCATGATTAAGACCGCTGTCAAGTAGTAAGTGATGGACATGGTTTCTGTCAGGCGTAAAAGGAGATCTGCCTTTAAAAATCCGGATACCAAACACCCTTAATGTATCCAGCAAGGGTACTAATAAAATAGCGAACCCTACAGCTACAGCAGATTGTACCGGTACTGCCACAAACGGCGTATTAGAAACATTAATGAACTTGATGACCAAAATCGAATTGATCAATCCAATCAACAGAGAACCAGAATCGCCCATGAATATCTTGGCAGGATTGTGATTAAAAATAAGAAACGCCACGAGGCTGCCGGCCATTGCAAATGCCATTAAGGCATAAGCCTGGTAATCAATGGCAAAGAAATAAACTCCAAAAACTGTCATCGTCAGCACACCCAAACTGGCGGCTAATCCATCTACCCCATCAATAAGATTAAAAGAGTTAATCACCACGATGATCGTAAGGTATGAAAGTGCCAGGCCAAAACCTTCCGGCAATTCATTAAAACCTAAAACACCATGCATACTATCGAGACGTATACCGCCGAGGTGTATGAGTATTGACGCAGCAATTATCTGACCAACAAATTTTTTGCTGGCAGAAAGGATCATAATGTCATCTTTAAGCCCCAGGAAGAAAATAATGATGGCCGCAGCAAAAAAATACTGGAATTCCGGGTTTTGATACCCTTGTATAGACAACAGCGAAGCTAAAATGAAACCTCCGAAAATACCGACACCGCCGAGTGATGCCACTAACCTGGTGTGAAGTTTTCTTTCATCCGGGATATCATATAATTTCTTTTTCTCCGCCACCTGTATTACCACGGGGATCGCCAGAAAGGTGATGATGAAAGAAACAGAAGCAGTCAGCAGTATATCGAGCATCCTAAGCAAGGTTTAATCGGTCACAAAAATAGGTTTTAACTTCCGGGTTTCTAAATAATTACGCCACTATTTATTGAATGGCTCAATTAATTAATTGTAAACCACAGGATGATTTGAATTTGTTGGCAGTTTGATTAATCCGGTTGGATTTTATATCAAAAAAGAATGCACTTTTGCAGCGCAACAGTGCTTCTGAAGCGTTAGAGTTACAAAAATAGAAAAAGTTTAATAATATCAAAGCTTATGGCAGAATTAACTGCAATCGCATCACAGATAAGAAGGGACATAGTACGTATGGTACATGGTGTAAACAGCGGACATCCAGGTGGTTCTTTGGGCTGTGCTGATTTTTTGACAGCACTTTTTTTCAGAGTTATGAAACATAATCCTGATTTTTCGATGGATGCACAAGAGGAAGACGTATTTATACTATCTAACGGTCACATCTCACCTCTTTATTATTCAACATTGGCAAGGGCAGGGTATTTTGATATTAAAGAACTTGGCACATTTAGAAAATTAAATACAAGACTGCAGGGACATCCTGCCACACATGAACATTTACCGGGTGTTCGTATTGCTTCAGGTTCATTAGGACAAGGAATGAGTGTGGCAATTGGAGCCGCATTGACAAAAAAACTCAACGGGGAAAGGAATCTTGTTTTTTCATTGCATGGCGATGGAGAATTGGATGAAGGACAAATCTGGGAAGCTGTCATGTTTGCTGCTCATCATAAAGTTGACAACCTGATTTCAACCATTGACTGGAATGGCCAGCAAATTGACGGGCCAACTGATAAAGTAATGAGCCTGGGCAATATCAGGGAAAAATTTGATGTATTTGGCTGGACTACGCTGGAGATGAATGGTAATGACATGGATGATGTGGTGGCTACTTTAGAAAAAGCCAAAACTTTGACGGGAAAAGGAAAACCTGTTGCCATTATGATGCACACAGCGATGGGTAAGGGAGTTGATTTTATGGAAGGCACACACGAATGGCATGGCATCGCCCCAAATGATGAACAACTGGCAAAAGCCCTGGCACAATTACCGGAAACACTGGGAGATTACTGATCACATTTATTCACTTCGTAAAGAAAAATCCTGTGAAGCAGCCTTGCGGGAAGGCAGCCATGATGCCAGTAGCGCAATGATAAAAACAGTTGCGCCTACCAGCAGAAAATCTGTAAACTTCAATTCTACAGGAAAGTAGCTAATAAGAAAAGACCCGCCCTGAAGTGGTATTAAATGATACTTTAGTTGAAGCAATGCAATAATTAATGCCAGCAACATTCCAATCCCTCCTCCAATGATGGCAAGTAATAAACCTTCGCTTAAGAATACTTTTTGAATAAATCCCCTGTTGGCTCCCATCGCATGCAGCACACTAATGTCTTTTTGTTTTTCGAGTACCAGCATGGATAAAGCTCCGATCATATTAAAAGCAGCTACCACCAAAATAAGACAAAGTACTCCGTATATCACCCAACGCTCAACATTCATTATAGAATAAAGGCTACGGTTTTGCTCGTACTTGTTTTGTACCAGGTAATTTTCTCCAAAAATCTTTTTTACTTGTTTTTTAATATCCGCAGTACGGGATGGATCCGTTACTGCTATTTCAAGTCCGTTGTATTCATTGGGCCCCATTTGCATAGCTTGTTTTACAAAAGCAATGCTTGTAATACCATATTTATTGTCAAAATCCTGCTGAATCCGAAAAGACCCGGAGAACAAAACATTATTACTACTGATATCCTCCAGCATATTAAGCTGCTCCGTTCCTCCTTTACGGGGCAGATAGATACGTAACGGTGTAGTATAAGCATCAGAACTTACCTGTAAAGCCCCTTCCACCCCTATACCTAATACAATTTTAGGAGTATCAGATGAACCAATACCATATTGGCCAACAAGGATATTATCAGCTATACCTGTGATATAGCGATAATTCTCATCTACCCCCTTCAGGTGAATGACGGATTGATTTTCTCCGTTTTGCACCAGTGCTTTTTCTTCAACTACCAATGCAAAATTTCGGATACCGCTAATGCCTCTCAGCTGGTTCAGCTGCTCCTGCGTTACTGTGATTACTTTTCCGGAAGCAGCCGAAACTTTTAGATCTGTATAGAATGAGGAATAAAGGGATTTTACCAAACCCTCAAAACCATTAAACACACTAAGCACCAAAACCAGTGCTGCTGTTCCGATGATGATGGCAACAATACTAACCCATGCGATGATATTGATCGCATTCGTTGATTTTTTAGCCTTAAAATATCGCCAGGCAAAAAGAAAATGCAAGGTATCGGGTGATTTTTGTTTATTTAATCAGGCCGGGTTTTCTTCTCTTCGTCGATCTTCTTGAACAACTCTTCCATTTTGAAAACATGGTCCAAAGTATCATCCTGGAAAAACTTCAATACCGGGATGCTGCGTAACTGGTGCCTCACATGAGCAGCCAGCTCCTTTTTGATGTCATGGTGCCTGTCTTCAATCTTATGCAAGGCTGCTTTCACATCTTTCACCTGGAAAAAACTCAGGTAAAAACGGGCCTCCAGCAGGTCGGGTGTCACTTTTACTGATGAAATGGAAACCATCCCGCCATCAATCATATTTAATCCTAATCGCTGAAAAATGACATTCATTTCCTCGTTCAGCAAACCTGCGATCTGTTTTTGTCTTTTTCCTTCCACCATAGTTTTGTCATTATTTTCCGTCTGCACATTCAGGCAGTGTCAGACGCTGTAAAATTAGTTACTTTGCGGCTTTGCAAGCGAAGCATTTTCAATGAAACAATACGCAAGGATATTCAGGTATTTAAAAGTATATAAAGGCAAAATAGCTCTGTATTTCCTTTTTATTGTGCTGAGTATTATTTTTTCCATCGTTTCAGTGGGTATGCTCATGCCCTTTTTGCAGCTAATTTTTACCGGCGAAGGAACATTTAAAGCGACCAATAATCCAGCCATTCAGTTTTTCAACAATATACTGCTTGAATCGCTGAAAGACCCCAACAACAAAGTTCCGGTTCTCGGTTATATCTGTGTGCTGATGATCTCCTTCATCATCATGAAGAATCTGTTCCTTTATCTCTCTTATTACATCCTTAACCCGCTGAAGAATACCATTGTTAACGAACTGCGCCAGGATCTCTATGATAAAGTATTGAAACTGCCTATCGGTTTTTTCACAGAAAAGAGAAAGGGAGACCTGATGAGCCGCATGACCAACGATGTAGGCGAAGTAGAGGGCTCAGTAGTTGGTACACTGGAAGGCTGGATCCGTGACCCGCTTACCATTATCATTAATCTGACAGTGTTGTTCCTGATTAGTCCACAAATGACACTGTTCATTTTAATACTCATCCCTGTTTTGGGTTTGGTGATAGGCCGTGTAACCAAATCGCTTAAAAGACATTCCGAGGAAGCCGCTAAAAAATCAAGTGAGGCCTTATCAACCCTGGAAGAAACGCTGGGCGGTCTTCGTGTCATAAAGGCATTCAATGTAGAGAAACTGATGCGATCCAGGTTCAGGAAGAATAATGAAGAGCTTTTGCATGCAAAAAATCATATTTCCTATAGAAGAGACATGGCATCTCCTCTCTCTGAAGTAATGGGGGTAATGCTTTTTACCATTGTGTTGTATTATGGCGGACGATTGGTTTTACAAAACGAACTGCTGGAAGCTTCTGTGTTTCTTGGATATCTTGCAATTTTTTACAACATAATTAATCCAGCCAAAGCTTTATCTACATCGTTTAGCAATATGCGCAAGGGTGCTGCCGCTATCGGCCGGATTGAAGAAGTACTCACTGCACCTGTAACAGTAGATGACAACCCTAATGGAAAACAACTTACCGAATTCAGGGATAAAATTGAATTTAGAAATGTACGATTCGCCTATGATGATGCAGTGATCCTTGACGATATTAACCTGACTGTACAAAAAGGAAAAACAATTGCATTGGTTGGTTCGTCCGGGGCTGGCAAATCAACGCTTGCCGACCTTGTACCCCGATTTCATGATGTGACAGCCGGCGAGGTTTTGATTGATGGAGTTAATATCAAAGATTACTCATTGCATTCCGTACGCAACCTGATGAGTATCGTTACACAAGAACCCATTCTTTTCAATGATACTATTGCCAATAACATAGCCTTGGGACACCCTGAAGCAATACAAGAGCAAATCATCGAAGCCGCTAAAATTGCCAATGCCCATGATTTTATCAGTAAAAAGGAAAATGGCTATAACAACAATATTGGTGACAGGGGCAGCAAACTGAGCGGAGGCGAAAGACAACGGTTAACAATTGCGAGAGCTGTATTAAAGAATCCGCCAATACTTATTTTGGACGAAGCCACTTCTTCACTAGACACAGAAAGTGAGCGACTGGTGCAGGACGCCATCAACAACATGATGATGAACCGTACCAGTATTGTGATAGCTCACCGTCTTTCTACCATTCGTCATGCAGACGAGATCATCGTTTTACAAAAGGGAAAGATCGTTGAGAGAGGAAACCATGAACAACTCCTTGCACAAGGCGGTTTCTATAAAAAACTGGTAGAAATGCAGGAAGTAAGGTAATCCCCCTTCTTCCTGATTTTAATTCTCCTCTTTCTTGAGTATAATCATTCGGAATCTGGTGCCATATAACAACCTTGCAGTCTGAATTGCCGGGTAGCAGTACCTGTTAAACCACCCTTCGGGGAAAGCGGATATGAAACAGCTTTCTATATCTTCCGAATCAACTAACTTTCAAGTAAATCTTATTCAGTATGGCAGCAAAAAATGAAACCTTTAAGGTAAAGGCCAGTGATTTTGTCTTCTCTTTTGACCAGGCCACGATAGACGAGGCTGACTTTTTCAAAAAATCGCCAGAAGAATTTAATATCATAAAAGATAACCGGTCGGCCAATGCAAAGTTGCTGGAGTCAGACATTTCCGGTAAAAAGCTCAAAATTGAAGTAGAAGGCGAGGCCTTTGATATAGAAATAAAAGACGAACTGGACCAGCGGCTCGACAGCATGGGCTTCAGCAATGTATCAACCAAACATATCAAAGAAATAAAAGCGCCGATGCCCGGTCTTGTTATAGATGTGACTGTAAAAGAAGGACAAGAAGTAAAAGAAGGCGACCGGCTGCTTATACTGGAAGCTATGAAAATGGAAAACAGCATTATGATACATGCCAATGCCACTATCAAAAGGGTGGCCGTTACCCCTGGTCAGGCTGTTGACAAAGGCCAGGTTTTAGTAGAGTTAGCTTAATCAAAAACAAAATCATCCAGATGAAAAAAATATTAGTTGCCAACCGTGGTGAAATAGCACTCCGCATTATGCGTACCATTCGAAAAATGGGTATTAAATCGGTTGCTGTTTATTCAGATGCAGACCGGCATTCACCCCATGTATTATTTGCCGATGAAGCGGTGTGCCTGGGACCGGCACCTTCCAGCCAATCCTACCTGAATGGTGACAAAATCATTGCTATCTGTAAAGAACTGAACGTAGATGGCATTCACCCGGGCTACGGCTTTTTGAGTGAAAATGCAGACTTCGCACAAAAAGTAACGGATGCCGGTATTGAATTCATCGGACCTACACCCGAGGCTATGCGCATTATGGGTTCAAAACTGGCTGCCAAAGAGAGTGTGAAGAAATACAATATACCAATGGTGCCCGGAATTGACAGGGCTATCGAAGATGTAAACCTCGCCATTGAAGTTGCTGATAAAATTGGATACCCTGTTTTGATCAAGGCGTCTGCCGGAGGTGGCGGTAAGGGTATGCGAATAGTTGAAAAAGCAGATGATATGCAGGAACAGATGGAGAGAGCTATTAGTGAGGCAAAATCATCTTTTGGAGATGGATCTGTGTTCATCGAAAAATATGTTACATCTCCCCGGCATATTGAAGTGCAGGTGGTAGCTGACAAATATGGCAATGTCATTCACGGACTGGAAAGAGAATGCAGTATACAGCGCCGGCACCAAAAAGTAGTGGAAGAAACGCCTTCTGCTATAGTAACTCCTGAAATGAGAGATAAAATCGGGGAAGCCGCTGTGATGGTAGCTAAATCTTGTAACTACGTAAGTACAGGAACAGTGGAATTTTTGGTGGATGATAAACTGAATTTCTATTTCCTTGAAATGAATACTAGGTTGCAGGTAGAACACCCGGTGTCCGAAATGATCATTGGTCTTGACCTGGTAGAACAACAGATCAGGATTGCAAGAGGAGAAAAACTGGCGGTTACACAAGATGATATCAAACCCAACGGCCATGCCATTGAACTGAGAGTATATGCTGAAGACCCGCTGAACAATTTCCTTCCGTCTATCGGCACCTTAACCAAATACGAAAAACCTGTTGGTGAGGGCATTCGGGTAGATGATGGCTATGAAGAAGGAATGACCATCCCGATTTACTATGACCCGATGATCGCCAAACTGGTAGTACACGGTAAAACAAGAACAGAGGCTATTCAGAAAATGCTGGAAGCAATTAAAAACTATAAGATAGAGGGTGTGTCCACCACATTGCCATTCGGAACTTTTGTTTTCGAACATGATGCTTTCTTCAGCGGCAACTTTGACACTCACTTTGTAAAAAATTACTACACCCCTGAAAAGATCAAAGAAAAACAAAAGGCCAATGCAGAGATTGCAGCACTGGCAGCATTAAAATACTGGCAGGAGAAAAAGAAAATGCTCAATCCGGTTGAACACAAATCCACCAGCTGGAAAAGAAGGCTGGCACATTAATTCATTACTGATACTACAATTAAAAAAACATGAAATCAAAAGTCGAAATACTCAGAGAAAAATTAGAAGAAGGCAAACTGGGTGGTGGTATTAAGAGAATTGAAGCACAGCACAAGAAAGGTAAACTCACGGCAAGAGAAAGGGTTGAACTGCTCATGGACCCCGGCTCATTTGAAGAAATCGGGGCGTTGGTAACACACCGTACCAAGGAATTTGGCATGGAAGAACAGAAATATTATGGAGATGGTGTGATCACAGGATTTGGAACCGTGAATGGAAGACTGGTATATGTTTTTGCGCAGGACTTTACTGTATTTGGCGGCGCTTTATCTGAGACCCATGCTGAAAAGATCTGCCGTATTATGGATATGGCCATGAAGTCTGGAGCACCAATGGTGGGGTTGAATGACTCTGGTGGTGCCCGCATACAGGAAGGTGTACGATCACTGGGTGGCTATGCTGATATTTTCTTTCGGAATGTGCAGGCCTCTGGTGTAATACCACAGATCTCCGCCATTATGGGGCCCTGTGCTGGTGGCGCTGTGTATTCTCCGGCTATGACAGATTTTACCATTATGGTAGAAAACACCAGTTATATGTTTGTAACCGGCCCCAACGTTGTAAAAACAGTAACCAACGAAGAAGTGAGTTCGGAAGAATTGGGTGGAGCATCTACTCATTCTACTAAATCAGGAGTAACACACCTTACGGCGCTGAATGATATGGATTGCATCAACCAGGTAAAGAAAATGCTGAGCTATATGCCGCAAAATTGTGAGGATGTGGTACAGAAAATTCCATATACATTGGGTGATGAAATCAGGGATGTGTTGGAAACAATTGTACCAGCCAGTGCCAATCAGCCTTACGATATCCGGGAAGTGATAAAGGGAATTTGTGATACAGAAAGTTTCTTTGAGATCCATGAATATTATGCAGATAATATTGTAGTAGGCTTTGCCCGGCTTGCCGGAAGAAGTATCGGTATCGTTGCCAATCAGCCGCAAAGCCTTGCCGGGGTACTGGATATTGAAAGCTCGAAAAAAGGAGCAAGATTCACCCGGTTCTGCGATTGTTTCAATATCCCTTTGCTGGTATTGGTGGATGTACCGGGCTTTTTACCGGGTACTGACCAGGAATGGAATGGCATTATCACCAACGGCGCAAAACTCTTGTATGCATTAAGCGAAGCTACTGTTCCCCGTTGCACAGTTATTACCCGAAAAGCTTATGGTGGAGCATACGATGTGATGAACTCCAAACACATAGGCGCCGATATGAACTATGCATGGCCCACAGCTGAAATTGCAGTAATGGGTGCCAAGGGAGCCAGTGAGATCATTTTCAAAAATGAAATTGCGGCTTCAGAAGACCCGGCAAAAAAACTACTGGAAAAAGAGGCTGAATATGCTGAACTGTTTGCGAATCCTTACACCGCCGCAGAAAGAGGATTTATTGATGAAGTAATTGAACCAAAGGAAACAAGGAAAAAGCTTATCAAAGCATTTGCCATGCTCGAAAACAAAGTGGCCAAGCGGCCAAGGAAAAAACACGGAAATATTCCCTTATAATATTTTGTTGTGGTTAAATAAAAAGGCTCCGAAAATCCGGGGCCTTTTTTCTCATTAACAGTTATAAAAAATATTACTGCCGCAACACTTCACGGCTTATAACGATCTTTTGAATCTCGCTGGTGCCCTCTCCTATCGTACACAACTTGGCATCCCGGTAATGTTTCTCTACAGGAAAATCTTTGGTATAGCCATATCCTCCAAAAACCTGTACGGCATCGTTGGCTACTTTCACGGCTACTTCGCTGGCATAATATTTTGCCATGGCTGCTTCTTTTGTCATGGGTAAGTGACGATTCTTCAAATCACAGGCTTGCAGGGTGAGCAGTTCGGCAGCAGCAATTTCCGTAGCCATATCTGCCAGTTTAAAAGAAACTCCCTGAAAATTAGCAATGGGCTGATCAAACTGGTAGCGTTCCTGCGAGTATTTTAAGGCTGCTTCGTATGCCCCTTTTGCAATACCCAACGATAAAGAAGCAATTGAAATACGTCCACCATCCAGCACTTTCATTGCCTGCTTAAACCCATCGCCCACTTCACCAAGCCGGTTGGCATCGGGGATACGGCAATTATCAAATACCATCTCCGCTGTCTCACTGGCCCGCATACCCAATTTGTTTTCTTTTTTCCCTGCACTGAATCCCGGAGTGCCTCTTTCCACCACAAAAGCAGTGGAATTATTTTTCGTTCTCGGTTCTCCGGTACGACAAATAACAACGGCAATCTCACCGCTTTTACCATGAGTGATCCAGTTCTTCGTTCCGTTTATCACCCATTCATTTCCATCTTTCACAGCGGTGCATTTCATATTACCGGCATCGCTGCCTGTATTTGCTTCCGTTAAGCCCCATGCACCGATCCATTCTGCCGTGGCCAGTTTAGGCAACCACTTTTTCTTTTGCTCTTCATTACCAAAATTGAGAATATGACCGGTGCAAAGTGAATTATGTGCCGCAAGACTTAAACCAACAGAGCCGCATACTTTGGCAATCTCTTCAATCACCACTTTATACTCGAAATAGGATAGCCCTGCGCCGCCATAATCATGGGGAACCAGTACACCCATCATTCCCAACTTTCCCATTTCCTTAAAAACATGCAGGGGGAATTCCTGGCTTTCATCCCACTCCATTACATAAGGCTTAATATGCTGTTGTGCAAAATCCCTAGCTGTTTGAGCCACCTGTTGTGTTAATTCAGACTGTTGAAAATTCATACGTTCAATCGTTGGTAATTGTCAAATAACTGTGCCACTCCTTTCGGGGGGTGGCACAATCTTGGGCCTCCAGGGGAATGCAAGCAATCATTAGAGGCAGTGCAAAGTAAAAGATTTTTTTGAAAAACTAACAAGTGTTAGTATCAAAATTTCGCTATTTAAAGTCCAACACTAACCCATCATAAGCTAAATGAATATTGTCGGGCAACTCTGCTTCTATATCTCCATGCTTACCCATTTGGTGAGAAAGGTGAGTAAAGTAGGCTGTCCCCGCCTTTACCTCTGCTGCCATTTCTATAGCTTCATCCAGTGTAAAATGAGAAATATGTTTTTGCTTACGAAGGGCATTCAGTACCAGTACTTCACTGTTGCGTATTTTGTCCTTCTCGATGTCCTCGATCCGGTTAGCGTCAGTAATATAGGTAAACTTGCCAAACCTGTAACCCAGCACCGGCATTTTAAGATGCCATACCTGTATTGGAATAATAGAAATATCTCCCACAACGAAAGGTTCATCAGATATTGTATGGAGATTTAATTCGGGTATACCCGGGTATTTTGTATCGGTGAAGGCATAATAAAAATCCCGTCTCACAGCTTCCTCGGTCAAAGAATCAGCGTAAATATCAATATGCTTTTTAGAAAAGAAATTAAACGCCCTTACATCATCCAAACCTGCCAGGTGATCTTTATGCGGATGTGTAAAAACAACTGCATCGAGGTGTTTTATTTTTTGCCGCAGCATTTGGTAACGAAAATCAGGGCCCGTATCCACCACCAAAGAGGTTTTAGCAGATTGTACCAGTATGCTTGAACGTAAACGCTTATCCTTTTTATCAGGGGAAGTACAAACTTCGCAATCGCAGCCAATCATTGGCACTCCGCTGCTCGTTCCGGTACCAAGGAAGGTAATTTTAAGGGGAGGGCAATTCACAGAACAAAGTTAATAGGTTAAAAGGTTGATAAGAAGTGTATCCTGTCAACTTTAAACTTGCCAACTTATTCTTTGTCCTCTGTTTCTAATTTGGCCATGATCTCGCTGTAAAGTTTCTGAGATTCTTCAGAAAGCAAACCCGGGTCTATTTCCAATTGTGGTATCAGGTCAACCAGGGTGTTGATGCGGCCCTCTATCTGCAAGAATTTATTTAGCACCACCACTTTCTTCTGCTCCAGGATGCAGTAACCGCTTTGAAATGTACCCCTTTCATAACGCAATACATAGCCAACTTCTTCGGGGATGGCTTCCAGTTTATTGAGAGTTGTTTGAGTATACTTCATAGACCCCAACCCCCTGAAGGGGCTTTAAAACATTATTGTTAAGAATTCTTTACTGCCACGAAACTACAGTATCAAAAAGTTTCTGCTTTAATAATTTTCCACAAATGTTAGAACAACTTAATCAAAGTTCCCTACAGGGTACAGGAATTTACTTGCTCTGCATTTTGATCACCGGCACAATCATTTCTTCCAAACTCACTCCGCCGTGCTGAAATGTATTGCGGTAATAGTTTACGTAGTAGTTATAATTATTCGGGTAGCAAAGGAAATTATCTTCTTTGGCAAAAATGAAAGAAGAATTGATGGTTGGCACCGGCAACCCGGCTTCTCTTGGATCCCGGAAGGCCAGTACTTCTTTTGGGTCATAATTCAAATTGCGGCCATGCTTATAACGAAGATTCGTAGTTGTTTGCTTATCCCCTACCACTTTGCATGGCGTTTTTACCCTAACACTACCATGGTCAGTAGCCAAAACAATCTTGATATTCTTGTCTGCAATTTTTTTCAATGCCTGGTGAAGCGGGGAATGCTCAAACCAACTTGCAGTAATACTTCGATAGCTCATTTCATCACCGGCCAGCTCTTTCAACACTTCCATTTCCGTACGGGCATGGCTGAGCATGTCTACGAAATTGTAGACGATCACATTCAGGTCATTATTCAACAGGTTGTGGATGTTATTTACCAGGTCAAGGCCGGCCTGGTTATTTACTACTTTTGTATATGAGACTTTCAGGTCTCCTTTGCCTAACCTTTTCAATTGTGACCTGAATAATTCTTCCTCATGTAAATTTTTACCGCCTTCTTCATCGTCATTTTTCCATTGTACCGGAAACTGCTTTTCAATGTCCACCGGCATCAGGCCGGAAAAAATAGCATTTCTGGCATATTGTGTGGCAGTAGGCAATATGCTGTAAAAACTTTCTTCCTCCAGTATCCGGAAGCTTTCGGCAAAAATGGGTTGAATGGCCTTCCACTGGTCAAAGCGAAGATTATCAATCAGAATAAAAAAAAGAGGGGTGCCTTTTTCCAAATGGGGCAGCACTTTAAATTTCATCAATGTATGACTCATCACCGGGCCATCCGTACTTTTTGGTGATACCCATCCGGCATAGTTCCTGGAAACGAATTTGAAGAATTCTGTATTGGCTTCATTTTTCTGGCTTTGAAAAACCTCCTGCATCTCCGGGCTATCACTTTTCTGCATCTCCAGTTCCCAATACACTAATTTTTTATAGATATCCATCCACTCGTTATAGTCCGGATTGCTGTTAAGCGCCATGAAGAGATTGCGGAACTGTTGCTGGTAAGCGGTTGTCGTTTTTTCTGCAACCAATCGCTTATTATCAATGATCTTCTTTAAACTGAGCCATACCTGGTTAGGATTAACGGGCTTGATCAGGTAATCACTGATCTGTGACCCAATGGCCTCGTCCATAAGGTTCTCCGTTTCGTTTTTGGTTATCAGCACCACCGGCAGCGACTGGTTCACTTCTTTTATCTTGGCCAGTGTTTCCAGCCCGGTAATGCCGGGCATGGATTCATCAATCAATACCACATCCACAGGGTTCTCTTTTACATAATCTATTGCATCAAATCCATTGGTGAAGGTTTGTACTTCATAGCCCTTATTCTCTAAAAACATTTTTTGCGATTGCAGGCTTTCAATCTCATCGTCTACCCAGATAATTTTTGCTATGGCCATCTTTTAAATTTAAGATTTTAGATTGCAGATTTCCATTGATTGAAAATACCGGCACCGCTCAAATTTAGTTTAATAAGCCCAGCTATTGTAGCTTTACGGCCTTGTGTTTAACAAAAAAGCAACAATGACAGCAGCCCGGAAGATCATAAATGACCCTGTTTACGGTTTTATTACTATTGATCACCCGTTGATATTACAGATAATATCACATCCCTATTACCAACGGCTGCGGAATATTCATCAGATGGCTTTTGCACACCTGGTTTACCCGGGTGCTGTTCATTCCAGGCTTCATCACTCTTTGGGCGCCTACCACCTGATGTGTATGGCTTTGTCTGAATTAAAAAGTAAGGGAATTGAAATTACTGCTGAAGAAGAACTGGGAGCCAAAGTAGCGATACTGCTGCATGATATTGGTCACGGACCATTCTCTCATGCCCTAGAGCATGAACTGATCAAAGATGTGCATCATGAAGAAATCTCTATCCTGCTCATGCAAAAGTTGAATGCTGAGTTCAAAGGTCAATTTCAAACCGCTATTGACATTTTTACTGATAACTATCAAAAAAAATTCTTGCATCAGCTGGTATCAGGTCAGCTGGATGTGGACAGGATGGATTACCTGAACCGTGATAGTTTTTTTACCGGTGTGTCGGAAGGGGTTATTGGTTACGACCGCATCATAAAAATGCTGACTGTAAAAGACGGTGAGCTGATGGTAGAAGAAAAGGCAATCTATTCCATTGAAAAATTCCTGGTGAGCCGCCGCCTGATGTACTGGCAGGTGTACCTGCATAAAACAGTATTAGTAGCAGAAATGATGCTGGTAAAGATCATCCACCGGGCTAAAGAACTGCTGGCTGATGATAAAGAGGTAAATGCCGCATCAGCAGAACTGGATTTCTTTCTTAAAAATTTCAATAACCAGGCACCCATTGAGCAGCATTTAGATACGTTCTGCCGTCTTGATGACCATGACGTGATGGCTACTATCAAAAACTGGTGCCACCATCCCGATAAAATATTATCAACACTTTGCCGCAGCCTTGTGGAACGAAAGTTGCTGAAAGTAAAACTGCAGTCGGCTGCGTTTGACGAAGGGATGGTAAAAGAAAAGACAAAAGAAACCTGTGCAGCATTAGGGATCGGTGAAAAAGAAGCAGGCTATTTTGTTTTTACAGGTATTGCCAGCAATACCACTTATGACACCGGCGATGAAAGGATAAATATTTTATTCAAGGATGGAACAATAAAAGATATTTCTGCCGTTGATAATGCATTGATAAGCGTTAAAAGCGGCCTGGCCTATGGCGAGGTCAAAAAACATTACATTTGTTATTATCGTTGTTAGTTGCCTGGTATTCCTTCACCGGTAAAATAAAGAGCCAGTAACAAACAACCCGAAACCAGTAATATGACATTTCCTGCTGCGCAAATAGCATTTCTTATCAATGGAAAAGTGGAAGGCGATACACAGGTATCCGTAAATTCTTTTGGAAAAATTGAGGAGGCTACCGAGGGGCAACTTGCCTTTTTGGCTAACCCTAAATACGAAGAATACCTTTACAGCACCAAAGCCTCGGTGATTATTGTTAACGAATCACAGGAGTTAAAACAACCGGTGAAAGCCACCCTGATCCGGGTACCTGATGCCTATTCTGCTTTTGCTACATTGCTAAGCAAATACCAGGAAATCGTTCAGCAACAATTAACTGGTGTTCAGGAACCCAGCTATATTTCCAAATCAGTAAAATATGGTGATAATGTTTTTATAGGCGCTTTTGCTTACCTGGGTGAAAATGTAAGAGTGGGAAATAACACTAAGATCTATCCTAATGCATATTTAGGCAATAATGTAGTGATTGGCGAAAACACCATCATACATCCGGGGGTACGTATTTATCATGATTGCAAGGTGGGAAATAATGTCACCATCCATGCAGGCACCGTAATCGGCAGTGATGGTTTTGGTTTTGCCCCGCAGGCTGACGGAAGTTTCAAAAAAGTGCCACAAATTGGTAATGTAGTAATAGAAGACAATGTAGAAATCGGTGCCAATGCCACCATTGACAGGGCTACTATCGGTTCAACCCTGATCAAAAGCGGCGCCAAATTGGACAACCTGATCCAAATTGCTCATAATGTAGAAGTGGGCCATAGCACAGTGATTGCTGCCCAGGCAGGAGTAAGCGGCAGTACCAAAATTGGTAGCGGGGTAATGATTGGCGGACAGGCGGGTATCGTAGGACATATTCAATTAGGTGATGGCGCCAAAGTAAATGCACAAAGTGGTGTCAGCAAATCACTCGAACCCGGCAAAGCAGTCACCGGTTCACCGGCTTATGATTATACATCCTCTCTTCGCAGCCAAGCCATCTTCCGCAACTTACCGGAAATGGAAAAAAGATTGAAGGAACTGGAAGCTCTTGTAAAACAATTAATGGCCGAAAGAGTATAGAGTTAAACTCTCACCCCCGGCCATTGGTTTATGCAATAGCTACTAATTGAATTAGCTTACTAATATTTTGAAAGTTCTTTTAATCTTTCACCGCTTTACCATAGCGATCGATATAACTCATCTCACTGCCTTTTATCACCCTTGCCCTTCCATCCTCAAATTTGTCTGCAAAAGTGAATACACAAGGTATCACCAGTTTACCATTGGCATTTACATAACCCCACATATCTTTATCGTTTGCTACAGGGGCCATACCTTCTGAAAATCCGTTTGCCATTGAATAGTTGAACGGAATGATAAGCTTGTTATTCTTATCAATAAAACCAAACTTTCCGTTTTTCCGGACAGCCGCCAACGATTCATGGAAAGAACCTGCCTCTTCATACTCAGGGTTGATAACCATCTTTCCCGTACTGTCCAGGTAACCCCATTTATTTTCTGATTTTACAGCTGCAAAACCTTCGCTAAAAGCCATTGCCTCCTGGTAAATAACAGGCACAATCAATTTTCCTTGCTGATCAACATAGCCAAATTTTCCATCCTTACTCACTTTGGCCAAGCCACAAACACAGTCATCCACAAAATCATACTGCTTGGTCCACGGCTGAGCCTGTACTATTGTTGCAGCTAACAGTAGCCAGGGTAAAAAATATTTTTTCATACTGAGCAGTTTTATGAATGAAGAAATTTTCGACTGTTAAGTTAGTCCTGCAGCCCGCCATAGCCCTATGACCTGTGGCAGCCAAGTGTATGATTAGGAGCATTCATCCATCTGACCTCCTCTTTCCTGTATCCGTCCTCCCGGGTCTGTCAAAATAGAATAGAAATCCTCTCTTTTTGGAGGTTAAAAATCATTCCCTCGCCGTAATACCAGTAAATCTGTGGTCGTTATCTTTGCCGCTATGAATCCATTAACAGACAAGATGCCATTTACCGATAAGGGCAATTCGGCTTCTTTCAATCCAGACAAACAGCATACGCTTAAGTCCTCAGTGAGCATTTCCGGTACAGGCCTGCACACCGGTATTCTAGCAGACCTTACCCTGAAACCTGCCAGTCCGGGCTTTGGTTTTCAGTTTCAGCGAATTGACCTGCCCAACCAGCCTATAATCAAGGCCGATTGCGACCTCGTTACAGATGTTAGCCGTGGTACAACGCTGGAAGCCAATGGCGCTAAAGTGAGTACAGTGGAACATGTACTGGCCGCATTGGTAGGCATGGGTATCGACAACTGTTTACTGGAAATCAATGGCCCTGAAATGCCGATTATGGACGGCAGTTCTCAACCCTTTATCGAACTGATAGAGGAAGCGGGGATAGTAGAGCAAGATGCCGCCAAAGTCTGGTACAGCATAGACGAGAACATCTATCATTACGATGAGGGAAAAAGGGTGGAAATGGTGGCGATGCCGGCTACTGAGTACCAGGTGACAACACTGATTGATTTCAATTCGCCGGTATTGGGCACGCAACACGCAGGGTTAAAACATATTAGTGAATTCAGAACAGAGATAGCCCCCTGCCGAACTTTCTGCTTTTTACATGAGCTGGAAATGCTGCTGGATAATAACCTGATAAAAGGCGGCGATGTAAATAATGCGATCGTTATCGTGGATAAGCCTGTTGATGGCAAGGAAATGGACAGGCTGAAAAAGATTTTTAAGAAAGATAAGATCGAAGTAAAGAGTGAGGGATATCTTAATAACCTTGAACTCCGTTACCCCAATGAACCTGCCAGGCACAAGCTATTAGATGTAATAGGAGATCTGGCACTAATTGGCTATCCTATCAAGGGACGAATTATTGCCAACCGGCCCGGGCACAGTACCAATGTAGAGTTCGCCAAAAAGATCAAACAGTATATCAAAAAGAACAAGCACACTAAAGGCGTTCCTGTGTACGACCCAAGCCAGCCGCCGGTTTACGACCAGCAGTACATTGAGAAAACCTTGCCACATCGTTTCCCATTTGCCCTGGTAGATAAGATCATAGAACTGAGTGATACGCATATTGTGGGAATCAAAAATGTGACCTTCAATGAATGGTTTTTCCAGGGACATTTTCCTGGCAACCCGGTGATGCCCGGTGTATTACAGATTGAAGCCCTGGCACAGTGCGGTGGTATTCTGGCCATCAACCTCAGTGGTGGCGGGCAACATGATACATATTTCCTGAAGATTGATAATTGCAAATTCAAGAACATGGTGCGCCCCGGCGATACACTGGTCCTGAAAATGGAGCTTTCAGCACCTATCCGCCGCGGTATTTGTGAAATGAAAGGGACTACCTATGTTGGAAATAAGGTTTGTGCGGAAGCTGACCTGGTGGCGCAGATTGTGAAGAGATAATTAACTGACTTTTTTATTTTTTATGCCCCTGAAACGGGGCATTTTTTGTTGAAATTTATGCCAGAGTAATCCGGATTGGCAACCCTGAAATTTGGCCAACCCTATGATAAAAAATACTGCAAAAAACACCTTGTAAAACCCGTTTACCCCAAGGCATTTCAGTACATTTGCGAGTTATATTTTTTCCCGTTTTAACCAGAGGATTTTACCCCATTTATGAGCACAGAAACAACAGAAATAAAACCAACAGTTCCCGGCACATATGGGGCTGACAGTATCCAGGTATTAGAGGGCTTAGAGGCCGTTCGCAAACGTCCAGCCATGTACATAGGCGATATCGGTGTGAAAGGTTTGCACCACCTGGTGTATGAAGTGGTTGACAACTCTATTGACGAAGCGTTGGCTGGGTATTGCAAAAACATCACTGTAAACATACATGAGGATAATTCCATTTCAGTAGAAGATGATGGCCGGGGCATCCCTACGGCCATGCATACCAAAGAAAAACGTTCTGCTCTTGAAGTGGTAATGACGGTACTACATGCTGGTGGTAAATTCGACAAAGGATCCTACAAAGTATCGGGTGGTTTGCATGGTGTAGGTGTAAGTTGCGTGAATGCTTTGAGTACCAAACTGCATGTTACCGTTCAGCGGGAAGGAAAAGTGTTCGAACAGGAATACCATATCGGCATACCACAATACCCGGTAAGAGAAGTAGGAACCAGTGATAAAACAGGTACCCGGGTACAGTTCTGGCCCGATAGCTCTGTATTCATCACCACTACATACAACAAAGACATTCTTGAAAGCCGTTTAAGAGAACTGGCTTACCTGAACCGGGGTGTTCGCATTATACTTAATGACCTTAGAGAGAAAGAAGAAAATGGTACACATTATAGCAAAAGCTTTTACAGTGAAGGTGGTATCGTAGAGTTTGTTGAAATGCTTGATCAGAGTGCCGGTCGTAATCCGCTTATACCAAAAATTATTGCCGTCGAGGGCAGAGATGAAACTACTAATGTAGCAGTGGAGGTAGCACTGAGTTACAATGACAGCTACAACGAGCACATTTATTCCTACGTAAACAATATCAACACTATTGAAGGCGGTACCCATGTTTCAGGTTTCCGCAGGGCATTAACAAGGGTGTTCAAAAGCTATGGTGACAAAAACGGCTTGTTTGAAAAAGCCAAAGTGGAAATTGAAGGGGATGATTTCAGAGAAGGCCTAAGTGCTATCATCTCAGTTAAAGTACCAGAACCTCAGTTTGAAGGACAAACCAAAACCAAACTGGGCAATAACGAAGTGATGGGTGTGGTAGATTCTACCGTATCCAAAGTACTGGAAGCCTATTTAGAAGAAAATCCAAAGGAAGCCAAGAATATTGTTTCCAAAGTGATCCTTGCTGCACAAGCAAGGGCTGCTGCAAGAAAAGCCAGAGAACTAGTACAGCGAAAATCAGTGCTGACTGGTGGCGGCTTGCCGGGCAAACTGGCTGATTGCTCCGACCGTGACCCGGAACGTTGTGAACTGTTCCTTGTCGAGGGTGATTCAGCCGGCGGTACCGCCAAGCAGGGCCGTGACAGGAGTTTTCAGGCCATTTTACCATTGAGAGGTAAAATCCTGAACGTTGAAAAAGCCATGGAGCACAAGATCTACGACAATGAAGAGATCAGGAATATGTTCACCGCACTTGGCGTAAAAATTGGCACTCCCGAAGATCCAAAGGCACTTGACTTAAGCAAACTGCGTTACCACAAACTTATCATCATGACCGATGCCGATGTGGACGGTTCTCACATTGCCACACTGATACTGACTTTTGTATATCGTTACATGACCGAACTGGTGGAACAAGGCTATGTGTACATTGCGCAGCCACCACTTTATTTGGTGAAAAAAGGAAAAGAACAATCTTATGCCTGGAATGAGGAGCAACGTAAAATGTGGGTGGAAAAACTGGGAGCTGGCAAGGAGGATTCCGTTAACGTTCAACGGTATAAAGGTTTAGGAGAAATGAACGCCGATCAATTATGGGAAACAACGATGAACCCTGATAGCCGGACTTTAAAGCAAGTAACTATACAAAGTGCTGCCGAAGCCGACCGGATTTTCAGTATGCTGATGGGTGATGAAGTGGCTCCCCGCAGGGAATTCATCGAAAGTCATGCGAAATATGCAAAGCTGGATGTTTAGAATACAATTCTATGATAATAAATGAGTTAGTCCCGTTAAATCGGGACTTTTTTATTGCCGTTAACAACTTTTCTTTAGCTCTCCACCCCAAAACCGGTATTTTTGAGTTTTACTAACGCAAAAACAAATGACCATGTCAGACGTAAAAATCACCGCTTACAACGTTAAGACCAAAGAGAAAGGAGTAGAAATGCTGGATGCTGTTATCACTAAAACAGCCAAAGGCGCCTACATGGCCCAGGGACATGACGGAAAAGGAAACAAACTCACTACCCTGATGGGCGAAGAAAAAGCAATGGCCGCTATTAAAGCTGGTGTTGCAAAACAAGGCTGGTAATCAAAAAATGATTGTAGCATAAAAAAAGTGTCCCGGGTTTCCGGGACACTTTTTTATTGTTTTAATAGCTTAAAGAACTGTTTTTTATTTCCGCCTGCGGCTTCCAGCATATACAAGCCGTTTGCTTTTAAATCAATAGGAATTTTTTGCAAAAACCCGGTGCCATTTACCATCTGCTGCTGAATGGTTCTGCCGCTGGCATCATATACTTTTATGGTAAGCATTTCTCCCTCGGCCAGTTGAAAGTTCAGGTAAAATAATCCTGTGGAAGGATTTGGATAAACCGACCATGACAGATCTTCTGAAAATACTACGGGACGAATAGGTGAATATTTGAATGAACCATCCTGATCAATCATCTTAAGCCGATAGTACCGGGTACCATTCTTTGCAGGCTCATGGTCAATAAAATTATAATACTGATTACCTACTTGTATATTACGGGCAGGTACTTGACCAATTTTTGTAAATTGGTTCAATTGATAATCAGCATTTCCCCTGGCAACTTCCAGTTCGAAGCGGTCAACATTCACTTCATCTGTTGTGATCCATTCAGCCAAAACATCTTTTCCATTTTGCTTACGGGCGGTGAAGCTGAGAAGTGTTAATGGCAAAGGAGTACTGGCGTTAATTCCACCATTATTTAGCCAGAACTCAGAAAAATCACTTACTTCAAACTCTGCATAATATCCCTTATCAAAAGGCACAATTCTGGTGTTTGCCGGAAGAATATACTGATACAGTCCTCCCGCATTATCAGCCAGTGTTCCGTTTTCCACAGCTTTATTACTGTTTGTATATTTCGTTACACCCAGTTCATATGCCATAGCAGGCTTACTGCAGAATCCGCAGCCCGTAGCATTTATCAGCCTTTCCATTTCAGTATCTAAGAAATAAAAACGAACGGTAGCTGGAGTAGCAAGTGTGGCATTAGCAGGCTTTAAAGTAATATTCCTGTCGTGATAAAACTGGTTGCTCGAAATACGAACTGCACCGGTATTGATATACGCCTGTGCTTCCGTACTTCCCATCGCTGTAGTGGGAGATTTTACCGAAGCAATCAATTTTCCGCTTTCCAGAAAATCAACCCAGTTATTATTGTTATTAACGGTTTGTATTACCGGCGCACCCATTGTGATACCATCATAAATACCATATGGGTTACTGTATATATGTATGTCATCAACGGCTATTCCTTCACCGACAACTGATGGGTCTGATGTTATTACAAAGCGGAAGCGCAACTGGGATAGTTGTATTTGCGGCACCGGTATTACTGAAAGCGGGATTGTGGCAACATGCCAGCGATGGTAATCTTTAATACTCCAAAGATTATTTCCAGAGTAGGCTTTGTTATACCAGTTAGTTCCTTGTCCATTTGCGCCTAATCTTGACCAGGAAATGCCATTGGTGGAGTACTCCATATATGCCCCATCGCAGAGAACATCTCCGCAATCCTCTATATCCAAAGCAATACTAAAACTAAGTGTCGGATTCGGCAAAGTAGAGATATTAAAACAGGGAGAATATAGATATGATAATTCGTCACTATTATAATAGCCTGTCGTATTTGTTTTCCATGCTTTAGACCCACTTGCAGATCTTTTTAACTTTACAGAATTGATACTGCCATATTGCCAGGCGTTGGTTGTCGTATACCAGTAACCATTATTAGACTCAAAATTTTCGAGGTAAGGAAAGTTAGAAATATTTGGGAGACTATTGATTGTCAGTCTTGCCGTATCATTCTCTTTTACATTATCCGTTGCTAAATTTACCCATACTTCCATCGTATGATTCCCGGGTGCAGAAAGATCTGCTGTTGCTGCAAAAGTATATTGTAATGAACTGTTAGGAGCAATGCTCAAAATATTTTCAGTGGCAATAACAGAGCCATCAACATTTAATACAATCGGGATATTATTGATCGCCGTATTCATTGTATTACGCACAGTCACCTTTACCGGCACAGTTGCATTCAGATTACACGCAATAGCTACCGGAGTGTCGATACTCATCAGTTGAATATCATCAATAGCTCTATAAATGCGGATATCATCAATAGTATAGCCAGCACCGCTTTCATTATCAGCCGCCATATACTGCCCCCATTGGCCCCACCGAACCTGGAAACTGCTACTAAAGGATTGGGAATAAGCCGAAAGCGAATCGTTCAGTTGCAAGCTTGCAGACAACTTATATGTTCCGTCTGCGGCTGGCTGGTTTACATATAGATCATACATCTCTATCCATACATCTGCATCACTTCCTCTTATCCACACTTTATTGGCCGCATTAGATTTTTGTCCATGGTTTTTATACCTGAAATCAAGTCTTATTTCATCAGCAGAAGTAAATGTGCTCAAATTGAAGGTCCCGCTCAATGAATCTACATTGCCAGCGACATTGTATCTGTCTATATCAAGGGTAAGGGCACTGCTACCCGAATAGGCAATGCCAGTATTGATAAAAGACCGGAGCCTTCCATTAACAGTGCTGTTTACAAAATCATACCTGTCTCTTCCATTTATTCCTATTTGGGGTGCGGTATAAGACTGGGCAGAAATACCCTCCAAATTATCCAGCCAGGGAAGACTGGCATTGTCAATGACCGGATTAATGAGTTGCTTATAAACCTTTGTAAGGGTATTATTATTAACTACCGGGTCAGATGCCTTTGTAGCAGTAACCTCTATGCTATATGGACCGGGAAGAGAAAGATTGGCATTAGTTGTAAATGTATGAACCAGTGTTGCGCCTGGCCCTATGTCAGCAACGGGTGAAGTAATGACTTCATTGACCGAGGGTCCGCCATTGATCGAATAACTTACATTGATATCCCCTGATGAAACATCATCATCTAAATTCTTTAAACGTATAGTTATTGGCACACTGGCTGATAATGCCGTTGACGTAAATAATCTTCCTGACGAAGTAGGAGAAATGATGCCATCAACCTTTAGGTCATTATCTGAAATAGTACCGGTACAGGTACCACTGTTGGGTTGCCTGGCAATTGCATTGGCTCTCCTGCCAGTATTGCCGTTTATTCGTGCCCGCATTGTTACCCAATAAGTCGAGTCTTTTGATAAGCCGCTGAATGTATACGTTAGCCCGGAAGTCGTCGCTACTGATACCATCTCATCACCCTGCAGCATCATAACTTCATAGTCCGTTGCACCCGGGACAGACGCCCAGTTTATTTTTATATAACCCTCACATTGAACTGCGTCAAGAGAAACAACTGGTAATGATGTGATTACAAAATCACCGCTGGTTTGTGTGTAAGGGGTATTGTTTTTTGACAACCTTATTCTACCCTGGTAGGTAGGAGTATTTGGAACAACCCATTTATATAATCTTGAGGCTGCGGGTATGCTATTGCTTAGAGTAGTCCAGTTACTGCCACCATCACTGGAAAACTCCAGGGTAAACGTCTCATTATCTGGCTGACCATAATCATCCCACTGCACATACATGGTATCAAACACTTGCAAGCCAAAAAAATAAGTGCCCGTAGGCGTAAGGGTTTCGCCTCCAACAGGATTGGTCAAAACAAGGCTTTGCGGTATTATATCGTAGACTAAAAAATATTCCTGTGAAGGGCCTTGCGGAAGAGATGTTCCTATCACTTTCAGTTGATAGTTTCCTGCAACCGGGTTATTTATTACTACCTGCTCTATATTATTCGTGTGATCTGCATTGCGAACAGCCATGTTACCAACGGCAGAAGGCGACGGATCTAACTTAAAGGGCAGGATACTATTTGCAGAAGAGTCCACCTGAAGATCAAGATCATTTACCAGTGTATTAGAAGCCATCACAGATGCACTGGGGTCATTCCAATACAACATCACTTTTAATTGTACCGTGTTTAGCGGAACTGAAACTGTTTGTGTATTTGTCGCACCCTGTGCAACGGTTGTATTAAAGAAAGAACCGTTTTCTATCATCCTCAGTGAACGAATCAGATTCATATTACCAAATCCATAGGTATAGTCCGGCCCCGGATTACCTCGGTCATCTGCTCCGTTACAAAGAAGCGCCTTCATCAATCCATTTTTGGGATTAGCCCCCCCATTCAGCTGACGATACCTCTGTACGAGTAAGGCAGTCCCACCAGCTACCCCAGGTGCAGCCATACTCGTTCCATTATTATAACTATATTGATTGTTAACCCAGGTTGATGGCAGAAATTGACCCATTGAAATAATTTCAGGCTTTACCCTTCCATCTTTTACCGGACCCCGGCTTGAAAACCCGCTGATATCCCTTTTAAAATCAGAGCTGCCAACCGTTATTACATTTTTTGAACTTTGATACCCTCCTAGTACTGTATTAAATCCTGTTGGATAGGGATTGCAAATATTACTACCATCATTTCCAGCAGCAAACACATGTAAAAGTTCTGGCAGAGCAAAAGCCTGCTCATCAAGAATTTTCGCCGACAGATCATAAAGGCCGTTATACTCACAATCATCTTCTACCGACCCATAAGAGTTATTAGTTATTACCATTCCATGATCTGTTACATAAATTGGTGCATTGGTTATGATCTTAGAGAAATATTGTCCTACCAATGTTGATTTAGGTGCATAACCGGAATACACCTGTTGAATTATACCTGCTCCACCCACTGTTCCGGCAACATGAGTGGCATGTGCTCTTGGTATCTCGCCTGTACGGTTGATCAATCGATTCGTGAAGTCCAGGTGTGTCTGTATATCTCCGTCATCCCCTACTCCAACTACCACATCTTGTCCGTTAAGGTTACTTCCGCCATTTGCAAGCGATGCTTTGAGCACAGTGGCACGGGATGCAAACAGACTATTATAGTTAAGAGCCTTATCTGGCGCAGGCGCCACCTGCACAAATTCCACAAACGGTAAAGAAGCAAGTTCTGTCAGCCTTCCGGAAGCAATCCTTAATTCCAGTATCCTGTATTCTTTTAACCGGCTGCCGATAACATCAATGTTTTTTTGAGCAAGCTGATCTTTCACTTCTTCAAAAACATAACTAGTGGGGAAGCTGATCCAGACATCTACAGTACCCGCTACTTTAATAGCATGAGCAGGAAACATACCTGCTGCCAACTCGGGTTGCATTTTCTGCACAGGAGTGAGCTCTATTACGGATCTTACTTTGAAATTAAGTAACTGCCCCTTTTCCAGCGAACCTGTAATTGTTGCTGTATAAGCATTATTCGGAACATAATCCAACAACTCTATACCAGATTGTTTCAGTTGCAGCCTCTCCGACGGTGAGGGGATCTGCTCGAATTGTATAACAGCCAAAGCCTTTCCATTCGTCCGGGAGGCAACCCTGTTGTAATTATCAATATTTTCTGCCGTAATATTTTTGGGAGGAACAATGGTTCCGCTTTTTAATAACAAACTAAAGCGGGAATCATCTTGTGCCGAGACAGACAGAGACAACAACAGCACAAAAGCCATCAAGGGAATTGGATAGAATCTCATAGTGATTTTAGTAACATTAAAAATAAGATAATTAGCCGAGAAAAGCCAATCCTGTTAAGCCCCTGATTCACATACCTTACAAACCATAAAAATGGTTGCCTCTTGAAGCAAAATGGCACTAAACAGTAACCGCTTCATTTGTAAAACAGAATTGGTGCATTGCCCTTAGAAACCGGTACAAAGCATCCATATTTTTTATATCCGAAGCGATCAGCAAAAAGAGTTTGCCTGTTTGTTTCAGTTTGCCCTTATTGGTGCCTGTCTGCAAAAACTGGATGATTTTCTGGAAAGTGTTAGACTCAAAATAGGGAGAATCGGGCCTGTTAATGAAGAAACAACGAAGCATATTGTCCTTTAAACTCATTTTTTCAAATCCCAGGTCGACGGCCAGCTTACGGCATCTTACTGTAATAAAAAGATCTTCTACCTGTTGCGGCACCGGGCCAAAACGATCGCCAAGCTCCTGTTTCATCGCTATCAGTTCTTCCTCCGTCTCACAATTATCCAGTCGCTGATAAAGTGACAATCGCTCTGTAATACTTTCAACATATTCATCCGGTATCAAAATCTCCAGGTCAGTATCAATCGTACAATCTTGTACAAAATCATCCTGTTTGGCAATTTCTTCTTTGAAAAGCTCCTTAAAATCGGTTCGTTTCAGTTCACGAATAGCTTCATCCAGAATTTTTTGATACATCTCAAAACCTATCTCTGCCATAAAGCCGCTTTGCTCGCCTCCTAACAGGTTACCAGCTCCCCTTATGTCCAGGTCTCTCATGGCAATCTGGAAACCACTGCCTAAATCACTGTGCTGTTCCAATGTTTGCAGCCTTTTTCTCGAGTCATTAGGCAATGTACTCATTGGTGGTGCCAGCAAATAACAAAAAGCTTTCTTATTACTGCGGCCTACCCTGCCTCTTAACTGGTGCAGATCACTGAGACCAAACTGATGCGCATTATTGACAATAATCGTATTCACATTAGGAATATCTACCCCACTTTCTACAATGTTCGTACAAACCAATACATCATACTTTCTATCAATAAAATCTAAAATTCTTTCCTCCAGTTCATGTCCTTCCATTTGTCCGTGAGCATAACCAATACTCAGGTCGGGGCAAAGTGCCTGAATAATAGCCGCCATTTCTGCCAGGCCGGCAATACGATTGTAAATAAAGAATACCTGGCCGCCTCTCTCTGTCTCAAAATAAATTGCATCACGGATAAAATCTTCGTTATAGACCTGTACTTCGGTCTGGATAGGCTGCCGGTTGGGCGGCGGCGTATTCATAATACTTAGGTCTCTTGCCCCCATTAATGAGAATTGCAGGGTTCTTGGGATGGGGGTGGCAGTCAAAGTCAAACAATCAACTGTAGTGCGAAGTGTTTTTATCTTTTCCTTGTGCCCGACTCCAAACTTCTGTTCTTCATCAATAACAAGAAGACCAAGATCTTTAAACTTCACTTCTTTCCCCAACAGCCCATGTGTGCCGATGATGATATCGATTTTACCCTCCTCCAGCTTCCTGAGTGTTTCTTTCTTTTCTTTTGAAGATTTAAAACGGTTCAGGTAATCAACTGTTACCGGGAAATCCTTTAACCTGTCTTTGAAAGTCTTGTAATGCTGAAACGCAAGTATGGTTGTAGGAACAAGCACGGCTGCCTGCTTTCCATCCACACAAGTTTTGAAAGCGGCCCTGATCGCCACTTCGGTTTTTCCAAATCCAACATCGCCACAAACTAACCTGTCCATGGGAGAAGGCGACTCCATATCTTTTTTTACATCTGCCGTTGCCTTGCTCTGATCAGGAGTATCTTCATAAATGAATGAAGCCTCCAATTCGGTTTGCATGTAATTATCCGGCGTATGCGCAAATCCCTGCTGCGCCTTTCTTTTTGCATATAACTTTATAAGATCAAATGCGATCTCTTTAACCTTAGTTTTAGTTTTCTCTTTTAGCTTATTCCATACATCACTTCCCAGTTTATTCACCTTGGGCACACTGCCATCCTTTCCAGTATACTTGGCAATTTTGTGCAGGCTGCTGATATTGACATACAAAATATCGGTATCCTTGTAAATTAACCGTACGGCTTCTTGTAAACGGCCATTTACCTCCAGTTTCTGCAGGCCGCTGAAAATACCTACGCCATGATCAATATGGGTAACAAAATCACCCGGCTGTAACTCACGAAGTGTTCGCAGGGTCAGCGCCTTGTTCTTATTATATGCCTGCTTGACCTTATACTTATGATAACGCTGAAAGACCTGGTGATCTGTATAGCAAACAATTTGCAGGTCATTATCAATGAATCCTTCATGTATTGATGTGGACACAGGGTTGAAAACGACCTCCGCCTTCAAATCATCAAAAATACTTTGTAGCCTTTCCAACTGGCGGGGATTCTCAGCAAAAATGAATAACTGATATTTTTTTGACTCCCATGTTTTCAGGTCCCTTATCAGTAAATCAAACTGGCGGTTGAAAGCGGGTTGCTCTTTCGTGTTATGCTGAATAATCAATGGAGAAAACTCATCAGGGAGAGTGTTTCGGTGCCCAAAGCTGACAAGTTTTCTCATTGCCATTTTTTCCTCAAAACTTGCTACAGATATAAAATCATCTGGCCCGACATCTTTCTTTACCAGGGTTTCATCGGCTTCATCTTTTTTTGATTTGGATGACTGACTTTTAAATTCTTCCTGCAGTCTTATGAAACCATGCAAGTCCTCTTCACTATCAGCAATATGTTCTTTGCAGAGTTCATAATCCTGTATCCAAATTATTGTGTTCTCCGGTA
The DNA here is from genome assembly GCA_044229985.1 of Chitinophagaceae bacterium. Lineage (GTDB taxonomy): Bacteria > Bacteroidota > Bacteroidia > Chitinophagales > Chitinophagaceae > JJ008. The sequence continues at coordinate 104,799 of JBGARY010000006.1, forward strand.
AAAACTCAAAAATGGGAATCCGGTCTTCACTTTTAAACTGGGTATCTATATTAGGGATAATACTAACCTGCAGTAATTTTCGTTCACTGAGTTGTGTTTCCGGATCAACAATACGAATGGAATCCACTTCATTGCCAAATAACTCTACCCGGTAAGGCTTTTCATTGCCAAATGAATAAATGTCGAGTATACCACCCCTGATAGCAAATTGCCCGGGTTCATATACAAAATCTGTTCTATCAAAACCATAATCAGCCAGCTTCAATAGTAGCTGCTCGGTATTAATGGTATCACCTGTTTTTATATGGACTATATTAGACGACAGCGTATCTGGCAATACAACTTTTTCAAACAGGGCTTCCGGATAGGTAACAATTACTTTCTTATTTCCCCCGGCTGCTACTTTGGTCAGTGCCTCCGTCCGGAGCATTACATGTGATGAATTGAGTAACTGGTAGTTCTTCCTGTTTTTAAATGAGGAAGGAAAATAAAATATATCTAAAGCCTCCGTAAGGTTTTCGAGGGTATTATGGAAATATGCTGCTTCCTCTGCATCATTCAAAATGATCAGGTGATTGAGCTGTGATAACGAAGGATGAGTGAAGGCAGCCGCTACAAGAAACTGGGATGAACTGCCCTGCAGGTTTTCAAGGTATATCTTCTGGGTATGGGCAAAAGAAAGCTTGTCCGCCAGTTGAAAAAGGCGGGGGGTGTTCCGATACTGTTCCAGCAATTCCTTCACACTCATGAGAGGCGCAAAATTAATCCTTGGCAACGATTGCAGCAATAAATTCCGGCATTCACAACATTCATCGGTTTGAATGGCTTTACCTTTATCAAAACCAGCAAAAATGGCATTGTTACCCTGGCGCAAAGGCATTGTGACCAAAATTGATGATCACACACATAACACAAGAAGGTTCTGGATACAGGTGCCGGAATTAGAAAAATTTGATTTTGTACCTGGCCAGTTTGTTACACTAGACCTGCCTATTCATGAAAAACCAAACAAGCGGTGGCGCAGCTACTCTATTGCTTCCTGGCCGGATGGCAGCAATACTTTTGAACTGCTGGTAGTATTAGCAGAAAATGGCCTGGGGACCAGTTATCTCTTTAATGAAATAAAAGTCGGCAGCGAACTGACTTTCCGCGGTGCTCAGGGAGTTTTTACTTTACCCGAAAACTTAGACAAAGACCTGTTCTTAATCTGCACAGGTACCGGCATCGCCCCGTTCAGAAGTATGGTGAACTACATCAAACTGCACAAAATATCTTTCCGAAACATCCATTTGATTTTTGGCTGTCGCAGAAAAGAAGATCTTCTCTATCATGAAGAACTTAAGAAGCTGGAAATAGAGTTGCCGGGCTTTCACTACCATCCCACATTATCAAGAGAACATTGGGACGGCCACTTTGGTTATGTACACCCAATTTACATGGATCTTTGTAAAAACAGGCAGGAAGCACAGTTCTTTCTTTGCGGCTGGAAGCACATGATCGATGAAGCAAAAAAACATATCACAGAAATGGGATATGACAAAAAATCCGTCCACCAGGAATTGTACGGATAATCCCTCATGGCACTTCACTATTTTTTCAACTGATAAAAAACAAGGTACTCGTTGATATCTGTCATGTACCTTTTTTAACGCATAGTTCCTATATTCGTGCAAACCAATTTGCGTATGGGGGCTTCTTCGCTTATTGTACTGATTATAGCTGCCATTGCCTTCTCCGGCATTGCGATTCTCCTGTCAAAATTTGTTTTAAAAGCATCCACCAATAAACAAAAGGGCGAACCTTATGAGTGTGGAATTCCCACAACCGGCAAAACATGGGTACAGCTGAATGTGGGTTACTACCTTTTTGCCCTCATCTTCCTGATTTTTGATGTAGAGCTTGTTTTCCTTTATCCCTGGGCTGTTGTTGCCAAAAGCACGGGTTGGATCGCATTAATTGAAATAGTTATCTTCTTCTTTATACTTTTTATGGGATTCCTGTATGCACACAAAAAAGGAGCCCTGAAATGGATGTAATTACATAAGGAATGACTGAACAAAAAAATACTGCAACGGATTTTCCCGGAAAGATTCATGAAACCCCGGGTGGTGGTATCGTTCTCAGCAAACTGGACGACATCATCAACTGGGCAAGGTCAAACTCTTTGTGGCCACTCACTTTTGCCACCAGCTGTTGTGGTATTGAATACATGGCAGTGGCAGGCGCCAAATATGATTTCTCCCGTTTCGGGTTTGAAGTGGCCAGGGCCACACCCCGGCAAGCTGATGTAATTATTATTGCAGGCACAATCGTCAACAAAATGGCGCCTGTATTAAAAAGATTATATGACCAGATGGCCGATCCCAAATATGTAATTGCCATGGGTGCCTGTGCCATCAGCGGCGGACCTTTCTTTTATAATACATATTCGGTAGTAAAAGGTGCCGACCATGTGATTCCTGTAGATGTGTATGTAGCCGGTTGCCCGCCAAGGCCCGAAGCTTTGTTGCATGCATTGATCACATTGCAACAAAAGATCAAAAACGGTTTAACAAGAGAACAAATAAGAACAGGTAAAGAATAATGACCAACGAAGAACTGAAAATAAAGATCACTGAACTGTTGCCGCCAGCCACTTTCGAAGAAGGCGGCGAATGGATCAATGTGAATGTGGAGCCTCAAAACTGGCTGTCCATTGCTCAGCAATTACGCAGTGATGACGCTTTATTCTTCGATTATCTTTTTTGCCTGACCTGCATCGACTGGAAAACTCACCTCACGATGGTGTACCACTTGTCATCTACCCGATACAGGCAAAATATGGTGATAAAAGCAAAGCTTGACAGAAATAAACCTGAAATAGAAACTGTATCACATATATGGCGGACAGCCGAGTTTCATGAAAGAGAAGTGTATGAAATGTTCGGAGTGAATTTTCTTAACCATCCCGATTTGCGTTTATTGATTTTGCCCGATGGATGGGAAGGAAAGAATCCGCTAAGAAAAGATTTTGAAGATCCCATTAATATGATAAGGCTCTGATATGTACGAAGAAGTAGGCACAACCACTGAAGGCGACCTGGTCATAAATGTTGGACCGCAGCACCCGGCCACCCACGGCGTATTGCATCTTGTCATTACGCTGAACGGGGAAACTATCAAAAAAGTTGAACCTCATCTTGGCTATATTCATCGCTCTATCGAGAAAATGTGTGAGAGCCTCAGCTACCGGCAGTTTATATATGTTACCAGCCGGATGGATTATCTGTCTTCTCATATAAATAACCATGCCTGTGCTTTGTGTGTTGAAAAAGGCTTGCAGGTGGAAATCCCTCCAAGGGCACAAGTCATCCGCATATTGATGGATGAGCTGACAAGAATTGCTTCGCATGAATTATGGTGGGGAGCCATGGCTATGGATTTAGGCGCTTTTACACCTTTCTTCCATGCATTCAGGGAAAGAGAAAGTATCAATGATATCATGGAAGAAACTTGCGGGGCCAGACTAACCATGAATTATATGGTGCCCGGTGGTGTAATGCAGGACATTCATCCCAATTTTCAGAAAAGAGTAAAAGATTTTCTCGTACAGTACAAGAAAAAAATACATGAATATGATGAACTGGTAACCGGCAATATCATTTTCCAGAACCGGATGAAAGGAATTGGCTACTTGTCACCTGAAGATGCTATCTCTTACGGCTGCACCGGGCCTGCAGCAAGGGGTAGCGGAGTGAGTTCTGATATCAGAAAGCTGTATCCTTATGAAATTTATGACAAGCTTGAATTTGACGAGGTGCTGGAAACTGCAGGTGATTCATTTGCCCGGTACATGGTACGCATCCGGGAAATGCAGCAATCTGTCCGCATCATCGAACAATTAATAGATAATATACCTGAGGGTGATTTCCAGGCAAAGACAAAAGCGGTATTGAAATTACCTAAAGGAGAGTTTTATACAAGAGTAGAAACTGCCAGAGGCGAACTGGGAGTGTATATCGTAAGCGTAGGCGGCACTACGCCTTATCGCATCAAATTCCGTTCCCCCGGCTTTTCTAATCTTTCGGTATTGGACCACATTGCCCGTGGCAGCAAGATTGGCGACCTCGTGGCCATGATGGGAACACTGGATTTAGTAATACCTGATATTGACAGATAACATGTGGAGTTTTAGACATATTGCCAATGAGATTCATGCCTGGTTGAGTGCCAACTTCAACCCTACATTGACATTGATCATTGAAATGGTATTAGCCGGCGTAGCCGTGATTGGACTGTTTGCTGCCTTAGGCCTGGTATTGGTATTGATGGAACGCAGAGTAGCAGCCTGGATACAAATCCGCCTTGGCCCTAACAGAGTTGGCCCTAAAGGTTTATTGCAATCATTGGCCGATACGCTGAAACTGATCGTAAAAGAAGGACTTACCCCTGATGGTGCAGATAAATTGATGTTCAATGTGGCCCCTTTTATTGCGATGATAGTTGCCATGCTGCTGATGGCGCCCATCGCTTTTGCCAAAGACTTTCAGCTATGGGACCTGAATATTGGGGTATTATTTGTGTCTGCAGTTTCCTCATTAATGGTGATAAGCATTTTGATGGCCGGCTGGTCGAGCAATAACAAATATTCTTTGTTAGGCGCTATGCGAAGCGGTGCACAAATCGTAAGCTATGAATTATCTGCAGGTTTGTCTATTCTGACGATCGTTGTATTTACCGGCAGTTTGCAGGTTTCAGATATTATCCATGCGCAGGCCGATGGCTGGTGGATCTTCAAAGGCCACCTGCCTGTTTGGATAGCATTTGTCATTTTTATAATCGCTGTTACCGCTGAAACAAACCGTGCCCCTTTTGACCTGGCAGAAGCAGAGTCAGAACTGACCGCTGGTTTCCATACAGAATATTCAGGGATGAAGTTTGCATTGTTCTTCCTTGCCGAATATATCAATGTGTTTATTGTTTGTGCGATTGGCGCCACACTGTTCCTGGGAGGGTGGATGCCTTTTCATATTGGAAACTGGGAAGGTTTCAATCGGGTGATGGATTATATTCCATCCAGTATCTGGTTCTTTGGAAAAACGTTCTTCTTAATATTCGTCATTATGTGGTTCAGGTGGACATTCCCCCGTTTACGGATTGACCAGTTGCTGAACCTGGAATGGAAATACCTGTTACCAATCAGCATGATCAATTTATTGGTGGCAACAGCAATGGCAATATTAGGATGGCATTTTTAGTGAGTGGCAAACAATGTTTTGTCAGTGTTAAGCTTATTAGTCCGAAGTATATGTTTATTACAAAATATATAAAAGAAGTTTTTGGTGCAGTGAAGTCGCTGGCAATTGGCATGAAGCGAACTATATATTACTTCACACATCACAAAGAAATAATCACACAGGAATATCCTGACAACCGGGACACACTGGTATTGCCGGAAAGATTCAAGGGTGAAGTGGTGATGCCGCATAATGAAAATAACGAGCATCGCTGTACTGGTTGCCAGGCTTGCGAACTGGCCTGCCCGAACGGTACGATCAAGGTGATATTTAAAAACGAACTGACACCGGAAGGCAAAAAGAAGAAAGCGATTGATAAACTGGTTTATCACCTGGAATTATGCACTATGTGTAATCTCTGCGTGGAGGCCTGTCCTTCCGATGCCATAAAGATGGCCCAGACATTCGAACACAGTGTGTACGACAGAAACCAGCTGACAAAAATTTTGAATAAACCCGGATCAAAAATCATGGAAGGAGTAGAATGATGAGCGGTTCCACCATATTGTTTTATTTGCTCGCAGCATTAACATTAGGCTGTGGTATATTATCCGTCAGTACCCGGCAGATATTCCGTGCCGCCATTTACCTTTTGTTCTCGCTGATAGGCATTGCCGGTATTTATTTCTGGCTGCAATATGAATTTATTGCCGCAGTACAGATAGTAGTTTATGCCGGGGGTATTGCGGTACTGATCATCTTCTCCATCTTTCTTACCCAACAAGCCGGGGAAAAACTACCCAAACAGAAAATCGGAAGAAAAATATTTTCGGCTTTGGCTGTATTCTGTGCATTTGCCTTAACGATGGTGCAGGTATACCAGCATGAGTTTTCGAAAATTATTACTGATGCCGCTCCCGCAACTGTAAGAAACATAGGCGAAAAGATGCTGAGCACAGAGCAAGGTGGCTACGCATTGCCTTTCGAAGTTATATCCATGCTGTTACTGGCAGCCATGGTTGGCTGTATCGTAATTGCATTAAGAAGTAAACCGGAAACAAAATGACCTTCGAACCCGGATTATATCATTTATTGTTTATCAGCACAGCGCTGTTCTTCATTGGTGTGTATGGCTTCTTCACCCGAAGAAACCTGATCACCATGCTTATGAGCGTTGAACTGATCCTGAACAGTGTGAACCTGAATTTCATTGCATTTGACAAATACCTGTGGCCAGGTAAATTGGACGGGTTGTTCTTTACCCTGTTCATCATTGCTATTGCAGCGGCCGAAGCTGCTGTGGCAATAGCCATTATTATCAACCTCTACCGCAGCCACCAGTCAATCGATGTAGAGAATGCAGAAGACTTAAAGTATTAATGAATTATGCCGAACGCAACCATTATAGCACTGATTCCTTTATTACCGCTTGCCGGTTTCCTGTTGTTAGGTTTATTTGGCAGAAAATATTTGAAAAACAGTTCCGGCATTATCGGAACAGCCCTCTTGCTTACATCCACCATTTTAGCCCTGTACACCGCCTATGAATACTTTTTTATTTACGGAAAGGTCAATGGTATCTACCAGCAACTGACCCCACTTAAAATTACCTGGCTGGAGTTTTCCAAAGGAGTTTCCATTGATATGGGCCTCATGATCGATCCAATTTCGGTAATGATGCTGGTGGTAGTTACCCTTGTTTCACTGATGGTACACATCTACAGTATCGGCTACATGAAAGGAGAAGAAAGGTTCTCCACCTATTATGCTTTTCTCGGACTATTTACTTTCTCCATGCTCGGGCTTGTGTTATCTACCAATATCTTCCAGATCTATATTTTCTGGGAACTGGTAGGTGTATCCTCATTCCTGCTTATCGGTTATTATTATAATAAGCCCAGTGCAGTGGCGGCGAGTAAAAAAGCCTTTATTGTAACCCGTTTTGCCGACCTTGGATTTTTAATTGGCATATTGATCCTTTCCTATTGTTCCGGCACACTAGACTTTGCCACATTGATCCAGCGATTGACTTCACCGGAATCAAACGAATTTAAAACAGCCGTTACTTACTCTTTCCTTGGAGCATCTGCATTAACTTGGGGTGCCGCATTGGTATTTATCGGTGGTGCCGGGAAAAGTGCTATGTTCCCGCTGCATATCTGGCTGCCCGATGCCATGGAAGGCCCTACTCCCGTTTCTGCATTAATCCATGCTGCAACAATGGTAGTAGCAGGCGTTTACCTCGTAGCAAGGTTATTCCCGGTATTTGCTATTACCACACCGGCTGTACTGGAAATCATTGGCTGGGTCGGTGCCATATCAGCCATCATTGCTGCTGTTATCGCCTGTACGCAAACAGATATAAAGAGAGTACTGGCCTATTCCACCATGTCGCAAATTGGATATATGATGTTCGCATTGGGTGTAGCGAAATATGGCGCTGAACCCGCATTAGGTTACACGGCTTCCATGTTCCACCTTTTCACCCATGCCATGTTTAAAGCCTTGCTGTTCCTCGGGGCAGGTGCCGTTATCCATTATGTCCATAGCAACGAAATGAATGATATGGGCGGGCTAAGAAAGTACATGCCCGTAACACATATTACATTTCTTGTTGCCTGCCTTGCAATAGCCGGTGTTCCGCCATTTGCCGGTTTTTTCAGCAAAGAAGAAATCCTGTTGGCCGCATACCAGGATAATATGGCTATCTACTGGATC
>JBGARY010000070.1:0-5081 GCA_044229985.1 Chitinophagaceae bacterium
AAAGCAACTCCGGTTCGTTTGTAGTGATATAATCAAATCCTTTTGACAGCAGCCATTGCATATCCTCTTCCTTATTCACTGTCCAGGCATTAAGTACGATTTTATTTTTCTTTGCTTCGTCAATCCATTCCGGTTTTTTCTGAAAAACGGACAAATGATAATCTGCACCGCTGATCTTATCTGCTTTCAGCTCTTTGGGTGATTTATCCCCATTAAGGTATTGTGTTATGGCTTTGCCATCGATCTCAATAATTCTCTTCAGGATATCATAATCAAAACTGATATATACAATCATCGGTTCTGCCTTCAATTCCCTTACAAGACTGACTACTTTCCCGGCAATCAGCTTTCCCCTATCCTTGCTAATTCCGGATGGCTTGATCTCCAATACCAGCCTTGTCTGCTGATTATTGGCTAATCCCGTCAATAAATATTCCCGGAGGGTAGGCAGCTTTTCGCCATTAGAAAGTTTGAATGCTGCTAATGCAGCAAAAGAGGTTTTTTCAATTTCGAGCTTATGGTAATGCGGATCATGATTGATGATGAGAGAATCATCTGCAGTCATACGGACATCAAATTCAGATCCGGTACAGCGTAGTTCAATGGCATGCTTTAATGCAGCAATGGAGTTCTCCGGAAGATTATTCTTTTTGAATGCACCCCTGTGAGCTACTATCGGGTTATCCGCAAAAGATATTTTTCTATTCATGTTTTTACCGGAAGTATAACACCCTGTTATAAAGACGACAAGAAATGACAGCAAACAAAGTCTCATTCCGTTATTTATTTTACCCAGTTTACACTTTCTGTTTTCACACCCTTAGAATTGGTGCCAATCATTATTTGAAATTCACCCGGCTCCCAATCATACTTCAGGTCATAATTATAAAATTTTAAGTGCTCTGGTGTAATAGTAAAAGTGACCACTTTGGATTCCCCAGGCTTTAGTTCAACCTTTTGAAAACCTTTAAGTTCTTTTACCGGCCTTGTTACACTGCCCACCACATCACGGATATATAACTGTACTACTTCTTTGCCGGCAAACTGGCCGGTATTGGTGACGGTAACACTGGCCTTCATTGCTTCGTTTCCTTTCAAGCTTGTTTTGCTGAGCCGCAGTTCGCCATAACTAAACTGTGTGTAGCTAAGGCCATAACCAAAGGGATAAACAGGATCATTGCTCACATCAAGGTAATTCGTCTTGAATTTTTCAAACCACTTACCTTCTCCCAGCGGGCGGCCGGTATTTTTATAATTATAAAATAATGGAACTTGTCCTACATTCTGTGGCCAGGTGGTTGTCAGTTTTCCAGATGGGTTTACATCACCAAAGAGTGCATCTGTAATAGCATAACCAGCTTCGCTGCCGGCAAACCATACGTTCAGGATAGCGGGCACATTCTCACTTTCCCATTTAATAGCCAAAGGCCTTCCGGTAAACAATATCAGCACTACAGGCTTGCCTGTTTTTACCAGGGCTTTCAAAAGATCCTGTTGCAGTTTGGGTATCTCAATATTAGTGCGGCTGCTGCTTTCTCCGCTCATCTCAGAAGACTCACCTAATGCAGCCACAATTACATCAGATTGATTGGCGATTTCCAGGGCTTCCTGCAATATTACCTCAGCTGGCCGCTTATCTCTCCGAAGTGATTTGCCGAACATACCGGCCCTTTCTTCAAACAGGCTGTCTTCATCGAGATTAGAACCTCTTGCATGCAGTATCTTCACTTTATCACCCACCAGTTCCTTCATACCCGCCAGCAACGAAGTGGCTTTTGAAAAGTCAGCAGCAACACTCCATGTTCCGGGCATATTCTCTTTATTATCTGCCAGCGGACCAATCAACGCAATAGTTCCTGATTTCTTCAGTGGCAAAACATTATTTTGATTTCGAAGCAAAACAAAACTCTGTGCAGCTATATTTCTTGCTTCCTTGCGATGATCTGTCGTGAAAACTTCTGTCTTTGCCCTGTTTTCATCGCAATATTTATACGGATCCTGGAATAGCCCCAGTTTATATTTTGCTTCTAATATTTTCCGGCAGGCTGCATCTATTTGTGCTACGGTTATCCTTTTTTCTTTCAATGATTTTTGCAAAGTGGTTAAAAATCCTTCTCCCACCATATCCATATCTATCCCTGCATCAAGGGCCCTTGCAGAAACAGTTTGCAAATCGCCAATACCATGATCGATCATTTCATTAATACCTGTGTAATCAGTTACTACAAATCCATTAAACTTCCACTGCTTCCGCAACACATCGGTCATCAGCCACCTGTTGGCCGTAGCCGGAACACCATCTACTTCATTGAAAGAGGCCATTACACTACCCACCCCCGCATCCACTGCAGCCTTATATGGAGGAAAATAATCGTTATACATTCTCTGGCGGCTCATATCTGTTGTATTGTAATCCCGTCCCGCTTCTGATGCCCCATATAATGCATAATGCTTTACACAAGACATGATCGTATTATTTTTAGTCAAATCACTTCCCTGGTACCCTTTAACCATTGCTTTTGCTATCTCTGAGCCCAGGTATGCATCTTCACCACTGCCCTCAGCAATTCTTCCCCAACGTGGATCACGGCAAATATCCACCATGGGAGAAAAAGTCCAGTTGATGCCATCGGCGCTAGCTTCCTTCGCTGCAATCTGCGCACTGCGTTCGATCAACGGCATATCCCAGGTGCAGGAAAGTCCTAATGGTATAGGAAACACTGTTTCATAACCATGTATCACATCCATTCCAAAAAGCAGAGGGATTTTTAAGCGGCTTTCTTCTACCGCTACTCTTTGCACATCTTTAATTTTTGCCAGCGATTTTATATTAAACAAACCTCCCACTTTACCTTCTCTTATCTTTTTGGCAATATCAGAGCTCTTTGCCTGGCCGGTTGTAATATCTCCGGAAGATGGCAGGTTTAACTGACCGATCTTTTCTTCCAATGTCATCTTTTTCATCAACGCATCTATGAAAGATTTCATTTTCGGATCAGCCTGGCTGAAGGAAACTGTAACAGACAATAAAGAAACAAAAAACAATAAACTGATTTTTTTCATCTCAAATGATTTAATCTTTCAGTAAATGGGGTTCAATAATTTTTTTCCAGATTTTATAGCCTTCTGCATTCATGTGCAGTTTGTCGGCAAGAAATATTTCATCTTTTGGCAAACCATTTTCCTTGAGCATGGCCTTGTACACATCGATGTAAGCAGTTCTCTTTTTCTTCTTTAGAAAATTTTTTATCATCACATTAGCCACATTGAACCTCGCCATCAGGTGCTGACGGGAAGGGCTTGGCTTCATAGAAATATAGGCTATAGGTACTTTTTTATACCTTGCCCTTATCAAATTGAATAAATCAAAAAAGCGTTGTGCCACCTGAGAAGGATAGAGGCTGGTATCTCCGGCAAAATCATTTTCACCGCAATAAATAACAATTTGCCTGGGATCGTAAGGAAAAATAACATCCGGGGCATAGCGGATTAAATCGGTAAGTGATGAACCTCCAAACCCACGGTTGATGATTGGATATTCCGGGAAGTATTGCTGTACATCTTTCCATAATGTAAAAGAAGAACTCCCTACAAATAATATCTTTCCGGTTCCGGGAAACGATAAGCTGTCTTGTTTTTTAAAAGCAGCAATTTCTTTGGCAAATGGCTGTGCATTTGCAAAAAAGCTAATCGAAACAAAGACAAGAAAAAAAATAATTTGCTTTAATCGCTTTTTGATCATTTTACTTCAATGGTTTTAAATCGTTCACTCACCCCGTTTTCATTCACCGCTTCGATAGTGAAATAATAAGTTTTCTGGCTGTCCATGGCTTTGAACCAGTATTCGTTCACATCATGTACCATTACACAGTTATATAGTTTATCCGGAGATGTGCCATAATAAATATTATATGCATAGGCATTGTCCACAGGGCTCCATCTTATCCAGCCACTGCGTTTATCTTTTTCTGTTCTCAATACCATGAAAGTTTTCACCGGGGCTGGCTTGGCACCGTTACCATTTCCAAAAACCCGGAGGCCGCTGATGGCAAACTTACCGGTGGGCATATGTATATTCTCCAGCTTGATATACCGGGCCTGTACAGGCTGTAATAACTCAACATATTCATGAGGCACATCCTTATTATTGGCACTCTTGTCTGCCAGTGTAATCCATTTTTTCCCGTCAACAGAATAATAAAGTTTATACTGGTGATATATGTCCGTTCGCTTACCCAGGAATGCTGCATCCTGGTCGGCATAATTTATCTGTACTGCATTTACAGTTGATAAGTTACCCAAATCTGTTTGTATCCATTCTCCATTATTAGCAGTCGCAGCACTCCAGTAGGTTTTTATGTTCTCATCATTGGCATTATTGGCATTGTAGTTTCCGAGAGTTGACGAAACAGTTATTGGTTTTTTATAATTCAGCAGCATCCAGCCAGAAAAACCGTCACCATATTTTAATGGTGCATTTTTCAACTGTTCCGGTAAAAAGTGCGGATAATCGCCAAAGGCGGTATTACACCACATCACATCGTCTTTGTCAAACCCCGCAGGCCAGATACCATTTCGCCTTTCGAAATTGTTTTTAACGGAAAGCATGATAGTGCTTACATGCCACCAGTTCTTATAATTGTCCCGGAAAGTGGAGCCATGACCCGCCCCCCTGGCAAAGCCCCCCAGTTTCATACTTAGCGGATCACTTTGATCCTGGAACCAGCCTAACGGATTGCCCAAAGGCTTATCTGCAACAGCCACACCATCAGCGTAACCACTGAACTCAGTGCCCGGCGCCCCGTACTGCATATAATATTTTCCATTATGCTTGGTCACATGTGCCCCCTCCATAAAAGGATCCAAAAATGTATTATCCATATGCTCGCCAAACCGTTGCCAGCCATAGCGCCATGATTTCAACATGTGCATTTCTCTTCTTGTTCCTATGGGCTGAAAAGTCTTGCGGTCAAGTTCCACTCCGTACAAGGGATACACATTGCTGCTGCCATTGTACATATACAATCTTCCGTCATCGTCTGTAAAGAAAGCGGGATCCCATCCGCCAATCTCAAAGGAGT
>JBGARY010000071.1:0-3854 GCA_044229985.1 Chitinophagaceae bacterium
AAAGGATTACTGTAAATATGAATATCATCTATGGCTATACCTTCTTTGTTAACTGAAGCGTCAGAAGAAAATACGAACCGGAATCTTAATTGGGTAAGCTGTGCCTGTGGTACAGGTATCACTGATAATGGAATAGTAGCGACATGCCAGCGATGGTAATCTTTTATGCTCCAAAGTTCAACTCCATTGGCAAAATCCTTATTGTACCAATTTGTTCCCTGGTTATAAGCGCCAAGTGTATCCCATGCAAGACCATCAGTTGAGTATTCTACGTAGGCCCCATCACAAAGACCTGCTCCGCAATCTTCCATATCTAATGCAACACTGAAACTCAATGCAGGAGACGTAAGCGAAGAAATATCAAAACAGGGAGAATACAAATAAGATTGTTCATAATCATTGTAATTACCTGCCATTCTTGTTTTCCAGGCCTTGCTTCCGCTTGCAGCCCTTTTAATTTTATAGGATGCCGGAGTACCATATTCCCATGTTGTATTCCTTCCACTGCTGTAAAAAGCACCGTTATCAGTTTCAAAATTTTGAAGGTAGGGACTTGAATTTGTAACTGTAATAACAGGAGAATTAATAACCACACGACTCAGTGTATCATTAGGATAATAGTCATCAGTAGGATAATCAACCTCTGCCTCAACAAGGTAAGTACCTGCAACCGCTAAATTAGCAGACCCGGTAAAGGTATAAGTAACAGTAGTATTGGCAGTAATTGAAGCTATTTGCTCAGTGGTCCAGCTACCGCCATTTATCCTGAAACGTACCGGCACATTACTAAGTGCAGAATTTGAGGTATTACGAACTTTTATTCTAACAGGTGTGGCTATAGATAGGCCACAACTATTAACAATGGGTGTATCAATACTAATGAGCTCAACATCATCCGTTACTTCATAAATCCTGATATCATCAAAAGTATAACCGTCACCCCCGTCATTATCAGTTGCCATGTGTTGGCCGTATTGGCCCCACCGCACCTGGAAACTAGAACTGAAGTTTTGCGAATTATTCTGTAAAAAATCACTCAGTTCAATACTGGAGCTGAGCTTAAATGTACCGTCAACAGGGTTTTGGTTGGCTGCCAGATCAAAAACTTCAATCCAGTTTTGCTGATCATTACCCCTTATCCAAGCTTTATTAGCTGCGTTTGAGGCCTGTCCATGGTTTTTATATCGGAAGTCTAGCCTTAAGTCATTTGAAGCTGCACTGTAGCTTACGAGGTTAAAAGTGCCGGTCAATGAATCAACCGTTCCGGTATTATACATTTTTGAATCAAGAGTCAGTGCCCTGTTACCCGAATAGGCTAAACCTGAATTAATAAATGTTCTGATTCTTCCGTTTTCATTGCTGTTTACAAAATCATAACGGTCAAGTCCTAGTAATCCTGTTTGCCTGGATGTATATGACTGAACGGATACAGCATCAAAATTGTCTATGAATGGAACAGCAGGTGTTGCACCAGTAATGGATGGATTAGGCAATTGCTTGCATATGAAAGTCTGAGAATTATTTACCGTTACCGGGTCAGGTGTCTGAGGCGCTACAGTTACTTCTAAAGTATAAGTATTAGCAGCCGATAAATCAATATTATTAATAGGGCTAAAGCTGTGTATTAAAGTTGACCCGGGAGCTATTGCAGGATTATTGATTGTTTCTGTCACTACAGGACCGCCGTTAAGTGAATAGCTTACATCAATATTTCCACTGGTTGGCTGATCATCCAAGTTTTTAATCCGGATAGAAACAGGGACACTATTGCCAAGTTCTGTAGAAGTTAATAGTCTTCCCGAACGATTGGGAGTAAGAATGCTGTCAACCTTGATATCATTATCAGAAATACTGCCAGAACAGGTACCATTATCAGGTTTACGGGAAACAGCTATAGCTCTCCTTCCCGGAGTGCTGCCAATAATGGGACGAACACTGGCCCAGTAAACCGAATCTTTACTTAAGCCACTGAATGTATAGGTAAATGTAGCTGCAGAAACAGTAGCCACTGGAACCATTTCATCACCAAGCAACCGGAATACTTCGTAACCTGTTGCCCCGGGTATACTGTTCCAGTCAATGGAAAAATAACCTTCACATTGCACAGCAGAAAGTGTGGCTGTAATAGTATCATGAATTACAAAAGGCAAAGTCGTATGAGTAATAGCAGTACCATTACGGGTTATCCGCATTCTTGCTTTGTCGGTTGCCACTTGTGGCACAATAAACCACTCATTGGGATCAGGAGTAGTATAAAAATAATCACGGCGATTCGATGCAATATTATTTTTTAAAACATTCCAGGTAGACCCATCATCAGATGAAAACTCTAAGGTAAATTGGTTTTGCGGATCGCCGTAGGAATCCCATCTCACCACCACATTTTCACCATGAATAAATGTTTCCCCTCCAACAGGTGTCGTAATCTTTGTTTCAACTGGTACAAAATCATACACTACAAAATATTCTTGGGAGGGGTTTTGGGTAATATTAGTTGGTTTAACACGAATTGTGTAATTACCGGGAGCCGGGTTTTTTATTACAACCTGTTCTATGTTGTTAATGTTATCAACTCCCTGCACAGCGTTGTTCTTAATATTTACATAAGCCGTATCAAGTATCAATGGTAAAATGATATTGGATGAGGGGTCAATAACTTCCAGATCAAGATTGTTTACTAACGTTTGGGAAGCTACTGCAGCTGCAGCAGGGTCATTCCAATACAGCATCACTTTCAGTTCTGCTAATCCTGAGGGTACATTAACATTAATTGTTTGAGCTGGGCCAGGAGCAATGCTGTTGATTTGGTACCTGTTATTCTTCAGCATATCCAAAGCCCTTTGAAAGTTAGCGAGACCAAAACCATGTGAATAATCAGGACCAGGATTGCCATAATCATCGCCGCTGTTGCAAACTAATGCTTTCATCAACCCGTTTTTGGGATTAACACCATGCAATAGTTTGTACTTTTCATATAGCAAAGCCAGCCCCCCTGACATAGCAGGGGAAGCCATGCTTGTTCCGGTATTAATCCAATAAAGATCGAATGGCGGCGGAGCGGTGGATGTAATAAAGGAACCGACTGTTACTATTTCGGGTTTTAATCGGCCGTCTCTTACAGGCCCTTTACTTGATTGTCTGTAGAGATAACCAATCGGCGTAAAATTCCCTACAGTTATAACATTTTTTGCTGACTGATATCCACCGATGATTGTTCGGAAGCTATCGGGGAAAGGAGCACATTTATATTCACCGCTATTACCGGCAGCAAATACATTTTGCAAATTAGGATATGTGAAAGCCTGCTGATCGAGAACCCGGGAATACAAATCATAAAAACCAAAAGTGTTACAATCATTGAGAATATTGCCATATGAATTATTGGTGATCACCATATCATGATCCGCAGTATAAGCAGCTGCGTTTGTGAACACATTGGAGAAAACCTGCGAAATAATAGTTGACTTTGGCACTATTCCTGCCCTTAATTCATTACGGATACCCGCACCCCCCACAATACCTCCAACGTGGGTCCCATGAAAATTGTAAGGTGCAGCAGCCCTGCTGATCAAACGGCCTGTAAAATCGAGATGCTGCTGAAAATCTGCATCATCTCCTACTCCTATGGTCACGCCACTGCCTTTCAGGTTTTCACCACCAAGACTCAAAGGAGCATTGAGAAGCGAAGCCCTTATACCATCTTTTCCCCAATTCGTCCATAGGTCACTCAATGGCTTATCTTCTCCAGGTGCTATCTGCACAAATTCCACAAACGGAAAAGAAGCAAGTTCTGTCAGCCTTCCGGAAGCAATCCTTAATTCCAGTATCCTGTATTCTTTTAACCGGCTGCCGAT
>JBGARY010000072.1:0-3833 GCA_044229985.1 Chitinophagaceae bacterium
TGACCTTATTATATGTCCAAGAATCGTTGCAGCCGCACCACTGAAGGTTGAATGCCCTGATATATATGACGGAAAGTTGGGCAACCCTGTTAATGTCTTAATCTGTGGGTCTGCTTGCGAAGGCCTTGGATTGTAGTACACAAATTTTGCATCCCAGCAGGCAACGGCCGCATCCATCAACGACATGTTTAGCAATGCCATATTTCGGGCCCACCTTACTTCACTGAATCTTTGTTTTACAAAATCATTGGCAGCAATAAAGTTCCAATGTCCAGGAGGAGTAAATGTACTTACACCATCTGCCCAGAAGTGAACGATCTTCATTCGATCAGCTGTAGGGTTTTGACTGTAATACAACACTTCATTTGTTTCATCTTTGAATTGTTGTGACGAAGTGGAAGGCGGTGCCGGAGGACGAATAGTTGTCACCATGGTGAGTGAGTCAAATAAGAATGTCCGCACCCTTCCGAACAAAGGTAACATGGGTGGCCGCTTGGGTGACTCAAGACTCATCCAGGGTGCTTCTCCGCGGGCAATACAATCATTTTCTAATTGCGCCCACTGAGCAGGTGTGCCAACCGCTGCCCCGGCCCTGTCACTTCTTGCACGGATTATATATTTCTGGGCAATTGATCTTCCCAGTGCTTCTCCGGCTTCTAAATCACTGCGCACATTGGCTCCGGATAATATTCTTGCTCTTTTATGCTCCTCCGCTTTTTGTTGAATAAATTCCTGATCGCCGGGAAACAACAGCTTCAATAACTCTGTTGTTACACCGATCACTGCCGCATCTTCGGAAGGATAAGAAGGAGTATTTGATTTGGGCAAAAGTGTATTTAACGACTGATCAACATTATACGGTGCTGACCTGTTGAACAAAGTTTTATAATACCAGGTAGCCACCAATGCGTCATATTGTGCCGCAGCAACATAAGCATAGGCCCTTGCAGCATAGGGTGGATTCGCAAAAGGGAATTGCGGGTAAGCCAGGGGATTGTTAGGGTTAGGAAGCGGGTAAGTGCCATCCGGGTTTTGATAAGGAGGCAGATTATGTAATGCTACCAGTTCCCTTAGTATTTCATTCCAGCGGAGAACAGCACCAGCACCCCAATAGTTCACTATTTTTCTTTCCCTGGAAGTAATGTTAACCTGGTAGCTTTTAATCTCGTTTAACTGGATGATATAATCAGGACTGGTAGTTGAAATGGGTGTGGGCACAGAAAACTCGGCAGGCCCGGTTAACAGAATTGGCCTCCAAGTTCCGGCGTTCAGATCTTGAGATGCAGGATCCAACGCAGGGTATTCAAGATTCGTTTCTGTAATTTCCTTTGAACAGGAAAAATATAGAATTGATAGAGCAAATATGATGGATATATGTAGCTTTTTCATCTTTCTTAATTTTTAGGATTAGAAGAATTTTTTCTCTCTTTTGCAGAAAAATCAAATACATAAAAAACCCCGGCATTAAACCCGGAAGACTGTCCCATATTTCTTCCCGCTATTGTGGTAAAAGCGTTACCGGTTAAAGAAAGATTCGGATGAAAAGGCATATCATATTTAAAGTTGAAACCAATCCTGGTGGCATTCATCTTATTACTGGGAAAGGGCATATTGTTACGGGTAATATCAAAACCGCCTAACGTAGTCATATTATCCGCTGTGGCTTCTGCAATTAATCCTTTATCCCTGTAGCCTGCCCGAAAGTTGAAAGCAGCCATATCTGGCATTTCTACTTCATTGCTATAGTGCATTTCGGTAGTATAATAGGCGTCTCTGTCAATTTTGATATTGCTGCGTCTTACATAGGTACCTGAAATAGTTGCAAACCAGCTTCCTCTTTGATAGTCGGCCATTCCCCGAAAAGACAGATTCTTGCTTTCAAGCCCAATAGACATAGGCAAAAAATCTGCCGTGTAATCGGATACCGGCAACGAGTATCCTCCAATAAGAAAAAGTGAAAGCCGGCCTGATCCGATTTTTTTACTATATCCCTTCCACTTTATCCATAATGCAAGATCCTGCAATCCTTTTTGTCCTTTCAGTTGGCCCGCTGAAGCTTTTGTTTTAATGTAGGGCAATCCAAAAAGCACATTCAGTCTATTGCTTAATCCGTAGTTACCCATAATGCTGAACATAGTTGCTGAAACGGTACCCAGGTTGGCATTATCTCTTTTTAATGATCCTTCCCAATAGTTCTTCCAGCTACTATACCCGGCCATTGGCCCTACACAAAAAGCATTTTTTTCCATCATTAATCCATCTATATCAGTTTGGCCCGATACAGCCTCCGTACTAACCAGCAGCCATAGAATGACAACCGGTTTAATTATATTATAGGTCAGTTTTTGTTTCATGAATCATGTTTTTATGATCAGTTATTATGTCGAAAATATTTTGCTGATTTGGTTACATCACCCAAACAACAGATCATAAACCTGCATCAGCAAACTAGTTGCCATCAGGCAACCTCATAATGACTGTTATTGAACCGTGGCGGTTTCCCTGCCGGTTCAATAAAACATGAATTTATTCTTACGATTAATTCCCGAGACCCGTTTTTTAGAAAAAAAACATCCGACCCAATTTCAAATGCATTATTGTGCTGGCAACACTCTGTCAGCAACAATTGTTTCTTACCCTCACTGCCCTTCCCCTTCACCGGGCTTCCAGCGCCGCCAAAATCTGTTGCTATCAATCCCGCATGGGCTTGCGCTTTCTTTAGCTCTGCCTTGGAGTAATTAGGAAGACACAGAAGGTAAACAGTATCATTAAATACCTTTCTCATTACATAGCTGTAATAGTTGCCATCCACTTCAGCTTCTCCATAATATCTCTCATAATAAAGCGAACTGGAATAATAATGCAGCCGCAACGGCACCTTCACTTCAACCAATTGAGAAAGATCATAATCTCCCTCATCAATCCGTTCCGTAAACAGCCGGTCATTTTTATGAATAAGGTATTCAAATAACATAGCTCCTCCGGCCAGGTTAACCAGGTAAACAGTAATCAGTAATATGGCTGCGGCTTTTCTCAATTAATATAAAAACCCTATTTAACTTTCATTTTTAAACGTTGATTCACCAACTCACCTACCATTTTTCCATGATCGGTGCTAATGAGGCAGGAGTTATGAAAATGTATACCGCCATAAAATCTTGCCCAGTTATTTTCAACAGCTGCCTGCCGGAAAGAAGTAAAAGACCTGTTTTTAATACCAAATTCCAGCTCTGACGTATCTGTATAAGCGAAATTATCTCCAAATATATCCGTTAAAGCTTCAGCTGCTGAAGCGGAAACGGTGCTATGGCCGCAGGTATATTCAGGAAATGGCGGCGTTTGTAAATAAGGTCTCCAGTCAGGATCGAGATATTTATTGATCACTGTTTCCGGTCTCACCAGGTTACTCCTGAATTTTTCATCCCAGCTTTGAATAAATCCATCAAACATGGCAATGGCTGTTTTGGCATAGGCAGCAACTGTGGTAGAAAAATCTGTCTTGGCTTTTTCAGCTGCTATACCTACAATATTCATCCAATGACCGGGAGGAGAAAACTTTTTAGTGGTAAACATCACATGTCCTTCCACAATCGTCCGGTTACCCAAATCATCCCAGAAATCTGCAATATGTTTTTGCTCTTCTGTAAGACTGTCACCGGCATTTTTTACTGCCAGCACCTCCTGGTAAAACTTACTTTGCTTATCTGTCATGTTAAAAACAGGTGGCCTTGGTGGTGTAAACTGGTTAGCACTATCCATTACCATTGGCCTTATATCCCTCCAGTTAGGTTCAAGGGCTTGAGCATAAGCCGGAGGTGTGGGTATCCAGCGGC
>JBGARY010000073.1:0-3603 GCA_044229985.1 Chitinophagaceae bacterium
CTCATACCATTATAGTCAGCCTTGATATCCCTAAGAAAATTCACTTTTTGAAAAGCGGCACCCAAAGCCCTGGCAGAATGCTCCAACTTATTATATAAGTCTTTATTACCCTCACAAAAAACATAGAGGCACATCAGCCCAACCACTTCTGCAGAGCCATATATATATTCTTTATACCCTTCACAATCATAACATTTCTTGTCCAGGTCCATTTCCATGCTGCGAAAGAAAGCATCCACCAGCTTTACGTCAATATTGTATTCATTAACGGTACGCTGAAAACTGTTCAATACCGGGTTCAGGCTGATACCTCTTTCGATGGCATCATATGTATCTTTCCTGAATTGTGCCAGCAGCGCTTGCTTGTCATAATCATGAAAAGTGTCAACGATCTCATCGGCAAACCGAACGAATCCATATATGTTGAAAATGGGTGTACGGAGATCTTTATGCAGCATACGGATGGCAGAAGAAAAGGACGTACTGTAGTTTTCCGTCACAATGCGACTGCAGTTTTCGCTGGTTGTATGAAAAAGTTGAACCATAGTTGAATATAGGCAATTATATGATTGATTTGACAACCTGTTTAGCCACTACTTCTCCGCTGATCAGGCTGGGTGGCACCCCTGGTCCCGGCACCGTCAATTGGCCAGTATAAAATAAATTCTTCACCTTCTTGCTCTGGCACGACGGACGAAAAATAGCTGTCTGCCATAATGTATTGGCCAGTCCATATGCATTGCCCCGGAAAGAATTATAATCCTGAACAAAATCACTCACCGAATACGATTTCTTGTACACTACCGAATCAAGAATTGACTCACCAAGATGCTTCTCCATTCTACGGGCAATCATCGTAAAATATTTTTCTCTTACCGCTTCATCATCTCCGCTTAGTCCTGCAGCAATAGGTATCAAAAAAACAATATTTTCAAAACCTTCAGGCGCTACAGTATTGTCTGTAGCAGATGAAACACTTACATAAAACAAAGGTTCAGTAGGCCATACCGGTTCTTTATAGATTTCCTTACCATGCTGGTCAAACGGCACATCGAAGAACAAAGAATGATGAACAGGGTTTTTCAGTTTTTTGTTCAGACCTACATAGTACAACAAGCAGGAAGGCGCCATCACCTTCTTTTTCCAGTAAGCGTCGGAGTAGCTGCGGGCTGCAGCCGGCAATAACTTTGTTTCTGTGAAATGATAATCAGCACCGCTGATAACAGCATCTGCTTCATATGCAGCTTTATCAGTCACCACTTTTTTAACATTGGACTGATCAACCTGTATCTCCCTTACTGTTTCTGAAAAATGAAAATGCACTCCCAATTCTTTGGCAAGTTTGTACATGCCTTCCACCACCGCATACATTCCACCCTTAGGGTACCAGGTACCCCCTTTAATATCGGCATAATTCATCAGGCTGTACAGAGCAGGGGTATCCTCTGGTAATGCTCCTAAAAATAAAACAGGAAACTCCATCAGTTGACGAAGCCGGGAATTTTTGAAATAGGAAGCAATATGCTTTTTGATCGATGAAAAAACCTGCAACTTGAAAATGCCGCTGATGGTGGGCCAGTCCATGAATTCTGTTATCGAACGCCCCGGTTTATATACCAGTTTATTGATACCCACATCATATTTGTAGGCTGCCCCCTGCAAATATTTTTCAAGCTGCTCACCACTGCCAGGCTCTATGCAGTCAAACGTTTTTTTAAGCGAAGCAAAATCAGCAGGCATATCCGTAAATCCGTTATCCCAATACACCCTATACGACGGATCTAATCTTTCCAGTTGATAATAATCGCTGACCTTTTTTCCGAATTGGGCAAAATAACGTTCAAAAATATCCGGCATCCAGTAAAAACTGGGACCCATATCAAAAGTAAAACCCTGCTCTTTCCACTGACGGGCCCGGCCACCGGGAGTATCATTTTTTTCAATCAACTTCACCTGCCAGCCCTCTTTTGCCATAAAAGATGCTGCCGACAATCCGGCAAAGCCGCTGCCTATTACAATAACTGAATTCTTATTTGTCATGAATGATATTAGTACCTGCTTAGCTGCTCTTTCAGCAATTTACGGGCAAAATGAATACGGCTCTTGATAGTTCCGAGAGGTTCATTCAATGCCTCAGCAATTTCGTTGTATTTATAACCATCAAAATACAGGAGAAAGGGTGTTTTAAATATTTCAGGCAATTGTTGAATGGCCTCCTGTATCTCTTTCATCCGGAGACTACCTTCAGCAGCATTACCAACAGTAGCCTGTTTCTGGTTCAGCAGAAAATCATTAGCACTGTTGTCAAAAATGGTTTTTTGTTTAGCTTTTCTGCGGTAATTATTAATAAAAATATTCCGCATGATGGTGAAAAGCCATGCCTTTATATTGGTGCCTACATTGTATTTTTCCTGGTTCGCCAGAGCTTTGTACAGGGTCTCCTGGTACAGGTCATTGGCCGCTTCCGTATCCCTTGTAAGGTTTATAGCAAAAGGTTTCAGAAAGTCTGCATTGCTGACCAGCATTTGGTTAAACTCAGTTGTAGACATATGAATGTGTTTAATAATTGAATTGTAAAGTTAAACACAATAATGACGATTAACCAAATATTTTGTTCAATTTATTTATTAAATTTTTAAACAAAATAATTTTCAACAAAAAAGCCTGGTTTTCAGGCTTTAATAAAATCCAACCCCTTAAACTTTACTCATTAATCACAAACTATTCAATCCGCCCTACCAGTTTACCTGCGGGAGGCAGGTACATTCAAGAATCATTAAATCAAGAAACAAACTATAAAAAAAACAATGGTATTAGATGGAGGATATAAACTCCATGAACTCTCCGAGTGATTTTTTGAACTCTACATTGGGAGGTATCCTTTTTTTATAATGCTGGGTAAGCTGGCCGGAAATGATAGTTTTCACCTGTCCGAAACGTAACTGAACATTAGTGAGAAACTTCTCAAAATTGAAATTGGAAGCTGTCGCTGTCAGGTGAATGAAAATAATATCGGGCTTCTTGGCATTGATCACATACTCCACATCTTTAACCGGTACATTGGCGCCAAGGTAAATGGTTTTGGCACCCCTGTTTTTCAAGAGGTAATACATATACAGCAATCCAAGCTCATGATGCTCTCCTTCCGGTAAAAACAAAAGAAAGGTTTTGTCCATGCTGATATGCGAAATGGTTCCCTCAATAGCTACTATCAGTTTCTGGCGAATAATATTGGTAACAAGATGTTCCTGGGCAGGATTGATATGCCCGGTAAGCCATAAAATGCCGATTTTCTCCAAAAAAGGAAATATGATCTGCGTTACTGTTCTTTCAATACCCCGGGAAGCTATATAATTATTCAGCACTTTTTCAAACCGCTCCATATTCATATCCACCATTTCCTGCACCAGCTCATTGATAATGCGTTCCTGGATAGCCTTAGGATCCCCTAGTGAAAGTATCCGTTGTTGCATCTCCTGGTGGTCCATACGGTCAATATGGGATATTTTAAACCCATATTTATTGAGCAACGCAATATTCAGAATTGTCTTTAATTCGTCATTGCTGTAGTAGCGGATATTGGTAGTGGTACGCTGGGGCTTC
>JBGARY010000074.1:0-3451 GCA_044229985.1 Chitinophagaceae bacterium
TGTGCAATAAAAATATCAACAGGATAAGATGCATTATACCAGTTGATGCCGTCACGGGATGCTTTGATTTCGAAAGAATACCTGCCCGGAGGGAGTTTGCTGTAGACGGCCTGACCGGTAATGGCAGGGGTCTGCCATTCGTCATCATAACCATCAAGACGATATTGCAGGTGGTTCCTTTTATCGCCGGATAATTCTCCGGAAGAAAAACTGAACAGGAATGAACTGGTATTATAGGGGAAACTTAACTGGTCATTTCGGGTAAAACCATAAACTTTATTTGTCGCATGAAGTGAATTTACAGAAGGATGAAGCGGCAAAGATGTGCTGCTCATCTGATCAGGGTAGAACCAGATGATGCCCTTGTCGGTACCCCAGAACATTTCCCCGCTTTTACTTTTATATGAAGATCTCATCCTGAACCCGGCATGATTGAATCCTATGCCATCTTCAAAAACAGAGAAGGTTTTGCTGGCAGGATCGAATCGGAGCAAACAATTCAGGTTGCCAATCCACATATAACCTTTATCATCCCTGAGTATTGCTTCACAACGGTCATTACGTAGTCCATTCGTACGATCGTAACTCGAAATCCTGCCTTCCTTTGACAAGATGGCAAGACCGCCAAGTGTGGCAAAGTAGGTATTGCCATAGAGGTCCTTATTGATAGCATACACTGTGTTATTAGGCAGTCCATCTTTCATACTGTAATTGACCAATGATTTTTTTTGGTCGTCATAACACCAAACGCCACGGGTAGTACCAACCCACATTTTTCCTGTCTCATCCTCCCATAAGGAGGCGCTGGGGATTTTGCTCATTTCATCCAGTAAACTGCCACCGGGCAATGGCATTGGTTCAAACGTTTTTCCATTTACCATACAAGTGCCTCGAAGTGTAGCAACCCATTTGTTGCCGTTTTTGTCAGCTGCAATAGCATTTATCCATACAGAAGAAAGGCTCTTTCTTCCGGGGGATGATTGGGTAAGGTGAGTGATTGTTTTTAGTTGTTTATCCAATATCAGAATGCCATACCTGCTGGTGCCTACCCATAATTTTTCTGACTCATCAAAGTGAACAGCCCTGATGGTTTCATTTCCACTGATATTTATTCCTCCAGGTATCTGGCAGGGTACATAGGTTGCTTTATCTGTGCCCCTGTTCCACATGATCAGCCTGTCTTGTGCACCTATCCAGACATTGGATTTGTTATCTGTAACGATTGACTGAATATAGCCGTCAAAAATTGCTTTATTGTCATCTATAAAGTAGGGTTTTGTATAGGCCTGCTGCTGTTTTATATTGAAAAAGTGAAGACCGGAAGTGAGTGTGGTAACAAACAGATAACCACTGCTGTCATAGCGAATATTATAGGTGTTGTTACCTCCGATACTTCTTGGGTCTACTGGATCATGCACCCAATGCTGAACAGCCTGTTGTTGGAGATCAAACAAATAAACCCCGGAGAAATAGGTGGTAAATACAAACCGGTTGCTGTCAATCCTGGCCATATTGCGAAGCGTACCTGTAATAGGAAGGCCATATTGGTCTTTGATGTTTTGATATGCCTTTACAACTTTTTTTTGCAGGATATTAATTCTGTAAAAAACATCTCCTTTTCCTGTAAATGCAAGAAGTTCTTCATTGTTTATATAATCGATACCGTTGATACCGTTAAAAGGCATCCGCATTAAGACTTTGAGCTCTTTGTACTCAATAACGATAATTTGATTGTTTCTATAATAAACGACCCTGTCATTGTTCAAGAAATAATTGAACCCGGTTGTGCCGGTGAGGTATTGGCTAAAAGAAGTTTCTTTTTTCTCAAATACGATTGAACCGGGCTTTTTCTGGAAATAGTGCTGATGCCCCTTTAATACTACAATCCCCCTTGAATCCGAGTAAAATACAGCAGTGATATTCGTTTTGTCTGTACTGTCACCAATAAGAATTTTATGAAACCTTCTGTTTTCATCCAGCATAGTAATGAAATGGGTATTGGTTCTGATCCAAACCCGGTTGCTCCCATCTACGATAACCCTGTCAATATTATTCACAGGTAATTCAGGATGCTTATGCTTGTGATAGGTTGTTATCCTGTTGCCGTCAAAGCTGTTTAATCCTTCTGATGTGGCAACCCATAAAATTCCATTTTTATCTCTGGCAACATTATTAACGCTATTGTCACTTAAACCTTCTGCTGTGCTCAAATGAAAAAATGCAGGCTGCTGCGCCTGTATCAGGGATATGATCAGGAAACAGAAGCTCAGTATGGCCAGTGTCTTTTTCAAGGCATATAAGCAAGCTATAAATTAGTCATTTTTCCTTTGTGGCTGAACCAGTTTTCTAAGTTCGTCAATTTGTTCCTGTTGCTGAAGGATATAAAGGGTAAGTTCTTCCACTTTTTCCATCAGGCGTTTGCTTATATCACCTAATTGGATCCCCTCTTTTTCCATCTGAGCTGCGGAAGGAATATTGGGCAGGTGTTTGTTTTTTTCAATAAACTTTTTTACTTCTGTAAGGGGTCTTAGTTTGTAATCATTTGCAAACACATAATCTGGCCAACTGTTTACCGCCAATGCTACAAAATCTGGAGCCAGTATCCTGCTCTGGCTGCTAAAAGGATATCCGTCAGGTGTTAAACCGCTGCCATAATGAAAATAACCGTTCTCGGTCATGTGTATACTCCATCCGTTTCCCCCATTAGCATTGATGACGATCTTGCCGCTGCCCAGGGATGATTTTTCAATGATGAGGTCCTTACTGGCATTATCAACACTGACGGAGCCGTATAATGATTCTCCAATATTCAAACCTAGTGAAGGGGTTGTCGCATTAAGAGCCAATGTCTGATAGGGGAACATAGTTCCAATCCCCACCTTCCCGTCGTAATTTATTACCATCCTGTCTGTACCGTTGTTTCTGAAAATAGTCCTTCCATAATCATTATTTATATTGGTACCCAGTTTAATATCAGCACCAACTAATTGCAAAAAGCCTTTGTCCACATCATCACTCCTGAGTTGCAATATGGGATCGGTGCTGTTTATGGTTAGTATGGATGAAGGATTTGTAGTTCCAATACCTACCTGGCCGTTTTCATCTATGGTCATCCTGTCAAGCAATTTTGTTTGCATTGTCAAACTGCCTGTTGTATTGGTGGAATTGGTTCCAAGTTTCAGGTTATTGCCAACAGCCTGGAGAAAACCTTTGTTGGAAGCCCCGTTTTGGATCTGGATATAAGGATTTGTGCCATTGATAGTGAGTTCTGAAACCGGCGTAGCAGTTCCAATACCCATAAGACCATCTTCATCTATCCATATCTTGTCGACATTTTTTGGAGAGAAAATTATTTTTCCGGAATTGCCCGGGTAGGTACCGAATTTAAAATTATCACCGCCAAGGCGGATAAAGCCTTTTTGTACCTCTTCGTGCAAAAATCCGAAAATGG
>JBGARY010000075.1:0-2899 GCA_044229985.1 Chitinophagaceae bacterium
TCAGAAAGAACAAGTATTGCTGTGCTGGAACGCTTTGCTGCAGAAAACCACTACCAGGCCATTGTATTCCTGGCGACCGACAAAGACGGTTTTCCTGTTTATCATACCAATGTGGTAATGACACTGGGTTCTACTTTTTGTGTGCTCTGCGAAGAAGCCATCGAAGAAGAGTGGGAGCTGATCGCTGTTCGGCAATTACTGGAATCAACCCATCATAACATCATCCCCATCACCAGGGAACAAATGCACTCCTTTGCGGGCAATATGCTGGAGGTAAAAAACAATAATGGCGACCACCTGCTGGTACTCAGCCAGACCGCCTATGATTCACTACGCAAAGAACAGAAACAAATGCTGGTGGCCTACGCTAAACTGTTGCCCATTGCCATCCCAACAATTGAACAGGCCGGCGGCGGCAGTGTACGATGTATGATGGCGGAAGTGTTTTTGGAAAAGAGATAGGCTCCCGCCCGTTTTGCTATTCTAGTCCTGAGATTATTTCTTTGATTGTTTTCTTTAGAACAGGAAGGTCGTTCATTATAACCTGCCATACCAGTTCGGCATCAATTCCAAAATATTCATGAACAAGAATGTGCCGCATACCCGTAATTTGCCCCCATTCCACAGAAGAAAACTTCTCTTTCGTTTCTTTTGTAAGATAATTTGCCGCTTCACCGATTATTTCTATCTGTTTAACCGATGCAAAACGCATCATTGAGTTGTGAAGAAAATTGTCAAGTGTTGAACCTTTTGTATATGCTTCAACCTCATCAATGGCGTCCAGGATATGCTGTAGCCGCTGCTTATCACCTGGTTTTTCTTTCATAGATAAGCAGCTTTTCTTTTTCAATAAAAGGAAGGATGTGTTTTGAAACAGCTTTAGAAGAAACAAGGTCCACCTTGCGGTGAAGTTTTTGTTCAAGCCCTTCTTTGATTTTTACAAACCCAAAACCTATATGCTTTGAGTAGTCAAGATCAACTAAAATATCAACATCGCTTTCGGCACCTGCTGACTCCCGTACATATGAACCAAATAAGTATGCCTTAATGACTGGCTGATGACTGAAATATTCTTTTATGACTGCTATTTCAACGGGGGTTAGACGCATAATCAAATTTAAAATTATTTTATGAAAGTAGCTCGACAACCTTTGGTCTTATGAACAAAGAACAGAAACAAATGCTGGAGGCCTATGCTAAACTATTGCCCATTGCCATTCCCACTATTGAACAGGCCGGCGGCGGCAGTGTTCGATGGATGATGGCGGAAGTATTTTTGGAGAAGAGAAAGTAAAAAGAGAATGGTCGGGGCTTTCTGCTGTGCTGGTATTCTGTGATCCGCCAGTCCAGTACTGTCGCTCATTAAAGTTACTAAAGATGAGAACATGTTATACAGCTCATCCGTGTTACGTAAAGCTGGGACTAAAGTTGATTTTTATTCTGTCAATCAGGGCTTATTCGTAAAGCCAGCATGGTAGAAAACCCCATGTTGCAGGCAGTAGGTCTAATGATGAATATATAATTCAACCCTTCTGTTTTGTTGTGCTTTGGGATATTTTGTGGATATTCCTTTTCCCTCTACCTCAATAACAGATTCATTTAAACCAAGTGCTTCCACCAGAAAATGAGCCACTGCTTTTGCCCTTTTCTCCGAAAGAGATTTATTGTACTGAATGTTACCAGTGTTATCAGTGAATCCTGTTACTTTTATTTTTTTTACTGCCTTATCCTGTAAATAATTACGTAAATAGTGAAGCATATTGGTGTTTTTTATTTGATAACTGTCGAAATCAAATTCGATATTGTTTATAATTATTGTATCAATCTTTTCCTGGGCTGGCGGTTCAGGTTTAGTAACAAGCGAATCATGGATTTGCGGCTTAGTAAAATGTCTTTCTTTTATTGAATACAAAGAATCTTTGATCTTTTGCATATCGGGACAGGGAACTCCTTTCGTTGAAGTGATAGTAAGATCGTCAACCGACAAATAAAGCCACCTGATGCTTATTTCCCTTTCTTTTTTAATTTGTTTATTCGTCTTATCCGAAAAATTTCCAATGATTAAGAAATGACTCTCGGAAGTTGCAGTAAATTCTTTCTGTATCTCAAACCAACCATTTTTTAACTTCCTAATCCGGGCATCAAGGAAGTTTATATAACTCATCGGCTGAATCACCGAATCTTTTGAGAAAAAAAGAAACCTGTCGGAAAAATACAATCCGATGTCGTGGAGGTTGGGCCCAATATATTCACTAGCCAGCTTTAAACTTACTTTATAATCTTTACCCACCTCTAAAGGGCATAGAAGCATTGTTTGCCAATAATCCCGGTTAGGGCTTCCAGTATCAACAACTATTAGATTTAAATCCTTATTTCCACGGAGCGGTTTAATATTAGTGCTATATCCCTTTACTAAATGATTAACATAAAACCATCCGGAAGGGCTGCATGGCTGATGAAATTCAGTACAAATATTGACGTCTTCAAACGATCCATTAGGAACGATGTTTTGTCCGTCGACAGCTTTGAAAAAAAATAGAATTAGAAATATCAGGGCTAATCTCACGGGTAAGTTTTAATCATTGCCTGCAACTCTTAAATATACGCCACCCCAGGCATAAACTTATGCTGATAATCAACAGTTGCTTATGCCAAGCTTTTACATCACGAAAACTCTTTTCTCTCCGGCTGCTATCATTCTGCCCACAGGCAAAATTTCTTTTCCGATAATCTCTTTTACGGCTTCAACAGCTTCTTCCTTCACACTCACCAGCAATCCGCCATTCGTTTGCGGATCGGGTAATAAAGTAAATGCTTCCATCACATTCACACCTTTTTCAAATTTCACTTTATCGCTGTAGCTGCTCCAGTTACGGGTAGTAGCATCAGGGAAAATGCG
>JBGARY010000076.1:0-2767 GCA_044229985.1 Chitinophagaceae bacterium
CGGTTCCTTGCATGCCGGTCATATACCAGCTCTGAGCCATGCGGGCATCGCGGGAGTGAAGTGAAAGAAATGGATCATCTTCTCCACGACCAAAACAGCCACTGAGGGTTATACCTGCTGCAAGTATGGCCATGAAATACAGACCTGATAGTGCTTTTTTCATACTCTTTTTGAAAATTGAATGTGCAAAGTTAATACTTATCGGATACTAAGAGGGCAAGTACATTTAATTAGTTGCACGAAAAAATACCCGGTGTCAAAACACTTTTCCGGGAAGCATAGGCACAAACCGAAAAGTTTCGCCGGCCTCTTGTTCAAACTCTGTCTCGTTTTTTCGGGTAATGCGCAACATAACCTGATCCTCTTCACTTCCCAGCGGTATTACCAAAATCCCACCAATCTTCAGCTGATTTTTAAGAGCATCGGGAATGCCGGGAGCTGCTGCTGTTACTATAATCCGGTCAAAGGGAGCGAAAGTGGGAAGCCCGGCGTACCCATCACCGAAATAGGTCTTTACACTGGAGTAACCAAGGCTGTCCAGCATTATTTTAGCCTTTTCATGCAGTGGCTTATGCCTTTCAATACTAAATACCTTCAGTCCCATTTCTGCCAGTACGGCCGCCTGATACCCTGAACCGGTGCCTATTTCCAGCACTTTCATCCCTGGCCTGGAACCCAGCATTTGACTCATATATGCAACCGTATAAGGTTGGCTAATCGTTTGTCCCGAGCCAATTTGAAATGCTTTATCCTCATAAGCATGCTCCATAAATGCTTTATCAAAGAAAACGTGACGGGGTACCTGATCTATAGCACTCAGCACATTTTCATCTGAAATTCCCTTGCTGCGCAGCAATTCTACCAATTGACTCCGCATTCCTTTGTGGCGATATGTATCTACAACCGACATACTGTTTTACATCTTTCCGACAATTCCTGAATGGTATGTCGGTTCAAAATTCTAATTTTAAGGCACAAATTTTGTTAGAAGAATCCGGATTTGAAGAATCTATTTGTAAACACTCAAACAATTACCAGACAAGACATGAAAAAAATGCTCCTTACTGCCCTGGCAGCCACCATTGGAAGTTTGCCGTTTGCCAATGCGCAGTTAAACATCGGATTGACCGCAGAGGCTGATTATGCTATTACTCCGGCTGATTACGGACTGAATTTCGAAGAAATCAAGATTGAAACTCCGGACAAAAAAGATGATAATACCAACCTGATGCTTTTCGGCTGGCACATTATTCCCAACGATAAAACCTCCAGAAAAGCTATGATTATTGCCCATAATGGTCAGGGTAACATGGCTTATTCACTCGAACAGGCTGGTGTTTTCCTTGGTCAGGGATACCATGTATTTATGTTTGACTATCGTGGTTTTGGCAAAAGTGATGCGTTTAACGTCAGCAATAAATTTTACATCTATGCGCAGTTCGCGACTGATTTAAATGCCATGGTTGATTATGTAAAAAAATACCACACCACCATGAGTGTCAATGTCTATGGCTGGGGAATAGGTGGTGGCCTGGCATTGGGTGTCAGTGCTAATAACGTGAAGGTTTACAGCGTAATTGCTGATGCACCTTATATCACACTGGAAATGATAGAGAAGACCTATAAAGAAATGACCGGTCAGAAAATATTTATGCCCCTGGCCTTCGATAAGGCTTTGGTAGAACCAGGTAACGCCCTCCCGGTAAAAGGAGACCATCTTCGCGGTATAATGCTCATTTGCGGTGCCAATGGAGATCTGATTAAAGCTGCTGATGTGCAGGGTCTCGCTTTGCATAAGAAGAAAATAACCACCGTATACACAGTGCCCGGGGTGAACAATGACCAGAACTTTGAGAGCAATAAAGATGAATATTACAAACAGGTGAAGGCATTCCTGGATAAGACTGTACAGTAATATTTATTCAACGTTAAGTATAATATTCAGCCCTCTGTGCAATAGGTACAGGGGGCTTTTTTTTGTAACATTGTGTCTTCATTTATTCATATGATACAGATCAAATTCGGAACAGACGGCTGGCGTGCCATCATCGCCAAAGAATTTACGAACGATAATGTAGCCCGTGTAGCCTATGCAACAGCACTATGGGCGAAGGAACGCTCCGCAACCCCTTCTGTGGTTGTGGGCCATGATTGTCGGTTTGGTGGTGAAATGTTTGCAGAAGTCACCGCTAAGGTGCTTTGCGCTGCCGGCGTAAAAGTATTCATTGCCAAAGGATTTGTTTCAACTCCAATGGTGAGCTATGGTGCAAACAAACTGGGTGCCTTTGCCGGTGTAGTCATTACTGCCAGTCATAACCCTCCCTCCTACAATGGATTTAAGTTGAAGAGCGGTTATGGCGGCCCAACCATACCAGAAGAGATTTCCTGGGTAGAAGAACGTATTCCGGATAGTGCTGATATCCCGGAAAAATCACTGGCAGAATTTGAAAAGGAAGGATTGCTACAATGGGTAAATCTCGAAGATATGTACCTCCATCATGTTCAGCATTCTTTTGATTTAGAGACAATTAATAATTCCGGTATCCGCCTCGGTTTCGATGCCATGTATGGTGCCGGACAGCGAATTGCCCAGCGTATTTTTACCAATATAGTTCCTTTGCATTGCGATGATAATCCCGGCTTTCATGGTCAGGCTCCTGAACCAATTCACCGCAATCTGTCTGAGTTAAGCGAGCTCGTAAAAAATGATCCAACCATCATGGCCGGGCTTGCCAATGACGGAGATGCCGACAGAATTGGGATGTAT
>JBGARY010000077.1:0-2668 GCA_044229985.1 Chitinophagaceae bacterium
GCTTACACCCTGCATGGCATGAAAGGGAGCTTCTTGCAGCAGCGGTCTGATATGCAGGAACAGCAATTACTGGCCGGAGTAAAACCTTCTTTAGAAAGCTGGTGTGCTGCACCATCAGCACCCGATGGCCTGCTGCATACAGAAATAAATGGAGAAGCGGTGCGAAAAGAAACCACTTCATCTCCCGGTAACTACATGGGCTATTATGATGATGTGTACAAAGCGCTGACCGGGCAAGGCGCCAATCCCGTACCTGCAGCCGATGGTATAAAGAATATGCGGATCATTGAAGCAGCGTTACAGAGTGTTAAAGAAAGGAGGGTAATAGAATTGAGTTAAGAATTATGAATTAAAAATTAAGAGTAAACTGAAATTTCAAATGGCAAACAACTTACGTCAACTCATAATTCTTAACTCTGCACTCTTAATTCTGCTCTCTTCCTGTTCTATAGAAAAACAAATCTCAAAATCTGTACAGGCAGATGTACTTAACATAAAAGCTCTGCAAACCGCCCATGTGGGCATCAGCATTTACGACCCGGCAGCCAATAAATACCTCTACAATTACCAGGGCGATAAATACTTTGTGCCCGCCAGCAACACCAAGATACCTACCTGCTATGCAGCAATGAAATATTTGGGGGATAGTTTGGTGGGGCTAAAATATGGATTCTCAAGAAGTAAAGGTCAGTATGATTCAGCAGTGCTAGGAATTCAGCCCAGTGGAGATCCAACTTTTCTTCACCCAGATTACAAAAGACAACCAGTCTGGGATTTTTTTTCGGCTAACTCGAAAAAACATACGGAGGCAATAGGTATTCTTGATACGATATGGCAAGAAGGGCGATGGGGTAGCGGATGGTCATGGACTGATTATGATGCTTCATATATGGCTGAAAGAAATGTAATGCCGATTTATGGGAATGTGATTAATATTAAATTAAACAACCCTAATCAGCGAGGTATTCAGGATACAACTTATCCACAACTGTCTAATCCCAAAATGTTCAAAACACAACACCCTCTTTTTGATACGATGGTGAACGCAAATACATATTTACTGTTACCTGATAATTTGTTATCCAGCAGCCCATTATTTCAAATAAAAAGAAGTGTAGCGTCAAACAATTTTTGGTTTGATAAATCGACCACAAAATTTTCCAATACTTCTATTCCGTTTGTTACATGGGCAGCGGATGGTTTATGGAGTAAGTATAGTTCTTCAATGACATTGGATGTTATTTCAAGTGATCTTAAATTCAGATTTGGCATAATATTGCCACAAGGAGGTGACAGTAGCTACGCTTTTATTGGACCTGATTCACGGAGTGTTGGAATAAAAATTAAAGAATGGCATGTCATTCACTCCCAACCCACCGACTCCGTCCTCAAGCCTATGATGCACCGTAGTGATAATTTTTTTGCGGAGCAAAATTTATTAATGGTAAGTAATGAAAAACTGGGAGTGATGAATGATGCAAAAATCATTGATACGATTCTCAAAACAGATTTCAAGGACCTGCCGCAAAAACCAAGATGGGCCGATGGCAGCGGCCTCAGCCGCTATAATTTATTTACTCCGCAAAGTTTTGTAGCTATTCTAAACAAAATGAAGAATGAATTTGGTATGGAACGCATCAAAGTCATCTTTCCCACTGGCGGAGAAGGAACGATCAGCAGTTACTACAAAGCCGACAGCGGCTATATCTATGCCAAAACAGGCACACTCTCGGGTGTAGTAGCCTTCAGCGGTTATTTATATACCAGGAAAGGAAAATTGCTGATATTCTCAACATTGGTCAACAATCACCAGGCTTCTGCTACTGATATAAGAAGAGCTATAGAAAAGTTTTTGCAAGGAATAAGAAACCGGTACTAAGCCACGGAGTTTTGTCACTCCGACGAAGGAGGAGTCTGAGAGACTACAACAAGAATTCACTTGCAAAATTTGAGATGCCTCGTTCCCCGGCATGACAAAACGAAGAGGTTGACTACTTCCCAAACATCCTCTCCAACTGATCCTGCTTAAATTCCAGATAAGTGGGATTGCCATCCGGCGTTACATTCGATTGCTCACAAGCAAAAAGATCATTCACCAGTTGCCGCATTTCTCTTTCAGTCAGTCTTGTACCGGTCTTGATGGATTGTTGCCTTGCCAATGAACGGATTAGTTTTTCTCTTTTCGAGAATTTTACTTCAGGGCTGAAGTGTTTGTATTGTTCCAGCAGGATATCAATGATGTGTTTTTCATTCCCGGATTCCACATCGGCAGGTGTGCCCTGAATAACATAAGCATTCTTTCCGAATGGCTCAATAGTATAGCCGAGATA
The DNA here is from genome assembly GCA_044229985.1 of Chitinophagaceae bacterium. GTDB lineage: Bacteria > Bacteroidota > Bacteroidia > Chitinophagales > Chitinophagaceae > JJ008. The sequence continues at coordinate 2,331 of JBGARY010000077.1, forward strand.
TTGCAGGTCACCTATAATTTCTTCCATCACCGCCGTATCAGCCGGAGTAAGTTCCAGTGTCGAGGGAAACATGCTTCGTTGCGTAGCCACCGGCTTGTCTTTGCTTGCCGCTTTTAGTTGTTCATATACTACTCTTTCATGCGCCGCCTGCTGGTGGATAAGGAGGAAGCCGTTCTTTGAAGGAACAGTGATGTAGGTGTTCAGCAGTTGGGTTAGTTCACCTTCAGGAGAAAATGGTGAATGGAGAGTGGATAATGGGGTTACTGTTGCTGCAGGAGGTTGTTCCCCATTTTCCATTTTCTTTTTTCCACTTTCATTCTCATAAAAATCCTTCCAAT
>JBGARY010000078.1:0-2545 GCA_044229985.1 Chitinophagaceae bacterium
TATGAAAGAAAGCTCGTTAAAAAAATAAAGGAAGTACAGATAACCCGCCGGGAACTATCAGAAATTTATAAGGATACAAAAATGGCTGCCCCGGTAAGAACAGCCATGCTCGACTTCGATAAAGATAGCTGGAACTAGAAACAATACCTGCCTTCTGCAATCAGTTTATCAGCAATTCTTCTTCTTGCTTCTTTGCTGTTGAATGGTTCTGCTTTGGTAAAGCGCTTCAGTCCCATTAAGATCATTCGCTGCTCATCACCTTCTGCAAAAGAGTTAACTGCATCTTTACCTGACTTGTTTACTTTATCTGCTGCATCATACAGGTAGGTTCTCATCATATCCAACTGGTGCTGGCTGGCAGCCTCACCCTGTTGATCAACCATCTTCATTACCCGCAACAATGTGCTTTCAGCAGTATAGGTCTCAATAGCCATATCGGCAATATTCATCAGTACTTCCTGTTCGTTTTCGATCTTCATCATCAGCTTCTGTACCGCAGCGCCTGCTGTAAGTAAAATAGCTTTCTTCAGGTTGGCTAACAATTTTCTTTCGCTGGCAAAAGGAGCTTCATCTGTTGCACCAAAATCAGGAATGCTCATCAGTTCTTTTGATACTTCCATAGCCGGACCCATCAGGTTCAGGCGACCCTGCATTGCTCTCTTTAATGTCATATCCAGTGTGAGCAGGCGGTTGATCTCATTGGTTCCTTCGTAGATACGGTTAATACGGCTGTCACGATAGGCTCTTGAAGCATTGTACTCAGCACTGAATCCATTACCACCGTGAATTTGCACACCTTCATCCACCACATAATCCAGCACTTCACTGCCGTCTACTTTCAACATGGCACATTCAATGGCATATTCTTCAGCAGCGCCCAGCAATGCATCCCCGAACGGCTTTCCTGCAGCCAACAATTCATGCTCTTTATCCCCGATCCATTGCGCTGTTCTGTATAAAGCACTTTCGCAGGCAAAGACCCGGATGGCCATTTGCGCCAGTTTATGTTTTATAGCACCGAAATTGGCAATCGGTTGTTTGAACTGTTCTCTTGTTTTTGCATACTCGATGGAATTGCCAATCGAACGTTTAGAACCACCAATAGCAGCCGCTGCTAATTTCAGGCGGCCAATATTGAGAATGTTGAAAGCAATTTTATGTCCTTTTCCGATTTCGCCCAGCAGGTTCTCTACCGGCACTTTACAATCCTGGAAATACAACTGAACAGTGGAAGAACCTTTGATACCCATCTTATGTTCTTCGGGGCCCTGGGTAAATCCTTCTGTTCCTCTTTCTACAATAAAGCCGGTAAAATCCTTCCCGTCAATTTTGGCAAATACGGTATATACATCGGCAAAGCCACCATTGGTAATCCAGCATTTCTGTCCATTCAGGATATAATATTTACCATCATCACTCAGTTTGGCCGTTGTCTTGGCACTTAATGCATCACTTCCGCTGTTGGGTTCTGTAAGGCCATAGGCACCGGCCCATTCGCCGGTGATGAGTTTAGGAATATATTTCTGTTTTTGTTCCGGTGTACCGAAATATAAGATCGGCAACGTACCAATACCGGTATGTGCGGCTATGGCTACAGAAAAAGAGTGACCCCCACCGAGGTACTCATTCACGATGGTGCTTGTTACAAAATCTTTTCCTAATCCGCCATACTCTTCTGGAAAAGAAGCAGACAACATACCCTGGTCGCCGGCTTTTGTTAGCAAACTTTTCATTAAACCCGGTTCCAGGTTATCGATCGGGTCGAGTCTCGGATAAATCTCCGCATCCAGGAACTGGTTACACATATCCCGGATCATCACTTGCTCCTCTGAAAAATTTTCCGGTGTAAATGTATCCTCAGGAGATGATTCCTTGATCAGCCATTCGCCACCTTTTAATACTGTTTTTGCTGCTGCTGCCGTGCTCATAGTAAAAGTTTTAAGATTTTAAGAATATCGTTAGTTATTTCAGGTTATCGTAAACGATCTGTAACACTTCTTTACACACATCCACTTTATCCGGGGGTACTGTTTCCAGGGCTTCATTCAATGTTTCTTCCGCCAGTGCCATCGCTTCCTCCTGCAACTTTTGCGCCTGCTTTGTCAGGTATATCAGGTTGATTCGCCTGTCATTTTCTGAGGCCACTCTTTTTACAAGGTTCAGCTTTTCCAGGTTATCAACCAGGCGGGTTATACTGGGCTTATCCCGAAAAGTGGCATTGCACAATTCCTGCTGACTGATCCCTTCCTGTTTCCAGAGATGATACAATACACTCCATTGCTCTATTGTAATATGCAGTCCGGCTGTATTGAATTTCTTTTGCAGCCTTCTTGCTATGGCAGTAGAAGCTTTACCGGTAATAAAGCTGTAAAGCTCTCCTCTTTTAAATTGGTTGTTTGGCATATAGTTGTTTATACAACTATCCAAAAATAACACTATATTTGATTACTCCAATTTTAATTTTTCTAAAAAAGATTATTCTGGAACCGCAATCCGTCACATACAAAAATTCGCAAATCAGCTACTACAGGTTTGGCAACGGGGA
>JBGARY010000079.1:0-2436 GCA_044229985.1 Chitinophagaceae bacterium
AATGTAAATAACAGAGCCTTCATCGAGCTGAGGCGCTGTATAATTTTTTTCAGCGGTGTGTACCAGTAGGTAATCGCCGCTGTTACTGACAAGAGCTTTTCTTATTGGCTGTGGAAATGCCTGTTTCCAAATTTGTTTTGATGGAATATCAATGATAACAACACTGCTATCATTGATGCCGATAGTTACCAGCTTTTGATCCTTATCAAAAAAATGCTGTGGCTTGTGCAGTATCCCGGTATGGAAACTATACATCGCTGAGTCAGTTCTGTTTTGGATAATCAGTTCTCCATTTTTTATCTGATAAGCCAGCATCGCATCATTGTCTGATGCGATGTAATTGTTACGGTATTGGAAGTTGTCGTTTTCCCATGCAGTAGCTACGGCATTATTGCCAGAGGTTATGGAAAAGGAATCCAATGACAAGGTTACCAACCTGTTTTCTTCGCTGTCAATATCTGTAAGAACTGCATGGTATTGCGGAAGACTGGCTGACATTCTGATCAGGTCCAGGTTTTCTTCACTGCCGATTCCTGGCCGAGGGGGCCAACGGTCCATAAAAAAAGTACTTACAACGGAATACTGATTACTCATTTCAGGTATATTCCAGACATGAAACTCGGGAGGGCTGCCGGTGTTTTTGGTATAGGTGATTAGCCTTTTGGCATCCGCTGATAGTAGCATGACCGGAGAATTATACCAATATGTCTTCCTTTCAAAATTCCCTTTTAACTGACCAGTCTTCGGATCCCAGATCTTGATCAGCCCTCCATATTTTGAATGAGTAGCGGCCACAGAGCCATTTGTGGCAGTGATGCTGCCGGTGATGTTGTAGGCTGCGCCTTCTAACCACCTGCTCTCTTTTGTAGCAAGATCAATGTAGCGACCCCTGTTTCCATCGAGCAGGCCAATATAGTTTCGCTTGCCAAAGGCAAATCCTTTTTCCCACGGTTGTATGGATGTCCTCCATTCTTCACGGTAGTTTTGCAGGTTAACTATTATGAGCTGAGCTTTTTCATTGCTATAAGCAAATAAACCGGTTGATTTATTATAACAATATTCGGGCTGCCCATGTACACTCACACTGTCTTTAAAACTTTGAACAACGCTTCCGCTTGCTGCATTGAATAGTTGGAGAGGCTGGGTGCTGTTTTCCCGATCATATTTTGTCCCCATTATGAGAGAGGCATTGAGGGCAACAAGGTTACTGAATTCGGGGAGATTGATTTTGGCCGTTGATATTCTTTTACCAGTGCCGTGGTTGTAGACTTCTACTGTTCTTGAAAAATAGATGATCACCAGTTTATCTTCATCCACCAGCAGTGAACGAATCTCATCTCCGTTTCCATACTGACGTAAATCGGCATGCGACAGATAATTTCTTTCTATCACCTTGTTATTCCGGATGAAAAAGATCTTAGGGGCTGTGGCAGCAAAACCTGCTGTTTCACCGGCCGAACCATCTGCTGCTGTGCTGTCAATAATTTTACCACTGGCAGCAGACATTATTAATAGCTTGTCTTCTTTCCAGACAGCTAAGTATTTTACATCCGCCGACAAATGATAATCCATGAAAGCAAAATCTGCTGCATTGATTTCGTATAACAACTGACCGGTGGCCGTTTTCCATCCCTTCAAGGAAGATGAACCGCCGGTAATGATATATTCACCGCCTCCGGCAAAAGCAGCATTGGCTGAATAGTTATCTGCCGGCAATGTATAAACAAGCTTCCCTGTTTCCGTATGCCACAATTTTACCTGCCCGTCCCGGGCGCCGGTCAATATAAATCTATTATCAGGACTGAATTGAATACTGTTAACCAGGCTTTCATTTTCTTTTGCATCGAGGTGACCGGTTTGTAACACCAGTGTGGGTTCCTGGGCATTGATAATACCCTGGCAGAAGAAGATAAAAGAACAAACAATAACAATCGTATTGCGTAGTGGAGATGACATCATTGGTTTTTGTAATTCATAGGGTCAAAAAAGCTGACCACTGCACTAAGTTCGTTAAACTAACATGAAAAAAGCTACCATGCAGAGGGTATTAGCGGACGATTACTTCATCAATAAATAAATGACTGGGCGAGCCGGCGCTTTCATGCCAGGCAGGTAATGAACCGCCATTTACCGCCCTTACTTTTACATATCTTGTTTTGGCCGCAACCGCCCCGCCCAGTTGCTGGTGAACAGGGCCTTTTGTATCTGTACCAACTTTGTTTTTAATAATCGTCAGTGGCTGCCAGCTTTTGCCGTCGTTGCTCATTTCAAAAATCACTTCTTTGGGATAAATGATCCAGGGGCTTACTTCCTGCAACACATGTACCCCCACATACTGCAATGGTTTTTCTTTTTGCAGATCAATGATGGCTTCAAAATCTTTTCCGTAGTAACTCTGCCAGTCGCCGGTCTTCCAGTTTTCATTTCCGGTAATGC
>JBGARY010000007.1:0-112128 GCA_044229985.1 Chitinophagaceae bacterium
GGCCACGGCAAACTCCCTGACCTCTTTTATGGCTGCCACATCACTTACTTTCTCCGCAATTACCAGGTCACGGATAAGGTATTCTACATTTTCACCGTTCAGGTAAATTTCTGTTTTGCCGTTTTGGGTATTCTTGGAAAACTCCAGGCTGATGTTTTTCAACGCTTCTTTTATTTCTTTTTTTTCAGCCAGGTCAATATTGTTGCGCAAAAAGTAAAGGGTAATCGCCCTGTACATGGCGCCGCTGTCTACATAGATATATCCCAGTTCCTTTGCCAGTTTCTTGGCCAGTGTGCTTTTACCGCAGCTGGACCAGCCATCTATCGTAATGATAATCTTCTTTGACATAACCGAAAAACAAAAGTACGATGGTCACGGCAAAGAAACAGAATGCTTAAAAAGACGTTTTGATTGTCATATTGAGCCTGTCGAAATATCGGCAATCAAAACGTCGTCAGTCTTCGACATCCTTCGACAAGCTCAGGATGACAGAGACGAACAAATCATTTGAGACAATTTCGTAATAAAAAACCCCGGCATGGGCCGGGGTAATATTTATCCAATATTTAAATCAATTAAGCTTTCGAAGGCTCTTCTGCCCTGCTCTTGAAAGTAAAGGCAAGTTTGGTATTGTCTGCATCTACATCTGCAATGAGCACATCACCGGCTTTTACATGCAGGTTCAGTATCTCTTCTGCCAGCGGGTCCTCCAGGTATTTCTGAATGGCCCTGTGCAGCGGCCTTGCACCAAACTGCGAATCGTAGCCTTTATCAGCCAGGAATGTTTTAGCAGCCTCGGTCAGTTCCAAACTGAAACCAAGATTAGCCAAACGTTTCAGCACTCCTTTCATCAGGATATCTATAATGCTGAAGATATTCTCTTTGGTAAGGCTATTAAAGATGATCACATCATCAATCCTGTTCAGGAACTCAGGTGAGAATGTTTTCTTCAGTGCTTTTTCAATAACGGCCTTATTGGCTTCATCTTCGTTTTCAATCCTCGAGGCAGTGGCAAAACCTACACCGGCGCCGAAATCTTTCAATTGACGAACACCGATATTCGATGTCATGATGATCATGGTATTCTTGAAATCAACTTTTCTGCCCAAACCATCGGTTAACTGGCCATCATCCAATACCTGCAACAATATATTGTAAATATCGGGGTGTGCTTTTTCAATTTCATCCAGCAGGATGACACTATATGGTTTGCGGCGAACCCTTTCGGTTAACTGGCCACCTTCTTCATAGCCAACATAGCCGGGAGGCGCACCAATCAAACGACTCACGGTGAATTTCTCCATATACTCACTCATGTCGATACGAATGAGTGCATCTTCCGAATCAAACATATGCCTTGCCAACGCCCTGGCCAATTCCGTTTTACCCACACCGGTCGGTCCCAGGAAAATAAATGTACCAATTGGCTTCTTGGGGTCTTTTAATCCTACCCTGTTACGCTGAATGGCTTTCACCACTTTCAGGATGGCTTCATCCTGGCCAATGACCATACCCTTCATATCGTCCGCCATCTTGCGCAATTTCTCTGTTTCCGCCTGCACCATCCGCTTTACCGGGATGCCTGTCATCATACTCACCACTTCAGCAATATCCTCCTCGCCAATGGGGAAACGTTTATGTTTGCTTTCTTCTTCCCAGTCAGCTTTTGCTTTTTCCAGTTCTTCCTGCAAACGTTTTTCGGTATCACGCAATGAAGCAGCTTCTTCAAACTTCTGGCTCTTCACCACTTTATTCTTCTCGTTCTTAACATCTTCAATTTTCGCTTCCAGATCAACGATGTTCTGCGGCACATTGATGTTTTTCAGGTGCACCCTTGCTCCCACTTCATCCATCACATCGATAGCTTTATCCGGAAGCAGCCTGTCGGTAACATAGCGGTCACTCAACTTCACACAGGCATCAATTGCCTCCTGGTCGTAATTCACATTGTGATACTCTTCGTATTTTGATTTGATGTTGTTCAGAATTTGAATGGTATCATCAACACTTGGCGGATCTACCATTACTTTCTGGAAACGGCGATCCAATGCACCATCTTTTTCAATGTACATTCTGTATTCATCCAGCGTAGAAGCACCAATGCACTGCAACTCTCCTCTTGCCAATGCCGGCTTAAAGATATTGCTGGCATCCAGCGAACCACTGGCGCCGCCTGCGCCAACGATGGTATGCAACTCATCAATGAACAGGATCACATCCCTGTTCTTCTCCAGCTCATTCATGATGGCCTTCATCCTTTCCTCAAACTGGCCACGGTACTTGGTACCTGCTACTAATGCAGCAAGGTCTAATGAGATAACTCTTTTATCAAACAGCACCCTGGATACTTTACGCTGCACAATGCGAAGTGCTAAGCCTTCTACAATGGCTGTTTTACCTACACCGGGTTCACCGATCAATATCGGGTTGTTCTTTTTACGACGGGAAAGTATCTGTGATACTCTCTCAATTTCTGATTCACGGCCAACGATGGGGTCCAACGCACCTAACTCTGCCATCTTGGTAATATCACGGCCGAAATTATCCAGTACCGGTGTTTTGCTTTTTGCTCCGCCAGCCTGCTTACTGCCCCCTTTGGGCTGAGAGTATTTTTTTTCTTCATCAAAATCATCTTCATTCTCGTCCTGGAATTCGGCACGGGGATCATTTGATTTAACGATACCCAGCTCTTGCCTGAAAAGATCGTAGTCCACGTCAAACTGATTTAAGATTTGTGTAGCAATATTTTCTTTGTTCTTCAGGATAGAAAGCATCAGGTGTTCTGTTTCTACGGTTGCACTTTTTAATGCCTTCGCTTCTAAAACGGTAACCCTTATTACCTTTTCTGCCTGCTTGGTCAATGGCAGGCTGTTGATATTGGCAATGTTCTTTCCTGTTTTATCCTTTACTGCCAGTTCTATTTCCTTTCTCAATTCATACAGATCAACATTGAAACTTTTTAGGATACGTACAGCGGTATTATCTCCTTCCCGGATAAGCCCCAGTAATAAGTGCTCGGTCCCGATAAAATCGTTGCCAAGCCTTAATGCCTCCTCCCTGCTGAATGAGATAATCTCTTTAACCTGTGCTGAAAAATTATTATCCATTTTTTAGATAATTAGTTGTGATACAATATTAACGAATAAATTTGGTTCTTGTTTTTCCGTATTTATAAACGGACTGTTGATAATTTAAGTTGTTCAAAGCCCGGCATTTTACCAGCTTTCCATCTATTCCTGTCCTAAAGAAATTGGGTGGAAACAGCGTAAAAAATTCAACAAAATAAAAGATCCGAATATGCAGGTCAAAACCGATACCAAAGAAAGATTTCATGCCATCACCGTACTGGAACCCGCATTGACTGCTACAATGACAGATGACATGAGTGAATGTTTGCTTCCCTACCTGCAAAATGACGCCAGCCTGCCGGGGCAGGTTAAAAACCTTGTTTTGATTTTGAAGGACACCAGTTCCATAGAAGTGGCTGCCGCAGAAAAGTTGGTACAAATTCAGCAGCGTTTCTACGAAAACGGAGCCTCTTTTGTCATATGTGAATTACAAAAACCTGTTGAGGACTTTTTGGATCAACAGGAATTGCTGGAAATAATGAATGTGACACCCACGGAAAGTGAGGCATGGGATATTGTGCAAATGGAAGAAATAGAACGGGACCTTATGGGCGATGAATAATCATGCAGCATTAGTACCTAAACAATAGTCTAAAGAAAAACCATTACACACCCAATTACTAACCAGTTCATGTTTGCAGTTACGATCCTTGGCAACAATTCTGCTGTACCAGCATTTGACCGTCATCCTACCAGCCAGGTGGTGACACTTGACGGCAACAATTACCTCGTCGATTGCGGGGAAGGCACCCAGATACAACTGATCAATTATAAAATCCGCCGAAGTAAGATTTCTCATATTTTTATTTCACACCTTCACGGCGATCATTATTTCGGTCTGATAGGCCTGATCAATACACTCAGCTTGCTTAGCCACCAGCAGGAAATGCATCTTTTTGGCCCTGCCCCTTTGAGAGAGATAATCGAACTGCAATTAAAAGTGGCAGACACACAATTGTGTTTCCCTTTACATATCCACCACATTACAGAAGCGGCCACACTGGTAGATAATGAGAAACTAACGGTTAAGTGTTTTCGTACCAACCATCGGATTGAATGTTACGGCTTTTCTTTTACTCAAAAAAGACAGCCCCGAAAACTGAGTCCCGAAAAGGCAAGGGAATATGAGATCCCCTCCTCTTTCTATGAGCGGCTGACGCTGGGAGAGGATTATACCCGTAAAGACGGTACGATTGTAAAAAATGAATTGGTGACTGAACCGGGCACAGCCGGAAAACGATATGCGTTCTGCGCCGATACAAAGTATGACGAAACCTTAATTCCGCATATCGAGGGATTTGACCTTATTTATCATGAAACCACCTACCTGGATAATCTTCGGGAAAGGGCCGAAGCCCGGTTTCACTCTACCAGTAAGCAAGCCGCTATGATTGCAAAAAAAGCAGGAGTAAAAAAACTGCTGATCGGTCATTTCAGCAGCAAATATGATACGCTGGAAGAGTTTGAACAAGAAGCCCGGGAGGTTTTCCCAAACACAGAACTGGCTCTGGAAGGTGTAGCTTACACCATCTGATCAACGAAATATCCACTCATAGAACAATGGAAATTCCTTTCGCCAGGTGGCTTCATTATGTTTCCCATCATCCCGGATAATTGATTCCAATTGTGAATGTGAAACAGCAGCCAGTTCACCAAACGCTTTCATCATAAGCGGCACCATGGTTTCGCTTTCATTTTTACCCGCATAAAAGAATAACCTGCCTTTTACTTTACTCCCTCCCGATCTGATTTCGTCATAAATACCGGGAGCCACCCAAAAAGCCGGAGAAAAGATTCCGGCACCACCGAATTTCCTGGGATACTTCAGCATAGCATATAGTGAGATCAGCCCGCCCATTGAACTGCCGGTAATGAAAGTATGCTCCTTGCCCCGCAATGTCCGGTATTTTCTATCAATGTATTTTTTAAGCTTCTTTACTACAAAATCGATATACTGTTTTCCCTCACCCTTGCCATACTTATCCATATCATAGGGTGAATATTCATTCAGTCGTTTATCTCCTCCATGATCAATGGCCACCACAATAGACTTTCGGACTTTTGTGGAATCTAAATACTCATCCACTCCCCATTCACCGGAATAGGCAGTAGTATCTTCAAAAACGTTTTGTCCGTCATGCATATACAATACAGGATAACGTTGCTTTGAAGTGGCATAATCAGAAGGAAGATAAATCCATACCCTTCTTGTTCGTTTTAACTGGGGAATATAAAAAGAAGTAGTAATGATACTGACATTCGGACTAGCGGTACTTTTCCTGATCTTCGAAGCCGATTGATCCTGCCATGCTTCCACATCAATTACAACAACCGTGTCACTTTCCAATTTTAAAAACCTGTTTTCGATACCTGTTCCATTCCTTGCACATTCTACCTTATTCCAACTGCCCCTGGTAATTTTATACTCGTAAATTCCGGCAGCAAGCTTAAGGCTGACAGAATAATTCCCCTTTTGATCTTGCTGAAAAGTTGAATTTTCATCCCCAGGATTCCAGTTATTAAAATTACCGGCCAGGAAAAAATTATTCTCCTGCTTACCTACTCCAGGAAATGATTGCAGAACAAATTGAACATTGTATTGTGCAGAAAGCTCCTGCACAAAAAGTAAAAAAAAAGATAACGAGATAATCCGGTGTATCATTAGTTCTGTAAAATTATCCTTCCGCTTGCTTCATCAGCTCCCTGATCTTTACAAGGTGCTTACCACTTACCGAAACCACCGGCATGCGAAATGTGTTTTTACAAAGTCCCATTTCCGCCAAATAAGCTTTTACACCACTGGGGCTTCCTTCGGTAAACATGGAAGCAATAATATCAGTGTATTTAAAATGAAGAAGCTTTGCTTTATCATAATCACCTTTCAGGCAAAGCCGCACCATCTCTGAAAACTCATACGGGTAAGCATTACCTACAACTGAAATTACGCCTTCTGCTCCCAAAGCAATCATAGGTAATGTAATCGGATCATCGCCACTAATAACCATGAAATTGGCTGGCTTGTATTTCAGCAGCTGGTTTAATTGATCAAAGTTGCCGCTGGCTTCTTTAGTAGCGAAGATATTTTTACACTCATTTGCTATCCGCAACTGGGTGTCGGCTGTAACGTTCATCCCGGTACGACCCGGTACATTATACATTATGATGGGAAGCGGCGTTGCGGCGTCCAGTGCTTTGTAATGCTGAAATATACCTTCCTGGTTGGGCTTGTTGTAATAAGGAGAAACGGAGAGAATTGCATCATAGCCTGAAAGGTCAAATTTTTTGAAAGCCTCAATTACTTCCTGTGTGTCATTACCGCCAATCCCCGCCACAAGTGGCACCCTTCCGGCAACTTGTTTTGCCACGAAGGAAAAAACCTCCTGCTTCTCTATACCATGTACGGTAGCACTTTCACCGGTCGTACCTAGCACAACGAGGTATTCAATTTTTCCTTTGATCCAGAATTCAATCAATTGACCAAAGCTTGCCCAGTCAACTTTACCATCCTCATGAAAAGGAGTAACAATGGCAATTCCCGTTCCGGTGAACTTCTCTCTGAGTGACATTAGTTGTAGTTATTGTAAAATGAAATAAGAATCTTAAAACTCCTCCCAAAAACCCATCTTTCCAAACTTCTCTATCCTGTTATTGACCCTTTGTTCAGCCGGGATTTGTTTTAACTCCTGTAATACAGGTTTCAAATAATTCTTAAGTATTTGCCCAGACTCACTATAATCCCAATGTGCTCCGCCGGGAGGTTCAGGAATAATACCATCAATAAGGCCAAAGCCCAGCATCTTGTCAGCAGTTAACTTTAGTTGCTCAGCAGCTACTTCTTTCTTATCCCAGCTTCTCCAGAGAATGGACGAACAGCTTTCCGGGCTGATTACAGTGTACCAGGTATTTTCCATCATAAAAACCTTGTCGCCTACTCCGATACCTAAAGCTCCGCCACTGGCCCCTTCCCCTATTATGACGCAAATAACCGGCACCTTCAAACGGATCATTTCATAAATATTGCGGGCAATAGCCTCACCCTGTCCTCTTTCTTCAGCTTCCAGGCCGGGAAAAGCACCCGGTGTATCAATTAATGTAATGATAGGCTTATTGAATTTTTCTGCAAGCTTCATCAGGCGCAGCGCCTTCCTGTATCCCTCTGGATTGGCCATTCCAAAATTCCGCATTTGCCTCATTTTGGTATTGATTCCTTTTTGCTGACCAATGATCATTACTGTTTCACCATCAATGGAAGCAAAACCGCCCACCATCGCTTTATCATCTTTCACATTCCTGTCACCATACAGCTCCACGAAGTTTTCCGTCATCTTATCAATATACTTCGTTGTATAAGGCCTGTCGGGGTGACGGCTCAGTTGCACCCGCTGCCAGCTTGTAAGGTTTTGTGTAATTTCTTTTCGTTTATCTAAGATGCCCTTTTCTAATTTCTCTATGGAATCGGTAAAATCAATTTTGGTCTTTTCCTGGCGATGCTTCATCGTCTGGATCTCATCAATCAGGTCTTTGATGGGCTTTTCGAAGTCTAAAAACTGTCTGTTAGCATCGGTTGGCATAGGCTAAAAATGTGGCGGCTAAATTAAGGATTATATATTATTATGATGATGAGGGCAAAATGCTGAATTCCAGGTGGATAAATAATCCAAAAACTTTTGGATGAAAATAATTACAAGACTATCTTTGCCGTCCTGAAAAATGAGACCGGTAACGGTTGATTTTGAAAGGTAACGGATCGGTAGTTCAGTTGGTTAGAATGCCGCCCTGTCACGGCGGAGGTCGCGGGTTCGAGTCCCGTCCGGTCCGCAAAAATTCCAGAGTGATTTGATCCAAATCAACTCAAATTGAAACAAAAACTGCCCGGAGATTGATCTCGGGCATTTTTATTGGTAGTTAGCAAGGTTTTAACATCCCAGGCAGGCATTGCACAAAAGAAGAACCCGGTTTCCTCGTTTAATGTGGTAAGGTTTTTATTGGTTAACGGTTAAATAGTAGCAATGAAGAAAAAGTTCAAAAGCTTTTATCTGCTGGCATCGTCTGTAATTATCAGTATCCTGCATCTCCCTTTTGCATTTGCAAAATCTGCCAGCGGTTCCAAATTATTTTTTACACCCCCTTCCGACTCTGCCGCAAAGAATGCTGTGGATTCAATGCAGTTTATGCCTGTAATGAAATCAGCATACGACAGCCTGCATCTGAACCTACGTGGACTCAGCCTGCAGGCTTACGAGTATGCTAAAATAGGATTCGACAAATTGCTGGAAGAAGGCAGATTCGTAAATGATTCTATTATTTCCATTATTGATTTCAGTCTACCCAGTAATAAGAAAAGGCTGTTTATTATTGACCTAAAAAATTATAAGGTACTTCACAACACATTCGTGGCACATGGTAAAAACACAGGTACGGAATGGGCCACTTCATTTTCCAACCAACACTCTTCGCACAAAAGCAGTCCCGGTTTTTACCTGACCAGGGAAACATACCAGGGTAAACATGGGCTTTCACTTAGGCTTGAAGGACTTGAAGTTGGCATAAATGATCATGCCTATGAAAGAGGGATTGTAGTACATGGAGCAGGTTATGTTTCAGAAGGCCTTGCCAACGCAAGAGGTTTCATTGGCCGCAGCCATGGTTGCCCGGCTGTTCCTGATCAGTTATCAAGACCAATTATTAATACAATCAAAGAAGGAACCTGCCTGTTCATCTACCACCCTTCCTACGTAGATAAATCTGTAGTACTTAATTAAGCATTCTTTATAACATTATTGCCTCCCGGTAAAAGGTCGAAACTCACCTGCATAACCGGGAGGCTTTCTTTTGGACTGCAATTTTGTTTACATATAGGAATTAACTGCCCCACCAATCTTTATCTTTGAGGATTAATTAATTCTTATGCTCAAGATTGGTGTTTTTGGTGTAGGTCACCTTGGTAAGTTCCATTTAAATAACTGGAAAGAAATAACAGGGACAGAACTGGTTGGCTTTTACGATCCAAACGATGAAGTGGCGAAGGAAGTGTCAGACAAATATCAATTACCCCGTTTTTTAGATGCTGATGTATTAATTGACTCCTGTGATGCTATTGATGTGGTAGCCCCTACCAATTATCACTTTGAGCTTTGTGAAAAGGCTATCAAAAAAGGGAAACATGTATTTGTGGAGAAACCATTGGCCAACACCATGGAAGAGGCAAGACAACTGGTGAAACTGGCTGCAGAATCGGGTATAAAATTCCAGGTAGGACATGTAGAAAGATTTAACCCTGCATTTTTAGCTATTAAAGAAATGCAGTTAAACCCTATGTTCATCGAAGTACATCGCCTGGCCCAGTTCAATCCAAGAGGCACAGAAGTGAGTGTGATACTGGACCTTATGATTCATGATATTGATATTATACTAAGTATTGTAAAAAGTGATGTGAAAAGCATTTCGGCGAGTGGTGTAGGTGTTATGACAGAGACACCGGATATTGCCAACGTACGCATTGAATTTCATAATGGCTGTGTAGCCAATCTTACCAGCAGCAGGATTTCTATGAAAAAAATGCGAAAGATACGCCTGTTCCAAAAAGACTCTTATATAGGGATTGATTTCCTCAACAAAAAAACAGAGATAATTAAATTAAAAGAGCCTAAGGACTCCAATGTTTTTGCCTTTGATATAGAAACACCAACAGGCAAAAAGACCATTGCTATTTCTAATCCCGTCATTCCTGAAGTGAATGCGATAAAAAAGGAACTGGAAGAATTCCGGGATGCCATTCTGCAAAATACCAAAACAATAGTTTCAGAAATGGATGGTCTGATGGCCATGGATGTAGCCCATCAGATTCTCGAGAAGATCGGCAACAATATCATCACCCGATGATGCAGTCTGATAAAAAAATATCAGTTGCCTGGTATGCCGTGATTGATTTTTTCACCGCCATGCTGGCATGGGCCTGCTTCTTTTTTGTTCGCAAATGGCTTCTGCATGAGACAATCGCCGAGGCTGGTAAATTCCAGGTTGATTACCGCTTCTGGCTGAGCATTCTAATTATTCCAGCCGGGTGGCTTTCATTGTACACTTTAGTGGGCGCCTACAAACATCTTTACAAAAAATCAAGATTGTTTGAGTTTACCAGCACTTTTATATGTAGCCTGATTGGAGCTATTATCATTTTTTTCTTCCTTCTACTAGATGATGCAAGAGACAATTATTCTTATTATTACCTTGCCTTCTTGCTTCTTTTTGCTATCCATTTTGTCCTCACTTTCGCCGGTCGCTGGCTGTTACTTAATAAAATCAAACATCAGTTGCTAAGCGGAAAAATTATTTTTCATACACTCATGATAGGCAGTCATGAAAGTGCTGCCCGCATTTATAAGGAAACCGCTAAATACCTGCACGACAGTGGCTATCGCTACGCTGGTTTTGTTACTCCTGATAGCAATAGCAGAAATGGCTTCCAGAAAAGCATTCCACGCCTGGGCAGTATAAATGAGTTAGAAAAAATAATTGATGAGCAGGAAATAAAACTGGTAGTGATGGCACTCGAAAAAAATGAGCAGTCATTGTTGGAAAATATCATTACACGGTTAAGTGAAAAAGATGTAGAAATAAAGATTCAACCCGATACATTAGACATTCTTTCCGGCTCAGTGAAGACAAGTAATGTATTGGGGGCAGCTCTTATAGACTTACAGACAGGGCTGATGCCTGAATGGCAACAAAATATCAAACGCCTGATTGATGTGACCATTTCTGCTGCCGGCTTAATAGCTTTATCACCGTTATTACTTTATATTGCCATTCGTGTAAAACTATCCTCACCCGGAGATATAATATTCGTTCAGGAAAGAATTGGTTTCAAAGGAAAGCCTTTCCGGATGTTTAAGTTCCGTTCGATGGTGGCTGATGCTGAGAAAAATGGCCCTGCCCTTTCCTCGTCTGATGACACAAGAATTACCCGCTGGGGAAAAACAATGCGAAAATGGCGCCTGGATGAGTTACCGCAACTATGGAACATTATTTCCGGTGAGATGAGCCTCGTGGGGCCAAGACCCGAAAGGCAATTCTATATTGACCAGATCATAAGCCGCTACCCTTTTTATAAATACTTGCTGAAAGTAAAGCCCGGGATCACCAGTTGGGGGATGGTACAGTTTGGCTATGCTGAAAATGTGGAGCAAATGATTGAACGAAGTAAATTTGATTTACTCTACATCGAAAACATTTCGCTGGCCCTTGATTTTAAGATCATGATTCATACGCTAAGAATTATATTCAAAGGGAAAGGCAAATAAGATTTTAGATTTCCATTTGCAGAGATAAGATTTTATTTTTGATGAAACGAGTCCTGGTGAAAAAACTAACCGCTTCATTAATCTTATTTTTAATTTTTACAGCCGGCTACTCTCAATCTGGCTACTGGCAGCAGCAGGTCAATTATAATATTGACGTTTCGCTAAACGATAAGGAACATACATTAGATGGTTTTGCCAGCATCGAGTATATCAACAACTCACCTGATAGCTTATGTTTCATCTGGTTCCATTTGTGGCCCAACGCCTATAAAAACGATAAAACAGCCTTTAGCGATCAACTGCTGGAAAATGGCAACACAAAGTTTTATTTCTCTGATAAAGAACAAAAGGGATATATAAACCGCCTTGATTTTAAGGTCAACAATATCACAGCCAACATCGAAGACCATCCACAGCATATTGATATTGTAAAACTCTTGCTTCCCACTCCGCTTGCACCCGGTCAAAAAATAACCATAACAACCCCTTTTCATGTAAAACTCCCTTACAATTTTTCCCGGGGCGGGCACGACGGGCAAAGCTACCAGGCAACGCAATGGTATCCCAAACCGGCTGTGTATGATAAAAACGGCTGGCACCCGATGCCGTATTTAGACCAGGGTGAATTTTACAGCGAATTCGGTAACTACAAAGTATATATCACCTTACCAGAGAATTATGTAGTAGCAGCAACCGGTGAATTACAAAATGCCGGAGAAAAAGAATGGCTCAAGGCAAGAGCATCTTTTGACTGGCAGGCTGGAAAAGAAAAATCAGCTGATGGCAAAGTTTTGCCGGCTTCCAAAATATTCCCTCCATCTGCTGTAAATATTAAGAAGCTTGAATACCTGCAAGAAAATATCCATGATTTTGCCTGGTTTGCCGACAAACGGTTCATTGTAAAGGAAGACACCTGTCTGCTTGCTTCCGGCAGGAGCATTAGTATCATCACTTATTTTACACCACTACATAAGAATATATGGAGTGAAAGTGTTAGCTATACCAAAAAAGCAATAAGACACTATTCATCGCTGGTCGGCGAATACCCCTATAATATCGCACAGGTAGTACAAGGACCACAAAGCTTTGGTGGCGGTATGGAATACCCGACTATTACTGTTATTTCACCAACGAATAACAAATCTGCCCTTGATCAAACAATTGCTCATGAGGTTGGGCACAACTGGTTTTATGGTATCCTGGGAACAAACGAAAGATCCAATCCCTGGATGGATGAGGGTATAAACAGCTATTTCGAAGATAAATACAGTGCATCACGATATGGTGAAGCGGACAAATACCAGCAAATAGCTTTTGAATCATTGGTAGCAGAAAAAGTTGATCAGCCAATCGCTACTGCTTCTGAGCAATTCAGTGAGCTTAATTATAATCTTGTTGCATATTTTAAAACAGCTGAGTGGTTCCGCTACCTTGAATCAGAAGTAGGAAAAGATGTATTGGCTAATGCCATAAAAGAATACTATCGCCGCTGGCAGTTCAGGCACCCGCAACCGGATGATTTTAAAAAAGTAATTGAAGAAGTTTGTGGAAAAAAACTTGATGACGAGTTTTCGTTATTGAACAAAAAAGGATTTTTACCCAACCAGCAAAGAAAAGGGACCAAAACATTTGTGTTACTCAATCCCAAGGGGGTTAATTCATACCTGAAGAAACCCTCTAAAGAGCTTATTACTATTGGCCCTGCCATAGGCGCAAACAGCTATGATAAATTTATGATTGGGACTTTTGTCACCAATGTAAAACTGCCACCATCCAAATTACAATACTTGCTGTCTGCCCTATATGCAACTGGTTCAAAAAAAGTAGCTGGGATAGGGTTTGTTTCAAATAGTTTCTATCCGCAAGGATTATTCCGGAAAATAGATCTTGGTGTAAGCGGCGCCTCCTTTACTGTTGATCAGTTTACTAATTCAGATGGTGAAAAGCTGTTTTTGGGCATGAATAAAATTGTGCCGGGTATCCGCTTTACCTTTAAAGAAAAAAGCCCAAGAAGCAGTTTTCATCGGTATATTCAGTTCAAGACATTTTTATTTAATGAAGACGGACTGCGGTTTTATCGGGATACCATCATTACCGGAAATGATACTACCATAACAAGCAAGTTTGGAAAAACAAACAACAATAGAACATTAACCCAACTTAAACTGGTGATTGAGAACAACAGGGTGTTATATCCCTACCGGGGTGAACTTAACATTGAGCAAGGCACTGATTTCCTCCGCACTGCATTCACCGGAAATTACTTTTTCAATTACGTAAAAGAAGGCGGATTAAATGTCAGGTTGTTTGCGGGAAAGTTTTTTTATACGTCATCGAAAACATTCGCTAAACAATTCGCTACCGACCGCTATCATCTTAACCTGACCGGCGCTAATGGGTATGAAGATTACACCTACAGCGATTATTTTATTGGCCGCAATAGATTTGAAGGACTTGCCAGCCAGCAAATCATGAACAGGGATGGCGGTTTCAAAGTAAGAACTGATCTGCTAGCCGATAAAGTTGGAAAAACAGATGACTGGCTGATAGCTGCTAATTTCAGCACAACAATTCCTTCAGCCATAAATCCGTTGAGTGTGTTACCGGTAAAAATCCCACTCAAACTTTTCTTTGACATCGGTACATACGCAGAAGCATGGAAGCAGGAAGCGGAAACGGATCGTTTCTTATTTGATGCAGGCATTCAGATTCCCATATTCAAAGAATCAATCAATATTTATTTACCGCTGATCTACAGCCGTGTTTTTAAAGATTATATACAATCTACTATTCCAAAAAAAGGGAGATTATGGAAGACCATTTCATTTACAATAGATGTTTCCAATTTCAGTTTCAGAAAAATTGACCGTAACCTGAATTTTTGATGGAAGGCTCCCACAACATACGATACCTAACCCATAACGAAATAGACAAAGAGAAGTGGGACAACCGGATCTCTGATTCTAATAACGGGCTGATCTACGCCTATTCTTTCTATCTTGATAACATGGCAGATAAATGGGATGCTTTAGTGATGAACGACTATGAAGTAATAATGCCACTAAGCTGGAGAAAGAAATATGCAATCAGGTATCTGTACCAGCCATTCCTTTCGGCCCAGCTAGGTGTATTCGGCAACAAGCTTTCTGCCGGCACACTTGAATTATTTCTAAGACAAATACCATCTCATTTTAAGTATTGGGATATCTATTTCAATCATCAAAATGTATTTCCCGTCAGTGGCTTTGATCTTTATCTGCGGTCGAATTATATTCTTGACCTGGAAAAGCCGTATGAAGTGTTATATAGCAGCTATCGGGAAAATATCAAACGAAATATCAGGAAATGTATCCAGTATGGCTGTTCTGCTGAAAAAGATTTTGAGGCTGAAAAAGTAATTACACTGGCCACTCAGCAAATGAAAATAAAAGACAAAGAAACAGATGACAATATCAATCGCTTCAGGAAACTCTACAAGTTACTCCATGAAAAAGGGATGGCCAGTACTTACGGCATTTTCTCAGCACAAAAAGAATTATTAGCCTCGGCTATATTTTTTTATTCGCACAACAGGGCTTATTATATTCTTGTAGGAAACCATCCGAATGGTAAAACTATTGGTGCCTCTCACTCCCTGATTGATGCATTTATAAAAGATCATGCAGGCAAGAAAATGTTACTGGACTTTGAAGGATCGGATATCCGGAATCTTGCATTTTTTTATAGCAGTTTCGGAGCTATAGAAGAAAAATATGCTGCAATCAGGTTAAACAGGCTGCCTTTCTACCTGAAATGGCTTAAAAAATAAACTACTTATCGTTAAGTATATTTTCTGCAATCAACAGGTCAACTGGTCTTGTTATTTTAATATTATTTTCCTCGCCTTCTACCAGTGAAACTTTCATCCCAAAAGCTTCAACAACTGTGGCTTCGTCTGTAAACTTATCTTTATAATCAATCTGAAAGGCAGGAATCAATATTTTACTATGAAAAGTTTGTGGGGTCTGAACCAGCATGACTTTATTCCTGTCATAAGCCTCATTTCCATCATCCGTTATTAAACGAATGCTGTCTTTAGATGGTACCACCGGTATAGCAGTTCCTGTTTCCACTGCCTGCTGATAACACCGATGAATAAGTTCTTTTGAAACCAGGCACCTCACTCCATCATGTACAAAAATGATAGATTCTTCGTCAATAAGGGAAAGGCCATTCTTTACTGACTGAAAACGGGTATCCCCACCTGCGGTGATCCTGATCCTTTCTTTATCAAAAAAAGCATCAATAATTTCCTGGCCCATGTCAGTAAAATCCATAGGTAATACCAGCACTATTTGAAGATCATCATAAGCCTCCAAAAAGGTTTTTATAGTATAATAGAGTACCGGTTTGTCTTTGAGCAATAGGAACTGTTTTGGCAGACTGCCACCCATTCTTGTGCCCGATCCTCCCGCAACAACGATAGCGTACTTTTTCATTTTACTATTTGTATATCAACATCTCTTTTTTTCCTTCTGCATTCATAATTCCCCTGTACATTCCTTCACTGTTAAATACCATGGCTGCGTTTCCTTTTGCATCCACTCCAATCATTCCACCCTCACCTTCTATTCGCAGTAATTTGTCATGCACCACAACATGCATGGCCTCCTGCAATGAGAGCCCCTTGTATTCCATCAGGCAACTTACATCATAAGCAGTTACTGCCCGGATAAATGGCTCGCCATGTCCGGTACAACTAATTGCACAAGTTTTATTATTTGCGTAGGTGCCAGCGCCAATAATCGGGCTGTCACCAATCCTTCCAAATTGTTTATTGGTCATTCCACCGGTACTGGTAGCAGCTGCTATATTCCCATTCATGTCCAATGCCACAGCGCCGACAGTTCCGAATTTTTTATCCTTGATCTTAACGTTATGATCAAGTGCTGTTGAGTCTGTCCCCTGCATTTCTTTCCACTGATCGTAACGAAACTGGGAGAAAAAATAATCGTCTGGCTCTATTGCCAAACCCTGCTGTACTGCAAATTCATAAGCACCCCTGCCATTTAGCATCACATGCTGGCTTTCTGTCATGATAGTATAGGCCAGTTCAACCGGGTTTCGGATATTTCTGACAGCAGCAACTGATCCGGCCATCAGTGTTCCTCCATCCATAATTGAAGCATCCATTTCCTGGCTGCCATCTTTTCCAAAAACAGACCCTTTTCCTGCATTGAAAAGGACACAATCTTCCATCGAAACAACAGCAGCCCTTACAGCATCGAGAGCTGTTCCATTATTTTTTAAAAGGCTGAATCCGGCCTCCAATGCCTTTTCTAATGCAGCAGTATACGCTAATTCCTCTTCAGTAGTAATATTTGACTTTGAAATAGTGCCGGCTCCTCCATGAATAACGAGGGTATAGTTAGACATATAGTGATTACGTTAAATAACGAACGAAATTAGGTATTTTACAGCCGAAACTGTTTTAACTGATGCCAAGAAAAAAACTCACCCTTGCCGACTGGATATTGATAGCCGCAAACCTGGTTCCTGTATTTGGCGTATGGTTCTTAGGCTGGGATGCAGTAGAAGCCTTTATTGTTTATGCATTAGAAACAATGATAGTGGGAATCCTGACTGTGGGGAAATTGCTGGTTGCTACTTTTGCAAGAGGTGGGGATGAGTGGCCGGCAAATGGTACTGTTAGCAGACAAAGCGGATTTTTTTTTATTATCTTCTTTATACTCCACTTTG
Source organism: Chitinophagaceae bacterium (assembly GCA_044229985.1). GTDB lineage: Bacteria > Bacteroidota > Bacteroidia > Chitinophagales > Chitinophagaceae > JJ008. Next base: position 17,168 of record JBGARY010000007.1, read on the forward strand.
GAATATTTGCACTGGTACAAACCACTATTTTTTCGCAAACGGCCGGTATAACACCTCCGGGAAGTCATACATTACACTTTTTTTTAAAATGGTACACCTATATTAATGAGGATATTGCCTATATGCTTGCAGCATTTGTGATCAGTTACCTGGCCAAAAGTTTTATACCATACATCCTAAATGATGAGTATAGAACCACCTCTTTTATGATTATAATGTTTCAGCCCTATGGCAGGATTTTCATCCAGCAATTCACCGTAATTCTCGGCAGTATGTTTTTGACACTGGGAGCAGGAAAAATATTCGTTCTTGTTTTTTCAGCAATAAAAATTGCTTTTGAGATTTTCTTCAATTATGATTACATGCTCGCTAAAACAATGGAAGAGATAAAGAAAAAATCAACCAAGTAATGACTGGCACTCTTTCAGAAATTTTTCTTTATTGATAGTAATCGTTCCCACCTCTTCACAAACCAACCCGCCGGCAATATTAGCCATTTCAGCCATCAGCTTTACATCTTTAGTTGCAGCATAAACAAGAGATGCTACAGCGATAACCGTATCACCAGCTCCTGAAACATCGGCTATATTCCTTATATGCGAAGGAATAATATGCCCTGCCTTATCCTGTTGATAAAAAACTCCCTTTTCTGAAAGCGTAATGAAGGATATCCTATGACCCAGATACCTATCTAATTCTGAATGAATATTCTCAAGTACCGGAGCAGTAACTTGATCTATCAGGATATTAAGCCCCTCTTTCACTTCTTTAAGGTTAGGCTTAAAAATATCAACTCCCTTATAGGCGAAAAAATTTTTTCTTTTGGGGTCAACCGAAGTAATAACTCCCTTGTCTTTACATACCTGAATTATTATTGTAATCAATTTTTCAGTTAATACCCCTTTGTTGTAGTCCTCGAAAATGATAATATCAGGCTCTTCATTATTTATGTACAATATGACCTTCTCAATCAGCATCTCTTCCAGTTCCGGATCAAGGTCTTCTGTTGTCTCTGCATCCAGCCGCATCATCTGCTGGTTGCGGCTTATTATTCTTGTCTTATTTGTTGTAATTCTTTTGGCAGAAAAAAGCATGTAAGAAGTATCAATTTCACTTTCGTCCAACAGCTTTTTCAGCAATACTGCTTCCTCATCATTACCTGCTGCGCTTATAATTGTAACCCCCGCATTCAAAGCCCGGCAATTCAATGCAACATTACCGGCACCTCCTATTCTGTATTCTTTTCTTTCTAATGAAACAACCGGCACAGGCGCCTCAGGGGAAATCCTGTCAACTTTGCCCCATATATAGGTATCAAGCATCACATCGCCTATCACGCCTACTTTCAGAGTTGGAAAAGAAGAAAAAAGTTGCTGAAAATTTATCATACCCCAAAGAAAGAATTATTTCTTATGCTTACCAAACGAAAACGCCCCTTGAAAGGGGCGCCTTATTACAGAAATATTCTATTTCTTTTTTTCCGGCTTATACTTCTCATTTAGTCCTTTTACAAGTTCGGCTGTGATATTATAGGCGGTATCTCTGTAGAAGAATAAGCCCTGCTCGTAAGAAATAATGTAAGTGTAATTATGTTTTGCATTATACTCTTTGCAAAAACCCTCGATTTTTGTTTTGATATCTGTTTCCTTTCTAGTTTTGAGGTCAAAATAATCCTGGTCAAGCTGCTGCTTACGGGCCTTCATATCATCATCCATTTTCTTGATCTCAAGGCTTGCTGCTTCAGATTGTGTTTCAGAAAGATTACCCGACTGAGCAAGGTTTTGGTAGTATGCATATTTATCCTGGATTTTCCGGGCAAGCCTGTCCATTTCTGTGGCTATTTCGTCTTCCTTTTTGTTTAGCTCATTTTTTACTTCTTTAACCAATTCAAAATTGGTTGCTACTGAATCCATCTCAAAGTAAGCCATCTTGAATTCAGTATTTCCGGATTTATTACTCCCTGCCACTGTATATGAGGAGTTTGCTTTCTTTGAACCAAAATGGGAATATAACAGATAACCGGCCACAAGGGTCAGCACTACATTCCAGATTAAAATACCATTTTTCATTCAGTTATCTTTTTACAAAACTAAGTATGTACAAGTCGGCAAATATAAAAAATCGGTTCACTTTAAGAAACCCTTAACAGCCTCTGAAATGAGTAAAAAAGGAGTAAGAAAATCTTACTCCTTTATAGTACCAAAAAGATCATATTGAATTACTCTTCTTCATCAAATGCCATTGCTTCACGGGTTGTTTGCAACAGCTCATATTCTTCTTTACTTCCTACGATCATGTTCTCAAACTCCCTAAGACCAGTACCTGCAGGTATCGGGTGACCCGTGATCACATTCTCTTTCAGGCCGAGCATTTCATCAGTCTTACCATTAATGGCTGCAGATGAAAGCACTTTCGTTGTTTCCTGGAAGGAAGCAGCAGATATCCAGCTTTGAACACCTAACGAGGCCTTCGTAATACCCAGCAACGTCGGAGACGAAGTAGCAGGCTTTGCATCACGATACTCAACAGGTTTCTTATCGTTTCTACGCAGAATCGAGTTTTCTTCTCTTACCTCCCGCAATGTTACGATCTGGCCTGCACGAAGCTTTGTACTGTCGCCAACATCGGTTACCACTTTCTTGTCGTAGATATAATCGTTCTCCTGAACAAAATCAAACCTGTCCTCCAGATCATCTTCGAGGAACCTTGTATCACCCGGGTCAACAATATTTACCTTACGCATCATCTGGCGAACGATCACCTCAATATGCTTGTCATTGATTTTTACACCCTGCAAACGATAAACTTCCTGAATTTCATTTACAACATATTCTTGTACAGCAAAAGGACCCTTGATTGAAAGAATATCAAAAGGTGCTATCTGTCCATCACTCAGTGAAGCACCGGCCTTCACAAAGTCTCCGTCCTGTGCAAGAATTTGTCTTGTCAGCGGAACGAGGTATTTCTTCTGTACGCCGTCTTTGGCTTCAATGATGATCTCACGGTTACCACGTTTAATAGCACCCATCATTACCACACCATCGATCTCAGAAACCACTGCAGGATTGCTTGGATTTCTTGCTTCGAATAATTCAGTTACACGAGGAAGACCTCCGGTGATATCTCTCAGTTTACCGAGTACCCTTGGGATTTTCACAATCACCTGTCCCGCCTTAACATCATCACCTTCTTCCATTATAATATGGCTTCCGGTGGGCAGGTTATAAGATTTTTTCTCTTTACCTTCTACAACAATTGAAGGAATCTTGGTTTTATCCCTTGTTTCGATTACCACTTTTTCACGGTGACCTGTTTGTTCATCAGCCTCTTCACGATAAGTGACTCCATCGATCACATTTTCAAACTTCACAGTACCGTTGATCTCTGCCATGATTACGTTGTTGAACGGATCCCATGTACAGATTACGTCACCTTTATGCACTTTCTGACCATCCTTTACATTCAGTGTAGCGCCATAAGGAATGTTATTAGTGATCAGCAGTCGGTCATTCTTAGTATCAATGATACGAACTTCACCTGTACGGCCAATTACAACTTGTGTCTTTTCTCCTTCATTATTCTCAATCGTAACAGTACGCAGACCGTCGAACTGGATTGTACCGTCAAATTTTGCAGCTAACGTAGATTCAACAGATGCAGATCCGGCCACACCACCTACGTGGAAGGTACGGAGGGTAAGCTGTGTACCCGGCTCACCAATTGACTGGGCAGCAATAATACCTACTGCGTCACCTTTTTGTGCAAGATTACCAGATGCGAGATTCTTACCATAACATTTCACACAAACACCTCTCTTACTTTCACAGGTAAGCACAGACCTTATTTCAACTGTTTCAATACCTGCATCCTCAATTCTCTTTGAAATATCTACAGTTATCTCTTCGCCACCAGAAACAATCAACATATCGCTGATCGGGTCATATACATCGTGTAATGATGTACGTCCGGCGATCCTGTCACTCAACGGCTCAATGATATCCTCATTATCTTTCAATGCAGTTGTGGCAATACCACGCAATGTTCCGCAATCTTCTTCTGTGATTACAACATCCTGGGCTACGTCTACCAGACGACGGGTAAGGTAACCGGCATCGGCTGTTTTAAGGGCCGTATCGGCAAGACCTTTACGGGCACCGTGTGTAGAGATGAAGTAATCCAATACGTTCAAACCTCCTTTGAAGTTTGACAAGATCGGGTTCTCAATGATCTCAGAGCCAGTAGATCCGGATTTTCTCGGCTTGGCCATCAATCCTCTGATACCCGCCAACTGCTTGATCTGCTGCTTAGAACCCCTTGCTCCCGAATCAAGCATCATGTAAACAGAATTGAAGCCTTGCTTATCACTGCTCAATTCCTTTATCAGTGTTTCAGTGATCCTGGTATCAACACGGCTCCAGATATCTACGATTTGGTTGTAACGTTCATTGTTAGTGATAAGACCCATGTTATAGCTATCCCATACTTCATCTACTTCTCCCTTTGCATTATCCAATAATTCTTCCTTCACATCGGGGATGATAAGGTCGTTAATGTTGAACGACAGACCGCCTTGGAAGGCAGTGCGGAAACCTAATTGTTTGATATCATCCAAAAACTTCGCAGTTTTCGGAACATTGGTAATCTTGATAATATCACCAATGATCTCCCTGAGGTTCTTCTTGGTCAATAAAGCATTTACAAATCCTACTTCAGCAGGTACATGCTGATTGAAAATAACACGGCCTACCGTTGTTTCTATCAGCTTATGCTCCAATAATCCATCAGCATTACGGATATTGGCCTTCACCTTTATCCATGCATGCAAGTCAACTACCCTTTCATTATGGGCAATGATAACTTCTTCACTTGAATAGAATATTTTTCCTTCACCTCTTACAGTTTCAGTAGCTGTATTTCTTTTACCTTTTGTGATATAGTACAGACCCAACACCATGTCCTGCGAAGGAAGGGTGATAGGCGTACCATTCTGGGGGTTAAGAATGTTGTGAGAAGCCAGCATCAGCAATTGTGCTTCCAAAATAGCAGCATGGCTTAACGGCACATGCACGGCCATCTGGTCACCATCAAAGTCGGCATTGAACGCTGTACACACCAACGGGTGTAACTGAATCGCTTTTCCTTCTATCAGTTTTGGCTGGAATGCCTGGATAGACAAGCGGTGAAGTGTCGGGGCACGGTTTAACATTACCGGGTGTCCCTTCAGAATATTTTCAAGGATATCCCAAACCACAGCTTCCTTCTTATCTACCAGTTTACGGGCAGACTTCACTGTTTTTACGATACCTCTTTCAATTAATTTACGGATGATAAATGGCTTGAATAATTCGGCAGCCATATCTTTTGGCAAACCACACTCATGCAGTTTCAATTCAGGACCTACCACGATAACAGAACGACCAGAGTAGTCAACCCTTTTACCCAACAGGTTCTGACGGAAACGACCTTGTTTACCCTTTAATACATCACTGAGGGATTTCAGTGCCCGTCCTCCTTCTGCCTTAACAGCGTTTGACTTACGGCTGTTATCAAACAGCGAGTCAACTGCTTCCTGCAACATCCTTTTTTCGTTACGGAGGATTACCTCAGGAGCTTTGATCTCCAACAATCTTTTCAGACGGTTATTACGGATAATAACACGACGATAAAGATCATTCAGGTCAGAAGAGGCAAAACGGCCACCATCCAGCGGAACTAACGGACGCAATTCCGGCGGAATAACAGGAATATATTGCATTACCATCCACTCCGGACGGTTTGTAATTCTTGTATTGGCATCACGGAAAGCTTCCACCACACTCAAACGCTTCAGGGCATCAGCCTTACGTTGCTGTGATGTTTCAGTAGCTGCTGCATTGCGCAGGTCGAATGACAACTGGTCCAGATCAATCCTTGCCAGCATATCATGCACTGCCTCAGCACCCATTTTGGCGATGAACTTGTTTGGATCATCATCAGGCAGGTACTGATTATCTTTTGGCAATGTATCCAGGATGTCGAGATATTCCTCTTCAGTCAGCAGATCGCCTACATTTTGCCCTTTATCTACACGGATACCTGGCTGAATAACAACAAATCTTTCATAATAAACGATTGTCTCCAACTTTTTGGAGCTGACACCCAGCAGGTAACCAATCTTATTAGGAAGTGACTTAAAATACCAGATATGAACAACGGGTACTACCAGTTTGATATGCCCCATCCTTTCACGGCGAACTTTTTTCTCTGTTACTTCCACACCGCAACGGTCACACACAATGCCCTTGTAGCGGATACGCTTATACTTACCGCAGGCACATTCGTAATCTTTAACAGGGCCAAAAATCCTTTCGCAAAACAAACCATCTCTTTCTGGCTTGTATGTACGATAGTTGATGGTTTCAGGCTTTAAAATTTCACCATAGCTTCTTTCCAAAATTGTATCCGGAGAAGCAAGGCCGATGGTGATCTGTGAAAAAGCCGCTTTGGGACGATTTTCTTTTCTGATTGCCATGTTACGTTTATCGTTTGTCGTTTATGTTTTTTGTTACCGGCGACATCAACACTACTCAGCCTCGTTGCGTCGCACACTTCATCGTTCGGTTCGCTGCTCAGCTTTATTCAAACTTCAGGTCAAGACCCAGACCTCTCAATTCATGCACCAATACATTGAAAGATTCGGGCACACCTGCTCTTGGAACGTTCTCACCTTTTACAATTGCCTCATATGTTTTGGCACGGCCAATAATATCATCTGATTTAATTGTAAGTAATTCCTGGAGAATGTTGGATGCACCATATGCTTCCAATGCCCATACTTCCATCTCACCAAAACGCTGTCCACCGAACTGCGCCTTACCACCCAGCGGCTGCTGAGTGATCAAGCTGTAAGGTCCGATTGAACGGGCATGCATCTTGTCATCCACCATGTGGTGCAGTTTGATAACATATATGATACCCACAGTAGCTTTTTGGTGGAATTTCTCTCCGGTTTCGCCATCATACAGGTAAGTGTGGCCATACATTGGAATATTAGCCTGCTTACAGTATTCCGCAATCTCATCAACAGTAGCTCCATCGAATATTGGTGTAGCGAACTTTAATCCTAATTTTTCACCAGTCCAGCCGAGGATCGTTTCGTAGATCTGACCCAGGTTCATACGGCTGGGTACACCCAATGGATTCAATACAACGTCAACCGGTGTTCCGTCTTCGAGGAAAGGCATGTCTTCCTGGCGTACGATCTTAGCTACAATACCTTTGTTACCGTGGCGACCTGCCATTTTATCTCCCACCTTCAGCTTACGCTTAACAGCGAGATAAACTTTTGCCAGTTTCAATACACCTGCAGGCAACTCGTCACCGATTGAAATATTGAATTTCTCTCTCTTATAACGACCTAGTTCTTCATTAAACTTGATGTTATAGTTGTGGAGCAAGGTATTGATCTGGTCATCTACTTTCTTATCACCAGTCCAGCCCAACGGATTAATATTGGCATAATCAAGGCCGCGAAGGTTTTTCTCTGTGAACTTAGCGCCTTTACCAATCTGTACTTCACCAAAGTTGTTGCTAACACCGGCAGAAACATGGTTTGCCAGCAGAGTAGTAAGCTTCTCCAGCAGCACTTCCATGAGGTCATTTTCGTTCTTCTCATGAATTCTTTCCAGCTTCTCCATAGCCGCTTTCTCTCTTACTTTAGCATTCTTATCTTTCTTGGCCCTTTGGAATAATTTCTTGCCAATTACTACACCTTCTACTCCATTTGGAGCTTTCAGTGAAGCATCTTTTGCATCACCGGCTTTATCTCCGAAGATAGCACGGAGAAGTTTTTCCTCCGGTGTGGGATCACTTTCACCTTTTGGTGTAATTTTTCCAATCAAAATATCGCCTTCCTTAACAGCCGCACCAATTCTTATGATACCGTTCTCATCAAGGTCTTTGGTAGCCTCTTCAGAAACGTTAGGAATATCCGGAGTAAGTTCTTCTTCACCCAGCTTTGTATCCCTCACTTCCAGTTCATACTCAGAAATGTGTACGGAAGTAAACATATCTTCTTTAACGACTTTTTCGCTGATCACAATGGCATCCTCGAAGTTGTAACCCTTCCATGGCATGAATGCCACTTTCAGGTTCTTACCGAGTGCCAATTCTCCATTCTTAGTAGCATACCCCTCAGTCAGAAAATCTCCTTTCTTAATTTTCTGGCCTTTTTTGACTGCCGGGTTGAGATTGATAGAAGTTTCCTGGTTTGTTTTAATAAACTTTGTGAGTCTGTAAACCCTTAGATCATCTTCAAAACTTACCAGCTTTTCTTCTTCGTCTCTTTCATAACGAACATGAATTTCGTTTGCATCCACAAATTCAACCACGCCGTTTCCTTCAGCATGAATCTGGATCCTTGCGTCACGGGCAGCTTTTCCTTCTAACCCTGTACCTACAATTGGTACATCAGGGCGAATCAGCGGCACAGCCTGACGTTGCATGTTCGATCCCATCAGGGCACGGTTGGCGTCATCATGCTCAAGGAACGGGATCAGCGAAGCACTCAAACCAACAATCTGGTTGGGCGCCACATCCATGAACTCCACTTCATTTTTATCCAATATCGGGAAGTCACCTGTCTGACGACTTACTACTTTCTCTTCTACAAATTCACCCTTATCATTCAACCCAGAGTTAGCCTGGGCAATTTTTGCCAGGTCTTCTTCTTCCGCACTCAGGAATGACAATTTTTTCATATCCACCTTACCATTCTCAACCTTACGATATGGAGTTTCAATAAAGCCCATATCATTGATCTTGGCATGTACACAAAGTGTGGAGATCAGACCAATGTTTGGTCCTTCAGGAGTTTCAATGGTACACAAACGGCCATAGTGAGAATAGTGTACGTCACGAACCTCGAAGCCAGCTCTTTCACGGCTTAAACCACCGGGGCCGAGGGCTGAAATACGACGTTTGTGTGTAATCTCACTCAATGGATTTGTCTGGTCAAGGAATTGAGATAACTGTGACGTTCCAAAGAATGAATTGATAACCGAAGAAAGAGTTCTTGCATTGATCAAATCAACCGGTGTAAACACCTCATTATCCCTTACGTTCATCCTTTCACGGATAGTTCTGGCCATACGGGCAAGACCTACTCCAAACTGAGCATACAACTGCTCACCAACGGTACGTACACGACGGTTGCTCAGGTGATCAATATCGTCGATCTCTGCTTTGCCGTTAGTAAGTTTAACCAGGTATTTAATGATGAGGATGATATCCTCTTTTGTTAACGTCTTTTTTTCCAGCGGCTGATCAATGCCCAGTTTACGGTTGATCTTGTAACGACCTACTTCACCAAGATCGTAACGCTTATCGCTGAAAAACAGTTTGTCAATGATGCCGCGGGCAGTTTCATTATCAGGGGCATCCGCACCACGCAACTGACGATATATGAATTGAACAGCCTCGAGTTCACTATTGGAGGTATCCTTGTTAAGGGTATTGTAGATGATTGCATAATCGCCGCCTACATCTTCCCGCTGAATAAATACACTCTTTACATCCATTTCAGCAATGGTGTTAATGGCATCTTCATCCAGCACTGTATCCCTTTCCATCACAATCTCATTCCGCTCGATAGAAACCACCTCGCCGGTGTCTTCGTCTACAAAGTCCTCCACCCATGTTCTCAATACCCTCGCAGCAAGACGCTTTCCAACATACTTACCCAGGGTCTTTTTATCTGTTTTTACTTCATCAGCCATACCAAACAGTTCAAGGATGTCCTTGTCTATTTCATAACCGATAGAACGTAATAAAGTAGTTACAGGGAATTTTTTCTTACGGTCAATGTAAGCATACATCACATTGTTGATATCTGTAGCAAACTCCATCCAGGCTCCCTTGAAAGGAATAACCCTTGCGGAATAGATCTTTGTTCCGTTCGGGTGAACCGACTGACCAAAGAACACACCCGGAGAACGATGCAACTGGGATACTACAACCCTTTCTGCTCCATTGATAACGAATGTACCACGGGGAGTCATATAAGGAATGTTACCCAGGAATACATCCTGTACGATAGTCTGGAAGTCAACATGCTCCTCATCATTACAGCTCAAACGAAGTTTGGCTTTCAGGGGAACAGCGTAAGTCAGCCCTCTTTCCATACACTCTTCGATAGTATAGCGGGGAGGGTCAATAAAGTAATCCAGGAACTCTAAAACGAAAATATTCCGGGTATCAGTAATCGGAAAATTCTCTTTGAACACACGGAACAAACCTTCAATGTTACGTTTGTCCGGCGTGGTTTCTAACTGGAAAAATTCTTTGAATGATTGAATCTGTACTTCAAGAAGGTCGGGAGTTTCAGCCAGGTGCTTGATTTTACCGAAATCCACTCTTGAGTTCACTTTTGTTGAAGACATATGCGTAATACCGGTTTTACAACGTTGAGGACATACAAATCACTCACAGGCTCTCATTTTGAGAAAAAATGAAAACCCATGGAAGTCAACTACTTACACATGATTTGGGATGTCAAAATATATTTGGCCAAAATAAAGGATGGCAAAGGTAAGGATTTATAATTCTCAGCCAAGAAAAATTTGCTCACAATAACCCGGCCAAAATACCACTAAGTGGCCATTTTCCGGCATTACTTCCTTTACTATTTTGCCCACAAAGAGCACCCATGATATGGCCGAAAATTGTTGCTGATTATCTCACATTCACCCTCAGGGACAGGATAGCTATCATTGTTATACTTGTGCTGATTGGATCCGTATTTTTTTTACCAAAAGTTATTACAGGAACTAATCAAAAATCACAAAATCAGCAGCCAGATACTGCCTGGATAGCGGCTATGAAAAGGCTGGAGGTTAGGATGGATGATGACAAGAACACCGGGGCTTCTGATTATGATAACAATAACAGCTACCAGTATGACAGGCGGAGTAGCCATAAGAATACTGGTTCGAAAGGCGAGCTTTTCTACTTTGATCCAAATAGCCTTTCAGCTGAGGGTTGGAAAAAACTAGGCCTCAGAGATAAAACAATAAACACAATTCGCAATTACCTGAGCAAAGGAGGAAAGTTTAAGAAGCCTGAAGACCTGAAAAAGATTTACGGCTTATTTCCTGAAGAATACGAGAGAATAGCAGGCTATATCAGAATTGCTGATAATAATACTCACACCCCGAACGAAGAGGAATTTCAACCAGCAGCAAACAATTATTCCACAAACAAGCCAAGATATTCTGTAATTGATATCAATACAGCCGATACAACAGCATTCATTGCCCTGCCGGGTATTGGGAGTAAACTTGCCGCCCGCATTGTAAACTTCCGGGATAAACTAGGGGGCTTTCATTCGATAAACCAGGTAGCCGAAACTTACGGATTACCAGACTCTACTTTTCAAAGAATCAGGCCATACCTTAAACTGGAAAACAATGTGTTGAAAAAGATAAATATCAATACTGCAACCGTAGATGAATTAAAAGCTCATCCATACATCCGCTATAGCATTGCTAATCCCATTATAGCTTATCGTAATGAACATGGGCCGTTTTCTAAGCCCGAAGATCTGAAAAGAGTAATGGCTGTGACAGAGGAGACTTACAACAAAATTTTACCTTATCTGACAATAAAATAGCCCTTCACATAGTGAAGGGCTAAACTTTCTTATCGGGAAAAGAAATTAAGCGATTTCAACATCAGCGCCAGCTTCTTTCAGCTTAGCTGCGATGTCTTCTGCTTCAGCCTTAGAAATACCTTCTTTAACATTCTTAGGTGCTCCGTCTACCAGGTCTTTAGCCTCTTTCAGTCCAAGACCAGTCAGATCCTTAACGATCTTCACAACGTTCAATTTTGAAGCGCCACCGCTCTTCAATACTACGTTGAAAGAAGTTTTCTCTTCAGCAGCAGCTGCGCCACCGCCATCACCAGCAGCTACTACTACTGCAGCTGCAGCAGGCTCGATGCCATACTCTGATTTCAGGAAATCAGCCAGTTCCTGTACTTCTTTTACTGTTAAGCCTACCAGGCTTTCTGCTAATGCTTTTACGTCTGCCATTTGATTTAAATTTTTACCGTCTTCACTGCTTGTTTTAGTTGCTCCGACGGCGGTTTAAAAAAATTTGCCTTTATTGACCCTCAGGCCTGGGTGGTTATTTGAATTGCAATGCAATAAATAATTCAATTATTCTGCCGTAGCAGCTTCTGTTCCACCAGCCTTCTGTTCGTGATGGTGCAATAAAGCAGCCAATACTCTCTTTGCAGGTGATTGCAGCAGGCCAATAACTTCGCCGATAAGCTCATTCTTGGTCTTGATTTGTGTCAGTGCTTTCAGGTTGTTATCACCCATATACACATCACCATTGATGAAGGCCGCTTTCAGCACCGGTTTTTCACCATTGCTTTCTTTACGGAAAGAACTGATGATCAGTGCCGGCTCCTTTGGATTTTCTGAAAACATCAGGGCAGTTACTTTATGCAGCGAATCATACATACCTGCATATTTCTCATTGTCTAATGATTCAAGTGCCTTTCTGATAAGGGTGTTTTTTGCCACTTTCATTTCTACCTGCTTGTTAAAGCATGCACGGCGCAATTTGCCCACCTGCTCTACAGTCAGTGATTCTGTATCGGCAACATAGAAGTTGTTATATTGAGAAAACTTGCCTTTCAGCAGCTCAATCACTTCGTTTTTTTGATCTTTTGTCATGATAATTAGTTTTAATCACTTTATAGATTAGTGAACAAATGCTTTTGTGTCAATTGCAATACCAGGGCTCATAGTGCTGGCCATGCTGATTCCCTTCAGATAAGTTCCCTTTGCTGAAGATGGCTTAGCCTTGATGATTGCGTTAAGCAACTCCTGGCTGTTCTCAGCAATTTTCTCAGGAGTGAAACTTACACGGCCAATTGAGGCATGTATAATACCTACCTTATCAACTTTGAAGGCTATTTTACCACCTTTTACATCGTTGATTGCATTAGCTACATCGTTAGTAACCGTTCCGGTTTTAGGATTGGGCATCAGGTTACGGGGACCTAACACTTTACCCAGTTTACCGATCTTAGGCATTACAGACGGAGTAGCAATAATTACATCTACATCTACCCAGCCACCTTCAATCTTTTGTACAAACTCATCCAAACCTACATAGTCAGCGCCGGCGCCTTTTGCTTCGGCCTCTTTATCAGGGGTGCAAAGCACCAATACTCTTTTCGTTTTACCGGTACCATGAGGAAGTGTCACTGTACCACGGATAGCCTGGTCAGCCTTTTTAGGATCCACTCCCAAACGGATGTGCAGATCAACAGAAGCATCAAACTTGCAGGTAGTAATTTGCTTTACCAGTGTGGATGCCTCCTTCAGTGAATATGCTTTATTTGCGTCAACCTTCGTATCAGCAACTTTTCTTTTTTTACTAATGAATGCCATTTTAATTCGTTTTTGGATTCAAAAAATTAATTTTCCCACGGAGCTTTACCTTCTACATTCAGACCCATGCTGCGGGCTGTACCGGCCACCATTTTCATGGCGCTTTCCACGGTAAAACAGTTTAGGTCAGGCATCTTGTCTTCAGCAATTGCCTTTACCTGTTCCCATGTTACCTTACCTACTTTGTTGCGGTTGCTCTCTTTGGAACCCTTTTGAATCTTAGCGGCTTCCATCAGTTGAACGGCTGCAGGAGGGGTTTTGATGATAAAATCAAAACTTTTGTCAGAATAAACAGTAATTAATACAGGGAGAACTTTCCCGGGTTTGTCCTGTGTTCTTGCATTGAATTGCTTGCAGAATTCCATGATATTAATACCCTTGGAACCCAGCGCAGGACCGATTGGAGGTGCGGGGTTGGCCTGGCCACCCTTGCACTGTAGCTTAACAAAGCCAGAGATTTCTTTTGCCATTTTCTTTTGATTTATTGGTTCAAGCGACCTTTCGTTCAGACTACTCGGTCTCCCAAATTCCTCATTCTCCGCCGTGGCGGAAATTTCTAAAGAACTAATTGGGGGTGCAAAAGTATAAGTAAAACTCAGACGAGCAATGGCTTTAATGTATTTTTTTTGTACTTAAGCATAAAAAAAAGCTATCGGACATATCCGATAGCTTTTAAAGATTATAAATCAATTACTTAACTTATTTTCTCTACCTGCATATAATTCAACTCTACAGGTGTAGAACGGCCGAATATTTTCACTGTCACTTTCAGCTTTTTCTTTTCATCATTTACTTCTTCGATAACACCGTTAAAGTCATTAAACGGTCCTTCAATAATCTTAATAGTTTCACCAACAATAAACGGCTCACTCATGCTAATACCACCCACTTCCGCCATTTCATCCATTTTGCCCAGCATCTTGTTCACTTCGGCCTTGCGGAGAGCAATAGGATTTTCTTTTCCGAGAAAATGAATTACGTTGGTTGTATTTTTTATGATATCCCTGAGGTCATCATTAAGTTTGCCATTAGCAATTTCGATCATTACATATCCGGGATAATAGTTTCGCTCCCGCATCACCTTCTTTCCATTGGCAACTTTGTAAACTTTTTCCACTGGCAAAAAAACCTGCTTTACCTGCTCCCATCCACCACGGCTAACTTCCTTATCAAGGTATTCTTTTACTTTTTTCTCCTTGCCACTTACAACCCGCAATACATACCACTTGGTATCCTGCTGCTGTACATTTTCTGTATTTGCTGTAGCTGCATCCATTGTTTAGAAAAGTTGTTTATAAATAAACTTCAATCCATTACTGGCAACAAAGTCCATAGCCAATACGATGAACGTAATAACAATTGTTGCAGCCAGTACAATCATAGTAGATTGCTGAAGTTGCGGCCATGTTGGCCAGCTCACCTTTTCAGTCAACTCCTTGTAAGATTCCCGGAAGTAATGTGCAATCTTATTCATAAAAAATCTGTTTGCACGGGCAGAGAGATTCGAACTCCCATCAACGGTTTTGGAGACCGCTATTCTACCATTGAACTATGCCCGTAAGAATCAAAAGTCACCGGTCGTTCGGAAATTCCTGTTGACCAATGACTTTTGAAGTATCAAAGATAAGAGATTATTTCAAGATCTCAGTTACCTGGCCAGCACCTACTGTACGGCCACCTTCACGAATCGCAAACTTCAAACCTTTTTCCATCGCAATTGGCTGGATCAGTTTTACAGTCAGCGAAGTGTTATCACCAGGCATCACCATCTCAGTACCCGCAGCTAACTCTACTTCTCCAGTAACGTCAGTTGTACGGAAGTAGAACTGAGGACGATATTTGTTGAAGAAAGGAGTGTGACGTCCACCTTCTTCTTTGCTCAATACGTAAACCTCAGCTTTGAACTCGGTGTGAGGTGTGATAGAACCAGGCTTAACGATAACCATACCGCGGCGAATCTGCGTTTTTTCAATACCACGGAGCAACAGCCCTGCATTGTCACCAGCTTCACCTTCATCTAACAGTTTGCGGAACATTTCTACCCCTGTACAAGTTGAACTGAGAGGAGCTTCGATAAGACCAACGATTTCAACAGGCTCACCTACTTTAATACGACCCCTTTCAATACGACCAGTAGCAACAGTACCACGGCCAGTGATAGAGAATACATCCTCAACAGACATCAGGAACGGCTGATCAACCGGACGAGGAGGCAGCGGAATGTAAGTGTCCACAGCTTCCATCAGTTCTTCTACACCTTTAACCCATTTTTCTTCACCAGCAAGAGCGCCGGAAGCAGAACCTTTAATGATTGGTGTGTTAGCACCATCAAATCCGTAGAAAGTCAACAGGTCACGGATTTCCATTTCAACCAGATCCAGCAATTCAGGATCATCAACCAGGTCAACTTTATTCATAAACACAACCATACGGGGTACACCTACCTGGCGAGCCAGCAGGATGTGTTCTTTTGTTTGAGGCATAGGACCATCTGTAGCAGCCACAACCAGGATAGCACCGTCCATCTGGGCGGCACCAGTGATCATGTTTTTAACATAGTCGGCGTGACCGGGACAGTCAACGTGGGCATAGTGACGGTTGGCCGTCTGATACTCAACGTGGGCTGTGTTAATAGTGATACCACGTTCCTTTTCTTCAGGAGCAGCATCAATTTCATCATATTTTTTTGCTTCAGCCATACCCTTCTGAGACAGAATGGTAGTGATAGCAGCCGTTAAGGTTGTTTTTCCGTGGTCGATGTGACCGATGGTACCAACGTTAACATGGGGTTTGTCCCTTTTGAAGGTCTCTTTAGTTGCCATTGTTATCTGTTTTTAGATTGTGTTTTACTAATTGTTTTTATTCCTCAAAAAACGGGAAACATTGCTGCTGCCCGGTATTTGTTCTGTTATTTGAGCCGTTGATGAGAATTGAACTCACGACCTCTTCCTTACCAAGGAAGTGCTCTACCACTGAGCTACAACGGCTGATCTTACCAGATCCGCCTCCGCTGAGCTTGGCGGTTTGGAGCGGGAGACCGGGCTCGAACCGGCCACCTGAAGCTTGGAAGGCTACCGCTCTACCAAATGAGCTACTCCCGCTAATGCTATAAATTAAAAAGAACTATGTGGGCAAGGATGGATTCGAACCACCGAACTCCGAAGAGGACAGATTTACAGTCTGTTGCCGTTGGCCACTTGGCTACTTGCCCGGTAATTTGCTATTTACCAGAGCCACTTGTCGGAATCGAACCAACGACCTACTGATTACAAATCAGTTGCTCTACCGGCTGAGCTAAAGTGGCGTTAATGTTTCCGCACTTAATGCTCCGGTTTATTCCGGATTTTCGTACGGATTGAACAATAAAGAGCTACCCCCATTTATTGGGGAGGCAAAGGTAAGGGAATTTGATAATCGGAAAAATTTTGAGAAAGATTTTTTTGCTTGTTCTCAGTCAGTTGTGAATAATTTCATGTCACTATCAAATTATGAATAATAAAAAAGCCCCGCCGGGGCGGGGCTTGCAATCTTTTAAGCGGCTTTTTTTTCTTTACTTTTTTTTATTTGAGCTACCATAGTTTCGAAAGCATCATCAAACGACTCTTCAAAGGATTTACTGGTTGATTTCACGAAGAAGTTGTGCCGGGGAACATGTACCCTGATCTCTGCAATCTTGTCTTTAATGGTATGAACTACGTTGTCGAGTTTCAGGAAAACATTTACCTGAATGATACGATCACTGAAAGTATTCAGTTTTTCCAGTTTTCGGTTCACATACTCAATCAGTTTACTGTCGGCATTGAAATGAACTGTCTGAATTTTTACGTTCATGGTCATCATTTTATAGTGAAACAATAAATAAAGAACTTTTTAATAGCCTTTCATTGGGTTCGGTTCTTTAATTCTTTTTACATATACAAGTTACTGCAAAAGAGAAACTCTCCCAAACAAAATTTTTCAAATTTTTACTGTGCTCCACAGGCTTTTTTTAAGATTTAGGATGTGCTTTTTTGTGTATATCTTTTAACTTTTCAATTGTATTGTGGGTATATACCTGAGTTGCCGCCAGGCTGCTATGTCCCAGCAATTCTTTTACGGCGTTGAGATCGGCTCCGTTGTTCATTAAATGCGTTGCAAAACTATGCCTCAGAACATGGGGACTTTTCTTATCTAAAGTACTTACCTCGCCGAGGTGCTGATTTACAATCAGGTAAGCATATTTCGGGTATAGTTTTTTTCCCTTTTCTGATACCAGCAACACCTCCTCTGCTTTTTCAAATTCCTTTCTTTTTAACTGTTGATACTCCCTGATACTATTGCCCAACTCTGCACTAATCGGTATTATTCTTTCTTTATTCCCCTTTCCAAGTACTTTAATCTGAGAACGGGCAAAATCCACCTGCTTTTCCTTCAGATTAATCAATTCGCTTAACCTCATGCCAGTTGAATATAAAATAGTAATGATCATTTTGGCATTAAGGGTTCTCCAATTTTCTGTCGATCTGCTTAAAGTGTTCAATAGTTTTTGAGTATCTTCTTCCTTCACAAAAACCGGTAACCTTTTACCAATTTTTGGGCTAATAACCTTTGTCATCGGGCTAGTTTCAATCATCCCGTTTTTTAATAGGTATTTAAAAAAGGACTTTAATGTTGAAATTTTTCTGTTCAGGGATTTTGCAGTAAGACCCTGTTCCTTTAATCGGGCAAGCCAACTCCGCACAATGGCATGAGTTATTGCCCCCAGCATGGTTTCGCCAAACTGACCATTGATAAACTCGATAAAATCGTTTAAATCACCCTGGTAGGCTGTGACAGTATGATGTGAGTACCTTTTTTCAAATTTCAGGTACCCGATAAAGGGCTGAATTGCTTCATGTGAAAGTATGGGCATAAAAAAAGACAGCTACAAAGCTATTAAACTTTGCAGCCATCCTTGAATATTTTGCTGAAGATGAAATTAACCTTCGATCTTTCCGCTGGCTATTTTCTGCTTATAGACAGCCTTTAGCACTTCACCGCGACGCTTAACTGAAGGCTTTGTAAAGCTTTGACGTTCACGCAACTGTAACAGAACTTTTGATTTCTCAAACTTTTTCTTGTACTTCTTCAGTGCCTTGTCAATGTTTTCGCAATCTTTTGAGTCGATAATTAGCATAATTAAATGATACCTCCTTTGGTATTTTTTAGGTTGGCAAAGATAATGGGTTCATTTCAAAACCTGAAATCAAAAAAGAAATGAATTACTTTGCTGTTATGTTTACTGGAATTGTTGAATCATCAGGCATAGTTAAAGAGGTCATTTCCAATGGTTCAAATAGAACATTTTGGATTGAATCTCCAATTTCACATGAATTAAAAGTAGACCAAAGTGTAAGCCATAGTGGTGTATGTCTTACGGTTGAGGAAATAAATGAAAATGGTCATCGGGTTACCGCCATAATGGAAACCCTTGAAAAAACTAATCTTGGGGACTGGTCTGCAGGCACCATCGTAAATCTGGAGAGATCTCTTCTGTTGGGTGACAGGCTGGACGGACATATTGTTCAAGGGCATGTAGATGCGGTCGCTGTGTGCAAAAAAGTGATTGAAAAGGATGGTAGTTGGGAATACATATTTGAATTTCCAAAAGAATTTGCTGCACTCATTATTGAGAAAGGCTCAATAGCAGCAAATGGTATCAGTCTTACTGCCTATAATGTAAAAAGGAAAAATTTTACCGTTGCAATCATCCCCTACACCTTTGAGCATACTAATATTAGTAAAGTGATAACGAGAACCAAAGTAAACATTGAATTTGATATGGTTGGCAAGTATTTGCTTAGAAAGTTATCTTTGAAGGAGTAACAACTAACCCAATACATGACTGCCAAAATACCTGAAAGGTCCCACTACCCTGCCCTGGACGGCCTTAGGGGTGTTGCTATTTTACTGGTTGTTCTGTACCACAATTTTGGCTTTATCCGCCAATCTTACTTCGGCTGGTTAGGCGTTGACCTTTTCTTCGTGCTATCTGGATTTCTCATTACAGATATCTTAATGAATGCAGTAGACAAACCCAATTTTCTACGCAATTTTTATATGCGTCGAGTACTGCGCATATTCCCACTATACTACCTCAGCCTTATTATCTTCCTTTTTATACTCCCTTCTATAACTAGCCCGGGTATTAAATGGGATTACTACACCAACAATCAGTTTTTCCTCTGGACCTACCTGCAAAACTGGCTATATATATTTAAAGACCCCGGCAATGCTCATATACTGAATCATTACTGGTCATTAGCAGTAGAAGAACAGTTCTATATTTTCTGGCCATTGGTGATCCTGCTACTAAAAAAGCCAAAGTATCTTTTGATATTTATATGTACACTTTTATCACTGGTCATTCTGTTCCGGTTTGGCCTGTGGATCTACAAAATTGATAACCTCTCTTACTACAACTTGTACACATTCACCCGTATTGACGGCATTTGTATTGGCTGCCTGGTTGCTTTATTGAAACACATGAATTTTGAGTTCATCAAAAAAAATACAGCGATCATAGTCCTGAGCTTTGCATCCATTAATTTCCTCTTCTATTTCATCAACCGTTTCTATTCCTTTTCATTCCCCTACACAGGCCTTGTTGGTTACAGCACTTTCGCTATGATGTTTGGCTTATTAGTGTATGAAGCTGTTAACAGGGAAACAAAGATCATAAACTTCATTTTTAATATCCCTTTACTTAAATTTTTTGGACGCATCTCCTATTCGTTTTACATATTTCACTGGCCGGTATACCTGATCATGAATAGCTATTTACTGGACATAGTTAAGAAACAAATACCCGGCATAGGAGCTCAGCTGACTCTTTCCATAGCCGCTGCAGGCTGCGCAGTCCTGCTTAGCTGGTTGAGTTATCATTATTTTGAAAGCTATTTTCTTAAGCTTAAAACAAAGTATAGCAACTAATCAAGTACAGGCATTTCATTATAAAAACCCCGCATTGTATCTTTAAACCAGCGAATGCAAAAGAATCTCACCATACTGTGTCCCTTATTTAATGATTGCGAGTCTCTGAACCGGTTATTGACCGAACTGGGTAAAACATTTTCCCATCTCAGGGATTATCGCTTCCGTATTTTAATTGTCAATGATGGCTCAACGGAAAAATTGAAAATTACTACCGGAACGTCTTTCCAGATGCAGGTATTGCACCTGCAGCGAAATATTGGGCACCAAAAAGCTTTGGCAATTGGCCTGGCTTATATAAAAGAGAATATCAGCTGCGACAAAGTGCTGATCATGGATACAGATGGTGAGGATCGCCCGGAAGATGCACTCGAATTATTACTGGCTGCTGAGAAAAAAAATAATGATATAATTTTTGCTCACCGCAGCTCCCGCCGGGAAGATATGCTGTTCAAATTATTTTACTGGCTTTATAAAATCAGTTTCAGGTTGTTGACCGGTCGGAGAATATCCTTTGGCAACTTTATGATCATGCCAAAATCTTCTCTTGATAAAATTGTATACTATAGCGAAATATGGAGCCACATTGCGGGAGGAATTATAAAATCAGGACTGGCTTATTCAACTATACAAACGCATAAAGGAATCCGCTATGCTGGGCAATCGAAGATGAGCTTCAGCAAATTGTTACTACTGGGATTAGGAGCCATCTCTGTATTCATGGAGATCATAGCCGGCCGTCTATTGGTTTTCTCCTGCTGTCTTATTGGTTTTTCTCTGTTGATCATTCTTGCATTGCTTGGAGTTAAAACCTTCACCACATTAGCCATCCCGGGCTGGACATCCACCGTTATGTCATCTATGCTTATTGTACTGCTTCAAAGCTTCTTGTTATCTCTTGTTACAATGTTTCTGTATTTTTCATCCGAGTCCCAGCGGAAATTCGTACTAACGCATCATTATAAAGACTATACCGGCGCCGTTGAAACAATCACTGCATGAGTACCGATTACAAATACCCGGGGGAAGAATTACAGGTTTTTGAAGCAGCAACAAATTGGAAAAATTATTTTGTCGGCCATATATCTGGATACCTGACGGGAAAGGTTCTGGAAGTTGGGGCCGGTATCGGAGGAACCACCCTTTTACTGAACAAGGGCAAAGCTGATAACTGGCTGTTATTAGAGCCGGATGAAACAATGCAAAAAATACTTCAACAGAAGATAAAAGATAAGCTGCTCCCCCCAAATTGCAAGGCAGTACAAGGAACTCTGAATTCATTAGACAAAAATGATAAGTTTGATTGCATCATTTACATAGATGTGCTAGAACATATTGAAGATGATGCAACAGAAATAAAGAAGGCAACTGACCACCTGGAACAGGGCGGGCATCTCATCATCCTCTCCCCTGCCTTCCAGTTTTTATATAGCCCTTTTGATAAAGCAATTGGCCATTACAGAAGATATAACCGAAGAACATTATCAGCTGTTCAACCAGCGTCGTTAATCCGGAGAAAAATCGTCTATCTTGACTCCATTGGTTTTTTTGCCTCCCTGCTAAATAAAATACTATTGCGGCAATCATACCCTGCAAAAAGACAGGTTCAGCTGTGGGATCAATGGATGATCCCGGTTTCTAAAATCACAGATCCTGTTTTCTTTTATTCCTTTGGAAAAAGTATTTTGGCTGTCTGGAAGAAACAATAATATGCAAAAGATCAGTACTTTTTTTTTAGCCCGGAAGCATTACCTGCTTTTACTGCTGATCACCCTGGTTGCTTACTGGCCGCTGCCCTTTCACATATTTAGTCTCAAGAATGATGCTTTAGTTTATTTTCTTCCTTATCGTTACCATATCAGTGAAGCCATACAAAACGGTTATTTCCCCTGGTGGAACCCCTACCTGTATACAGGCCTTCCCTTACACAGTGATATACAAAGCGGGGTATGGAATCCGGTTGTCATGTTTATTTCTCTTTTCACCAGGTATAACCTGGCAGTTCTGCAATGGGAATTACTCTTTTATTTGTTTATTGCTGCCCTAGGGATGTTTAAGCTGGTAAAAGAATTTAATAATAGTACTGTCACGGCTGTCATTGCAGCTACTGCTTATCTGTGTTGTGGTTTTATGACTGACAGCGGTTCTATCATTCCATGGATAACCAGTGCAGCTTATCTCCCTTTTGTTTTCCTCTATTTCTACCGCCTTTTAAATAACCCCGTACTAAAGACGGCTCTAAAGTTATCTCTTGCACTTAGCTTATTACTCACAGCAGGCTATCCCAGTTTTTTTATCTACTGTCTCTATATACTTCTTATTGGATTTATTGTCTGGCTGGTCCGTCACTATAAAAAGAGGTCAGTTAAACCCCTTTTTTTATTCTCCGGGATTACTGTGCTTGTTTTCATTCTTATTGTCAGTCCTGCTGTTTTATCCTGGTGGGATTTCTTTGACTATTATGAAAGAGGGAGCGGAACCAGCCTGGACAGGATACAAACCAATGCATTTCCTCCCTTCAGCAGTTTATCGTATTTGTTACCTTCTGCCGTATCCAAAAGCCATCCCTTACTGCAAACCGATTTGACTGCCAGGAATGCATCAACCGGGATTTTTATTTTTTTGTTCTTCCTGCTGGCCCTTGCAGGAAAACTGAAACCTGTTTATAAATTTATTAGTGTCCTAACCCTCTTCTCTTTTCTTTTCAGCCTGGGTGATGCCACCCCGATAAGAGAATGGTGTCACCGTTTCCTTCCCTTTATGGATACATTCAGGCATCCGGCTTCCATTCGTGTATTCACCAGCATCAGTATTATTTTGATAGCGGCTCCTGCATTGAATGGATTTCTTTCAATGAAAGAACCTGTTACAAAAAAAATAAACCTAATCACTACTGTAATTCTTACTTTGCTTTCAGGCGTCCTGATCTTGTACTTGCCACAAAGCAATTTGTCAGATTTTTCAGGAAATGAAAACCGCAAAGCTTTTCTTGATAAGCTGAGTTTTGCCGATATCGGGGTACTGCAGGGGATCATTCAAATCCTATTTATCAGTTTATTCCTTCTGGCCAGCCGGAAAGGGTTGAATAAATATATCCCTGCCCTGGTAATTATTAACAGCATTATTTTTTGCTGGATGGCCTTACCCTTTACTTTTATCTCACAGGTTAAGGCGTCAGTTGTCGATCAATACATAGCTTCCTTTCCAAAAAATTATCCACTTACTGAGATAGCAAACCCTGTAACCACTACCGGTGCTGATTCGTCTACAGTATCTCCCCTGGGGCAGGAAAAATTCTATAACAAAACAATCAGCACACAGGATCATGTAATCACCCCTACTATCAACAGCAGGTATACCGATTTTCTTAAAGACAGCCTGCTGAGAAAGGCATTGAACAACTACCCTTTTGTTTATTTTTCTGACACTACTGTTTTGTCAACAACAGGATTACCTGACAGCGGAAGAATAGTTTTATTTGAACGCATTGGCAGGGTAATGGAAATTAAGAACCATACAACCGACACCATCAACGTCGTAAAATTTGGACCCAACAACATCGAACTGGAGGTGACTGCAAATAACTATGGGCTTCTAAACCTCTTCCAGCAATATCATCATGGTTGGCGGGCTTTTGAAGATAATGTCGAAATACCCGTTTATTGTACCAACCGGGCATTTATCAGCGTACCGGTATCGGCAGGAAAGCATATTATTCAATTCAGGTTCGAGCCACATGACTTTATCAGGATTTCTATATATGTTTCTTTGTTTACCCTACTTCTGATTTCAGTATTTTTTATCTTACAGTTTGTTAAAAAGAAAACATCCAAATGATTCTAAAATCAAGAAACTGGTTATTTGCTTTGTTGCTGACCGCACCAATGCTTGTTTTCTTTCTTGGCTACCTTTTTAACCATTCCAATGATCTGGAGCCAACCGGTTTTATACAACATGATAATGTATCGTATGTAGCGTATGCCAAACAGTATCTTGACAGTGACAGGGCAAGTATCTTTTACAGCAACCCCTTTAATGATGCGGATGACTATCAACCCATATATTTTCAAACGCAGACAATACTTTTTGCGGGCCTTTTAAAAGTTGGCATCCCGCCCGGCTGGATATTGATCCCTTTTACACTGATCTGTTCACTTATTTGTTTCCGGTTACTCATTTCCATATATGACCAGTTATTTCCGGGGAATAAATACAGGACAATCAGCATCTGGCTTTTTGCCTGGGGCGGCGGCTTACTGACCCTCGCTGGCTTTTTTGCCCAGTTGATTTACGGCTCATCAACTGTTAACAGCCTTTTCTTTGTTGATCCCGGTTCAGGCTGGTGGGGGCTCAATTTCGGTAGGTCCTTATTTTTCTCTTGTGAAGCCTATTATCATGTACTGTTCCTTTCAGTAATATATTGCCTCTTAAAGCAAAAATGGGTGGGAGTACTGGTGGTATCAGTCATTATTTCAATATCCCACCCCTTTACCGGTATTGAACTCTTAGGAATAGCAAGCGCCTGGTTATTGACCGAAAAAAATGTATTCAAAAATAAGAATATCCCAACCTGGCTTGTTATTGGCGAGTTCCTGATCTTGTTCTCTCACCTATACTATTACCTGTATTATCTCATTCAATTTGATGATCACCGCTCCGTGAATGAACAATATTCCCTCAACTGGCGGCTTCGTTTTTTTAGCATCATACCTGCCTATTGCATCACAGGCCTGTTAGCTTTGCTGAGCATTTGGAAAATAAATAAACCAGTAACATTTTTTTCACAGAGTCAAAATCGCTTATTTCTGCTCTGGTTTCTTGTAGCGTTCAGCCTTGCTAACCATGAAATAATAATAAAACCAATGCAGCCGCTGCATTTCACCAGGGGTTATATCTGGACGTCATTGTTCCTGCTGGGAATACCGGCTTTACATTATTTTTTTAGCAAAATAACGGCATCTATTTTCCAAAAGGTCATTCTTGGATTTTTTTCACTACTCTTCTTTTCGGACAACCTGGTATGGATATACAGTCAGAGTAGTGTAAAAACAACAACGACATCTACTTCCTACTTAAACAGGGAACAAAAAGAAATATTTGCCCTGCTCAATAAGCACACAACAAACCGGTCCTTAGTTATCAGCACAGATGAATTGATCCCTTATATGAGTACTGTTTATACAAGTGCCTATCCGTGGCTCTCTCATCCGTTTACAACTCCGCATGTTGCTAAAAAGAAAGCAGGGCTTTCCCGTTTTATTGAATCAGGCGAAACTGATCCATCCTGGAAAGGGAGAAATTTGATATTTGTAATTGATAAAAAAGATAGTCTTGCTCTAAAAAGAACATCTACTCTCTCATTCCCATCTACTGTGCTGACAGAAACAAATTCTTATAAAATAATTGAAACTGCAGTACGCTAAGTGCTTATTCTGTTATACTCTTGCCCTTCATCGCAGTTGATATTGCATGATCCATCAGCCTTTCTGCATAAGGCCTTGATATCTCATTCAATTTTTCAATAGCAGCTTGTATAGCATCTTTATCAGTGGAAGACATTTTTTCTACCAGGTTCTTCATTGATACTTCCGTAAGACTTACTTCTTCGGGCAGCAAAAACCCTTTATTCTTTTCTACGA
Organism: Chitinophagaceae bacterium; assembly: GCA_044229985.1. Lineage (GTDB taxonomy): Bacteria > Bacteroidota > Bacteroidia > Chitinophagales > Chitinophagaceae > JJ008. The sequence continues at coordinate 43,199 of JBGARY010000007.1, forward strand.
ACATTCTTGTAGTATCTAATATCTGCTGAGCTTCCGTCTGCGCTTCCACCAATGCCCTTGTTTGAATATCTTCTTTTGCATGAGTAATTGAATCCAGCAGCATCTTCTCCACTTCTTCATCCGTCAAACCATACTGTGGTTTCACTTCAATAGTTTGCTCCACTCCACTACGCAACTCTTTTGCTTTAACCACTAAAATACCATCAGCGTTTACCAGGAAAGATATTTCGACCTTAGGCAAACCTGCGGGCATTCCCGGGATACCGGTAAGATTAAACTCAGCCAATTTCCGGTTATCTTTTACCAGGTCTCTCTCTCCCTGGTAAACTGATATTTTCATGCCAAGCTGGCCGTCTTTCTGAGTAGTATATTGCCTGCCCACCTTGGAAGGCATCCTGGAATTACGTGGAATTAATACATCCATCAAACCTCCCATCGTTTCTATTCCCAATGAAAGTGGTGTAATATCAAGCAATAGAAAATCTTTGTTATTACCAGCCAAAATATCTGCCTGTACAGCAGCGCCCAATGCCACCACTTCATCCGGGTTTAATGAATCGTGTAATGACCCTCCAAAGAAATCAGCTACCATTTGCTTTACTAATGGAACTCTTGTAGATCCTCCCACCATCACCACTTCGTCAATATCAGCTATACTTAGCTGCGCATCCTGCATGGCGTTTTTACAACATTGTATCGTTCTGTCAACAAAAGGTTTTGCCAATTTTTCAAACTCTTCTTTGGTCAGTATCAATTCTTCCCCGGTAATACTTCCTTTAAATTCAGCAGTAGAAGAAAGTTGCTTTTTGGCTTCTTCAGCCAGCAACCGAAGTTCTTGTGCAATATTTTTATTTGCAGCCAGTTCTTCCTCCGTCAGGCCCAGCTTTGCAGACCAGTATTGTGCAATAGCCCTGTCAAAATCATCGCCGCCCAGGTAGGTGTCGCCATTTGTCGATAATACTTCAAAAATTCCCGCCGCAATTCTCAGCACCGAAATATCAAAGGTTCCGCCACCCAAGTCATACACCGCAATTGTTTTTGTTTCATCATTTCTGAGGCCCAAGCCGTATGCAAGACTTGCAGCCGTTGGTTCATTCACTATTCTTAATACATCCAGACCTGCTAAGCGACCTGCATCTCTTGTTGCCTGCCGTTGCGCATCATTAAAATAGGCCGGTACTGTGATCACCGCTTTTGTTACGGGTGTTTTCAGAATATGCTCTGCCCTTGCTTTTAATTCTTTCAGGATATAAGAAGATAATTCTATGGGTGAATAAAACGTGTCGCCTACCTGCACTTTCACCAGGCTCTCGCTGTTGTCATCAATTACTTTGTAAGTGAAAAAAGAAGAATAATCCCTTACATCATTATAGGATTTACCCATCAGTCTTTTAACAGAAAAGATCGTATTGTGTGGCTCAGTCACGAGATACTTTTTAGCCTCATCCCCAACAGAAACCAAACCGGCTTCGCCGAAATGGATAATGGAAGGAACAAGCGCATTACCATCATGTTCTTTCAGTACCACCGGCTTCCTGCTTTCCGGGTGTATGATGGCCACCAGGCTGTTCGTTGTTCCCAGGTCAATACCCACGATCATTTCCTGTTGTTGTAAACTCCCGGTTGCTATATTGATTCCAATCTTGGGCATGCTAATTTTTTATTAAGGTGCAAAATTAACACATATGACATTTTCCTTGTTTACGAAAACAGAAATGGGGCTGTAATTACAGCCCCATTTCCACTAAAATTTATACATTATCTCATCAGATACATCTTTCCGTAGCCTTTGTTAAAGTATCTATCAGTGTTATCACCATCAGCCTTATACTTATCAAGTGACTTACCATTCAAATTGGTAACTACCCTATACAGGTATACACCATTAGCAAGTTTTTGGCCATACTGGTCTGTACCATCCCATTTGAATTCTGTAATATTTCGCCCTATGTGAAGAGGGCCTAATTCATCTTTTGTAATTTCCCGGACAATCTTACCTGTCACTGTCATGATTTCAATCTTGATATTCTGTGGCACTTCATTACCTGTTATTGTAAACACAAAAGCTGTGGAAGTAGTGAACGGATTAGGGTAATTAAGCATATTAGAGATCATTGGCTTATTTATAACCTCAAAAAGTACCCTGTATTCAATATTTCCTGCTTCATTATTACTTCTATCCTTACCAGTAACGATGAGTTCATAAGTTCCATCTTCTGAGAAATATGGCCTAAGATTAACTGTAGCAGTATTATCTGTATTTGGTGCTTGACCCGCAGGAATAAATCTCAATGTGTCATTATTAAAATAATAACGTCTTAGACCTCCATTCGGGAACCTGACCTGAACCGTCAGCAAAGAAGTATCATCCAGTATCATCCACTTAGCTTCATCCTTTAGCTTTATAAGAACATCTGGCTTAGAAGAAACGATATCCCTATTAAGTATGTGAACCCCATCGAAAGTAACATCCAGCACTGGGCTTAAACTGTCTGGCTTTACATAAAAATCTCTAAAAGTAAAATTATTAAAATGATGTTGCTCAGGTTGATCATTATCCGGGTTGGCTTCCAGGAACAGAGTATTCTTTCCCGGGAATGCAGATGTATTTATTATTGAGCCAATATGAACCGAATCTGTTGAACTACCAAATGCACCCAATGGCTTTTTTCGAGGTAGCGGAATAATATTGGCAACATTGTTCCTATCGGTGACAACCATTTTAACCTTTAAGCTATCAAAGGGAACCTGGCTGATATTCTTAAAGGCAACGCTGAAGTTAAATGGCTCGCCAACGTCAAGAGTGTCTTTATGCTGAAAATAGATGTTTGGAGCAACTGCACCTTCAGGAACCGGGTCATATGTTATTCGCCAATAATTAAGTTGATAAGGCGTGAAATGAATTGAATCTACATTCCTCATTCTTAAACGTAAGTAAGGGTATTCATCCGCATCAATCGATGATATATCATAATCTTGTTGGGCAATAGAAAGATTATTTATAATAATGGCCTCTGTCCCATTTTGTCTGACTCCGATAATATCAACACTTGGGTCATCGCCAGGTGTTATATCCGGCAAGATTGATCCTCTCCAAAATAATTGTTTCCAACGTTTTGCCTGACCAAAGACAGGAGAGTAAATATATCCCAATGTATCAGGCGAAGGACACTCAACACTTAAAGTTGGATTATCAAATACTCCATCCCCTACTATCCAACTTGGTGTAAAAGACGGATCATTTTTACGGTAGACAAATCCAAATGGTCTTGGACGATAAAAAGAGTCGATACCAGTAAAACCAGCAGCTTTTAGATAATGATACACAGATTGGCCTTGGCCATACAATGATTCATCGGCAGCCCAATCTGCTATATATGCAACAGGAAATGCAGGATACGCAGCAGGATACAATGTAAAGTTCCTGACAATCACATAATAGCCGTCGGGAATACTATCCCTCATAAAATTCATAATTTTCCTCCGGCTGGCAGTATCTGTGTATCTGAATTCAAAACTATATGGCCTTGTATTAATAAATGAAGGTGAAGTGCTGCCGTACAATCCTTGTCCTAAGGAATTTGGATTAGCCGGTTCTCCGACATAAGAATGAGGGACTAGCACCTGGTTTTGCCATGGCTTAAAAGTGACAGGGTGAATCACATTGAAAACCAAAGAAGAAAACCAGTTTGTCAACCTTGAAATTTGAAATCCATTAATGGCAGCTATTAATGAAGACTCCTGGGTTGAACCGCTGGTATTATAAGTTCCCATACGAAGAAATACATTATTCATAACTTCTCCATATTGCAACCTCCTTGAAGCACTGTCCAGCTTCATTCTTTGGAACTCAGATTTTGTATGCTGATAAAAGTGCGACTGATTAAACCCTTCATCGCTATTAGGAAGATATACAAATGAAGCGGTATTCCACTTTCTCTCCCCGGTTGCAGGAGTCGGAGATACCCTCCAGTAGTATACCGTGCTGTCGACAAAAGTAATCCCGGGATCAAAGGAGATAAGTCCGCCCACAGAATTAAAAGACCTTGACACCTTAAGTGCCGAATTAAACAATGCAGTAGTATCAATCTCCATCCTATATTCCTGCAATACAGCAAATGGATTTGCTGTTGAAACAAACAGCTTTATATTCTGTCGATTAACTATAGCATAATCATAAGGATAAACTGTCCTTGCCTCGTTCTCATAAATAAAAAATTCCTTCGTAATAATATTATTTGATTCATACAACTCATCTGCATTATTATCTGCATCTAATGTTATGGAAATTTTATTGAGCCCTTTATCACGGGTTGCAACTATTGGAATTACATAGCTCAATGAGTCTATATACCTGACTCCGGGTATAGTATCTCTTCTAATAACCTCTGTAGAATTATTTGGATAAGTACGCTTAAGTTCCACAACAATATTATTATGGGCTGCCTTTCCAATGTTCATGAATTTTGCATCGACCTTAAAGTTTGTTTCTGCAACAGAAATGAAAGAGGGGTCCAGCTTAACTAAATTGTCTTCTATTACGTAATCGGGTTTTGCAAACCCATTTAAACGAACAGCCGGATCTCCGTGTAATGTTGTTTGTTCACAATGAAACCTTGCATAAAAATCATTCTGAGTTGTAAGATTAAAGGTTTGAGAAATAGCATCAACCATTGCTTCGCCCATAGTTCCATTGTACTTATTTACACTAAAAGCAGAATAATTCTTTGAATTATAAATATCCAAATAATGTACAATTCCCAGGTGAGTACTTGCAATTGTACCAATACTTCCTCTCTGCGGCGCCAACACATATTTCTCAGATATAGTTTCTTTTGTTTGTAATCTTAATGTATTGAACATATAAAAATTACCTGCGTTACACCCTAACAATATGAATAAAGGATATTTGCCTCTATTGTTGTAATTCACAGGGTTATCAAGATTAAACTCAAGGGTAGTGGCTGAAGAATGACCAAAATATGTCATAATACCTATTCCCTCTTCAAACAGATTGTATAACCTTGTAGAACTTGCCTGCTCCACTGGTGCCGATGAAAGTTTGCTAAAAGTACTTACATGACCCCCGTAAAAAGTATCCTTAATAATATCGGCAAACCTGTTCATTGAAGCAGTCAGTGCATCACCCAATGCACCATCATTTGCCCCAATTACATGAACTACATTTTTCATCCATGCTTTTTCGGCTATTACAGGGGACGAAATAGCCTGTTGTTGTTCATATTCTTTAACCTTGTTAAGATAATCAGTAATCTCATCACCATTGATGACTGATAAACGGCCAATGGGAACTTTGGGTATTACGTTCAAGCCCGGATCAGCAGCCAGAAGGTTATCGGAAGAAGGATAGCCAAATGTTGGCACAAATGAAAGTTTAGGTAAATCAGGATTGTTTTCGTAAAACCTGTTGTGTATATAATTTAGTCCTTTACCTATTAGGAAAACATTCTTCACTGGTGAAGTAAATGTATTTCTCGCCCATCTAATGAAATTTCGTACAGATAAAGGATGTTGCTTTATACCAAATCCAAACTGATCAACTAATTGATCAATCATATAGACTTTCGCATTATGACTTCCGCCAGCAGTAGAATTACGATAGGCTTTGTAATCCTCAACAGGTGTTGACCCGCCAGAGCCATTTAATAAAGCCGGATGAGTAATGATCAAAAAGTTACCCTGGTTTGCAGGAAGGGCATAGTTTATAAAATTTCTTTGTTGCAAACTGGTTACTTGCTTTGGATAAGCGGCATCCTGTGTTACTATTATTAATTTTCTCGTGGTTGCAGAAGGTTCAAGTACTACTCTTATAGTTGGCGCATTAATAATATCAGCCACATAACGTTTCCCGTTTGTAAGGTCATAAAGTATTGGAGGCAGGGTTCCATAATTAAACCCTGTTATTTCAAGATAATTACCAGCCGCATTTGACGGCAATTCAAAAGAAAAGTTATTGGCCCCGCCAAAATTAAACTCCCTTGCATAAACAACTTCTGATTTGGCAATTACCATCCTGTCGCTGGCTCCCGGTGATATATTCTTAACTGCAAGTGCTGCAGTTCCTGTATTTATATCAGTAATGCTGATCGGAATATTTGCCTTAACATAGTCGAAATAATCCATTGTTTGTGTTGCCACCAGGTTTCCATTCACTCTTACTTCAAATTGTCTTGGATTCAGCGCATCTCCTGTTGCATTTACTCTTAGAAAGGGCGATGGCGCCCCTGCATTTGAAGATGGGAAAAGATTACTGAATGTCTCAGTCCTTGTAGCGTTGGCTGCAAGATTTGGCGATGTAAATCCTTCTCCGTTCTCATAATTTGAGGAATAAACATACTCTCCTACCACGGCGGCATAACCAAAATGATATTTATCCTTATAGTATTTTCCAACTGTATGAATAAAGTAGGGCTCAGGTGTTAATGCCGTTGGTAGATTGTTTGTTGTTGGCACTAATCGCAAGTTTGCACCTGATGGATTTGTTGTAAGAAAGTAAAAGGCTGTATCCGTCTCCAAACTCCATTTATCATTCAGCTGATGATCGGGAATTCTGTATAAGGGCAAATCAGGTTTTCCATCATTCATTTCGCCCCAAAACTCAATATAATCTGAAACGCCAAATACACCGGTTTGAACTGACGTGTAAAGAGGAACCTGCTGCCCATTCCTCCATAATTGAAAATGTTCGGCTGGCACACTGCCTAACCCGGCTGTTGCCAGAACAGATTGATTTATCCGGTAAATACCATCCGCCCCTACTTTGAATTTATAATAGGTCTTACTATAATCAATCCACTCGTTATTATACGACTGACCCTGAACAAAGAGTCCGGCGAAGAGGAGTAATAGAAGTAAATTTTTTTTCATTTGAATAAGTGTTTATCGGGAACAGATTAATCTTCTTTTTTCTTATTGTTATTAACCAGGTTTAACCGTAAGGAAAAAACATGGGTAAATAAAGGGTTGGATTGGTTAGCAAGGTTGGTATATGCATAATCAATTGTCACATTCTGAATCTTAAAACCTGCACCAGCGCTGGGTTGATAAATCCAAACCTTCTTTTGATTTACTGTATCTCCATCGGATAATGCCTGCTGGAAATTATTGATCCCCCCCCTTAAGAAAAATACATTGTTGATATTCAATTCAAGACCAAGTTTTGGGTCTGCACTTACCGGGTCAGCACTTATCAGGGTATTTCGCTGACCATCGAAAGTGACATCAATATTTGCTTCAGCTAATAAACTTGCTTTTTTTCCCAATTTGAAATCCCGGGCAACACCTAATACCAGCCTGGGAGCAGTTAATTCAGTTGATTTGACTGGTATTTCATTATTAGTGAGGTATAAAACTTCCTTCTCCCTTTCTGTAAAACTGAAAGACCAGGCATTGAATGTACTGGTCACATCCCTGGCAGCAATACCAAACTTCCACTTGTTACTGAAAATCTGCAACCCGGCGTCTAACCCAAATCCCCATGCTTTGGCAAACTTTCCAACACTGCGATGGATCACCTTTGCATTTAAACCAAAATGCACATTCTTTTTCTCACTCTCCTTTAGTTTCTGAGCATATGAGAAAATGAATGCATAATCAGCAGATGAAAAGGACTGAATGTTATTGTAATTGATAGAGCCATCCGGCTCCACCAGGAATAATGTATTCATTATGTCGTCAACGGCAAAACGGAGACCTGTAATGCCAATGGTCCTTTTTTTACTGGAAGTAGGAAACGCTATACTGGCATAATCATACTTTCCAATTCCGGCAAAATACTCAGCATGCATCAGATTCACCTGAGGGTATTCATTAATACCCACAAGTCCGGCTGGATTCCAGTAACCGGCAGTACCATCGTTTACTGAAGCTACCTGGGCACTTCCCATAGATAGCCCCCTGGCGCCTGCACCAATATTTAAAAATTCATTGGAATACTTCCTGAATTGGGCATTAACAGAAATGGACAAGGCTAATGTCGCCACGGACAATAGAAGGATGGTTGGTTTCATTCGGACAATTTTCGATAAGCGTTTGAATTAGACAAGCTTTCATACGTACGGGCTGCTTGTAAAATTAGTCTTTAGGCCTGTAAAATCATAGTTCTGTTGAGCAAAAAGACTATTTATTGAAAACGAACGGTTTAGAAAAATATTGCCTGCATTATCCTGCGACCTTATTCTGCCTTACTTTTGCGCTAAATCACTGGTTTAGAAATGAATTTGATTGAAGAATTAAGATGGAGAGGTATGATCCAGGATATCATGCCGGGTACTGAAGAGCAGTTAAACAAAGAAATGACAACCGGCTATATCGGCTTCGACCCTACTGCCGACAGCCTGCATATTGGCAGTTTGGTACCGATTCTGCTACTGGTGCATTTCCAAAAAGCGGGTCATAAACCCATTGCACTGGTCGGCGGAGCCACCGGGATGGTGGGTGACCCCAGTGGTAAAAGCGAGGAAAGAAACCTTTTAAGCGAAGAAGCACTGCAAAAAAACGTTGCCGGGGTTAAAGCACAACTGGAAAAATTTCTGGACTTTAATCCAACTCTTCCCAATGCAGCTGAAATGGCTAATAACTATGATTGGTTTAAAACCATTTCATTTATAGATTTTCTAAGAGATGCCGGCAAACATATTACCGTCAATTACATGATGGCAAAAGACAGTGTAAAAAAGAGAATTGAAGGAGAAACCGGCATAAGTTATACTGAATTTGCTTACCAGCTAATGCAGGGCTACGATTTTTACTGGCTATACAATCATAAAAATTGCAAGCTACAAATGGGCGGCAGTGACCAATGGGGCAATATGACAACAGGTACAGAACTGATCCGGAGAAAATGTGGCGGGGAAGCTTTTGTATTCACCAACCCCCTCATTACCAAAGCAGATGGCGGAAAATTTGGTAAAACCGAAAGCGGTAATGTATGGCTGGATGCCAACAGAACAACACCTTACCAGTTTTACCAGTTCTGGTTAAACGCTAGTGATGCTGATGCCGAAAAATGGATAAAAATATTCACCTTTCTGTCGAAAGATGCCATAGAAATGCTTATACATGAGCACAAAATGGATCCTTCGGCAAGGGTACTCCAGAAAACACTTGCACAGGAAATTACTTGTTTTGTGCATGGTAAGGGAGAATTTGAGAAGGCTGTTGAAACGACCCAAAAACTCTTTGCAAATCAAAATGCGCCGGCAGAGAGTTTAAGCATTGAAGACCTGGAAGGAATGGAAGGTGTAGTGAAATCTGATTATTCAAAAGAAAAAATTTCTGCAGGTATTGACGTTGTCACATTTCTTGCAGAAACTGAAATACTCTCCAGCAAAGGTGAAGCAAGAAAATTGGTTCAGGCAGGAGGCATCAGTATTAACAGGAAAAAAGTAAATGCTGTTGATTTCAAAATTGAAGCTTCCCTGCTATTACACGACACTTATATCGTTATACAGAAAGGAAAGAAGAATTACTACCTGGTGAAAGCAGTATAGTAATCCTTCTTCACTCTAATCATCATTTGGACCAATGCCCGGCAAACCAATGTTTGCCGCCTTCTTCATAACCTGTTACGCAACGGGTAAGATAACCGGCCTCCAGGTTATTTTCATATTTTTCCTGGTAACCATCCTTGTCTGATTTTCTGGTGGCTGTATACGCATCATAACCAGAATTTTGATGCCAGATAACAGAGAATCTTGTTTGCCCATCATGACGGTAAGCATTGATGTACACCTGCTCCCATTTCTTTTGCTTCATATCCTCAAACATATCCTGATATTCTTGTTGGGATAATGAACTCTTCAGCACACTGCCACCCACATTTCTCTTTTCATAAAATGCAGAATAATATTTCTTACCTCCGACAGAAACAACTGAAACATTCACCGGAACATACCCCTGTCCCGTATATGTTTCAAATAGCTGCTGGTGCTCCTCAGGTGACTGAGCATGATATGCAGGCTGTGCAACAGGCTGATTTTGCTTCTTAATGAAAATTGCAGCAAACTTGAGCTTCCCGTTATCATTGTAATTATCCAACTGCAGCAGCCGGTAATCTTTTTGCTTTACCCAGGTATTATATTCCTGCTGGTAACTTTCTTTTGTCATATCATGCCGTACCACTACATCAAAGTTGCCGGAGTTATACCTGAAGATTGTATTGAAGTATGTTTTACCAGCTACATCATAAGCATCTACCCAAACGGGATAATAACCGCATGCCCATATTTTTGTCATCTCTTGCTGATACAGATTTTCTGGTATGGCATGGCGTCCGATCTCTGCCCAACCACCTGGATAAAGACAGGGTTTTGTAGCAGAAGGCCATATCATGCAACGGCGGTTTTGCAGAAAGGGTAGCCCTTTTTTTTCAACTTTTGTCCAGGATGCATCCGGATCAGGCCCAGTACTCAGCTCATTTTTATCAATAATATAAATATCGGAGAAATTCATCGGTACCCATTGTCCCTCACCATCTGCATCCGGGTCGCTAATAGCATGTACATGCCCGTGCGGTTCGCTGGAATTACCAGAGTTACCCAACAATCCCAATTTATCTCCTTTTTTAACTTTTGCTCCTTTCTTTAAAAAAGCTGTCGATAAAGTACCCGGCTGCATATGATAGTAGCATAGTGTTTCTTTACCGTTATTTATTTTAAACCAGTTGCCGCCGCCGCTACCACCGCCACCATTACCTTCATTTTCCTTAACTCCATCCTTAAAATCAATCACCACTCCATCAGCCGCGGCAATAACCGCTTTTCCATAAGCCCTGTAGTGTTCATTCTTTGTTCCGTCTTTACCGGGAAAAGTGTTTGACCATCTCTTTGCTTTGGAGTCCCATCCTTCCACTTTAAAATCATAGGCATAGAACTGACCTCCTCCTCCATGGCCACCATAGGCATACCAATATTCTCCCTCTTTCAAGTGGGAAAGACGGCCGGGAAAACCATATGCTCCGCCGGGGGCAGCATTGTCATAACTTTTTAGATTCCTGGTAATAATTAAAGGGTTACTATAGCCTTCAAACGTTAGCTTAATCTGGATACTGGTGGGGAAAGGACTATCAAAAAAAACTGCATTATCCACATCATGGTAATCACGGCTGTTTTGCCAGCTAAATTGTGCACCGGAAGCAATTGAAAAATCTTTTACGGTATTGTCATCTATATCCATGACCATAGTCTTCAAGACAGGATTCCCTTTTTGTAAAAAGGAATAAGCAATTGTCTTTAAAACCAGTTTCTTCCCTTCTTTATTCTTTATTGTGAATTTGACTGAAAGCTGGGCCGTTGGTTTGTCTGCCGAAGTTTTGGCCGCACAGACCATATAATACAGGTTTCCCTGGGCATCAGAAGGTTGTACTTCAATCACCTCCACCGAAGGGGCAGCAGGAATAAGCTTGTTTTGTTCTTCGACCGGTTTTCTAAAAGAAAAAGCCAAAGAAACCAGCAATACCACAAATACTATTTGCATCTTTTTCATGTCTTAAAGGTTTAATGATGAATATAGCTGTAAGCTACCCACCTAAAACTTTAAAGACTGAGGTTGCTGAGTCTGCGGTCAAATTGAATTATTCTCCGGTAGAAGAAATAAAGAGGGTGCCGGTTAATGAGGAATTGATTACTTAAGATCCTTTATCACTTTCCACATCTGGTCTGCTATGAACTGGTTCCCTTTATCATTCATATGCACCCTGTCGTAAGTAAGAATATTTTTTTCTTCATTCTTAGGGTTGTTATCCTTCAGGTAATCAAGGAATTTTTTACGAAGGTCCACAAGAGGCAGGTTGTTTTTCTTTGCCAGGTCACGGATAATATTGCTGTATCGGTTCAGATCACCGTCCAGTTGGTTGCTCATGTCAGTTTTTTCACCCACCACTGCCGGTGTGCACAGGATGGCCTTTATGCCTTTTGCAGAAAGTTTATTAATAATGGCCTGGTAAAATTTTTCAAATTTATCAGCGTCAGTACCCGTACCCAATAAAGTCTTATGCCACACATCGTTCACACCAATGTAGATCACCACCACATCCGGGTTTTTAGCCAGAACATCTTCTTCAAAACGCAGATATAGATCATACACTTTGTTGCCCCCGATACCGGATCCAATCAATTCGTATTGACCATCTTTTTTCTCTGCTTTCAGCATGCTGTCCATTTTAATAATGTAGCCAACATACTTTTCTTTTTTCGCTCCCAGCTCAGTAATAGAATCGCCAAAGAAAATAACTTTCGTTTTCTTTTGAGCTGTGAACGCACAGGAGATTAACAGAACAACTGAAATGACCAATAAATTTTTCATACTAAGAATTTACAAACGTAAAAGATGAAAGAAATAATAAAAAAGTTGCTGAACAGTATTGCTACTCCACATCAACCTGCTTGGGAATAACTGATCCGCTGCTGGCCTCAGGCAAGTACTTTCTTTCCTTTATAAGATAGCCATTACCTTTCTCACAAAAATGCACTTTCAGGTTTTCGATGCTGATAGGATTGCCTTCAGGTATATCAGCAATATTGGAATGCATGATTTCATGCCCGTCAACAATTACCACCAAGCCACTGCCAATGGCTTCCATTTTATTGCCCTCAGTTATAAGCATACCGGTATCCTCGCCTAAACCAATTCCAATACAACCGGGATTGGCTGCCACGGCCTGAACCAATCGGCCAAATCGGCCTCTCTTTTCAAAGTGAGAATCTATTATAACAGAGTTGACAAATCCAAGACCCGTAGTAATTTTTACTTCGCCCTTGAGATGGGCCCTTGTTGCATTACCTTCATAGATCATTGTACTGCTCATTGCCATAGCACCGGCAGAAGTACCGGCTATCAGAAAATGTTCATCTTCCTGGTATCGCTTTTTAAGAATGGCCAAAAACTCAGTACCCCCATCTGTTACACTTAACCTGAGTTGGTTACCGCCTGAAAACATAACCGCATCACAATGCCGAATCCTCTCTATGTACTCATCATTCATGGCATCATGCCGGTTACGGATATGCAGCAGCCCGATGTTGGTACATCCAATTTTACCAAAAGCATTCAGGTAGTTCTCTCCTACTTCGTAGGGAATAGTAGAAGCTGTAGTAATAACTTCAATTCGGGAATTAACACCGCCCGCCTCTTCTACTACACGACGCAGGATACCTAATTCGAAAAAATTCAGATTATTGCGGTGAATCTCACCAATCTCAAGGTCTGTGCCCTTGTCTTCAGCTCCACCGATGGCAATCAGTTTTCCTTTAGGATGATTCATTCAAGAGGGTTTGATTAAGACAAAATAAATGAAAAAAATCAGAACGGTTATTCTCCCGGTGACAGTATGTGCAAATGTGGAAAAGAAATCAACTGTTCACAAACTGCCTGATACCCTCAACCAGCACATCCAGGTTCTTAGTTGTTGTATACACATTCGGCGTCACCCTTACCCCAACAATATTCTCCCATGTGATAGCCACCGTATGTACTTTGTATTTATCCAGCAGGAATGAATCAAGCTCATTAGGTTTTTTGCCCGCTATGCCCACATTGCCAATAGCGCAGCCCCATTTAGGATCCAATGAGGTATTTAATTTCACCCCCGGGATGTTCATGACCTTTTCCATCCAATAGTTTTTCAGGTAGTGCAGCCGTTTTTGCTTTCTTTCAATTCCGATCATATCATGAAATTCGACTGCTTTACCAATGGCCTGTTCAATATAAAATGGCCTTGTGCCTAATGCTTCAAATTTGCGTATATCATCCTTCAGCGGATTATCACTCGTTGCAAACATCGGGTAGATATTTTTGATCTTTTCTTTGCGCACATACAACAATCCGCTGCCGATAGGCGCATACAGCCATTTATGCAGGCTGGCTGCAAAATAATCGCAATCAAGATCCGGAACCTTAAAATCGAAATGAGCAAAACTATGTGCGCCGTCCACTACCACTTCTATTCCTTTTTTATGTGCTTCAGCTGCAATCTTTTTTACTGGCAATATCTGCCCGTTCCAGTTGATGATATGGGTAATGTGAACCACTTTGGTCCTCGGAGTAAAAGCATTTACATACTGCCTGACAAGGTAATCTTCATCTTCACTTGGCAGATCCAGATTGATCCATGTCATTTTGATGCCATCCCGAAGTTCCCGCTGTTTATATGCATTGATCATATTGGGATAATCCTGCTTAGCAGCCACCACTTCATCACCAGCTTTTAACTGTAAGCCAAAAATGATCGTCTCCAAACCTTCTGATGAATTCCTGTTTATTGCAATCTCTTCTGGCGAGCAGCCAGCCAACCTGGCCAGGTTTTTCCTTAAGGGTTCCCTTCCCTGGTCCAAAATACGCCACATGTAATAGCTCGGTGCTTCATTACTCAGGTCATAATACCGCTTCATCGCATCCTGAACAGTTTTAGGGGCAGGGGATACTCCTCCATTATTCAGGTTGATCAATGCAGGGGAAACAGTAAATGATTGCTGAATGTAATACCAGAAATCCTCCTCTGTTGCAAGGTCTTCCGGCGACACACCTTCGGCATCTCTTAATGCCGCTTCCAGATTACGGCTCCATGCTGGTTGCGTCAAAGACGATAGAATGGCAGTTGCAGAAAACATACCTGCTCTTTGCAGAAATCTGCGGCGGTTGGTTGAAGACATGTCAGTTATTTTAATAATTAAATGTACTGAAAACGTTCCCTTAAACTGTAAAAGACTCCAACTGAAAAAGAGGGTTAGTATATAATCAGGCCTCCCTGGTAGAAGTATTGGTCACCTTATGAAAAAAAACTATCTTCCAACCTGCCTGCCGGCAGGCAGGACTCAACCATTGTGTATGAAAATACTTGAGATCAAAGTGCTGAAAGGCCCCAATTACTGGAGTGTGCGGCGTACCAAACTTATCCAGATGAAACTGGACCTGGAAGAGAAAGAGAATATGCCTACCAATAAAATTCCAGGCTTCAGGGAAAGATTAGAAAAACTTCTGCCTTCCTTATATGAACATCGCTGCAGTGTCGGCAAGCCCGGTGGTTTTTTTCAACGGGTGGATGAAGGAACCTGGATGGGCCATGTGGTAGAACATATTGCGTTAGAAATTCAGACCCTTGCCGGAATGGATACTGGCTTTGGCAGAACCAGGACACCGGAAGGTGAAAAAGAAGGTATCTACTATGTTGTATTCAGCTATATGGAAGAGGATGCCGGCGTATATGCTGCCAAAGCTGCTGTACGTATAGCACAGGCATTGATTGATGGACAGGAATACGACATGACAGATGATATCCAAAAGATGAGAGAGATCCGGGAAGACACCCGTCTCGGCCCATCCACAGGCTGTATTGTAGATGAAGCTGCCAAGAGAGGAATACCATATATAAGATTAAATAAACAAAGCCTGGTGCAGTTGGGATATGGTGTCAATCAAAAAAGGATAAGAGCTACCATTGCATCCACCACTTCCAATATAGCTGTGGATATTGCCTGTGATAAAGAAGAAACCAAAATGCTGCTGGAGGCTGCTGAAATTCCGGTGCCAAGGGGTACTGTCATAAGAACAGAAGTCGGTCTTGATGAAGCGATAGAAAAATTCGGATATCCGCTGGTCATAAAACCAATTGACGGCAACCATGGAAAAGGCAATACTACCAATATCACCAACAAAGAACAGGCTTTAAAAGCATTTGAAGCAGCCAAGCATTACAGCCGCAGTGTCATTGTCGAAAGATTTATTACCGGCTATGATTTCCGTTGCCTTGTTATCAACTATAAATTCATTTGTGCAGCACTACGAACACCAGCTTCTGTTGTTGGAGATGGCATACACAATATTCAGTGGCTGATTGATGAGACCAATAAAGACCCCCGCCGCGGCTATGGACATGAAAAAGTATTGACACAGATAACCGTTGATCAGTTTACCCAAAAAATGCTGGATGACAAAGGTTATACTTTAGAAACCGTACCTGTAAAAGGTGAAAGAGTCTTACTGAAGCCAACTGCCAATCTTTCTACGGGCGGAACCTCTACAGATGTTACAGATGAAGTGCATCCCGCAAACATTTTCATGTTTGAAAGAATTGCAAAAATTATCGGACTTGATATTTGCGGAATAGATGTTATGGCCAATGATCTGCGAACACCCATTAATGAAAATGGCGGCGCCATACTGGAAGTAAATGCTGCTCCCGGATTCCGCATGCATATTGAGCCGGCGGAAGGATTGCCCCGAAATGTAGCAGAACCTGTGGTTGATATGCTTTTCCCGAAAGGAAGTGTCGGAAGAATTCCCATCATTGCTATCACTGGCACGAACGGCAAAACAACGACCACAAGACTTACTGCCCATATAGCCAAAAGTGCCGGTAAAAAAGTAGGCTACACCACATCTGATGGTGTTTACATTCAAAACCAGCTTATGATGAAAGGCGATTGTACCGGTCCGGTTTCTTCTGCCTTTGTATTAAAAGATCCAACGGTGGATTTTGCTGTTCTGGAATGTGCACGGGGCGGAATCTTAAAATCAGGTTTAGCATTTCAGAATTGTGAAGTGGCTGTTGTAACCAACGTCGCTGCGGATCATATTGGTCTCGGAGGTATACATTCTGTTGAGGCAATGGCAAAAGTGAAAGCAGTAGTTCCGGAAACCGTCTTCCCCCATGGATATGCGGTATTAAATGCGGATGATGACCTGGTATATAAAATGAAATACGACCTCAAGTGCAATATTGCCTTATTTAGCATGGACGAAAATAATCCACGCATCAAAGAGCATTGCGCTGATCATGGTCTTGCCTGTGTGTTTGAAAATGGCTATGTCACCATCATGAAAGGCAACTGGAAGATAAGAGTGCTGGCTGCCAGGGATATACCGATTACCTATGAAGGAAAAGCCGTTCATAATATCAATAACTGCTTACCGGCGATCTTATCGGCTTACCTTTTCAGGGATATTACCATTGAAGATATCCGTACCGGTCTGCAAACATTTATCCCCAGCGAAAAACTGACACCTGGAAGATTAAACTTCTTCCATTTCCGAAATTTCACTATGCTGGCAGACTTTGCACACAATCCACATGGTATGCGGCTTTTATGTGACTTTGTCAGCAAGCTGGATTATCCTTACAAGGTCGGTGTCATAAGCGGTACCGGGGACCGCCGTGATGAGGATATCCGGGAACTGGGCGAAATATCTGCCCAACATTTTGATGAGATCATTATCCGTTGCGATAAAAATCTCAGGGGCAGGACTGCCGATGAGATCATAGGGCTGCTAAAAGAGGGAATCGAAAAAGTAAACCCAACCATTCCGGTAATGACAATACCTAACGAAGACCAGGCACTGGATTATATATATGAGAACCATAGACCCGGCTCATTATATACCATTATGTGTGATGTGGTGGCAAGGGCTCTGGATAAGATCAAAGAGTTGAAAGTGAGGGAGGAAACAGAAGGCATAAAGTCCCAGCAACCCGCCTAAAATCTTTCAAATTCCTTTTGGGAGAAAAGGCTGATAGCCCTATTTTTGCACTCCCAAAACAGGATTGAGCTATGGTGTAACGGTAGCACTACAGATTTTGGTTCTGTCTGTCTAGGTTCGAATCCTAGTAGCTCAACAGAGGTCCCGGTTAAAAGCCGGGATTTTTCATTTTAACCGGTCTAAACAGCCCCTTAAGCTATCTTTCCAGTCTTTTGGAGTTATACCAAAAGTCCCGTCAATTTTCGATTTATCCAGTACCGAATAGACAGGCCTTTTAGCGGGGGTAGGATAAGATGTGGTGGGTATGGCAGTTACTTTACAAGTGCTTTCGGTCAAATCACGGATTGCTGTTGCAAAATCAAACCAGCTGATCACTCCTTCATTGCTGAAATGATAAATTCCGGGGGACCATTTACCAGATGAAATGATCTGCATTATCACATCTGCAAGGTCTGCTGCATACGTAGGCGAACCGATCTGATCATTGACTACATACAACTGGTCTTTCTCCCCCATGAGTTTCATCATCGTCTTCACGAAGTTTCTGCCAAACTCAGAATATACCCATGAGGTGCGAATGATAATACTATCGGGATTAAAATGCAATGCCTCCTTCTCCCCTTCCAGTTTTGAAGCGCCGTAAACACTTTGGGGATTTGTAGGTGCATCCTCTTTATAAGGCGTTGTAGCAGTCCCATCAAATACGTAATCAGTAGAAATATGCAGGAATCTCGTTCCGTACTCCTTACATACTGCCGCCAGCACTCCCACTGCTTCACCATTTACCTGGAAGGCAAGGTCCTTTTCTGTTTCTGCCCTGTCAACGGCAGTATAGGCGGCACAATTGATAAGATATTGGGGATAATAGCCTTTGAAAAAATTCCTGACAAGTTCAAAATGATGGATGGGCAAATCTTCCCTGGAAAGAAAGATAAATTCAAACTGATGGTACTGTGACTCCAGTTGTTTTAGCTCTTTTCCCAACTGACCGTTGGCTCCTGTAACCAATATTTTTGGTTTTGCTTCCATTATCCTTCAAAAACAAAACTGTTATTGCATTCTGCAAATACTGGCAGTATTTTGTCTTTATCCGAAACCACTGCAAATTCAGCCGGTATTCGCCAGTCAATATTCAGTTCGGGATCGTTGTAAAAAATACCGGCTTCGCTTTGCTTATTATAGAATTCATCACATTTATACAGTACTTCTGCTTTTTCACTTAAGACTGAAAAACCGTGGGCAAATCCTTTTGGAATCAGCAGTTGTCTTTTATTTTTTGCGGACAACACCTTACTATAGCTCTTACCATAAGTTGGTGAACCTTTACGGATATCCACCACCACATCAAGGATTTTGCCACGAAGCACCCTGACCAGTTTACTCTGGGCATAAGGCGGTAACTGGTAATGTAAACCCCTGATTACACCATAAGTGGATGATGACTGGTTATCCTGTACCCAACGGCTGCTGATTCCCTCCTGCTGAAATATTTTTTCATTAAATGACTCAAAAAAATAGCCCCGGCTGTCTTCGAAAACAGTCGGTTCAAAAACCAATAAACCCGGAAAATCAGTTTTAATAAATGGCATAGTTATAAACTCCAGTATGGACGGTTAGTAATTTTTGATCTGTAAATTCCTTTCAGGTCGGCGATAAGGCCATGTGGCTTTGTGATACCTGCAAAGTAGTTTTCATCCAGTTCTTTATACCCCTTATGCGGAACCGGAATAATGACTGCATCATAGTCCTTAGCTACTTCATCCACCAGCCCAAAGCCATATTCATGCATCAGTTCATCAGAATTGGCATGCGGGTCTTCCACATCCACATTCACATAGAACTCTTTCAGGGCATTCACCACATCACTTACTTTGGAATTCCGGATGTCACTTACATCTTCTTTAAAAGTAGCGCCTTTGACCAGCACCCTGGCTGATTTTACATCGCCGTTATTCTTGATGATATGCTGAATTACTTTTTTTGCCACATACTTACCCATATTATCATTGATATTTCTGCCTGCCAATATCACTTCTGAATGATAACCCAATTCTTTAGCCTTGTAAGTAAGATAATAGGGATCAACACCAATACAATGACCTCCTACCAAACCGGGTTGAAATTTCAAAAAATTCCACTTGGTGCCCGCAGCCTCCAACACTTCATAAGTATTGATATTCATTTTATCAAAAATCACAGAGAGTTCGTTCATCAGGGCAATATTCAGGTCTCTTTGTGTATTCTCAATGATTTTGGCTGCTTCTGCCACTTTAATAGACGAAGCCCTGTGCACACCTGCCTTCACTACAAGCTCATATGTTTTGGCGATTTCTTCCAGCGATTCCGCATCGCAGCCAGAAACTACTTTTACGATGGTTGCCAAAGTATGTTGCTTATCACCCGGATTGATCCTTTCGGGAGAATAACCCAATTTGAAATCTGTTACATTTTTAAGCCCGGATAATTTTTCAATGATTGGCAGACAATCTTCCTCCGTACATCCCGGGTATACTGTTGATTCGAATACCACATAATCTCCTTTCTTAATCACTTTTCCCACCGTTTCAGAAGCTCTGAGTACAGGCGTCAGGTCCGGTACATTATGTTCGTCAACCGGTGTGGGAACTGCCACAATTAAAAACTTAGCCTCCCTCAGTACATCCAGCGAATCGGTGAAAACAATATCACATCCTTCAAAAGCTTCTTTTTCAAGTTCATTGCTAGGATCAATACCCTGTTTCATCATTTCAATCCGCTTTGAACTGATGTCAAATCCTATTACAGATACTTTGCGGGCAAACTCCAGTGCAATAGGCAGACCAACATAACCTAATCCAATTACAGCCAGTTTTGCTTTTTTATTAATAAGGTCCTGGTACATGATTATTTATTATTTCAGGCTTATAAATTCTTTGGGTTGCTTGGTCAGTTCCTCAGGCGGAAGTGATTTAAAATAGTCATAAGTGATTTTCAAACCTTCTGCACGGCTCACCTTCGGTTCCCATCCCAGAATGGTTTTCGCTTTGGTGATATCTGGCTGACGCTGTTTTGGATCATCCACCGGCAGTGGCTTGTAAACTATCTTCACCTTATTGCCAGTAAGTGCCAAAATTTCTTCTGCAAAATCTTTCAATGAAATTTCAATTGGATTTCCAATGTTTACCGGCATTACATAATCACTCAGTAACAAACGGTAGATTCCATCAATAAGATCATCTACATAACAGAAACTACGGGTTTGTGAACCATCTCCAAAAACAGTAAGGTCTTCTCCTCTCAGTGCCTGACCGATAAAAGCCGGCAAAGCCCTTCCGTCATTCAGCCGCATTCTCGGGCCGTAGGTATTAAAAATCCTGACAATTCTTGTATCCACCCCATGAAAAGTATGATAGGCCATAGTGATGGATTCCATATAACGCTTCGCTTCATCATATACTCCTCTCGGACCCACCGGGTTTACATTTCCCCAGTATTCTTCCGTTTGCGGATGAACCAGAGGATCTCCATATACTTCACTGGTAGATGCTACCAATATTCTTGCGCCCTTCGCTTTAGCTAACCCTAAGCAGTTATGTGTTCCCATTGCACCCACTTTCAGTGTCTGAATAGGAATTTTCAGGTAATCGATCGGGCTGGCCGGAGAAGCAAAATGCAAAATATAATCAAGCTTACCCGGTACATGGATGAACTTGGTTACATCATGATGGTAAAACTCAAATTGTTCCAGTTTAAATAAGTGCTCAATATTTTTAAGATCACCTGTGATCAGATTATCCATGCCAATAACATGATAACCTTCCTTTATGAACCGGTCACAAAGGTGAGATCCCAGGAACCCGGCAGCGCCGGTTATTAATACCCTTTTTCTTTCCATTTTAGCTTTAGTTTACAGTCTCCCTGCCTACACTAACATAATGAAATCCCAGTTCCCGGATTGCAGAAAGATCGAACAAATTGCGGCCGTCAAAAATGGCTTTATTTTTCAGGCTGGCGGCAATTTTCCCAAAATCAGGTGTCCTGAATTCGTTCCATTCAGTAGCAATAATGAGTGCATCAGCATTTTTCAACGTATCATACTGACTCTGGCCATACTCAATTTTATCGCCAACCATTGCCCTGACATTATTCATCGCCTCCGGGTCGAATGCACAAACTGTTGCACCGGCCTTTGTCAATTCTTCAATCATATATAATGCCGGAGCTTCTCTTATATCATCTGTATTAGGCTTGAAAGCCAATCCCCAAAGTGCAAAATGCCTGCCTTTTAAATCATTATTGAAATAGTTATTGATGGCCGGAATAAGGTGCAGCTTTTGTTGTTCGTTTACCTTCATTACCGCATTCAATATTTCAAACTCATAATTCACTTCTGAAGATGATTTCACCAATGCCTGTACATCCTTTGGGAAACAACTACCGCCATAACCAATCCCGGGAAACAAAAATCTTTTCCCGATCCTGTCATCACTACCGATACCGCGGCGCACCATATCTACATCAGCTCCCAGCTTTTCACAAAGACGGGCAATCTCATTCATGAAAGATATTTTGGTTGCAAGGAATGAGTTAGCCGCATATTTGGTCAGCTCTGCTGAACGTTCATCCATGTAAATAACCGGGTTACCCTGCCTAACAAAAGGGGCATACAAATCTCCCATCAGTTTTTTTGCTCTTTCAGAGGTGGTTCCAATAACTACCCTGTCAGGCTTCATAAAATCTTCAACCGCTACTCCCTCCCTTAGAAATTCCGGATTACTCACCACATCGAATTCGCCTTTATAGTTTGCTGCAATGGCAGCATGCACTTTTTCTGCAGTACCTACTGGAACAGTGCTTTTATCAACAATGACTTTGTAGTCAGTCATGATCTTTCCTAATTCTTCTCCCACTCCAAGTATATACTTCAGGTCGGCAGAGCCATCTTCACCCGGAGGCGTTGGTAACGCCAGGAAAAT
This sequence comes from Chitinophagaceae bacterium, assembly GCA_044229985.1. Classification (GTDB taxonomy): domain Bacteria; phylum Bacteroidota; class Bacteroidia; order Chitinophagales; family Chitinophagaceae; genus JJ008. The sequence continues at coordinate 65,647 of JBGARY010000007.1, forward strand.
GATCGCAGCCTCTTTTATTCCTTCAGCCAAGTTAGTGGTAAAATGAAGTCGTTCTTCTTTAAGGTTTCGTAGAAATAACTTCTCCAATCCAGGTTCATAAATGGTAATAACCCCACTTTTCAACTTACTTACCTTATTGGCATCAATATCGACACAGGTGACATCGTTTCCTGTTTCTGCAAAACATGTTCCGGTCACTAAACCAACATAGCCTGTTCCTACTACAGCAATTTTCATAGATGATTAGTTGTTTACGTATTCAAGTACTTTGTTTGTAATAAAATTCAGTTGCTCTTCATCCAGTTCTGTATGCATGGGCAAGGAGATCACTCTTTCTGTGAGCCAGTCTGTTACAGGCATCACCTGTGAAGCAGTTCCAAATTGCTCAAACATCTTTTGTTTATGGCCGGGCACCGGGTAATAAATCATGGAAGGAATTTTATTTTCAGCCAAAAATTGGTTTAACCCATCCCTGTCCACTCCTTCCAGTATCAATGTATATTGGTGAAAAACATGATGAGAAAATGCTGCCCTGTAAGGTGTTTTTATTTTCGGGTTACCGGCAAAGGCTTTGTCATAAAAATCAGCAGCCGCTCTTCTTGCAGTGATATACTCATCCAGGTGGCGGAGTTTGATATCGAGAATAGCCGCCTGTATGGTATCAAGCCGGCTATTACAGCCTACTACATCATGGTAATACCTTTTGCTCTGGCCATGATTGGCTATCATTTTTAATTTTACGGCCAGTTCATCATCATTGGTAAAAATTGCCCCGCCATCACCAAAAGCACCAAGATTTTTGGAAGGATAAAATGACGTGGCTCCAATATGTCCGATAGTACCAGTCTTCTTCTTTGTGCCGTCGCCAAATGTATACTCACAACCAATTGCCTGCGCATTGTCTTCAATCACAAAAAGATCATACTTTTTGGCAATGGCCATTATTTCTTCCATCGGAGCCGCATGCCCGTAAAGATGGACAGGAACGATGGCTTTTGTTTTTGGAGTGATGGCCGCTTCTAATGCTGCCGGATCAATACAAAATGTTTTAGGATCAACTTCTACAAAAACAGGTGTCAGTTTCAGTAAAGCTATTACTTCGGTTGTGGCGATATAGGTAAACGAAGGCGTAATCACTTCATCACCCGGCTGAAAGCCCAATGCCATCATGGCGATCTGAAGTGCATCTGTACCATTGGCACAGGGTATCGTATGCTTAACTCCTAAATATGCAGAAAGGTTAGCGGCAAAGTCCTGAACAGGCTTGCCATTTATAAAAGCAGAACTTTCCATAACATCCAGTACAGCTTTGTCAACCTCGATCTTAATTTTTTGGTACTGGGTTTTGGTATCCACCATCTGGATAGGTCTCATGGGAAAATTTTTAGTTGAAAGGACCGGCCGGTTCAGCCCTTTTTCCATTCAGGTTCAGGCAATTCGGTCAGGCGGGCAAAAATAGTAAAATACAGGTAGTTTACCCGTTTGCTTTTACTTTTGCGCTTAGCTATACAACCGGCAAAAGCAACTTTCTTGTCCATTTTTTTATACAATATCTTTCTCCTGGTGTACAGGTTTGGCCTGTCTGCTGCTTCTGTATTTAACGATAAGGCCAGAAAATGGGTAGTTGGCAGAGAAGGCATATTTGATAGGTTACAAAAAAGTATCTCTACAACAGATAAAGTCATCTGGATGCATTGCGCTTCCCTGGGCGAATTTGAACAAGGAAGGCCTGTTTTGGAGAAATTAAAAGCTGGTTATCCGGGTTACAAAGTTTTGCTTACCTTTTTTTCTCCATCGGGATACGAGGCACAAAAAAATTATACAGGAGCTGATTGGGTATTTTATCTTCCGTTAGACGGCGCATCTGCTGCCCGCCGTTTTCTTCAAATTACCCATCCTTCCCTGGTAATTTTTGTAAAGTATGAATTTTGGTATTACTACCTGAAAAAGATCAAGTACAGAAAAATACCCTTGATTCTGATCTCAGCCATCTTTCGAAAGGAAATGTCATTCTTCAAATGGTATGGCGGTATACAACGAAAGATATTATCAAGATTTGATCACTTATTTGTGCAGGACGAAGCTTCGAAAAAACTGCTTGATGAAATCGGCCTAAATAATATTAGCAGTGTTTCCGGTGATACCCGTTTTGACAGGGTGATTGAGATTGCAGAAAATTTTATTCCTATCCCGGAAATAGAAAAATTTGTTCAGGATAATCCTGTAATCGTTGCCGGAAGCACATGGCCCGAGGATGAAACTGAGTTACAAACTGCCTTCAAATCTTTAGCCAACGACACAACAAGGCTCATTATTGCGCCACATGAAATTCATAAAGGACATATAAAAGAATTACAAATAATTTTTCCTGATTCAGTACTATTTTCTGATTTGAAGAATGATCTAAAATCCAGTGATAACAAAAAAATAATGATCATTGATAATATCGGAATGTTATCCAGGCTTTATAAGTATGCTACTATTGCCTATGTGGGAGGTGGTTTAAAAAGTAGCGGCGTTCACAATGTATTGGAAGCAGCTGTGTATAATAAACCGGTGGTCATTGGGCCCTATCATGAAAAATACCGGGAAGCAATCGACCTTGTCAGCAGTGGCGGAGGAATAGTTATTAAAAATGCTGATGAACTTTCTGCTGTATTTGCGCAGTTACTAAAAAATGAAAACGGTATTTGTGAAAAGAGTGGCCTTGCTGCAGGTCAATTTGTAAAAGGGAATGCCGGAGCCACCCAAAAGATTTATTCTTTTATTCAGGAAAAGCGCCTTTTGACCAACTGATCAAAGTGCTGAACCGCTGGATTATCATTATTCCAACCCAGTTTTACCTTCAACTCACGGCTGATCCAATATTCTGCCTCTGCATATATATTAAAACTGTTGATGGTCTTTATACTTCGTTCATAAACTGATTCATCGCCACGAAATAGCTCATTAATAAAAAGAAACCGGTCATTGATGCCAATTGCTTTTCGCAGGTCTTTTACGGGAGATTCTTTTAGAATTTCAATCAGCTCAGTTTTACCCTGTTTCAGTTTATCATTAAGGGATTCTTCCTGTTCACCCGATTCATTTATCTCCTTTTTTTCTTTGGGCTGATGAGATAATGTGGGGATTTCTGTCATCGGGTCAAAGACCATATCCAATTGTCCGTTTTTTTGAACAACTGATACGGTTCCCTCATCCACCAGCAACGTTTCTTTCTTTTCTTTTACAATATGTTGTTCATCCACAGGTTTGGGCGCATATTTTTCGTAAGAAGCGGATATATCTTCAACCGCAGCCATTGACATGGTCAGTGCCGGCAACACCACCGCTACCTTGGCCGTGCCAAGGCTTTGTTGCTTCATGGTTTGCTGTTTCGATAATTCAAACTGGAGCAACTGCACAGTACCCAGCATATCAGCAGGGTCAGCCTGTTGTTCAAATTGCTGTTTTAATTTTTGTATCAGGGCTTCTATTCGTTCCATTGATTTATATTTACCGCCCGCAAATTGCGACCATTTAAAGTTACAAACTGTTTGCCAATAAAACCTGGCATAGAAACCTATAACAAATCTTAACAATGTTTATTGAACCTAATATTAGCGGCGAAAAAAGAGGAAGTATTGAAGTGATATGCGGCTCCATGTTCAGCGGAAAGACAGAAGAATTGATCCGCCGGTTAAAAAGGGTGAAAATTGCGAACCTGAAAGTAGAAATATTCAAGCCGGCCATAGATGTACGCTATGACGAAGTAAAAATAGTATCGCATGATACGAATGCCATTCAGTCCACCCCCATTGATAATTCTCAGAAAATACTGCTGATGGCCCAGGATGTCGATGTCATAGGCATTGATGAAGCCCAGTTCTTTGACGAAGAGATTGCCAATGTTTGTGATGAACTGGCCTTTCGTGGTATTAGAGTAATAGTAGCGGGACTCGACATGGATTACCTGGGAAAGCCTTTCGGCCAGATGCCATACATCATGGCCAAGGCCGATTATGTGACCAAGCTGCATGCCATCTGTATGCAATGTGGCAATATTGCCAACTATTCATATAGAAAAATACCGAACGAAGACCAGGTAATGCTGGGAGCAAAAGATGTGTATGAGCCAAGATGCCGGAAATGTTACCACAAGTGAGCTGGCAGTAACTACAGCGCTTTACCTTTCACTTTTGTCTTTCCTGTTATCTTGACTGTATTTCCCTTTTCTTTAGTATTGGCTTTTATGTCCTGGTCGGCATTTACAACTAAACCCGTGCGGCTATCAATGACGAGTTCTCCTTTGATTTCACCTGCCAATTCTGTTTGCGGATTGGCAGAGTTTATAGTAGTAAGTTCTTCCACGGTAACCATTTCTCCTTCTATATCAGTAACCTTGTAAACCGAATTGTATTTCGCATCCATTAGGCCTTTTTGCGAACTGCTTTTGGTCCAGCTATCTCCCACTTTCACTTCTTTATCAGGAAAAATAAATAAGAATCTTTCCATTTGTTCTTTCACAGCATCGCCGTTAAATCGCTTGCTGAAAGCCTGCAGCATTTGTTCACGACTGGCACCCTGCAGCCCTAATGAATCTGCAATAGAAGCCGCCATCTGATCAAAACCCGTAACCTCTGTTATACTGCCTTCTGAATTCACTTTCATAGTAAACTCTTGCTTCTTTATTGCTCCAAAAAATTTGTTCATCATGCCCATTATCTCCGATATGTCAGTTTTATTCTCCCCCGTAATAACAGGATTGTCCGAATCGATCATGATATTTAAACCAGCAATATCCAGGCTCATTTTGAACCGCTCATATTTTGCTTTAATTGTCTTAACTGAGCCATTATCCTCTGCAACAAACATGGAATAATAAGCTGTCATATCCGTTTGCCTGGTCTCATTGCCGGTAACAAAGTCCAGGTTCATGATCGTTTCATAATCATAACCCTTTCCCTTTTCAAAATTGAACCGCAGCATTTTTGAGGTTGTGGCTGTTTTAGTAGATTGGCAGGATTGAGTAATTACCAATGAGAAAATGGAAAGAATAAGTACCAGGCGTTGCATAACTTAATTTTGCCGCAAATTAGAATATAATTGAGTCAGACTTACAAAGGCTAATCTGTATTTTCGCAGGTATAGTTAGTTTTAACATTCCATGCGCCACATTTTTACTTTACTAAAAAAGGACCTCTTACTGGAAATAAGGCAGCAATACAGCTTTTATGGTATTTTGCTGTATGTAGGAGCTACTATTTTTGTTCTTTATAATGCATTGGAAGAACCGGAAAGCAAAGTATGGAATGGCCTGTTTTGGGTCATCCAGCTTTTTATCTGTATCAATGCTGTTGCCAAAAGCTTTTTACAAGAAAGCCGCGGCCGTATGCTGTATTTCTATTCCATTGCCAGTCCGGCAGATTTTGTACTCGCCAAATTAATATTCAATTCAATATTGATGCTGGTGATGAGTTTGCTCAGCTTGCTGCTGTTCACCCTTTTTCTGGGTAACCCCATGCAAAAAGCAGGTGAATTCATAGGACTTGTATTATTAGGCGGATGGAGCCTAAGCCTTGTATTTACTTTTCTTGCCGCAATTGCTGCCAAAGCTCAGCAAAATGCCGCAATCATGGCTGTATTAGGTTTTCCGATCATTATTCCCCAGCTTTTACTCTTAATGCGTTTGTCAGGTGCTGCTTTTGCGCCACTGCTTACCATACCATTAAGCAGTGTTCTTTTATTAATAGCTCTCGATGCAATGATCGTACTGATGGCCATCATCCTGTTTCCGTTCCTATGGAAAGACTAATCATATTGTGACTGATTTTCAGAGTATCTCGATCTGATAAACTTCATAAATACATTATTTGTTATTCGTCATCCCATTTTACCAATTCCCCTTATTTTTGCTCCCACATTTAGCAGGCCGGTAATCTTTACCAGCCACCCCGATGACTGATCGAAAAAACTATATGTATAAGTCCTGGTGGAAAATTGCAGCAGTAGTGTTGCTTATTTACACTGTAATAGCCGGCTTCCTGGGCCCCGTTCCCAAATTGCAACTGCTGGGTGAAACGATCAGAAACCTTTACTTCCATGTTTGCATGTGGTTTGCTATGATGATCCTCTTTACGATTTCCGTTGTAAATGCCATCAAATACCTGCGGGGATTTCAGTTCAAATACGACATTTACTCCCGGCATTATGCCATCATGGCTATCGTTCTTGGAATATTGGGTTATTCAACCGGAGCCATTTGGGCAGCTTTTACCTGGGCAGATCCCAACAGCAGCATACTTGACAATTTTAAAACTATTGCCCGGGACCCTAAACTGATTGGTGCAGCCATTGCCCTGTTGGTATATTTCGCTTATCTCATTTTGAGAGATTCCATACAGGATATTGATAAAAAGGCAAGGATCAGCGCTGTCTACAACATTTTTGCGTATGCCATCCTGTTCCCTTCTATCTGGATACTGCCGAGAATACTTCCCAGCCTGCACCCGGGCAATGAAGACAATCCGGCCCTTGATGTGAAAAATGATATTAGCGGCAATATGCGTATTGTTTTCTATCCGGCTGTTATTGGATGGACCTTGCTGGCTGTCTGGATCACCACATTGAAGATCAGGCTGACTTTATTAAAAGAAAAAAAGATGATGCCATGATGAAGTATTTAAAAAAAACAACTGCTTTGTTTTTAATGCTACTGCTCTCCGCAGCATCAATTGCGCAGGATAAAGATGTGTCTGTGGCGGACACTATGCGGAGTAATGGCCGCATCTATGTTGTGGTGGCTGTTGTACTAACCATTCTAACCGGCCTTATTTTATATTTAGTACGGCTTGACAGGAAGATCACTAAACTGGAAAAAGAAAGTAATTAATTAGGTTGCTTATCACAATAACGATTGCTAAAACAAAAACAGAACTCATGTCAAACACAAATTACAGTTTCTTTGGCGCCGTCGAAAAAAGCTTCGATAAAGCTGCCAAATACACTAAATGGGACCAGGGCCTGCTTAACCAGATCAGAGTTTGCAACGCCGTTTACCAGATGCGGTTCCCCATCAAAAGAGATGACGGATCAATTGAAGTAATTGAAGCTTACCGTGTGCAGCATTCTCACCATAAAACACCCTGTAAGGGCGGTATCCGATTTGCTGCCGAAGTAAACCAGGATGAGGTAATGGCACTTGCCGCACTGATGACATATAAGTGTACTATCGTGGATGTTCCTTTTGGTGGCGCAAAAGGTGGTATTAGGATTAACCCTAAAAAATATTCTCCCTTCGAACTGGAAAAAATTACCCGTCGTTATACTTCTGAGCTCATCAAAAAGAAATTCATAGGTCCTGGAACAGACGTTCCCGCACCTGACTACGGAACCGGTGAAAGGGAAATGTCATGGATAATGGATACCTACTCTGCTATGCACCCTGGTGAAATTGATGCAGCAGGATGTGTTACAGGAAAACCGATTTCCCAAGGTGGTGTTCGTGGCCGTCGTGAAGCTACTGGCTTAGGCGTTTTCTTTGGTCTTCGTGAAGTGTGTAATATGCCTGATGTAATGAGTAAACTCGGCCTTACAACCGGGGTTGAAGGCAAAAAAGTGATTGTACAAGGTCTGGGTAATGTAGGATACCATTCAGCCAAATTCTTCCAGGATGCCGGAGCTAAGATTATTGCCCTTGCTGAATACGAAGGCGCTATATGGAGCGATAAAGGACTGGATGTGGATGAAGTTTTCCAGCACAGGAAAAAAACAGGCTCTATCCTTAACTTCCCTGGTGCCAATAATTTTACTAAAAGTTCCGATGCCCTGGAAATGGAGTGTGATATCCTGATACCTGCAGCTTTGGAAAATGTAATAGATGGCGAAAATGCCCCCAATATAAAAGCAAAAATTATTGGTGAAGCCGCCAACGGGCCTCTGACACCAGAAGCCGATGATGTTTTTGCACAAAAAGGCATATTGGTTGTGCCGGACATGTACCTGAATGCAGGTGGTGTAACAGTTTCCTATTTTGAGTGGTTGAAGAATCTTAGCCATGTACGTTATGGAAGATTGGAAAAGCGTTTCACAGAAAACCTGAATACAAGGATACTTTCTCAAATGGAGGAGCTGAGTGGCAAAAAGGTTAGCGATAACGAAAGAGAACTGATCATGCACGGTCCGGACGAAGTAGACCTGGTATACAGTGGCCTTGAAGAAACTATGATCAATGCTACCCGTGAGATCATGAAAACATGGAAAGAAACACCCGAAATACCTGATATGCGTACGGCAGCTTACGTTGTTGCTATCAACAAAGTGGCCACCGCCTACGCTGAGTTGGGTATTTTCCCATAATCAAACCAATTGCTTACTATTTCAAAATCCCACTTGCGATCGCAGGTGGGATTTTGTTTTGCCTCAGTTTGCAATTCTGATTACCAACAGGGCAGCCAAAATCTATGATATCCCACTCTGCCTAAATCGCCTACCTTTGCCTATCAAAAATCAAAAAACATGAAACGATTATTAGTAGCCGTACTCAGCCTTGTATTTCTTTCTGCACAGGCACAAACGGCCGATGAAGTGATCAGCAAATACAGTGCTGCAATGGGCGGACTGGACGCTTTCAACAATGTAAAATCTGCTAAGATGACCGGCATTGCCACCCTGCAAGGCATGGATCTGCCTATCACCATACAGGTAATCAATGGCAAGGCTTTTCGTATTGATGTGGAAGTAATGGGCCAGTCAGTAGTGAACAGTTACAAGGATGGAAAAGGTTGGAAGATCAACCCCTTTGGTGGGGCCGAAACTGCTACTGATGTAGAAGGTGCAGAATTACTTGATTATAAAGCACAGGCCAGCCTCAGTAACAGCCTGATGGACTACAAAGCCAGGGGGCACCAGGTAGAACTGCAGGGACAGGAAGATATAGAAGGCATAAAAGCCCATAAAATAAAACTGACCAGTAAGGATGATGGTAAAGTAACTACTTTCTATATCAGCACTACGGACAATATGTTGCTGAAATCTGTGAGCAGCCGTGAAATGCAGGGACAAACTGTAGACGTAGATACTTACTACAGCGATTTTAAAGAATTTGGCGGAATCAAAATGGCAATGACCCGTTCACAAAAAATAATGGGCCAGGATTTTCAAACCATCACCCTGAACAATGTGGAGCTAAATGTGCAGGTGGATGAAAAAGTTTTTGACAAATAAGTATCGCTATAACCTCTTAAAAAAAGCCATTTGATATCAAATGGCTTTTTTATATATGATCAGGCAATTCATTTATTTCATGAAGGCCTGTTTCTCCTCTTTTCCAGCCAATGGTATAGTTACCGTTTGTAATGACAATAAAGGAAACCGGCATACTCATATTGTACCTTAAGGCCTGCTGAAGAACTTCTTCATTTAACTGAACATTCATTGATTTACATTCCACCATCAACCAGGGTTCATGCCAGCTGTTGTACACAAGGATATCAAATCTTTTTTTTAGCTCTCCAAGTTTTATCTCTTTCTCCACTGCCACCAATGAAGCCGGGTATTTTTTTACAGTAACAAGGAATTGAATAAAATTCTGCCTGACCCATTCCTCAGGCGTCAATACTATCCATTTTTTGCGCAGCAGGTCAAATATCTCTTCTGTTCCGTCTTGTTTACGTAAACGAAAAGCTGGTTCAGGATAGTTAATAACAACCATGCTTCAAATGTAATTGATTAAATTTGTCAGTATGAAGACAAAAGAAGAAATAGTACAGAACTGGCTTCCCCGCTATACCGGGGAACATTTGGAGAATTTCGGAGAGTATATACTGCTCACCAATTTCAGTAATTATGTAAAAATGTTTGCTGAGTGGAACAATGTTCCGGTTATTGGTGAAGGCAAACCCATGCAATGTGCCACTGCTGAAAATATCACTATTATCAATTTTGGCATGGGAAGCCCTACTGCAGCTACCATCATGGACCTGTTGTCTGCCATACAGCCCAAAGCAGTATTATTCCTGGGAAAATGTGGTGGTCTGAAGAGACGAAACAAACTCGGAGACCTGATACTTCCTATTGCTGCGATACGAGGCGAAGGTACTTCCAACGATTACTTTCCGGCAGAAGTTCCTGCACTACCTGCCTTTGCTTTACAAAAAGCTGTATCCACCACTATCAGAGGATATGAGGTTGACTATTGGACCGGCACCGTGTACACTACCAACCGAAGGGTGTGGGAACATGATGAGCCCTTCAAAGAGTACCTGCAAAAGATCAGGGCTTACGCAATTGATATGGAGACTGCTACCGTCTTCACAGTCGGCTTTTATAATAAGATACCTACCGGTGCATTATTACTGGTAAGCGACCAGCCGATGATACCCGAAGGAGTTAAAACCGAGGAAAGCGACAAAGCCGTTACCGCATTATTTGTGGAAAGACACCTCAAAATTGGGATTGACTCGCTGAAAGAATTGATCAATGACGGGCAAACAGTAAGACACCTTAAATTCTAAAGTAATTGATCATGAAACTTTTCCTTCTTTTATCTGCATTATCTGTCCTTGTATTATCTGCCAGTGATTGTAATGATAAAAAGGTATCTGAAAAGTATAAGGGCAAATTGGAAATTGCAGGTATCTGCATGAACTATACCATCCGAATTACCGAAGGAACAATTGACACGGCCAAAATTTCAGCCAGCTGGACAGACGAGGTAACGAATAAAAATTATGCAAATGTGTTCAGGTTAGGCAGCCCCTGTGATTTTCCATCCACCATCAAAGAAGGTGATGAATTTTACTTTGTAATTGACACAGCCCATCCCAAAGAATGTGCGGTTTGCATGGCTTACTATCCCACCCCACCAAGGTCGCTAAATATTAAAGTGGTTGAAAAATAATGCACCCGCTGCTGAGCATAAAAGATCTGTCTGTTGATTTTATCGCAGAATCAGGTATTACAAATGCGTTAAAAAATATTTCCCTTACTGTAAACCGTGGAGAAGTGGTTGCATTGGTTGGCGAATCCGGTTCCGGAAAGTCTGTCACTTCACTTTCTGTTTTACAACTTTTACCTGCACCACCTGCCCGTTATAGCAGCGGTGAAATACTATTTTCTGAAGATGGTTTACAAACTATTAACCTGCTCAATAGAAAACGTAATGAATTGCAGGATATCCGTGGTAATAAAATTGCCATGATCTTCCAGGAACCAATGACATCACTTAACCCGGTTCTTACCTGCGGCGACCAGGTGATGGAAGCTATTTTACTGCATAAACAAGTTTCTGGAGAAGTCGCAAGACAAAAAACAATTGAATGGTTTGAAAAAGTGAAGCTGCCTGATCCGTATGGGATATTCAAAAGATATCCTCATCAGTTGAGCGGTGGCCAAAAGCAAAGAGTAATGATTGCTATGGCAATGTGTTGTGAACCAGCCCTGCTTATCTGCGATGAACCAACTACCGCACTTGACGTTACAGTTCAAAAAACAATTCTTCAGCTTATAAAAGCACTGCAGCAGCAATCCGGCATGGGTGTCATCTTTATTACCCATGACCTGGGAGTAGTGGCCGAAATTGCTGACAGGGCTGTTGTAATGTATAAAGGCGAGATTGTAGAGCAGCATACAGTAAAAAATATTTTTACCAACCCTCAGCATCCTTATACAAAAGCTTTACTTGCCTGCCGTCCTGTAAACCATGAAAGAGGAAAACGATTGCCGGTTGTCAGTGATTTCATGGAAGAGCTGAAAACAGACACAGTAAAAGACCTGGATTTATCAATAGCAACCCCATCTCCTGTAACAACAAAAAAAGAAATACTTCTGTCCGTGCAACAGCTCTCAGTCTGGTTTCCTGCCAGGAGAACTTTATTTGGTAGAGCTCATGAATTTACCAGAGCCGTTGATGGTGTAAGCTTTGATGTTTACAAAGGAGAAACCCTGGGCTTAGTAGGTGAAAGTGGCTGTGGAAAAACTACACTTGGCAGAACACTGCTTCGCCTGATAGAGCCTACCAGTGGAAAGATCATCTACAATGGTACCGACCTGACAGCAAGAAACAAGGATGAACTTCACTCTCTCAGGAAAGATATCCAGATCATCTTCCAGGATCCTTACTCATCATTAAACCCAAGGCTTACTATCGGATCTGCCATTGCAGAACCAATGAAAGTGCATGGCTTACTCGCCAATGACAAGCAGCGTAAAGAAAAAGTAACAGCCTTATTGGAAAAAGTAAACCTGAAGGCAGATCATTTTAACCGCTACCCGCATGAGTTCAGCGGTGGTCAGCGGCAAAGAATTGTTATAGCCCGGGCACTGGCATTAAGCCCATCCTTTATCGTTTGCGATGAATCTGTTTCAGCGCTTGACGTAAGTGTACAGGCACAGGTTTTAAACCTGATCAACGATTTGAAAAAAGAATTTGGTTTCACTGTGATATTCATTTCACATGACCTGTCTGTGGTACGCTACATCAGCGACCGTATTATTGTTATGAACAAAGGAAAGATCGAAGAAAGCGGCCCGTCCGATGATATTTATTTTAGTCCTCAGTCGGACTATACAAAAAATCTTATAGCCGCTATTCCAAAAGGCATTGTTGTCAATTAATCAAATTCGTTACGATTGTTATCCTTTCCATAAAATTCTTTAGCGCTTTTTCTCCGTGAATAGAGCATCTTCTTTAATTCACTATTTAGTTGCTTTCTCAACGGCTCATCATCTTTTACCTTGGTATCAGTAAGCTCAGTGAAATCAAACCTGTTATAGTTAAAACGGTAAGACGGAAGTAACGGTGAACTAAAGAAAGGTATTTTAATATTGGTGCTGTCGTCGAATTCAAATTGAGTTGGTTCAGCCGGCACAAGGCCTACCGTTGCCAGTTTCCAGGTAAGGTCATCTTTTTTAGCCTTGTACTTATAAAAATATATGAAACCTCTCTTCCCTTTGTACTCTGCCTGCAGCCTGTCTATATAAATGATTGAATCTGGTTTATCGTATGACTCACTTTTCAACAAAGCACTTTTACCGAGATCAAGGTGATTAAGATTGACTGCGGGAAACTTATTTAGCTTCTTCCTTTTTTTCAGGTCTGAATACAATTCATAGCGGTACTCATCCAGCTTTCCAAAATAGCCAAACAAGGTATCGGGCACTGGCTTTCCTTTATCAAGCAATAAAAGCATGGTGTTATACCTAAGTCTTTTGTCATTCGAACGCAGCATCTGCTGTATCAGTGGCTGCACGGCAATATTAGTTTCCCAAAATGGCAAGAGCAATGTAGCGTAAAGGCTCAGGTCATCATTACCATAATCCTCTTCATTACCAGAACGGAGATAGGAAAAGGCTTTTTTATCCGCCTTACTCTCCTCTGCTTTTTGAATCGCCTTTTTCTTTTCCGCAATCGCCTGCTTTTTCAACTCTTGTTTGGCCTCAATGAGGAATTTGCTGAAATACATTTCATAATCTCCGGGCTTAACGAGGTTGCTATCCACCATTTGCCCCAGCAACTTCATTATGCTGCTCTTGTAATCCTCCAGGTTGAGCAAAGGCAGAAGATCAGGAAGAATTGTTTTAGTCAGCTTCAGAGAATCTGAAAGCTCATCCAGGAACCTTCCGTTGGTAAAACTGTAATTACCCGTTCTGTACAAATTCAAATAACGAAAAGCCTCATAAGGCGAATAATCGGTAGTGGCAAAATCAAGTACCGGTGGTTCCGCATTTACAATATCCTTAAAAATTGTATACGCATAATTATTCTTATGCTGCAACAGGTTTTCCAATACGGCATACTGTAACTGAACAGTATCATCCAGCGCATAATAAAGCTCTTTCAGGTATTGAGCAGATGCCACAGTCTTGATGCTACCCAACTTATTAATAAACTCCTTCTTTGTGTCAAGATATTTTTTCTGCTCCCAGTTAAGCCAGCCAATTGCTTTTTTTAATTGAGAAAGATCTGTGGAATCAAGATCAATATCCCCTATGTGCTTGAGTGCCCTTTTACGTAGTACCGTATCACTGCTCATCAGGTCCTCAAAGAACAATTTGGATTTTTTTTCAAAAGGGTTGATGCCTTTCAGCGTATCCGCAGGAGTGAAAGAATCAAAAAATTGCTTTACAAAATCACTGGTAGCCGAAAGAGTATCTGACTGCCGCATTAAAGAAAAACCGATCCCGTCTTTATAAAAGGCTTTGGAATGAACCATCCTGCTGCTGCCCTTTTCACTAATAATAGCTTCCCAAACTTTGAATTTATTCGATAATTCAGATTTATTCTTCCAACGCACCACCCAATTAGAATCACCTTGCAAGGAGCCTTGCACCGAAAGCTGATTGTCCAGGTCCAGCTTTGCGCTGTCTTTTACATAATAATACCTGGGCGACCGGTAGAAAGAAATAAATATTTTCTCCCCGGTAGTATCGTTGGCAATGATCTTATTACGGTATGCCCCGCTCTCCAAAAGGTCATCTTCCGACTCTTCTTCCTCTTCCTCATCTCCACCAAAATAGTTGTACTCCTTTACTTCAATTTTTATCTTTTCTTCTTTTGGAAAATAAGGAGTGGTAACTGTATAATAAAGTGAAGTATCCTTGTGCTCTTTTGTATTACTATAGACCAACGGTTTCAACTCGAATGAATTCAAAAATTGCTGCATCACCGGCTTCTCTTCCTTACCGTAGGCAATCAATGAATAATAATGCGGGCCCTGTATGATAAACCTGGTCAAATAAATTTTACCTGACTTGTCTTTATACTTACCATCCAAAGACGGATAGTTATTATAGGTTGTTTGCTTACGCAGTAACTGTGTATCGATAAAATCAGAAGCCATAAAGCTTTCATCCATAAGACCCAGATCAAAACTGTCCTCCTCTGCAAAGCGGTAATTATGAATATCAGAACGAAGTACACGGTAGTTAATTCCGGCCTCTTTGTCTTCCGCATCAAAAATCCAGCTTCCATCATTACCGATGTAGGGCTCATGGGGCAGGTTAACTGCAAATCCACCGTACGGAGGTGAATACTTTTTATATGCTCCCCCATTCTTATAACCTTTCAATTGAATGCTTCCAAAAAATCTTTTTGCTTCATCACCCAGTTTTACATAATCCCCATTACCACTCATCTTGAAAAAGATGATTTCAAACGGTGTGATGAATATATTGTAACGCTGCAAATCGCCTCTGCGGGTCCGGTTAGTGATATCAAATCCCTTGTATCCGTTTTTTGAAATGGCTGCTTTGGAAATGATTTTTCCCGGCACATTCTCATACAGGAGGCTATCTACTTTCTTATACACTTCCTCCGGATTATGATTCCACATCCACGCATTGGTCATTATCCTTGTAACCATGTAGTAGCTCCCATTGGCCATATCTGCATATTGCCGTTGATCCTGGGCCACATCGTCGCCCATTTTATAAAATGTTCCTGGTATATCTACTTTGTAAGCACCATCATCTGCTGATTCAGTATGAAAAGTTACTGGCACTCTTATTTTGTCAACCAGTTCTTTTTCTTTGCTGGCCCTCTCTCCCATTTTTACCGGGCGAAGTTTATATCCTTTACGTCGCAGAATCTCAATCACTCCTCTTTCCCCGGGAAGATGTGCGGCACCCACACCAACAAACAGTACAGAGCCGCTTGCTAAAATAGAATCAATTGAGTTTGCCTGTATCTCATTACGTCGGTATAAAAATTTTTCATCAAAAGCTGATGATTCACTGTTATATTTATTGATAGAATCCAGGAGGTCGAGATTTCCGGTGCGATACGCCTCTTCCAGTTTTTCTTCACTGTACTCATCCCCGGCATCTCCGTAGCTTCTTTCCTTCCTGTTCTTATCTTTAGCACCATCTTTATAGGCCTCTGCCATCAGTTTCATACTTTCTCCATAATCTTCCACACCGGTAACTTTTTTGCCCCACTTTTTACCACACTGGAAAATATACATATCAAGGTAAGTATCCTCTTCAAAGTCACTGGATTCATTACCATAAGTCCGGTACAGCAAGCTATTGATAGTGGAGGGATTGCTATACAGGGCCTTTTCTATCTTATTGTAATATTTAAAAAATTTAAGTGTGTTGATTGACAGGTAATCGGAAGGCATCGATGAATACAGGCTGTACTTGTATCCGTCAGTATATGATTTTCCTCCGGACAGATCATACTTATTCAGGTCATCCTGCCATGTCTCTGGGTTTGTTTCCAGAGCCACTACTTCGGCATTCCGGATAGCATAATAAAATGAATCAGGCAGGTTAAACGCTAGTTTACTGCTTACATGCATAGTACCGATCAGGTACGAGGGCTTTTTTAGACCCTTGCCTGATATTTCCCACAACAGGCTGGGATATTTTTTGGCCTTGATGACAGGCTGGGCATGTGCTGAATAAAAGGATAAGGTTATCAGGAAAAAAACAAGTGCAATACGCTTCATATAGTATAGTATGCCGGTTATTGCCGGGTTTTATTTTTGGTGTAAACAAAAGTAAGATGCCGAAGGCCATTGAAAAGCATAAAATAGTTTTGAAAGTCAGCGACTTAACTCCTTCGGCAGTATGTGAAAATAATCTGTACGTATAAACGGGTTTTTGGCCACGAATAGTGTACTTTTGCCCGCCTTATAAACAGTCTCACTGACCAAACCCGGCGCCGTAAGGCCGGATTTCGGATCAACTTCCGGCAATTTTCTCTGCCCGGTTTGTGTCAACGACTATTGATATAAACCCTAAATACACATGAAGCTTTCGCAATTCCGTTTCGACCTCCCGTTGAACCTTATCGCCCAAACCCCGGCCAAAAGACGTGAAGATGCCCGCATGATGGTGGTTAACCGTCATACCGGTGAAATTGAAAACAAACACTTCCGGGACATCATGGATTATTTTGATGACAAGGATTGTTTTGTAGTAAATAACACCAAAGTATTCCCTGCCCGTATGTATGGCCGCAAGGAAAAAACAGGGGCAAAAATTGAAGTATTTCTGCTCCGTGAACTGAACAAGCCTAATCGCCTTTGGGATGTCATCGTTGATCCCGCAAGGAAGATTCGTGTTGGCAACAAACTCTATTTTGGTGACCAGGAAGACCTCGTGGCAGAAGTAATCGACAATACTACCAGCCGTGGCCGGACTATCCGTTTCCTCTGGGAAGGAAGTGAAGAAGATTTCCGTGCACAACTGGAAAAACTGGGTGAAACCCCTTTACCCAAATACATTAAACGCAAACCAGACGAAGAGGACAAAGAAAGGTATCAGACGGTATATGCCAAGCATGAAGGCGCAGTTGCCGCTCCAACAGCCGGTTTGCATTTTAGTCGTGAGCTGATAAAACGTCTGGAGATTAAGGGTGTCCGTTTTGCAGAAGTAACACTGCATACAGGGCTTGGCACCTTCCGCCCTATTGAAGTGGAAGACCTGAGCAAGCACAAAATGGACGCAGAATATTATCATATTGACGAAACGGCTTGTAAAATTGTAAACAGGGCCAAAGAATATGGTCACCGTATTTGCTCTATCGGCACTACGACCATGCGGGCATTGGAATCATCCTTTACTGCTCAAAAATTACTGAAGCCATCTGAAGGCTGGACCAATATGTTCATTCATCCTCCGTATGAATTCAACATTGCGGACTCGCTGGTTACCAATTTTCATCTGCCAAAGACCAGCCTGCTGATCATGACCTGCGCATTTGCCGGCTACGAACTAGCCATGGAGGCTTATAAAAAAGCCATCAAGGATAAATACAGGTTCTTCAGCTATGGCGATGCCCTGCTGATAATTTAAAAGCAACATTTTTGAACTTAATTATTCACTGAGAAGCCCTGCATGGCAGGGCTTCTCAGTTTTCTTAACTATCCCCTAACAGCAATTCGTCGTAACTTACATACAGGAGGGTATGGTTATGAAACGGATTGTAATAATTTTTCTTAGCAGTTTATTCTCACTCACTGTTTCTGCACAATCTTACAAAGGTGCAGATCGTCCTTTTAACCTCTCACAGGAACTAAACGATCTTTATTGCAGTGGCTTATTTCAAAGCACTGAGGGAACCATTATTGATGTAGCCAATAATATGGGTGCAAGGGCCTGGCTGAATGTCCTTGACTGGCTGGAGGGACGGGTTGCCGGACTGCAGGTGTATAAATCAAAATCAGGAGCCAAAATTCCCGTCATCCGCGGAGGTGTTCCAGGTGTGTATGTAGATGAAATGTCCGTTCCGCTCGATTACCTTAATTCATTAAATACAGCAGACATTGCAATAATAAAAGTCATTAAAACTCCCTTCTTTGGTGGATTTAATGGAGGTAACGGAGCAATCGCCATTTATACTTTGGGTGGTGAAGAAGAAGATTTAGAACATATTGACTAAGCTTCCTTTCAGAAATGCAATGTAAATAGTAAAGCCGGCAGTTCAATACCGGCTTTACTTATAAGATTCTAAATGGTTATTTATACTTTAGGTTTATTGAAATAATGTCAGATTTCAGCCCATTGGACCTCGAATAATGTCCATAACGAAGTTCCAGCATACTTAGCCGCTTGATCCCAAATACACCCTTGGGGGGAGATATCCTGAAACCTCCTCCAAAAAAATTACTGTTGAACTTTGAAAGATCATAGTTACTTGTAAAATACTGGTCTGATTGTTTATGTACATATATAGGAGCAAAATAATCAACAGCCGATTGGGTGTAATACCGGTAAAACGGAGTTAAAGAAAAGAACGGAGTTACTTTAACGGAAGATTCAAACTGAACTGTATGTGCATTAAGTCCCCAATCATCATAGTAATACCTGTAAAAACTTCGCAATACAACTTTATCACCCAGGAAATAGTTTGCCCTGAAACCAAGCGGTATTTTCAATCTTGTATCTGGAAGGTTTTCTACTGCTACACTGCTGTTATTCAGGTAAACCCGGTGAAAGGGTAAGCCAAGGTAGCCTTGCTGATAAACCAGGTCTGCAATAACCATCAGTTGCAGCCGCTGATTGACAATTTGTGAGTATGACAATGACCCGCTGAATGAATTTCTGGATTTAGAAGGGTAATCGTCTTCTTCATCATCTCCCGGATTGCCACCGCCTCCTGTACGCAACTCCACAGGCAGAATGTATTTAACCTGGTCAAAATAAGCCTGTGCCTTTGCTATAAACTCGCCATTACGGTTATTTGTCTTTTTACCAAAAATTGCATTAATACCCACTGACTGGTAATCGAATTCAGTAGAAAAAGATAATCCTGCACCGATAGTGGTTCCCTTTTTCTCATTTTCTGCCGACCAGTTCACTGAAGGATAAATACGGGTGTCTGCGTAAGAAGCGCCGGATATTGTCTGCGGGTTCACATTATCCGAAGAAGCAGATGTATAATGGTCAATACCAACTTCTAGGTCGAAAGTATGCTTGAGATCTTTCTTCCCCCATTTTGTAAACTTTACATCAAAGGTATTTGAAAAATCATTTAGCTTTTCTGTACCAAGTCCACCTGTTACAGCCGAATTGTTACCGTCCTGACGGTAGTAGCTGGAAACAAGATTAGCCTCTTCAAAAGTCAGCTTCCTGCTTTTATATTGACTTGAATCCGGTGTGGAAGTCTGTGCAAATGCGGAAAATAGTAACAGGAATATTCCTGCAACTGATAAACATATTTTTTTCATTCCGGTAATTTAGATAATGAAATAATTAATTACAGCCGCAACCGCCGCCTGTCTTACCACCATTTGCACCCGATGCACCCTCCCTATAAGTCTGGAAACTCATCTCCGTTTTCTCAACTTTTCGGGAACTTAATGTCATCTCTCCATCATTTAATTTATTCTTCTGATACTCTTTTACTGTAGTACAGGAAACAACTCCTGTAATGGCAATGCAAGCAGCTACAGTAATACCCGTTGCATTCAGGCCATGTGGTTTCTTTTTCATTTCAGGTTTATGTTTTTTGAAGTAAATATTTTACCATTGTCATCAATTATAATACAGGCAAGTCCTTTAACCTGGTTGATCATATCCAAACCTGCTTGTTTACCCATGATCATGACAGGCGTTGCCATGGCATCAGCGATCTCTGCATTAGGACTGATAATCGTTACACTCTTAATACCACTTACGGGTAAACCTGTCTTCGGATCAATTGTATGTGAATATCGTTTCCCATTTATCACTACATACTTTTCATAATTGCCGGATGTAGCAATTGCCATGTCGGTAATATCCAAAAAAGAAAAAGGATGACGGGCAGCATCCGGATCAGCAATACCAATAGTCCACGGTTTTCCATTGGGCTGAACACCCCATGCGGTCAGATCACCGGAAGCATTTACGATTCCGCTTTCTACACCTCTTTCCTTCAAAAGTATTCTGGTCATTTCAGCTGCATATCCTTTCCCAATGCCGCCAAATCCAATCCGCATACCTTTTTCTTTAAGAAAAACAGTACTGTTTTCTTTATCCAGTATCACATTCTGGTAGTTGATGAGCCGCACCATCTTCCTGGCAGTGGCAGCGTCAGGAAGCGAGGTCATTGTCCTGTCAAAATTCCAGAGGCTTTTATCTACAGAGCCATAAGTAATATCAAATGCTCCCTGGGTAAGAGCAGAAATTTTTTTGGAACGGCTTATAAGGTCAAAAACTTCCCGGTCTACCTGAACAGGTTTGATACCGGCAAATTGGTTGATGAGATTAGTCTGACTAGAATCGGAAAATGTTGTGAGGAGCTTTTCAATTCTGCTGATCTCGTTGACAGCAGCGTCTATATGTTGGTGAGCTTTTTCTTCGGAAGTATTTGTGACTGTAATTTCAAAGCGATTGCCCATGAGCCTGAGCACTCTTTTAAAAACCCGGGACGATATTGTCAGGGGTTTACTTTGTTCCATCTCCTACAGCTTTTATCTGACCAATGAATTGAACGGGGGTAAGTTCAGGGTTCCCCTCCCAACTGCGAAGAATTTTACCCTCAGGATCAAGCAGGATGGTTAATGGAAAAATTCCTCGAGGGTTATATAAATCGGCCAATTGCTCATTTCTTCTTTGCTGGTCTCTTGCGAGTTGGTTCTTTTTTAGCCGGGGGAAATCAGCCTTTACCATGACCAGATTACTATCTGCAAAATTGATAAAAGCAGGTTGCTCTAACAGGTCTTTATGCAGGCGGATACAAGGCACACACCAATCAGAACCTGAAAAACTCAGCAGGATTAGTTTATGTTCTGTTTTAGCCTTTTGTTTTGCCGCTTCAAAGTCAGTCTCCCATCCATTAATTGACATTATAAGGAAACCAGCCAGCAGCACGGAAAAAAATCGCATTGAGGTGTGATTATTTGATAAATGTAACGACTGACAATTTTATTTCTTGTGACTAAAATTACATTAACAAATGTTTATTCCCGCATTCTCTCAACTGTTAGTATAAATATTAGTCAAGCCCAAACATACCTTTATTTAATTGCTGCAACATTTTTGTTTTATACTCAGCCGAAATCAGCAAAGAAATATTATGCGGACTGCCACCATAGCTCACCATACGAACTGGGATATTCACAATAGAACCGAATAGCTTTTTAACCATATCTTCTGTCCGGGATATTTCATTACCTACAACAGAAATAATCGTCTGGTTCTTGTCCACCTCCACTGTACCGAATGGTTCCAGTTCTTTCAGTATCTCTTTCAGGTTTGCATCATTGTCAATAGTCAAAGAAACGGCCACCTCAGAAGTAGTGATCATATCGATAGGTGTGCGGTATTTTTCAAACACTTCAAAAATCTTCCGCAGGAAACCATAAGCCAGCAACATCCGGCTGCTCTTGATACGAATGGCAATGATATTATCTTTTGCCGCCACCGCCTTTACCCCTACACTGCCAGCTTCTTCAGTAATAAGTGTGCCTTTGGCTTCCGGCTGCATGGTATTCAGCAACCTCACTGGTATCTTATAAGTTTGTGCCGGCCAGATAGAAGCCGGATGAAGGATCTTAGCCCCGAAATAAGCCAGCTCGGCTGCCTCATCAAAACTCATCTGCTCTATAGGGACTGTTTTCTTTACCACCCGGGGATCATTGTTGTGCATACCATCAATATCCGTCCATATCTCACAAACAGAAGCATTGATAGCGGCTCCGATCAATGAGGCCGAATAATCACTTCCTCCTCTTTTGAGATTATCTACCTCGCCCCTTGCATTACGGCAGATATAGCCTTGTGTAACAAATAATTTCTTAGTCTTATGCTGCTGCAAAATTTGTGAAAGCTTTACTTTGATACTGCCAATCTGTGGCTCATCATAGCTGTCAATCGTCATAAATTCCAAAGCAGGCAAGAGCAGGTGATCAATCCCCTGCTCTTCCAGGTAAGCACAGAATAATTTAGTGGAAAGCAATTCGCCTTGTGCCAGTATGTCTTTACTCAGTGCCTCGCTGAAAGATATCTTGAGAATAATATTCAGGAATTCAAAATGCTCGGCGATAATTGCTTTTGCTTTCGCAACAGCAGCTTCTTTTTTTACGAGTTCTGTGAGAAATACCTGGTAATGTGCCTCCAGTTTGTCAATTGCCTGTTTGGCGCCGCTGCGGTCGCCTTTAGCTATCAGTTCCCCGATTTCTACCAGGGCATTCGTTGTGCCTGACAATGCTGATAATACAACGATAGCCGGTTCTTTTTCTGCCTCTTTGGTTACCAGCTTTACAATGTGATGCATACGTTCTGGCTTACCTACACTGGTGCCGCCAAACTTCATGACTTTCATGTTTGTCCCCCCTCCCGAGATTTTTAAGGATTTAAGATTGAGCAAGCAAGGCGACAAAGATACAAGGAGTATTAATATTTAGTTGCTAAAAACTAGTGTAATAATAATAAACCTTAAAAATACTAGTCCAGCTATTTGCAGTTCCTGTGTACCTAATAGCTTTCTGAGGCATACCATTTGAGCCGTATGTGTAATTCCAAGAAACAAGATCATTTCCGGGATTGTAAAGTTCCGTTAGTATATTATTTGTAGAACTATTTGCAAAAAATTTCAAATACCAATTACCATGTGCCATTGTGAGTGCCCTAGAATTAAAAGGCAGTGAAGGGAAATTCAAGAAAGCTCTCCTTAAAGGATTGGGCCTCTGATCATATGTATAATCCATACTTTGCGCAAACCCTGTTGGAGGAGTATCAAATCCAAATGTATCTCGTTCGCTTAATAAGTTACCATTTTGCCAATTTACAAATGAATAGGCTCTTTCCCTATAAGCCACAAAGCCGTTTACTGAATCAATAAAATTAGATTCAAAAACATTGCTATTTAACTGGCGAAAATTAAATAAAACATATGACTTAGGGCTTCCTGGAATTCCATAAGCAGAAGAATCTCTAATTATCCGTCCATTACTATAAGTTAAATAAATAGTGTCATATAATACTGAATTGTAACGGATAGTTGTAAGTAACATGGAAGGCAGCGTATCTAAACCCTGATAAGAAAAATTTACCTCAGATGAGAATTTAAAATTATTTGTTGCATCTTCCCAACGAAATTCTCTTATCTGACTAATTCTTTTGTTCGCATCATATTCAAAGTAAAATTTCAATACGGTATCTCTATAATTGCTCCTCGAAGAATCTAATACAAAAAAGGATTTTATATAAACACTGTCATTTTGCGTCCTCGGCAATAATACATCTCCACTCTTCCTACCACAAGAGAAAAAAAATATAATGATAAATATTATTGCGAATACTTTTCCCATTTCTATTTATAAAGTTACTGATAACCGTTCAGCTAATTTCTCTAAATCATCCACAACAGCATCCAGCAATGGTATCCCGTTTTTACTTCTATCTGCTTCAAATTCCCTCTCCGGGTCACCCGGCACCAGCACTTTTTCTTCTCCAGGAATAGTTCTGCATTTCCGGAATCCCTGTATCCAGTGATCCATATCTTTTTTGAAATCGTCAGCCGGCCTGAAAGCATCAATGCGCATAGCACCGAGAAAATGACCAATTCCTTTGCCCGGTTGTTGTGCCGGCATAGGCACATAAGCAGGAAACGGCGGCACCCATGGTGCATAGTTTGCTCCGCTCAGCAAGGCTGAAAAAATATCTACAATAGCACCCAAAGCATATCCTTTGTGAGAACCATGTTCCCTGTCGCCACCCAGCGGCAGTAATGCTCCGCCTTTCTTTAAAATATTTGCATCCGTGGATGGATTGCCTTCGGTATCCTGCACCCAGCCCAAAGGCGTATCTGCATTTTTTCGTTGCAATATTTCCAGCTTGCCATTGGCCGCAGTGGTGGTAGCAAGATCAGCTACAAAGGGAGGTTCATTTCCTGCCGGGGCAGCCACACAAATAGGATTGGTACCAAGCATTTTGTCAATAGAGAAAGTAGGTGCTACTAAGGGACTGGCATTGGTCATCGCCATTCCAATCATATCATGCTCCAGTGCCATCATTGCATGATACCCGGCAATACCAAAATGATTGCTGTTTTGTACACTTACCCAACCAGTACCCACTTGCTTTGCTTTTTCAATAGCGATCTGCATCGCAAAAGGCGCTACTACCAATCCTAATCCGCTGTCACCATCTATCACCGCAGTCGAAGGAGTTTCATGTATGATCTTAATATCAGGTGTTGCATTGACTCGTTTTACTTCCCATAATCGTACATATCCGCTGAGGCGGGCAATACCATGTGAATCAATTCCACGAAGATCAGCAGACAGTAAGGTTTTGGCAGCTGTATCAGCATGCCCAGGTGAGCAGCCGATTTTTTGAAAAATATTTTTTGAATAATCGAATAATTGCTGGTAAGAAAACAGTTGTTCTGGCATTGGGCAAAGATAACCCCCAACCCCCTAAAGGGGGCTTTTGGATTTCAAAAATCAAAGAAGTTTCATCCTGACCGGGTCCCAGTTAATAACCTTCCTTTGAAAATAACTTTCATTACAAGCCAAACAAGGTGCAGCAGCACGGAAGCCAAAGCTGGCATCTTCTACGACCGGTTTCCCATTCCTTACCGATTCAAAGAAGTTGACAAAATGATCAAAGCGGTCATCATATCCTTCCGGCGCCATAAACCGTATGGGTTTGGCATCCGCCTGCAAACCTTCCGACTGCGGATACTTTTGCTTATAACTTTTCATGATCTCCCGCTGCATGGCTTCGGGATAAGTATCCAGTGCATCCCATCCGCCAATATTGGGAAAAGAAGGGAACTTGTTACGGTATATCGTAAAATCATTCCAGCCAAAATCAATCACCCCCTCCGTGCCATAGAATTTTACTTTGCCGCTTTCTACTTTTTCAGCACCACTGGCCAGGTTCACTTTCAATAATACCTGGAAAGCCGAATGTTCTTTGGTGGCTTTGTATTCCATTACACCCGTCATCACATCGGGCACATTACGGCCATCTTTCCAGTAACTAAGATCGCCTGTGGCAAAGATTCTCGATGGCCCGGTTGAATCGGTAAGAAAATGAATACCTGATAACAGATGAACAAAGAGATCGCCAGCAACACCTGTTCCGTATTCTTTATAATTACGCCACCAGAAGAACCGTTTGGCATCAAATGGCAGGTTGGAGGAAGATTTAAAATATTTTTTCCAGGCTATGGTGTCTGCTGACGCATCAGGCGGCATAGTATATTGCCATGCACCGAGAGCCGTGTGCCTGTCAAAAGATGCTTCAATGCAATTCAGTTGCCCAATCTCACCGGCTTTGTAAAATTTTTTCGCTTCTGCATACGCAATGCTGCTTACTCTTTGACTACCCACCTGAAGCAACACACCTGTTTGCTTTTGCACATTTATTACTTCCCAACCCTGGTTCAACTGGTGAACCATCGGCTTTTCGCAATACACCGCCTTCCTTTTTCGCATAGCATCAATGGAAATTTTATCATGCCATTGGTCGCTGGTACAGATGATGACAGCATCAATATCACTTCTGTTCAAAACATCCTGGTATGACTGTGTAACGAACAGATCATTGCCATACAACTCTTTTGCCCTTTCCAGGCGGCCTTTGTACAGATCACAGACTGCCTTTAGTTTTATTCCCGGTATTTGTAAAATTGTCTTTGCATTACGGCTTCCCATAATACCAAAGCCTATGATAGCAACATGAATATCATCAAAGGCGGAATAATTTTTTTCGTATGGAATGATGCGCTTCTGTATTTCTTCGTCACTAATGGCAGCATAAGAAGCCAGCGGTGCAGCTAATGATGCTGCAGCAAACTGTTTCAAAAATTTTCTCCTGTTTTTCATAGCCGATCTGCTTAAAAAAGATAAAAGAGGCTTATTGTTTGAGCTGCAGCTTCTGCAAAAGTTGCCTTAATAAACTATCTATAAAATTCTTGTTGTAACGCATATCTTCCATATTACTATCCTCGTTTGCTTCGTATTCCATGGAAAGCACTCCTTTGAAATTCATCTGCTGTAATTGTATCATCACTGAAGGAATATCACATACGCCTTTCCCAAATAACACATCCGAAGCTTTAACATTATTAAACACTTCCACATCTTTCAGGTGCAGACCCCATAATTTGGCTTTCACTTTTGTCAATGCTTCTTGTATATCAACACCATTTCTTGCCCAGTGACCAATATCCGGCCATGCGCCAATATTTTTTCTTCCTTTCATCGCTTTCGCCGTTGAATCAGGATGCCAGTAATGACTGGATGGTTTAGGGTGGCAATGCAAAGCCACTTTCACTTTATACTTTGCAGCCAAACGGTTGAATTCGTCCAGGTCTTCCCATTCCGGTTCTGCTGTGATGAATGGAATGTTCATATACCTTGCAAACTCAAAGAATTTTTCCAGGTTATCTTTATTGTAATAGTATTTATCGATTACTCCCAATGCCACCACCCTGATCTTTTTATAATGCAGGTATTGCTTTAGTTTGTCCCGGGCATCCTTATCCAATGTAAAACTAAACACACCGGGTATCTCTCCTCCCACTTTCTGGCCAGGATACACTTCCAGTTCTCTCACACCAAGACTGTCTGCCTTATCTACCGATTCCAAAAAACTGTATTTATGGAAAGTCCATGTTTGGATGGCGAGTTGCCAGTCTTTTTGAGAAATAGCTGAGTGAGTTAATAACAATAAGCCGGCAATAAAAAAATGTTTTCTCATGTTTAAAATTCACTGTATTTAAAACCCATTTTACCCTGGATATCCATAGGAAGGTTTTTACTGCCGAAAAGTAAGATACACTTGTCTAATATAACACATAGTTCTCTTCTTGTTATTGCTCGACTCGGATCAAAGTCTTTTAAACCCCACACAAACCAATGATCTTTGAAATCTTCTGCCTTTTGAATAGATAACAAGGTTGAAGATTTTACAAATGGTCTCAATCGTTTAAAGAATGTCAAACAATTATTTAAACTTATTTCGTTCGATGGTCTTGACATACGATGATAGCTTCTGAAGTATCGGCCGAATTTAATCATACCCGAAGAAAACTCAGTACCATTAGCCAAACTATCCGGATAAAAAAATATCTTATTCGCCCAACCTTCTGCTTTTCCCACTCCTTTTAATATACCCGTAGCACCCACTTTTTGTAATGCTTCCCAATGGGGGTCATCGGGTTTTACATCTGTAAAAGGCATCAAATAAGCTTTTGCTTTGAGCAATTCCTCCTGTACCACTCTCACCGGCACTTCTCTTACTTTCTTTTTCAACTGAACTGTTTTGGCTGCCAGCACCCCTGCTGCTTGCCCGGTTAATAGAACAACTGGTTGCAATCGGGTAGTACCATTTACAATATTAGTCACCGAAATTCCTTTTTCACATACGATGAGCCCATCAATTTTCTCCGGTATCAATGTTCCCATCGGAATATTATAGGCAGGAATAGGTGGAAATTCTATCTCCGGCACTTTACCCGGGTAGCGGGCATGATGATGATCCACCGGGTAATCTCCTACAGATATACCCGTTCTGTACAAAGTATTATCATACGGATTTTTGATATGGTTGATATTCATCCTAACCACTCCTTTTACTCTTCTACCTTCCCGGTTATAAGGAATCAGGGCCATGCCGCCATCCAGTTCATCATCAGCAAGCCCGATATTTTTCATTCCTAATTCTGTTTGCATAAAATAAATAAAACCCAGGGTGTGTTGCTTTGCTTCTTCGTACTTCTTACGTCGCATTTCGTAATTGTCTTCCACTACATTCAAATAAATATCATTGCCAAAAGGCGGCCAGTTGAGCATATACTTATCCTGTGTGGCACCCGGGCTTCTCGGCAACTTGCCATAATTCAGCATTTTGAATTTATCACCATTCCAGGGCTTGTCATTGCAGGGAGCGTCAGTGCAGGTGCAATAAAATTTCTGAGGATCATATGCTTCCGGCTTTGCAATGGTTTTATCAGCCGAAGGACCATAATCTTTTAATATTGCTGCCCAGGTAAGGTCTTGAATGATGTTATTTTGTTCTCTTGCTTCTTTTTCACCACTGATAGCAGGGTCATCCATACCTAAATCATAAGCAGCCCCGGCAGCAGCAAACACATCACCCAGTTCTGTACCGTCAATCACCACTTTTGCTTTTATTTTTAAGGCCTCGGAATTATCTCTTTTTCTCAGTGTGGCACCGGTTACTTTGCTTCCGGTTTTTTGTACAGATTCAAATTCGTACCCGTAATAAACATTCAGTTTTTTTTCAGTGGCTGCCCATGCTTTAAATATGCTGTCGCCAACCTTGGGTTCAAAATTGGTATTGCTTACCCAACCGGTATTAAGGCGTTTCCTTCCGTAATGTTTGTATAAAACTTGTCTGAATTTTTCCCACAGGCCGCTGGGTAACTGATCATTTCCATCCGTGCAACTTACTCCCGCCGCAGTAAGCATGCCGCCTAGCATAGTCGTTGGTTCGATTAAAATTGTTTGGGCACCGAGCCTGGCAGATTGAATAGCAGCAGCCGTTCCCCCTGCACCTGCGCCAATCACCAGCACATCAGTCTCTATAGACCTGACCTGCCTTTGAGCAAACATCAAAACGGGGGAAAAAAAAGCAAGGGTTAAACAGATGCGCTTCATAACGACAAATTACATAATTCACTGATGAAAATAAAAATGCCCTGCCGAAGCAGGGCATTGATTGTATCCTAAAATCATTTCAATCTTAAGAGTTGCAGTTTTAGAACGGCAGATCATCCACCGGCTCTGTAATATCACTGGCTGAAGGAATATTACTGGACGGAGAAGAAGTAGAAGCAGGCTGCTGGTAAGAACCACCGCCGGTTCCGCTGTCGCTACGGCCACCCAACAATTGTACTTCTCTTACTCTTAGTGAGAGAGAGGCGCCGGGTGTGCCATCATTGCGCTGGAAAGATCTTGCTTCGGGCTGACCTTCAGCATAAACCTGTGTTCCTTTTGTAAGGTACTGGGCAACAGCTGTACGATCGGTCCAATAGGCGCAATCCACCCAAATAGTTTTCTCCTGTAAATTCCCCTGGCTGTCTTTATACTTTTCAGAATGGGCAACGGTGAAGTTGATTACATTCTTTCCGTTTACTGTGTTTACTACACAGTCTTTTCCAAGACGGCCAATAACTTGCATTTTAATCATAGTGCTCAAATTTTAAGATGACGTAATTAATTAAGAGGTCGAAAATAATCTATTTACCCAAAAATATTTGTCTAACATATCAACATTTATTCAGACCTGCTTAAACTTTGAAACTCATCTATACGGCCGCTGGCCGCATCTATGATCCGGCCGAAAAAGATGGCATTCATAAACAGTTTGCTGCCTCCCAGCCAAAAGGCCCGGAAGTTGGGGTTGTCGGCGATATTAATTATCCTGCCGCTGCCGAGTGTATTCACCACTACTGCTGCTGAATTCTTAATAGCATCTGCATTTTCTTTACTTACCCATCCGCTTTGCAACGGTTTAGCCCCGTAATAAAAAGGTGTAGCATAAGGGTTCTTGCTTTTCTCCATGAATACTTTGTTAGACTTGAACAGACTCACCGTATTGGCTGTATACCCGTAGGACAATGGATGCGTTTTGTCTATTTCTGCTCCGAAGATGGCACCCCTTACCTGCTGTGCCCCGTCCAATTGCTCCCGGTCAAGGTAGTTGAGCTTTTTGGTGCTGTCAACAGGCTGCTTTGCTCTTTTGAACTTCACATCGCTGATGCCATTTTGTGCGGCCCAGCTTACTGCTTCTTCAGTCAAAATCAATGTACCTCCTGCCTGCACCCAAGCTTTTAGTTTTTCTTTGTTGATCTCACTATAACTGCCGCCTACCATGATCAGTGTATTGTAACGGTTAAGGCTGATCCGGTTGAACATTGTTGGTTCCAGGTGTGTAGCCTGCATATTCATCCGCTGATCCAGCAGGTGCCATACTTCTCCGGCATCGGTTGCATTCACTCCCGGACCGGCGATCATTGCTACAGATGGTTTGGTAATAGTAACAAACCTGCTACTACCCAGATCGCTTCCACTGGCAGCATTACCACTGCTTACGGCAAATGTTTTCAGCCGGTATTTTTCTGTAACAGCACTCAATTTGGCAAACAACGTTTCGCTGCCATCCTGCTGCAGCTTAACCGGAATAAGTATAGTGCCGTAATTAAACTTTCTCAAAACACCAGCAACCGGCATTTCAAAATCATTGGTGGCCACTTTTGCCAGGATACCTGCGTTCAGTAATTCATTCAATGCAGCAGGAGCATACAAATCTTCCCATTGTATTAAGTAAGCATATTGGCTGCGGCCTCCGCTGATGGATTGTTTTGGCGCTTTTGACTCCTCTAACTTTTCACCCATAGCAAAACCCGGTGTTGTAATTTCTTTATAGGGCAGACCAAAAGCCAGGGGCATGGTCCATGATGTGATATCATAAAACAAACTGTCCTTATACTCGAATGTTTTATCAAAAATGGCCCTGATCAGACTGTGCTGCGGCTGATTGAGCGAAACAACATAAGAGCTGCCTTTATCAAAAGCTGCATCGCTCAAGTTATCGGGCACTGTATTTAGCTGAATCTGGTGGCGCTTCAGCATTTCAGCAAAATGAAATGTTTTGGCTGGATCATTCTTATCGCCAAACACATATCCCTTTACAGCATAAGCAGCGGCACGGGCAGCAGCTTCTTTGTAAAAATCCCGCTGGTATTCGAGAAACTCTTTTCGCAACACTTTGGCACCTTCCAAAGTGGACAAAGTGGTAACGAACTGATTTTTGATCGTAGCCGGAAAACTAAGCAGGCCATTGGATGTCTCCTGCAAATGCCCCCTTGAAGAAGCCTGCTCAAATAAAATTCCGATAGCGCCATTTATATCCGGGTAGGTTGATCCTTTTCCATAATAAAAATCATCATACGCTTCTTTGGTAAAATACAAGGAGCCAATACGATCAAGGAACTGAGCATGAAACTTTCCAAGTTTGGCAGTAAGATCTTTATTTTTTTCAGGCGTTAGTGGATTGACCCTCGAAGGAACACCGGGTTGAAAAAAGAATGTAGCATTACTTCCCTGCTCATGATGGTCGGTAAGGATATTGGGCTTCCAGAGATGAAACCATTTCAACCGGTTCTGACTTTCTACATGCACTGCAGGCAACCAATCACGGTTCAGGTCGAACCAGTAATGATTGAATCGGCCGCCGGGCCACACTTCATTAAACTCCCTTGAATTGGGGTCGCTTACCAGGTTCTTACTCTTGTGCTGGTTTGCCCAGGTGGAGAAACGCTGCAAGCCATCAGGATTGAATGATGGATCGAAAAGAATGACCACATTTTCCAGCAGTTCATCAATCTGTTTGCCTTGTGCAGCTGCCAAATAATAAGCGCTAAGCAAAGATGCGTTAGCACCGCTGGGTTCATTTCCATGGATGGAATGACCGATCCAGACGACAGCAGGCATTTTTTCAATATTCAGTGAAGCAGATTTTGACGGGTCTGTCAGCTGCACATGCTGCTGCCTTATTTGCTCGAGGTTTGCATGATTGTTTTTCGATGTGATAATCAGTAAAACCTGTGGACGATTTTCATAGCTGAGTCCCATCGTTTCCAGTTTTACCCGGTCCGGGGCAGCTGATGCCACTGCTTTCATATAATTGACCAACCGGTCATGTGTGACATGCCATTCCCCCACTTCGTGGTAAATAATCTCCCTGGGTTGGGGAACAGCAGGATTGTAACTAACTGAATCAGGCAGGAAATATTTTATATCCTGTGCCGAAAGCAACTGTACTGATAATAAGAACCAGCAACCAATTAAAAATTTCTTCATAAAGTGATGTGATTGAACGAGGAAATTACAGAATCGGGGGCAAATTGCTGTCGAACAAGAAATAATCCTTAATTTGTTGGCCAACATCAATCAAAATCATCAACCCAAAAACCTGTTTATGCGAAAGCAACTTTTTGCAGTAGTGATGGCGGCCGCTTTGCTCACTGCCTGTGGTTCTAAAAAGGCCGCCTTCCAGTTCAGCCAGGATATCGTAAAAAAAGAAAGAAGCCTGATCACCGACATTGAAAAAACCGAAGATGCCGTTGAGCGATATAATGCTGCTGAGCAGTTTGACAGTATTGCCATCGTAGGCGAAAAAATGGAAAGCCTGATAGAAGAAAAAGTAAAGGAAATTAAAGCCATGAAAGCTCCAAAGGCCAAAGGTGCTGAAGAATTCAAGTCTGCTGCCCTCCGCTATTTTGAGTTCATGAAGAGCCTGTATACCGGTTACAAAAATTACGGCAAAGCCCCATCTGCCGAGGAAAGAGATAAAGTGATACAGGATGTAATGAAAATAGTAAACGATAAAGACAAAGCCATCAAGGATATGCAAACCGCACAAAAAAAGTATGCGGATGATAATAACTTTAAACTTGAAAACTAGTTTCTGTTTTTTGCTAAAAAAATGCCACCTTCTGGTGGCATTTTTTTATGTAACCCATTGTGCATTTGCAAATTGAGACTAACAAATGGCTGATCATTCACAAAAGTCAATTTTGCCACCATTCCTTTGACTTTTTTATCCTTTTGCGTAACAAACCAAGCCACCGGTTCCACGTATATTTGCAGGCTAATTTTTAGATAACCATGAGCCGTAAAGGAAAAGTTTTAGTGGCGATGAGCGGCGGTATCGATAGTACCGTTACGGCATTAATGCTGAATGAGCAAGGCTATGAAGTTGTGGGCATTACTATGAAAACATGGGATTATGCCGCCAGCGGGGGCAGTAAGAAGGAAACCGGCTGCTGCAACCTGGATTCCTTCAACGATGCAAGACAAGCCGCAGTGGAGCATGGCTTTGCCCATTATATTCTTGATATCAGGGATGAATTTGGTGATTTTGTGATTGAGAATTTCGTGGAAGAATACCTGGCGGGCCGGACACCCAATCCCTGTGTGTTGTGTAATACGCATATCAAATGGAGAGCTCTGCTTAAGAGAGCTGATGCGCTGGGCTGCGAATTCATTGCCACCGGCCACTATGCCAAAATAAGGCAGCATGATAATGGTCGCTATGTAGTAAGCAAAGCCGTTGATGATACCAAAGATCAAAGCTATGTACTGTGGGGGCTTCAGCAGGATTTGCTTAGCCGGACATTATTACCACTCGGGCCCTACCGCAAAACCGAGATCAGGCAAATGGCCCTCGACTATGGCTATCCTGAGCTGGCGAAAAAACATGAGAGCTATGAGATCTGTTTTGTGCCGGATAATGATTACCGCGGATTCCTGAAAAGAAGAGTGGAAGGATTGGAAGAAAAAGTAGCCGGTGGTAATTTTATTGATAAGCATGGAAAAATATTAGGCAAACATAAGGGCTACCCGTTTTATACTATCGGACAGCGAAAGGGCCTTGAAATTGCATTAGGTAAACCCGTATTTGTTACTAAAATTGACCCGGAACAAAACACCGTAATGCTTGGAGATGAAGAAGACCTGGAACAGAACGAAATGCTTGTAGGGAGGGTTAATATGATCAAATATAAAATGATCACACCAGGAATGGAAGCCACAACCAAAATCCGCTATAAGGATAAGGGTGCTCTATCAAATTTATACCCTGAAAATGGCTCAATGAAAGTCCGGTTTTATGAGCATGTAAAAGGAATTGCCCCAGGCCAGAGTGCTGTGTTTTATGAAGGGGATGATGTGATAGGGGGCGGGATAATACAAAGAGGTGAACTCGTTTAAAATCAGGCAATAAAGAGCAAAAATAGACGTTATAAAGCGGGGAAATTATGTTTCCCCGCTTTTTGTTTGTAGCTTTAAATGTTCATGCTGCAGGCAAAAAGGCAGCTAAGTCCCTGTGAATACTGTCAATATCTAAAATTTAATTCACTGAATCTGGAAAAACCGCTTATGAAATTCTTGATTTCTCCCCGTTTATTACTGGCAGCTTTTGCCGCTCTTTTTCTTGTTTCCTGCGATGACGAGAAAGAAACTTTTGTCACCGATAATGTGAACGACTACCGGCCGGCGGCGGTTGGTAAATACATCACTTACCGGCTTGACTCCATGGTGTTCACCAATTTTGGCCGTGATGTGGAGATCCGCAAATACCAGGTGAAGCATGTAGTGGATGCTCAGATAACCGATAACGAAGGAAGACCCGCCTACCGCATTTTCACATACCTGAGTGACTCTACCGGCACCCAGCCCTGGCAGCCGGGTAAAACGTATACCGTAACTCCCCTTTCAGACCAAGTAGAAGTTTTTGGTGAAGACAATCGCCGTTACATCAAACTGCATATGCCGGTAAAAAACAATTTTACCTGGAAGGGAAATAAATTTGTCCCTGATAACACCTACAATCCTTTGTATCCATTCAGCAATGATGACAATATGCAGGACTGGGATTTTTATTATGATGGCGAGCCTGGTACATTTAACTATCGTGGAAATAATTACAGCAATGTGCTGACAGTTGAACAGATAGATGAATCACTCAATGTTCCGATCACCAGCCCCACTTCCTATGCTTCAAAATCAAGGAGCATAGAAAGATATTCAAAAAATATCGGCCTTATATATAAAGAATATGAACTGTGGGAATACCAGCCCAATACAGGAAACCCGGCAGGACCTTATAAGGTTGGTTTTGGGATTACCATGTGGATGATTGACCACAACTAAGAACAGATTAGATTGTATTTTTGATAAGTGCTGTAATGGCCGTCTATTATGAAAAAAATCTGCCTCTTCTTTTTTATTTTATCGTTTGTTGCGATAGAAAGCAATGCTCAGTTTACCCGTTATGTGGTAAGATTTAAAAATAAAGGCGGGTCTCCTTATTCGCTGTCCAATCCTTCGGCATATTTATCGACAAGAGCTATTGACAGAAGAAACAGGTATGGAATAGCTTATGACAGTGCTGATCTTCCTGTTACCCCATCTTATATTTCCCAGATAGCTGCTATACCCAATGTAACTGTGTTGAATGTATCTAAATGGCTTAACGCTGTAACAGTGCAAACCAGCAGTTCTGCTGCTATTACAGCTATTAATTCACTTCCTTTTGTACAAACCGTCACGGGTGTAGCTGCCCGGCTATCCGGTCGTCCTTCAGAAGGAAGGAATAAATTTGAATCGGAAGAAATCTTTAGCCCATATTTACCTGCCGGCAGAACAGAACAATTAACAGCAGACTATTTTAATTACGGAACCGGCTCTTACAATGAGATTCATCTTCACAACGGTGAGTTCCTGCATAATATTGGTTTAAGAGGACAAGGAATGCAAGTAGGAATGCTGGATAATGGATTCAATAACTATACAAATCTAAAAGCATTTGATAGTGTAAACGCAAACGGCCAGGTGTTAGGCACATGGGATTTTGTTGCGAGAGAAGCCAATGTTGCTAATGATGGTAGCCATGGAATGAGTTGTATGTCAACCATTGCCGCAAATATTCCGGGACAATTTATAGGCACGGCTCCTAAAGCCGGTTTCTGGTTATACCAAACTGAAGACAATGCCAGTGAATTCCCAATCGAAGAGTTTAACTGGGCTTGTGGTGTAGAAAAGGCAGATAGCTCAGGCGCTGATGTAATATCATCATCACTCGGTTATGGGTATGGATTTGATGGCGGAATCCCGGATTATCCATACAGCACATTAGATGGTAATACAACAATGGCTGCCATTGCAGGAGATATGGCTGCCAAAAAAGGAATACTTGTTTTTGTTGCAGCTGGTAATGCAGGTAATACTGCATGGCGAAATATTATTACCCCGGCTGATGGCGATAGTGTTCTTGCTGTCGGGGCTGTAAATACCAGCGGTGTAGTAGGTAGCTTTTCCAGTTATGGCCCTTCCGGTGACGGGCAGATAAAACCGGATGTTGCCGCAGTGGGTGTGGCAGCAATGGTGCAATCTACTTCTAATACAGTAATTACTGGCAACGGAACTTCTTACGCTTGTCCGAAAATGGCTGGTCTTGGCATCTGCCTTTGGCAGGGATTCCCTGAGTATAACAATATGAAAATCGCAAGGGCATTGCAACAAGCTGGGTCAAAAGCAATCAATCCCGATGACAGAGTTGGCTATGGCATACCGGATGTAAAAAAAGCATTTGGCAGCCTGCTAACAGAATTTGCGACTTCATCTTCTACTGTTAACGGTTGTAGAATTACTATCAGCTGGAGCAGCAAAGATGTCAGTGCGATGAAATACGAGATTGAACGTAAAGCTCCCGGCGAGACAAGCTTTTCTAAAATAGCTGAAATGAATCCACAAGCAGGTTTACTGCTTGCCAATCGCAGCTATCAGTTTAATAATGACCTTGTAAGCGGTTCTGCCGGTTTATATTCTTACCGTGTACGACAAATAATTGACACGGCCACCGCATCCTTCTCTGCAGTTTATATTGATACAACAACTATCAATATTTCTAGCGGCTGTATCGTAACCAGCACAACGAACCCCCAAACAATTGATGAATCTGTTTCAGTGTTGCCAAACCCTGTTACCGGCGGCTCATTTACATTAATCGTGGAAACAAACTACGCTGTAAGTAATATGCCGGTGTTAATCTACGACAGTAAGGGAGCATTGGTAATGCAACTGAAAGAAGCAAAAGGAACCGGCAAAAAAACAATTGATCTGCCCGCCGGAAAACTCCTGAAAGGCAACTATTTTATTCGTGTAATGAATGGTAGCAAAATAGTCGGCACTGCGGAATTGCTACGTTTATAAAGGCTTTTGTAACAGTGCAGCAAACAACGTGTCCGCCCTTAAAAAATATCCAGGCAGCAATTCCATTTTAACGAGATTGAATTGGTCCCGTTCCAAAAGCCAGTTAATCATTCCTTCGTTTTCGACTTTGAATACAGAGCAGGTGATATACAAAATATACCCGCCAGGTTTTACATATTGAAGAACATTTGACATGATCTGTTTTTGCAATAATGCATACTTCTCAATCATTTCATTCTTGAAATAAAAAAGCTGCTCAGGTGTGCGGCTCCAGGTTCCGCTACCGCTACAGGGCACATCTGCGATTACAATGTCAAACTTTTCATCACTTTCCGGTAGTCCGGCAACAGATAGATCAGCTACAAAACTTTTGTAATTCTTTATACCAGCTGCTGTAAACCGCTTTTTTAGGTTAATCAGTATACTCTCTCTAATATCTGAAACAGTCAGCAGTATATCTCCTAACAAGTCAGCAGCCATGATGGATTTACCACCGCTTGCTGCACAGCAATCCCATACCCTTCTTTTGTTTTGCACAGGCAATAAACTGAGAAAATCTCCGACTTTTTGCGAATTATAATCCTGAACAACTGCCTCTTTATCCAAAATAATCAATTCATCAATTTTAGTTCTGTTGTCCAATGCGATGCATATTGCATTCGGTCTGCTGAAAATAATATCTGCCTGCTGAAGCTTTAATTGTACCTGTTCTGCTTTTCCGGGTCGAATTCTTAAAAACAAATCAGGCTGTATTAATAAAGACTTGCAAAATTGCAGGTGGTCGATACCAGCAGACAGCAGTTCATTCCACGGAAATATATTGTTAATTATTTCTTTCCCTTCTATAATAGCCAATTTTTCCTCCACAGGAAGCAAAACCTTTTCGCCCCATGATGGCTTCAGCGCATCTAAAAGAGGATCAGGAATATTGCTGCAAAGAAACAAAGCGGCCACTATCCGCTGGCTGTTTGGCATATTCATCAGGGCTTTACCCAGCCTAAAGTAACAGTAACACAAATGCGCAACTTGCTTTCGGTCTTTTGATCCATACTTTTTGTGCTGGGAAAAATATTTTCGCAGAAAAGCGGCGAATGGCTCTTCTCCCTTGTATTGCTCAATAATTGCAACCGCCGAGTTAAGATGAGATTGTGCAATGCTCACCCTGCAAAGTAAGACAGCTTATCGTTATAGTCAAAGAAGAATTAAGCCTAAAATCAAAGCTCCAGCAGCGTTTTTACAGGATCTTTTCCGATCAGCAACTGCTCTGGATTTTCAAGCAATTCTTTTACCCTAACCAGGAAACTCACGGACTCCCTGCCATCAATGATACGGTGATCGTAACTTAATGCCAGGTACATCATTGGCCGAACCACCACCTGGCCATTAATAACCATTGCACGGTCCTGTATCTTATGCATTCCTAAAATAGCACTCTGGGGTATGTTGATGATCGGCGTACTCATTAGTGAGCCAAATACACCTCCATTAGTAATAGTGAAAGTACCACCAGTTAATTCTTCCGTTGTGAGTTTGCTGTCTCTTGCCTTTGTGGCCAGCTCCACCACTTTTTTCTCTATATCAGCCATACTAAGGCTTTCCACATTTCGGATCACAGGCACAGTTAATCCCCTCGGTGTGCTTACTGCGATACTTATATCCGTATAATCATGATACACTATCTGGTCACCGTCTATATAAGCATTTACGGATGGCCATTCTGCCAAAGCAACCGAACAGGCTTTGGCAAAAAAACTCATAAAGCCAAGCCCCACGCCATGTATCTCTTTAAATTTATCTTTATACTTGTTCCGTATATCCATAATTCGCCCCATATCCACTTCATTGAAAGTGGTAAGCATGGCGGTTGTATTCTTTGATTCCACTAACCTGCGGCTAATAGTTTTCCGCAGATTACTCATCTTCTCCGTTCTTACATTTCGGCTAAAGAGATCATTGCCGGTAAATGCCATTTTACCGGGATTAGAAAGGGCAGCAAGCACATCATCTTTTAGAATTTTTCCTGCAGGTCCTGAAGGAATTACTGTTTTAGGATCAACTTTTTTATCTGCAATAATTGCCGAAGCAACAGGACTGGCTTTAACGCCTGTCTCGCCGGCAGGCAGGTCATTCGGAACAGCAGTAACCGGTGCTGTTGAAATTGATTGCTTGCTATCTGTCACCGGTTTCTTTTCCGTTTCAGCCGGCTTTGTACTGGTTTCAGGTTTTGCGGCCGTCTCATCAATGCTGGCAAGCAGGTCTCCGATCTTCAAAGTATCCCCTTCTTGTAATGGGCCTAATTTTATAACCCCTGCCTGTTCCGCATTTACCTCGAAGGTGGCCTTTTCACTTTCCAGTTCTGCTATTACTTCGTCTCTCTCTACATATTCACCGTCCTTCTTCAACCATTTCAGCAATGTTACTTCGCTGATAGATTCACCTACTGTAGGAACTTTTATATCAATCATAAATTTCTGTTTCAAAAATTAAATACTAAATGCCGTTTCTATCAGCTCTGCCTGCTCCTGAACATGCACTTTATTGTATCCCGTTGCTGTTGAGGCTGATGGCTGACGGCTCACTACACCAAAATTGATACTCTTCAAATTCATTTGCAGGAAACTGGCTGCACCCATATTCAAGGGCTCCTCTTGTACCCAGAACCATGTTGCCTTATTATACTTCTTTTGCAATGCTTCGAGTTGTTTAAAAGGTAATGGATAAATCTGTTCCAGCCTGATAATCGCAATATCCTGTCTTCCTTCTTTTTGTTGTCTTTCAGCCATGTCAAAGTAAATCTTACCACTGCAGAATAACACCTTCTTTACCTGTCCTGCATCCACAAAAGTGTCGTCAATCACCTCTTTAAAACCTCCGGTGAGAAATTCCTCAACTCTTGAGTAACTGCCAGCATGCCGCAGATTGGCCTTTGGCGAAAAATTAATCATCGGCTTACGGAAAGGCCATGCCAGTTGCCTTCTTAAGGCGTGGAAGAAGTTAGCTGATGTTGTAATGTTGGTAACAACCATGTTCAATTCCGCACACAGCTGCAGAAAACGTTCCAGCCTTGCACTGCTGTGCTCAGGACCTTGCCCTTCATAACCATGCGGCAGCAACATAGTAACACCATTCATTCTGTTCCACTTTTGTTCACCGGCACTGATGAACTGGTCGATCATCGTTTGTGCGCCGTTGGCAAAATCACCAAACTGTGCTTCCCATAAGACAAGTGCATTGGGATTGGCCAGGGCATATCCATATTCAAAGCCAAGCACACCATATTCACTGAGTAAAGAATTATATATCCTGAATTTTCCTGTAGCGCCGGGTATATGCGTTAGCCGGTTATACGGCTTATCTGTATTCTCATCTCTCAGTACTGCATGTCTGTGCGAAAAGGTTCCTCTTCTTACATCCTGTCCGCTCATCCTCACATCTTTTCCTTCTAACAACAGGCTGCCATAAGCCATGAGTTCTCCTGTTGCCCAATCTACCTTTTGTTCTGTTTCAAACAATTTCACTTTATCCTGCAATATCTTCTCCACTTTTCTCAATGGCTTGAAATCAGCAGGCCATTTCATTAATGCATCAAAAACTTTTTTAAAGCTTTCGCTGCTGATTGCTGTAACAGGTGAAGCATCAAAATCGTCTGCTGATGCCCTTCTGAGTTTTTTCCATGCCAATTCCGGGGGCTGATAATGATAAGGCAAAGGGTTTTGCTTTACTTCATCCAATCGCTCCTGCAGATCAGCCCAGAATTTTTTCTCCATTTCTTTGGCCAGCGCCTGCGCATCCGGCTCCCCGTTCTCCAGCAAGTATTTAATATAAACTTCCCTTGGATTCTGATGCTTATCTATCAATGCATACAAATGAGGCTGCGTGAATTTAGGATCATCACCTTCGTTATGTCCGTGACGGCGATAACACACCATATCTATAAACACATCACTATTGAACTCCTGGCGAAAACGGGTAGCTATTTCAGCACATTTAATCACAGCCTCCGGGTCATCACCGTTCACATGAAATACCGGTGCCTGTATGGCAGCTGCCAGTGATGTGCAGTAGTCAGAACTTCTTGCATCATCAAAATCCGTAGTAAACCCGATCTGGTTGTTAATAACATAATGAATGGTGCCCCCGGTATAATAACCTTTCAGGTAGCTCATTTGCAGCACTTCGTAAACAATCCCCTGTCCGGCGATCGAAGCATCGCCATGAATAAGGATGGGCAATATCTTGTCAAATTCGCTGTGGTACATCACATCAGCTTTTGCCCTTGCAAATCCAACCACTACCGGGTTCACCGCTTCCAGGTGAGAAGGATTGGGCATTAGTTTCAGGCGAATGATCTTGTCATTCATCGTCTGCACTTCACTGCCATACCCCATGTGATACTTCACATCTCCGCTGCCCATAGTCTGATCTACCTTAGCAGTGCCTTCAAACTCACTGAAGATTTGCTCATAGGTCTTACCCATGATATTTGCCAGTACATTCAATCTTCCCCTGTGCGCCATTCCTATTACCACCTCATGCACATCCCTATCCGCCGCAGTATTGATGATCGCATCAAGGGCTGCAATAGTAGTCTCTCCGCCTTCTAATGAAAATCTCTTTTGTCCTACATACTTGGTGTGAAGAAATTTTTCAAACATCACACCCTGGTTCAGTTTCTCCAATGCCCTTCTCTTTTTAACGAGAGGCAGGGGCTCCAGCATTGTCTTTTCGATCTCATTGGTCAGCCAGTCGATTTTTTTAGGGTCACTGATGTATTTGAACTCAACACCAAGACTTGATGCATAACATTTCTCCAGGTGTGATAAGATAGTACGTAAAGTTGTTTTGCCTAATCCAAGAAATTGACCTGCATAAAACTCTTTATCCAAATCTGATTCGATAAAGCCATAAAAAGCCAGGTCTATATTGGCTCCCCGATCCTTTCTCTTCCTGATTGGGTTTGTATTGGCTATCAGGTGGGCCTTGTTTCTATATCCCAAAATCATGCGATAGGCCATAACCTCCTTCATCCAGTCAATGCTACCGATGTCACCAGGTCTTGCATCACTGGTTTCTTTTACCTCTGTAACCTCACTTGGTTTTCCATTTATAGATGCATGGCTAATCGCAAAATCAAAGCCCTCAAAAAATTTCTTCATTTCTGGATCAATACCCCCGGGATTGTCCAAAAACTCTTTGTACAGGCTCTCTATATAAGCAGGCGATGAATTAGTGATATAGGAAAAATCCTTCATGAGGGTGAAAGTTTGGAAGTAACCAATTTTAGAGGCACAAATATCGCCCAAAATTGGGAAAAGCAGTCCCCATTTTGAGCGGTTTAAGCACTTAATTAGCTGGCTGGCAGTGGTCTATTTCCGGCATTCCATGGTCAGTAAAATATAGTTTTGAATACCTAATTAAATAGGGGAAAATTTGGTGGTTAAGCTGACCAGGCTTACCTTTGCCGTCCCTAAAAAGTAATAAGAATGGCTAATCATAAAGCTACTAAGAAGGATGCCCGCCAGGCGGCAAAACGTCGTGACAGAAACAGGTATTACGGCAAAACTACTCGT
Organism: Chitinophagaceae bacterium; assembly: GCA_044229985.1. Taxonomy (GTDB): domain Bacteria; phylum Bacteroidota; class Bacteroidia; order Chitinophagales; family Chitinophagaceae; genus JJ008. The sequence goes on from JBGARY010000007.1 coordinate 108,386, forward strand.
AATGCAATCCGTGACCTAAAGGCTGCTGATGGCAAAGAAATGGGAGAAAAATTCCCTGAAGTGGCCGGAATGATCGATAAACTGGCTAAACGTGGAATTATTCATAAGAATAAAGCTGCTAATCTGAAAAGTAAACTGGCAAAAAAAGCTAACGCAGCTAAATAATCATTTATAATAAATTATGCGAAAGGCATTCCTCATTGGAATGCCTTTTTTATTTTTAGTACTTAATCATTCGTATGAGAAAATTGTTGATCATCATCTTTTCTTTGCAATACCTTGTTTCTGCTTCACAAAATAGTATCATTACAAAATTTGAACTATCAAGCGGAACGCAAACACCCACCTATTTTGAGATTGTTGATTGGTGGAAAAAACTGGATGGAATATCAGGCAAAGTTAAAGTGCTAACAATGGGCATGACCGATGCTGGCCATCCGCTTCATTTGGCAGTTGTTAGCAATAAAGGAGATTACAATTTTGAAAATATCCGTAAAAATAATAAGCGAATCATTCTTGTAAACAATGGCATTCATCCGGGCGAGCCAGACGGCATTGATGCAAGTATGCTACTGGCAAGGGATATTATAACAGGCAAATACAAAATAGCAGACAATGTGGTATTGGCCTTTATACCGATTTATAATATTGGTGGATGTCTTAACCGAAGTGCTAATTTTCGGGTTGATCAGAACGGACCGGAAGAATTTGGCTTTCGGGGTAATTCCCAAAATCTTGATTTGAACCGGGATATGATCAAGTGCGATTCAAAAGACGCAAGAGCATTCACAGAAATATTTCATTTACTCGATCCGGATGTATTTATAGATAATCATGTGAGCAATGGGGCCGATTATCAGCATGTGATGACTTTACTTACAACTCAACATACCAAATTGGGTGGTGTAATGGGTGAATATATAAGCAAAGATTTCGAGCCGGCACTTTATAGTTTAATGAAAGAAAAAGGATTTGACCTTGTTCCTTACGTTAATGTATGGGGCGATACGCCGGATAATGGCTGGCAGGAATATTGGGATAGCCCCAGGTATGCAAGTGGGTATGCTGCATTATGGCACACATTTTCTTTTGTACCTGAATCACATATGCTAAAACCCTATGATCAGCGGGTAAAGGCAACTTATGCCATGATGCAGTCATTTATTGAGTTTACTGCCACCAATAGCAATAAGATTCATGATTTAAGAGAACAGACCAGGCAATCTGTAAAAACAGCTGCTGATTTCCCTGTTAAATGGGGACTGGATAAATCGAAGTATAAGGAAATTGTCTACAAAGGATATGAGTCAGGCAGAAAAATGAGTGAAGTATCAGGACAGTTGAGATTATTCTACGACAGGAACAAACCATATGAAAAGACAGTGAAAATCTTCAACTTCTTTCCTCCAAAAGAATATGTAAAAAAACCAAAGGCTTATATTATACCACAAGGTTGGTGGAAAGTAATTGAGCTGCTTAAATTGAATAAGGTGCAGATGTCACAATTAAAAAAAGACACATTGATTGAGGTGGAAGTTTATAAAATTGATGACTACAAAACATCGCCCAGGCAATATGAAATGCATCATTTGAACAGTGATGTAAAAATTACAGCTTCCCTAAAAAAAGTAAGCTTCAGAAAAGGAGATTGGTACATACCACTGAATCAGTCTGCCAATCGTTTTCTTATTGAAACATTAGAGCCAAAAGCCGAGGATTCCTACTTTTCATGGAATTATTTTGATGCTATTCTTGGTCAAAAAGAAGGTTATTCAGCTTATGCCTTTGAGGATATCGCTGCTGAATACTTAAAAAACAATCCTGAAATTCGGTTACAATTAGAACAGAAAAGGTTGACTGATTCATCCTTTGCAAAAGATGGAAGAGCTCAGTTAAATTTCGTTTATCAAAATTCTCCCTGGTTTGAGCCTGCTTATATGCAATACCCTGTATTTAGGATAATTTAGTTTTTATTTTCTCTTCCGTATTTCTGAATAAATAACGGCCAAGGAAAAAACCTGCGAGAAGAACAATAACAGAAAGATAGCCGACCCACTCATAATGCATTAACCTCCCGCCTTTATCCTCGGTTACTATATAGCCAGAAACAAGGGCTGCAACGCCAGTACCCAGGTGCTGGATGCTGCTGTTAAGGCTCATGAAGCTACCTCGGTTAGATGATCCGGTAACATTACTTACCATTGTTTGGGAACTTACAGCCCTGCCCGTAGCCAATGCAAACCAAATAGCAAAAAAACTAAGTACAACTGAAAAAGGAAGCGATGGTAAATTAGTGATCATCACAACCATAATAAAGGATAATGGTACACAATAACTAAATACCGTCAGCTTTCCTATTCTGTCGGACAGCCTGCCAAGAAAAACAGCGGCAACAAAAGATGCGATTCCGCCAACCAAATATATAAGTGGTGTAACCGACCTTGGGTATCCTTTATTAAACTCCATATACGGATTAATAAAAGGAATTATGAGAAAATGTCCCATCATCATTAGCCCGGAGAATAACAAGGCAAGGCCTGTTGATTTAGTAGTAAGAGTATTCCAAAGCTGAGTTATTTTGTTTGAAGAATTTTCGGCCAGTTCTTCAAGATGAGTTTTCAAAACAGGTAAATAAAAGAAACATAACGGCAATATCACTGTTGCGAGTAATGCAACAAACAAAAATGGCACATGCCAATCATCTTTAAAAATATCGACTAAGTATAAGGAAAAAGTTACACCAATTGAAGAAGCAACAGCAAAAGCACTCATAACAGCCCCCATGGCAGTTCCTCTTCTTTCATAAACAAAAAGATCACCGATCATAGAAAGTACCTGACCTCCTATAATACCACCGAAAATACCCGCAACAATTCTTGACACTAGTAAAAAGTCATATGACTTAGAAAACCCACAGGCAGCAGTTCCGATTATAAATCCGACATAGGTGATAAGCAAAAGCCTCTTACGTTCAAATCTATCTGCAAATAATGCCATCAGAATGCCGGAAAGAAATGAACTTATGGGATAAGATGCTAAAAGAAAACTGAATTGCCTAGGTGATATTTGAAAATGTGGCATTAGGTAATTTCCTAATGGCATCATTATCATGAAGTCAAGGATATGCGTAAAATTGATAGCAGCCAACAATACAATTATTACCCTCTCCTTTTTGCTCATTAATTGAAGTTAATGGATTAGTAGTATAAATAAAAAGCCCCGACATTTCTGTCAGGGCTCTGAATAAATATGGCAGCTACCTACTCTCCCGCATTGTGGTGCAGTACCATCGGCCATGAGGGGCTTAACTTCTCTGTTCGGTATGGGAAGAGGTGAACACCCTCGGCAAAACCACCATAAGATCTTAAATAATATTACATATTGGAAAATGTTAGAGAGTATCTATACTCTTTTTGCCAATTAAGGGTATAAAGAGTAAAAAAAATTAAAGCGTACGGGCAATTAGTACTACTCGGCTTTGATGTTACCACCTTTACACCTGTAGCCTATCAACGTCATAGTCTTTGACGACCCTTAAAAGTAAACTCATCTTGAGGAAGGTTTCACGCTTAGATGCTTTCAGCGTTTATCCTGTCCGTACATAGCTACTCAGCATTGCACCTGGCGGCACAACTGATACACCAGCGGTACGTACGACCCGGTCCTCTCGTACTAAGGTCATGTCCTCTCAATTTACTTGCGCCCACCACAGATAGGGACCGAACTGTCTTGCGACGTTCTGA
>JBGARY010000080.1:0-2404 GCA_044229985.1 Chitinophagaceae bacterium
CCCTGCCCGAGGTTCACTGCTTTGTATTCAGTAGCAAGGCCACTCATTACTGTGAAAATGGTGGTGCCGACATTGGGGAGTTTAGATTGTAGTTGCAAAGCAAAATTTTAAAAAAGACGGCAGCCGTTATTGACTGCCGTGCTAAGTTCTGTAATAATTAATAAAGAAAATTACTTCACTGATATCTTAGCAAACTTCAATTCTGTTTTTGCCATTAGTCGTTGACGCCAGGAGGGTATAAACAACTCGTTCTTTACCACAAAAGCATGCCTGGGCATCAGGATGGTTTCTTCATTATTAGAGGCAATGATCTTTCTTGTCATAGCTCCTGTGGCCAGATCAATCGAAACGCCATAAACGTTACTCCGCTTCCTGAAATTGGAAACAGTCTTTACTTTAATCCCATACTCAGGGTTTACATTATTACTGGTATGGTCATTCATAATGATCACCAGTTTATTGTTATTAATAAGACTGGAATAAGAAGAGTAAAAGGGCATTCCTCCGGCAGCGGCAAAATAACTTCCCTGGTCATTTCCCCCAAAGAAAATACCATTGCCCGATGAGTTGTTGCTGGTACGGATCTCCTCCAGCTGTGATTTTGGCAAAGCATTCAGCCATTTGATATTTCCATCCTTGTTTGCATTAATAATGAGGATATCCTGGTTGGTAAAGCGGTGAACATGGGTCGTTGTCCGGGTCCATGTACGGGTAGTAGAGTTATAATTGGAGTTTGTATAGAAATAATAGGAATACCTGGAAACCTCGCTGGTAATAACGATTGAGTTATCCGCAGGATTGATATCAACTGACTTTATTATAAACTTGTTAGGAAACTCTTCCTCATCGTCATCATCTTTTGCTTTTTTTGCCTGCTTTTTATTTTCTTTTATTTCATCATCATCGTCATTTTCATCCTCGAAAGATTTTCCAAGCATACCGGCATTGATCTCTTTAAAAGAACTTAGCGTCATCTCTCCTTTTTCTGGATCTACTTTGTTAATAAAAAAGCCATTGAGGTCATCCTTTTTTGCAGCGTTACTGTAAAACCCTGCCAGCAACATTTCTCCTGCAGGTGTTTCAATCAGCTTCCCGCTGATCACATAGCGGTCATCAGAGTTAATCACCACCTCTTTCTCTTTTCCTCCGTTCATATTGTAAATACCCAGCACATACTGTTTGAAAACCAGCCTTTTTCTTTTTTTCTTACCATATTGTGCCTCTTCATATTCCTTCCCTAACAAAACAATCTTGTTGCTTTTGGTGTATTGTACATCCTGCAACTGGTAATGATCGGGATTAAAGGATAGGTTGATAACCGTGTTTTCCTTCTTCTTAAAACTCTTATCCAACACACTTATTCCCAGTGAAACTCTGTCTTTTCCCGAAATATTACTGACCATTAAAAATGCCTTTCCATTCTGTACCGGGGAAACTTTCATTTCGTAATCATCTCTTTTGCTTTCCAGCTCATAGCTCCCCAGCTCCACAAAATCGCCGGGTATGTCACCGCTATTTTTGTCCACCTTTGCACCTAATATTTTAAACTGGCGGCTTTTTTTCTCATAGTCAGAGGCAAACATATATAGGTCGTTTTCCAGCGGCTGAAAGCTGTGATACTCCAGCCCTTTCAGTTCCTTTTTGTATTCTTTGTCAAAAACTTCCCCGAAATTCTTATCCAGTTTCATCAGCTTGATGGCATTACCATAAGTAGCACCGATAACAAAATAGCCAGTCATTTTTCTCCTTGTTTCGGTAAAAAACAAACCGGTATTATCAGCCGCTACTATATCAAGATCGGCTGTTCCTTTTTTCAGTTTGATTTCTTCTCCCCAGGTAATACGGTATGTTTGTGCGGAAACAGAAAAGGTGATCAATGCGGCCAGTGCGGTAAAAAAATATCTTTTCATTAAGTGTAATTAGGCCGCTAAAATAGGAGAATTGATATTGATGCGATTGCAAAATATTGTTACTATTTCTTCTTTTTGCCGGGCAAGGATGCCGCTACAAGATCATAAGAATGATCGATCCATTCTTTTAATAGCTGAGAGGGAACCGAGCCGTCCACCACGATGGTGTTCCAGTGTTTCTTGTTCATATGATATCCCGGTAATACGCAATCATATTCTTCTCTTGGTTCAATTGCATTGTCCGGATCGCATTTTACATTGAAGCGAAGATTTTCACTATCGAGACCAGCCAGCAGAAAGATTTTGCCACCAATTTTATAGACCAATGTGTCCGGGCCAAAGGGAAGTGTTTCTTCCGCTCCTGGCTTGGAAAGACAATATTCCCTGAGGGTTTCAATGTTCATTTGTAAAAATCACTCAAAGGATAAAACCATCTTGCCAACGAATATTTTACCGATATGTTTTTTTACTTCGGGTATATCGGTATTAAATTC
>JBGARY010000081.1:0-2309 GCA_044229985.1 Chitinophagaceae bacterium
CCAGTGAAATACATGTTACCATCAGTACCAAAGAGGCTGGCAGCAGTCTTTTCAACATCAGTTATATGGTAAAAAAAGCCGGCTGGTATCCCACTTATGATATCCGGGTAAAAGATATCAGCAGTCCGATCAATATGCAGTACAAGGCCAATGTTTTTCAGCAAAGCGGGGAAGACTGGAAAGATATCCGGCTCTTTTTATCCACCGGAAATCCCAATGAAAATGCAAACAAACCTTCTCTGGAACCCTGGTACCTGAAATATGTTTATGCTTATCGCCAAACGGCCAATACGATTCAGGCTACCTATACACCGGGAACGGTAAGTGGTAAAGTGGTGGATGGAAGAGGAAATCCCGTTGCGGGTGCCAGTGTGGTATTAAAAGGAACGCGAACAGGCACTACAACCAATGCCGGCGGAATCTTTCAGATCAATGTACCTGCGGGTTCCAATTCAATTGTGATCAGTGCAGTGGGTATGGAAACCATGGAAGTACCGGCATCCGTCAACGGAATGGCCAATATAACACTGCAAGAGAACCAGCGTAGCCTGGAAGAAGTGGTGGTGGTTGGTTATGGCACTGCCGGCGACAGAGATGGTTATACAGATTTTGAGCGATCTGATAATAGCAGGAACAAACAGAAAAAATCAGAAACCGCATTAACCACTACTATCAGTTATCAGCCCACTACTACCGTATATGAAATCAAGGAACCCTATACCATCCTGAATGATGGTAAAACCTATATGGCCGAAATTGACGGATATGAACTGAATGCCGGTTATGAATACTATTCTGCGCCTAAGATTTCAGAATCAGCTTATCTCACCGCCAAAATCACCAACTGGCAGGAACTGAACCTGCTTCCCGGTGAAGCCAATCTTTTCTTTGAAGGTACATTCCTGGGTAAATCATTGCTGGATGTAGCCAAAGCGGGTGATACACTGAGTTTGTCATTGGGAAAAGACAAGGGCGTGGTGGTAAAGAGAACCCTTTTGAAAGAATATAGCAGCAAGCGGTTTATTGGCAGCAACCGTACAGATACCCGGCAATATGAAATCACGATCCGTAACAATAAGCAGTTACCGATCAATATCATTGTGGAAGATCAGTTTCCGATCAGTACACAAAAAGAAATAGAAGTACAGGACCGGAAATATGAAGGCGCCAGACTGGATGAGGATACACAACAAATCAGCTGGCAGCAAACGGTGGATGCGAAAAAAGAAACAAAACTCAGCTTCAGGTATGAAGTGAAATATCCTAAGGATAAGACTTTGCAATTGGATTGAGCGGGGCGAGTGGCTAGTGGGGAGTGGGGTTCAGCTAGTAGGGTTCGGCTAGTGCGGTATGGGTTTATTAGTGCTGGTTGTATTTTTAAAAAAACAAGAGACAAATAAAGAACAGCCAAAGCTTGAATTAAAAGGGAGGCAGTTGTGGCCCAGTGTGTGGGGGGGGGCAAATTGAATAGGGAGGACCGAATTTTTTGAGAAATTTTCAATATTCAACTTTCAATTCTCAATTGTAGGTAATTGTCGTTCCCGAGGCCCGGGTGCATTACTCCTGACTATCGACTCATGACTCTCGACTATCGACTGAATACCGATTGCTATTATCTTTACAAAATGAACCTTCATATCCGATCTATTCAGGCAGAAGATAACGCACCGTTAGCATATATCATCAAAAGCACTTTGGCTGAATTCGGGGCCAATCATCCCGGAACAGTTTATTACGATGCAACCACGGATTATTTATCAGAAGTTTTTACGGCTAGCGGATCATATTATTTTGTAGCTGTGCTCAATGATGAAATCGCAGGAGGTGCCGGTATTTTTCCAACTGAAGGTTTGCCAGCTGATACCTGTGAGCTGGTAAAAATGTATTTGCTCCCAAACGCAAGAGGCATTGGCCTGGGCCGGTTGTTAATTGAAAAATGTATTGCCAAGGCAAAAGAACTGGGTTATGAATACATCTACCTTGAAACCATGCCTGAATTAAGACAGGCCCTGCAGATCTATGCCAAATTCGGATTTGAATATCTTCCTGCACCCATGGGCAACAGCGGTCATACCGGCTGCAGTTTGTGGATGAAAATGAAAATCCCTGATCTACAAAAGAATGACTAAAGATACTAGCCTGATTGCAGAGAAAATGATGAACTCAAAAGGTGCTCCTTCCACACTCGCTACTACCCTCTCCCCGAAATAAAAACAGACGAACAAATGAAGAATGAATGATGAAGTATCTACCAAGAATCCTGCCCTATTCCCTAATAGCCGAACCCTACCCGCCTTCGCAAATGCTTC
>JBGARY010000082.1:0-2264 GCA_044229985.1 Chitinophagaceae bacterium
TGTACTCCTTCAGAGATCATACTGGTCATGTAGTAAAAATAACTAAAAACAGCCATGAATCAAATCTTGCTGATATTTAACCGGTAAATACCCTATCAGGGCTTAATTTTGCGCCTGATTCAAATAACACATATATGAAAATAGCAGTAGCAAAAGGGGACGGAATAGGGCCGGAGATCATGGATGCGGTACTTAAGATATTCAAAGCCAATAATGTGCCGTTGGAATATGATTTTGTAGATATGGGTAAGTGGGTGTTTGACAAAGGTTTTAATAATGGAATGACCCCTGGAGCAAAGCAGACAATTGAGGCTCTTGGCCTCCTTTTCAAAGGACCAATGGAAACACCCAAAGGGAAAGGGGTGAAAAGTATAAATGTAACTGCCCGTAAAACCTGGAACACTTTCGCTAATAAAAGAGATTTCAGAACACTGCATGGAGTTGATACAGTCTTCAGCAAAGCAGGAATTCCGATTGACATTACTGTTGTCAGAGAAAATATTGAAGACACTTATGGCGGGATTGAACACATGCTAACACATGATGTGGCCCTAAGTCGTCGTTTTATTACTCGTCCGGGTAGTATGCAGGTAATTCGTTATGCTTTCGAAATGGCCAGGCAAAAAAAGGCCAAGAGGATTACCTGTGTGCACAAGGCAAACATCATGAAAATAACGGATGGTTTATTCCTTGAGTGCTTCCAGGAAGTAGCTAAAGAATTTCCAGATCTGAAAGCAGATGACATCATTGTAGATGATCTCTGCATGAAGTTGGTTACAAGACCCGATACATTTGATGTACTGGTACTGACAAACCTGCAAGGTGATATTGTCTCTGATCTTTGTGCCGGTCTTGTTGGTGGTCTGGGCTTTGCTCCTTCTGCTAATATTGGTGATCATATCTCAATATTCGAAGCTGTGCATGGTACTGCACCGGATATCGCCGGTAAAAATATTGCTAATCCAACAGCATTGTTATTGAGTGGTTTGGCCATGCTTCGTCATGTGGGGCTTACAGAAAATGCTGCATTAATAGAAAATGCCTTGTTATATACACTGGAAACCGGTGTTCATACCGGCGACTTTGGAGATAAGGCAAAAGCATCTGTTAACACTACACAATTTGCCGATGCGATTATCAGCAATTTTGGCAAAAATCCGGAGATTGGTGCAAGAGAAATAATTCCAAACAAACCCGGTACTCCCACCCCGTTGAAATTAGAAACAAACCCAATGATGATTTCGAAGGAAGGTGAAAATGAAACGATAGTCGGAGTAGATTTATTTATTGAAAGCGGAGAACAACCATCTGCCATAGCTGAAAAATGTAAAAGACATGCCGGCGTAAAATTCAATCTTATTAATATTAGTAACCGTGGCACACAAGTTTGGCCTACAGGTTCAGTATATACTAATCTTGTGAATCAATATAATGTACGCTTTGAGAGCATAAATGATGAGCCACTGAACCAGCAAGATGTAATTGGTCTCTATGTAAGTATGAGTGGTAATTTCAAAATTTGTTCATTTGAACTGCTGAATAAATGGGCCGACAAAAAAGCATATAGTTTAGCACAGGGACAGTAATAGGAGTGGCTTTATTAAAATAACATGTCTTAAAAGGAAGTGATATCAGCTATAGAAAGATTGCCTTTGAGAATAACATCATTCAATAAGACGCAATTTCCCGGCCATTCCGATGGATATAAGAATAATACCCGCCAGTATTACTATAACCGGCATTAGTAATTTTTTATTTTCTTCAAATGCATTTCGATGAAAAAGATACACTCCTGACAGGCAAAAAATAATACCGGTGATGATTAGTGACCACGGATGCTGCATCAGAACTTTTTAACATTTTTATACCCGTTCTTCGATAACCACTGCACTACTTTTTCCCGTTGATCTCCTTGCACAATAATCTCTCCATCCTTTGCTGAGCCACCTGTTCCGCAAAACGATTTCAATTTTTTACCCAGCTCTTCTATATCTTCTGTTTTTCCTACAAATCCCTCCACTAGCGTAACTGCTTTACCGGCACGATGCTTTGTATCAAGCTTTACTTTTAATTTTTGCTGTGCTGGTTCAAGTGTTCCCTGCTGGATATTTTCTTCTTCGAAAGAAAAATCAGGATCAGTGCTGTACACGAATCCTCTTGTATCGGGTTTATTCTTCCTGGCCATATTAAACTATAACGGCTTTTAGGCTTAGATCAAGACTCCGGGCCTGGTGTATTAATCCACCAACACTTACAAAATCGAC
>JBGARY010000083.1:0-2062 GCA_044229985.1 Chitinophagaceae bacterium
AAGAAAATTCAAGACAAAAACAAATGCTCCGCTGTTAAATCCTGGCCGGCGCACCTGTGGCAAGTGGAGCATCGGAGCCCCCTCCTAAATCCTCCCCCTGAAGGGAGGAGGACTTGTTTCCTAAAGCAGATGGTGTTTGAAATGGGGCGAATGGGCAAGACTCCGCTGCGTGATATGCGAAGACTCTGGAGGCGCTATGTTCCGCCCTGGTTTTCTTAACGCAATTAGTGTTTGATAGAATGGCGGAACAAGGCGCTGGAAATGGTTGTGATTACGGAGTCGTGTCATTCCGGGCTTGAGCCGGAATCTTTTTCTTGGTTGATAGCCGGAGGCTATGACATAGGGCTGCGAGACTGTAAGTCTTGCAGAACTGGCTTTTTTACACAGTTCATGTTAGCGGCGTCAAGGTTAGCCTCAATATTATTTTGCCATAATCGCTTTTTTTATTCGCTGTAGTTCAGCAATCGTACGATTGTGCAATGGAAAAAATGTTTTGCCTGTTGATATTTTGGCTGTATTCAAATATACAGTAAGCAAAGTGTCATTAAGTACGAAGGCAAAAAGGTCTCCAACATGACTTCCAGTAATCTTTTCCCACTGTTTTGTTCCATTTGGGTCAAAACTTATTAAAAAGCCAGGCGTTTCGTCCATAAACTTCATGTCTTCAACCGCTATTACATTTCTAGATGTGATTAATGATACTTCTCGCAAGAAATATGTAGTCGTATTATTCATCAACTTTCGTTCACAACCTTTGCGAGTATAGTCAACAAGATACCAGCCCGTCTTTAGTAAGCAATTCATGTTTTCCGCTTTGCTTTCTGTTTTAGAAAGCGCCTTGTCTTGGAGTTGACAAGAAAGCAAAAGAAATATGGAAATCAAGAATTTTGTAAACATAGGACTGTGTCGTTTCAGTTGCCGCTAACGGCCAGGGCTTGCTGCTGTGCTGGCATTTTATAATGTCCAGCCCGGAACTGCAGCCGATCGAAGTTACAAAAGATGAAAATATATTCTACTGCTCATCTGTGTTCGGTCAGCCCGAAATGTAGCTGATAGTAGCACTGCCGATGAGGATTTATTCGTCGCCCCCTGCTGACGCAAAACTGCCTGTTGGTGGCTGTTGTTTTTCGTTAGGGTCTTTCAAGTTCCTGTCAGTCTCTCTAAAGAAACTAAGGAAGTCAATAGTATTGTTCATTTTACGTAAAACAGAATCAGTGAGAGTTGTCGCTTTGGTATGTGACGTGAACAACCTCTTTATCCCTTTAGCGCTGTTTCTAAATGAAACATCATTGTGGTCGCCATGAACGGGTCTGAATACATGCTCATAACTGTTTCCAGTCTTGAAGGGTACTTTATAATAGCAAAGCTTCTGTGCATAAATAAGCTTGTTAATTAAAGCGTCCTCCACTTTGTCAATAGCTGATTTGTCTATGTAACAACCAGCGTATTCTATAGACTCTGCTTTTAAATATGAATCAACGAGTCCTTTGCCAATTAATGAATAGTTGTAAAATGTTGCACCACTCTCACTTTTAATTGTATATGGATTGAAATCAATTTCTCCATAAGTGAGGCAGCCTCTTACAGGAAAAGATGTCTGAAGACTACGCCAATAAAATGAGTAACAAACTTCCACAAGTTCGGTAAAGTCTGCTTCGCTATTTGAGTTAGTCCAGAAAACAATGCTGTCTGAAATATGCAAGCAATTAACTTTTTGTTTTGCTAAGTCTGGGACAATTACTCCTGGGTTAACCTGAATATATTTTTCTCCTGCTACAGCAGTCTGTGTGTCTCGCAACAGGTGTCCAAATAATCTTTTAACTTCTTTGAACTCGTTGTTGTAGATAAACTCCTTAAATCCTAAAACGTCAAAAAATGCTATGAATGTTTCCATGTTTAGTGTGTCGCTTTACAATAGCCACACAATGTTCGGGTATTGCAGACGGAGGGGATTTTTAGCACAAAATTTCAATCGAAGAACGAATGTTGAACTTTGCACAAATGTTTCATAGAAGCACTTCAGCCCCGCTTTTGACAATACCTTGTTGCCTGCTGGCTTTCT
>JBGARY010000084.1:0-1568 GCA_044229985.1 Chitinophagaceae bacterium
GCTTGAGCATAAGCCGGAGGTGTGGGTATCCAGCGGCCTTCCTCCTGTGTGATATTATATCTTTCAGCAGTTCTTGTCTCTGCATAATTATCTTTCCTGCTCCAGCGAAGAATATGATTGGCCACAGAATCGGCCAATTGAATGCTGGCATCCTTCATAGCCCCAGACATACCTGAAACTTTCACCAGCGAATCCAGCATAGCCCGGTATGCTGTCATGCTGCCTTCCGGAAAAGTAACAGCCTCACCTGCCTTGCAGAAGGCAAGTATGGCGGCATATTGAAAATTTACATTGGCCAGGTTCTGCTGCGGAATTTTTGATAAGTGTTTAATTTGTCCCGCCAGCGACTGAAACCTGTCATCTCCCAGCGCCACTACTTCATAGGCAGCAATAGAGGCATAAACATAGTTTCGGCTGGCAATAATGGGCGGAAAATTATTCTGCATAACCACATTGTTCAGCTCCTTCACCGTTTTTGCATACAGCACCGGGCTATCGAAAACATTGGTATAGTTTGAATCCTCCTGCTTACATGCTGAAAGGAGGATAACCATCCACAAAAAAACCGATACTCGTTTCATACGTTTCCTGCTTAATCAGTTTCAAAATTTCTTCTACTCCGCTTGCTTTACAAAAAGCAGCGGGTTATTATTCTGTGCTATAGCCAAAATCTTTTTTCCGCCTGCAGTACTGATCCACCGTATATCTCTCACTTCTTCTCCTGCGAAAGAAATGTGGCCAATAACTTCAAATTGCCCGGTGGACATATTGTAATTAACTACTCCCGGCAATAAGGCATCATATCTTCCTTCATAAGGAATAACTCCATAAAAATTTCCGGCGGCAATAAAACTTGTTTTATCTCCTTTTTGTACAGGAGCAAAAGCAAATACCGGGGCCAGTTGTATTTCATCCGGCAATATTGTCTTTGTAAAATTTCCTTTTCCGTCATTGATAAAACAAGTGGTAGCCAGGTTCTCTGCTTTTAATTCCAGGTAATCTTTGAAAAGATTATAGAACATGTATTGTACCGTTTTACCCGCCACGTCGCTGTAATTCAGATATGATTTTTTTAAAACGGGCAGCGGTCTTTCTAACTCATCTTTTGCCAGAAATGTATACTCCTTTCTGTCTATCGTGTAGCACATAATTTGTTCTACCGAACCGTTACCATCAAAATCCTTTACATACAGTTTTAGCGGCCCGTTCTTACCGGCAATAAACTTATTGTTATACCCCCAGTTACCGGCTAGCAGATCCATATGGCCATCACCATTCACATCAGCAGGCAACAGTGTTTGCCATAATCCAGCAGACTGACCAATATTGTTTTCAGTGAATACTCCCTTATTGTTAAAATATATTTTCACCGGCATCCACTCTCCGGTTATTACCAAATCATCCCAACCGTCTTTATTCAAATCAGCAAAAGCAGAAGTAGTCACCATGCCGATACTATCCAGCTTAATGACAGCAGCCGCCGCCTGTGTGAAAGTACCCTTTCCATCATTCAGTAATAACCAGCTCGTTTGAGGGATACCATATTTCCTTGCATCGGCCAGGCATCC
>JBGARY010000085.1:0-1336 GCA_044229985.1 Chitinophagaceae bacterium
GCGAAAAATCATACAACTGCCGTGCATATTTTCTTTTATCCAGTGCCCTAACCAGACTATCGGCAAAGGGCATGTTGGGATTATCCCTGAGGGTAGCCAGGGCTTTGTCGGGGTGAAGGATGCAATATTTAAGTACCAATTTGTTTTTTGCCTGCTGATAGCCCGGGTTTTTCTCAAAAATGTGCACCAGCACATTGCTGCCTGCATCATAACTAAGAGGGCTGATCACTGGTTCAACAGATTCTCCTTTCCTGTCTTTCAGCATTGCCTGTTCATATGCATTAATTATTGCCGGCAGGCTGGCGGGATTTACCTTTTTTTCTGACTTGCTCTTCCAGTTTTGCTTAAAATATTTAAGGACATATTCCAGGCCGGAGAGGTAATTCACCTTTAGCCGGTGATCGAGTATGCTATCAGTTTCGATGAGGTATTGCAATGCATCCACCTTTTTGACAAGGCTTTGCGTTACCAGAAAGTTGATCTCGTCATTATTTGTGGGAGTAAACCTGCCATCTGCCTTTCCGTCGGCTGCCAGGATATTCTTCTGTTCATTATCTATATAATCATGCCTGAGTTCACGGTTCTGTGCAGGCTTATAAGAAATGGGAATTTTGATAGTATCAGCCACACTTACCCCCTGGGGCCGGGCAGTAACTGCCGCCAGGAATACAACAACAAATAAGATAAGGTGCCTCACTGTTTTCATTATAAGGATTGAAACGTCAAAGGTAGTAAGCAATGCTGACATGGCATTTTCTGTTACTTCTTACTGATACAGACGCATTTAAGAAAGAAATAGCTGTTTTTAGCCTCATAAAAAATATTGTGCCAACTCATAAATATTAAGTTATCATTAAGTCTGTGTAAACGAACCGTTCTAAATTTTACAAGCAACTGATTTCCCAGTAGGTTTGCGCAAACTTTCCAAGACATGGAAAACAAAGCCCGAAAGGTGCTGATTGCAGACGACGAACCGGATATTCTTGAAATTCTCAAGTACAACCTTTCCAACGAAGGATACGAGGTCATCACGGCCAAAGACGGGGACGAAGCCCTGGAAAAAGCCCGTCGCACTAACCCGGACCTGGTGATACTGGATGTGATGATGCCCAAAAAGACAGGCGTAGAGGTTTGTCAACTGCTCCGTTCACAGGCTGCCTTTAAAGAAACGCTGATCATCTTCCTGACTGCTGTCAATGATGAAGGTACCCAGATAAAAGGACTGGAAACTGGCGCTGATGATTACCTGAGCAAACCCATCAGCCCTAAGGTTTTTCTAAGCCGGGTGAATGCCCTTTTTCGCCGGCTGAATAAAACAGAGGCCCGGGTACTGACC
>JBGARY010000086.1:0-1303 GCA_044229985.1 Chitinophagaceae bacterium
TCAGAAAGAACAAGTATTGCTGTGCTGGAACGCTTTGCTGCAGAAAACCACTACCAGGCCATTGTATTCCTGGCGACTGACAAAGACGGTTTTCCTGTGTATCATACCAATGTGGTAATGACATTGGGAGAGAACTTTTGTGTGCTCTGCGAAGAAGCCATCGAAGAAGAGTGGGAGCTGATCGCTGTAAGGCAACTGCTGGAATCAACCCATCATACCATCATCCCCATCACCCGGGAACAAATGCACTACTTTGCGGGCAATATGCTGGAAGTAAAAAATAACAAAGGAGAACACCTGCTGGTGCTCAGCCAGACCGCCTATGATTCGCTGCGCAAAGAACAGAAACAAATGCTGGAGGCCTACGCTAAACTATTGCCCATTGCCATCCCAACGATTGAGCAGGCCGGCGGCGGCAGTGTACGGTGTATGATGGCAGAAGTTTTTTTGGAGAAGAGGAGAAAGGATTAATTGATTAGCGGAAGTTATTAAGTAGCACTGATTTGAATTCTTTTAAAGTGAGTGTTTGAGTTTTTCTGTCTGTGCTATTAATATCACCTACTATTTTCTGTTGGAAAAGGTCAGCATTAAGCCAAAAAGCGCCACAATTGCTAATCGAATAGTCGTTCCTGCTTTCTCTTTCTTGACCCCATTTTTCACTGCCTTCATCAAGTGCCATTATGTAAGTGCTGTCTTTTTTAAACTGTGATACAAAAGGTCTGCATAAGTGTCCGTTATCTCCCCATACAATAATATTCTTTCTTTTTTCCCGGCCCTTAAACACCTCAATAATCTCCAAATTCATAGCCATTGGTGTTTTAGAAATTTCTGAAACTACCGGATGATCCTTTACTTTAACCAGCACAACAAGTTTTGACTGTTTAGACATTGCGATAAATGGACCATCATAGCCGCAATCACATGCCATTGCCTTTGAAGAAAGAATCAATAAAAATATAACAAGAACCTTTCTCATATTATTATTTGCAGTGCTGCGCCCTTGCTTAAATTACTTCTAACCTCTAAATGCAACTCAATAATCACCCGCTGCCAATACTAATCTTTACATCACCCAAACCCTTTTCTCTCCACCAGCTATCATTCTGCCAACAGGCAAAATTTCTTTCCCAATAATATCTTTTACGGCTTCAATAGCTTCTTCCTTTACACTGACCAGCAATCCGCCATTCGTTTGCGGATCGGGCAGTAAGGTAAAGGCTTCCATTACATTCACACCTTTTTCAAATTTCACTTTATCGCTGTAGCTGCTCCAGTTACGGGTAGTAGCATCGGGGAAAATGCG
>JBGARY010000087.1:0-1261 GCA_044229985.1 Chitinophagaceae bacterium
TATTGATGAATCTATTTATCCGAAATACCCCTTCGGCTATGGTTTGAGCTATACCCAGTTTCAATACAGTGATATACAGCTTGCAAAAAAGCAGTACAAAGCCAATGAGAAAATTGAAGCTATAATAACTGTTACCAATACTGGAGTTTATGACGGAGAAGAAGTGGTCCAGCTATATTTAAGAGATGTTACTGCTTCCGTAGTACGGCCTGTGAAGGAATTAAAAGGGTTTCAAAAAATATTTTTGAAAAAAGGGGAAGCAAAAGAAATTCGGTTTACACTGACAGCTAACGACCTGCGGTTTTATAATGACCGTCTCCAATACATTTATGAGCCGGGTGAATTCAAGCTTTATATCGGAGGCAACAGCAGCGATGTAAAAGAAACTGGTTTTGAGATATTGAAATAGAAAAAGCTATTTCATCTCCTCAAAATCGATGTAATCCCCGATTTTTTCTTTTTTCTCTGTTTTAGGTTCAGCATAGCCTGGCGAATAGCCTTGTTGTTGCTTTCGCTGCTCTTCCATCTGGGAGTGCATTTCCCTGAATTTTTGCTTTACCTGTTTGGTGGTTTTGTACACCGGGACCACCAATTTAAAAATGAACTGGTAAGCGATATACAACAGGAGGGCTAATAAAACATATTTCACCGTGCAAAGATAACAATGACTCGTTTGCTGCTTAACCTGCCCGGATTGCTTTATCGATTTATTAACCATGCGGTTTTTTGCTACAGTAATTTGGCTGGAATAACGCCATACCTTACATTTGCAGCGGAAATAGACGAAAGAAGGGAACGAGGCCGTTCCCTTCTTCTTTTATATAACATGAGTACAGACCCACAAATAACGGCAATTGAACAAAAGATCTCGGACCTGATCAGTACAGAGCCTGAGCTTTTTTTGGTAGAGGTAAAAATCAAACCTACCAACAATATAAAGGTTTATATTGATGGTGATCAGGGTGTTAGCATTGAAAAGCTGGTGAATTATAACCGAAAACTGTACAAACGGATCGAAGAGGAGGGAATGTATCCTGAAGGTGATTTCTCACTGGAAGTGTCATCACCTGGCCTGGACGAACCGCTTAAAATGCACCGTCAGTACCAAAAGAATATTGGCCGTTTTGCAGAAATCATAGATAAAGAGGGACAAAGAAGGGATGGAAAACTGGTAGGTGTTGGGAAAAATGAGATAATAGTGGAAGAAACAAAGGGAAAAGGTAAAAAACAAGAAGTGGTTACACATACCATTCCTCTTGAG
>JBGARY010000088.1:0-1050 GCA_044229985.1 Chitinophagaceae bacterium
GGTTCATTTACATTTAATAATGCAGCCGGGCTAAGAACAGCCACTACATTTCAGGATGTGCATTTTATATCTGCCAGTTCTGCATATGCGGTAGGACTAAATGGCTGCGTAGCAAAGACAACTAATGGTGGAGCCACCTGGAGCCTTGTGGACAACCCTCTTTTTGCTAAAGCAAGAAATATTAATACGGTTTGGTTTTTAAACGAAAACAAGGGCTATATAGGGGGTCAGCATAATACAACGGCCGATCTTACACCAAAGCTCTATTTTACACTGAATGGAGGAGCTACATGGGATTCAATAGCAGCACCGGTAGGTGGTAAAACAAGAGTAGGGTATGTAAACAATGTAGCTGCAGGTTCCTTCCTATGGGATATTACTGCCAAGGATAAAGAGATCTTGAGGATAATGTTTTGGGATGATAATACAGGGTATATTTCCGGCAGTGGACTCAGCACATTTGAACCTATACCCAATGTAAGCAGTACTTCTCCCTGTAACCCAACAGGTTCCAACACTACTACCGGTACCCATCATGCCAGCCTTCTATGGAAATTTTCTAATGGTACGTTAACCGACTACTCGATCAGTAAGGAAAGATTGGGTTATAATGGCATTTATACAACTCTTCCGGGGGCTTGTAACTATCGTTATGCGTCCAATACCATACATACACAAAGCATGAGGGCCATGCATATCATAGATGCTAACAATGTATTGCTCCTGGCATTTAATAATAACATTATCATTAAAGTTAATACTACTCCAGGCAGTATAACACCTAATATTAATGCACCGGGAGTAAACGAGATTGGTACTTATCAGCTACTTAATGCGCCTACTCCCCCCCAAAACAACTCTGCAACGCTTGGTGCACCTATTCCAGCCAGCGGCGCAGCATTTGGGTTTAGCCAACCGGCAAATATTGTAAAAGCGGCTAACGGAAAATTATTTACTACGGTTAACTCACCGGTTATTGCACCCGTAAACAGAATGATGACCTCTACCGACAATGGTGCAACATGGAGAGAAGAAAGGTGGTTGCCCACC
>JBGARY010000089.1:0-1046 GCA_044229985.1 Chitinophagaceae bacterium
GGGAAAAAAGTCATCAGCAAGATCAGCGGCAGCTGTTTTAGTAGTACATCAGCGGCAGCTATTCCGTTGAATTTTTCATACCCGAAAACAACCGCCAACCCTTCTGCCAAACCGAAGAATAACAAACCGAGCAACAACCCCTTTACTAATTGCTGCCACCAGCCCATACGCAATCCCAGCCCAAAACCTTCCAGTCCTTTCCAGCCTTGCAGACGACCCGTAACAAATGCTACCAGCAGAAACCCAATTTTAAAAACTGCCATGATCCAGAATGCGGTAAAAAATTCTGGAAAGTGGTAAATGAAAAACAACAGCAGAAAACCTGCAAGGAAGGAAACAATTTTGGGACGCATACCGGAACTGATTAAAGGCTTAAAGATAGATAAGACACTGGTTTTTGTTTAAAGAAAAACAGTACCTATTGCCAAACATGACGGTTGTCAGTACAATAGCCTGTTACTGGGTTGTACCTTGACAAAAAGCCATCCGATGAAAAAGAAAAAATGGCCTGCGGTACTGATGTTGTTCTTACCTGCAGTTGTTGTGAGTATGCTGCTGGCCTCCTGTGATGCCTACAATTTTTCTAAACCGCAGCCGTTTGACCGTGAAAATATTTATGTGTTCCCGGATGAAATGCTGGGGAAATGGAAAGAAGACACTTTCACCACCGATATTGATTTTTCTGTTCCGCTTAACAAGAGCAGCGGTGATCAATTTATTGATAATACCCAACCCCTCCCTGCTGATGATGATGCAGGGCTCTATATCATTACAAAGCAGTATGTATCGCTCATTTTTACTTCCGGTGAAAAGATTGTGAAAGGGGCATGGCCGCAGTTAACCAACGGAAATGAGTTCCGCTATCCTGACCGGTATTTCAGCTATTATAAAGTGATGCAAACAATCAGTTATGATTCGCTTAAGCACCCTGTTGATACAACAGATAACTATATTGTTTACCACCATAAAATATATGAGAAAACACAGGACAGGCTTTTGGAAAAAGGATACTCCTACTACAGCAACGGAGATACCATCGTTGTTCT
>JBGARY010000008.1:0-102537 GCA_044229985.1 Chitinophagaceae bacterium
CTGTATCTCCTGCCGGTAATGCAAAGAGAATGATTGTAACTGCTCCAAGTCTTTCACAGGCAGTGCTTGATCAAGGTGTAGTTATTGCATATTACAGATGGGCACTTTCTGGCAATAATCCAGTTCCGCTTACATCAACTTTTGTTAATGGTTCAAATGTAGTTGAACTCGGATACCGGACTGCTTTAAATAAATTGGTTTATTATTTCTGGATTCCTGCTAATTCCACAGTTCCTGTCGGCTTCTCAGGTTTGGGTTCAGGAGCTCAGGTTCGATATGTAATAATCCCGGGCGGCGTAGCCGGTGGCCGCTCTGCTGAAAAAGCATGTGAAATCAAAGGCCAGGTATATACTGAGAGTCAACTGAAGGC
This sequence comes from Chitinophagaceae bacterium, assembly GCA_044229985.1. GTDB lineage: Bacteria > Bacteroidota > Bacteroidia > Chitinophagales > Chitinophagaceae > JJ008. The sequence goes on from JBGARY010000008.1 coordinate 371, forward strand.
TATGTCTTATCAGCAGGTTTGTGCGTTGCTGAATATCCAGCCTTAATTTTAATAACTTATAAATAGTTAGCCGCCCCTGAATGGGGCGGCTTTTTCTTTTATAGCTTAATTATATTCTGCATTAACTTGTGCCTCCAATTTATTGTATGAAAAAAATATTACTAGCAGCAACCAGCTTGTTTATTGCTTTTGCTGTTTTTGCACAGCCCCGTATTATTTCCGGCCCCATGCTGGGCCCGGTAGAGTTAAGAGATGCAAAGGTTTGGGTGGAAGTTTCTCCTGAAGTAAAAACAGCTTCTTTGCAGTATAATAAAAAAGGAGAGAATAAGTCAAAGACAGTGGTATATAAAGGTGTATTGGGAAATGAATTTAATCCCATCACTTTTACGTTGGGGGGTCTTGATTTTAATACAACCTACCAGTATAAATTAATTCTTAATGGAAAGCCTACTGCCAACGGAGGAGAGTTTACCACCAAAGATCTATGGCAGTGGCGCAAACCAGCGCCGGACTTTAGTTTTCTGACAGGTTCCTGCTCTTATTTCAATGAACCGGTGTTCGACCGCCCGGGTACTCCCTATGGAAAAGACTCTTCCATTTTTGATGCGATGGCCAAAGAAAAAGCAGCTTTTATGCTTTGGCTGGGCGATGCCTGGTATACCCGTGATGTGGATTATTACAGCGAGTGGGGTTTATGGTACAGGGCCAGCCATGACAGGTCAATACCGGTGCTTCAGCCATTCTTAAAAGCTATGCCGCAGTTTGGCATTTGGGATGATCATGACTATGGTCCGAATGATATCGGTAAAAATTATATCCTGAAGGATGCCAGCCGTAAGGTTTTCAACAGCTACTTCTGCAACCCCTCCGCCGGTGAAAACGGGCAGGGCATTTATACGATGACCAATTGGGGAGATGTGGATGTTTTTATGACAGATGACCGCTGGTGGCGCAGCGCTGACCGCATGAAAGATTCAGTTAATGGGAAACCCAATCCTGAAAAAAGGATGTTGGGTAAACAGCAAATGGAATGGCTTAAAAATTCACTCTTGTACAGCAACGCCACTTTCAAGATCATAGCTGTCGGCAGCCAGGTATTGAACCCGGTTTCACCATTTGACAAATGGCGGGATTTCCCGGCTGAGTACGATGAACTGATGAATTTCCTTACAGAATATAATATCAACGGGGTGTTATTTTTAACAGGCGACAGGCATCATAGTGAGATAATTAAAGTTGAAAGAGAAGGTACTTATCCTTTGTATGATATTACCTGCTCGCCGCTTACATCCGGTACGCATACATTTGGCGCTGCAGAAAAGAATAATCCTTACAGGGTACTGGGAATAGATGAAAAACAGAATTATACCCGGTTCTCCTTCAGTGGTAAGCGAAATGAGAGAAAGCTAATTGTTGAATATCTTGGTATAAAGGGAGAGAAACTGGGAGAATGGAGTATTTCTGAAAAAGAATTGAAAACACCTGCAAAAAAGTAACATGAAGAAACTATTGTTTGCTCTTAGTATTATTTTTTTCTCCTTCGTTGCCGTTGCTCAACCAGCCAGGACGAATACAGCTGATTCCGTACAGATACGTAAAACAGTGATGGATTTTTACAACTGGTACAAGGTCAACTATAAAAAATTCCAGTCTTTTAAATTATATAGCAGCGTCAGGGGAAACGACGGGCCTCCTTATAAAATCAACTGGAAAGAAGCGGAGCGGTATTTTGTATTTCTGAAAACATCAGTGCCTTATTTAAGTGAAGATTACAGCAAATGGTTGCGATCCCATTTCCAACAATGCGACTCTGCATTTAAAGTGAATACGGAAGACGAAATTCCCTGGGGGTTTGATTACGACTGGTACACCAATAGCCAGGAAGAAGCACAGGTTCTTATAGATGAATTAAAAAAAGCAAAGCAGTGGGCCATGACAATAAATGGTGTTTCAGCCTCGGTGGATGTGCTTGGATTTTACACAGACAATGGTAAGAAAATTGAAACCGTTGTGATGTGTTTTAAAATGAAAAAGGAAAAAGGGAAGTGGCGTATTGCGGAAATCGGTTGTCCTTTTGAAGATTTGTCCGGCTCCCCGCCGCTTCAGTAAATAGTTGACCGAAAAAAAATTTCTAACATTAATAGTTGAAGCTACATGACCATTTTTTTTGGATATGAAAAGGGAAAAGTGCTGCAGGCCTTACGTTATCACTTTATCAGCCGGCCTGAGATAAAGATAATGCTGATACTGGTGAATGTGTTTGCCATTATGTCTATTACGCTTTATGCATTGAAAAAAATAACACCCATGGCGTTTTTTATCGGCTCATTCCTTTGGGTGGTGTTGATGATCAGTTTTTGGTTCATTCTGCCTGCATTGGTTTATCGCCGGGCCGCCACATTCAAACATGAATTCAGTATGACCTTCGAAGAAGATGGTTTTCAACTGGCACATGAGCGGGGTTCCAAAACATGGGCATGGACAGCTTTAAAAAACTACCTGGAAAGTCCTCATTTCTTTCATCTTTACTTCGACAGCCGTTCGTTTTTCCTGGTGCCCAAAAGCGGCTGCAAAGACACCGATGAGGTCTTTGAATTAAGAAAATTAATTAAATCGAAAGTGAAGAAAGGGTAGATCAGAGCTCTTTTTCCATTACATAGTGCGGGATCGTTACTTCGGTAAATTCATCGCTGGCTACTTTATATCCCATTTTTTCGTAGAAACCGGTGGCATTTTTTCGGGCATGCATGGATAGGATTTTGTAACCCCTGTCCCGGGCAATGTTTTCAGCAAATGTCATCAACGCCCTGCCAATACCTTTTCCCTGCAGGTCATTCAGCACAGCCATCTGGCGCAGCCTTACCGTAGCCGAATTTTCCTCTACCAGCATACAGCAGCCGAGTATGTCATCATCATCAAAAGCGCCGATGAGGATATTTTCTTTTTCATGTTCCAGCTCATCCGGGGCGAAAGTCAGGCCAAGCGGTTTACGCAGGATATCATCCCGTAATTTGACCATCAGGCGGTACTCAGGAGAGCCATGTTCTATAATCTTTAGTGCCATAACCAGAAGTTTTACCCCGAAGAACTTCAAAATACAAAGAACTTCGAAAACTGCCAACCGTTAGTAGGCATATTTTAGGGATTGGGCTGAATTCTCTTGTATCCTAAGCCTTCTTTTTCAGCAGCTTGGAAAAAACCGGAAAAAAGCAGCTTTCCCATGCTGATTAATTCAAAAAGTATATTTTTGCTGCCAATAAACAAAACTTAAAGAACATGTCAGACATTGCATCAAGAGTTAAAAAGATCATCGTTGACAAACTCGGAGTAGACGAAGCAGAAGTAACCAATGAGGCTTCTTTTACCAACGATCTGGGCGCCGATTCATTAGATACGGTAGAACTCATCATGGAATTCGAAAAAGAATTCAATATCTCTATTCCCGACGAGCAGGCTGAAACCATCACTACTGTTGGACAGGCCGTTGCTTACCTGGAAGAGCATGCTAAATAAGTGCATCTATTAATGATGCTCACTTCGGTGAGATCTTAACCGGAATAACTGCTAATTGCAGTAATAAATTTATCCGCCTTCTGATACTGATATATATTCAGACAGAAGGCGGTTCTTATCTTATAGACAATACTTCTTAATTTTCCGGCTGGTTGTTTATTTAATTAACTGGTTTATCTTAGCATTCTATGGAATTAAAACGGGTTGTTGTTACCGGCATGGGCGCCATCACACCATTGGGAAATTCAGTTCCTGACTACTGGAATGGATTGGTTAATGGTGTGTCCGGCGCTGATATGATCACTTTGTTTGATGCCTCCAAGTTTCGGACAAAGTTTGCCTGTGAAGTAAAAGGATTTGACCCTGTTCAGTTCCTTGACAAAAAGGAAGCAAGAAAAATAGACCGCTTTACCCAGTTTGCCCTGGTGGTTAGCGACCAGGCCATGGCTGATGCCGGCCTGAATAAAGAAAATATTAATCCGGACAGGGTAGGTGTGGTATTTGCCAGCGGTATCGGTGGTCTCATTACTTTTCAGCATGAAGTGACGGATTTTGCAAGAGGCGACGGCACCCCACGGTTCAATCCCTTTTTCATTCCTAAAATGATATTGGACATAGCTGCCGGTCAGATCAGTATGCGGCATAATCTCCGCGGGCCCAATTTTGCCGTAGTAAGTGCCTGTGCCAGCAGTACCAATGCCATCATGGATGCCTTCAACCTGATCAGGCTGGGTAAATCTGATATTATTTTAACAGGAGGAAGCGAAGCGGTCATCAGCGAAGCCGGTGTAGGAGGCTTCAATGCCATGAAGGCAATGAGTGAGCGAAATGATGATCCTAAAACGGCCAGCCGTCCTTATGACAAAGACAGGGATGGCTTTGTCATGGGTGAAGCATGTGGTATACTGGTGCTGGAAGAACTTGAACATGCCAAAGCCAGAGGTGCTAAAATTTATTGTGAAATAGCAGGCTGTGGCGCCACTGCTGATGCACATCACATCACTGCTCCTCACCCCGAAGGCCTGGGTGCAAAGAATGTAATGCTGGCGGCACTGGATGATGCCGGAATGCAGGCCGATGAGATTGATTATATCAACACACATGGTACATCTACACCGATAGGAGATGGAGCTGAAGTAAAAGCTATTACACAGGTGTTTGGTGAACATGCTTACAAATTAAATATCAGCGCTACTAAATCTATGACAGGACATTGCCTTGGTGCGGCTGGTGTTATTGAAGCTATTGCCAGTATCCAGGCTGTGATACATGATATGGTACCGCCAACGATCAATCACTTCACAGATGATCCGGAACTGGATCCCAATCTTAATTTTACTTTTAACAAGGCACAGCAAAGAACCGTGAGGGCGGCATTAAGTAACACATTTGGATTTGGCGGTCATAATGCCTGTGTGATTGTGAAAAAGTATTAATCCTTCAAGGACGTAACTATACTAGCAACAACCGGCTATCTTTATTTTTTTGAGCTGAAACTTTTCAACCTCTTAACTTTTCCGTAGCTTAACGGCCGTGGATTTTTTCAAGAACCTATTTACCAAACACTCCGGTTCAACCTTTAAGAAAGAGCTTAAAAATATTCTCGGTTTTAAGCCCGGGAATTTGTCGCTTTATAAGACGGCACTTACGCATCGTTCTGTTAAGGACACAATTGATGAAAATAATGAACGACTGGAGTATTTAGGCGATGCCGTACTTAGTGCACTGATCGCTGATTATCTCTTTAAACGATATCCCTACAAAGAGGAAGGCTTTCTTACTGAAATGCGCAGCAAGATGGTTAACCGCCAGCAGCTAAATGATATTGCTGTAAGGATGGGCCTTAAAAAAATCACTCTTTACAATAAACTGGATGGCTCCTTAAAGGTGAGCCAGATATTTGGAAATACGCTGGAGGCACTGGTAGGTGCCATTTACCTGGATCATGGCTATAAAAAAACCAGCAAATGGGTATTTGAGCAGATCATTCAGCCGCATATGTTCATGGATGACCTGGAGAACCTGGAGATCAATCATAAAAACAAATTGTACGGCTGGGCCAATAAGAATGGAAAAGTGCTTGAATTTGAAACCCTGAACGAAAAACTGGAGAATGGCCGGCGTCTTTTTACCGTAGCGGCAGTTATTGACGGTAAAAATGTAGCCGAAGGAAAAGCATTCAATAAAAAAGATGCATCACAGATCGCAGCGCAGGTAGCCGTGGAGAAACTGGGAATCATTAATGCTGATTCGGTGGGGGAAGAATATTGATTGACTAATCCTATTCAAATAAAAAAGATGAAAAAGAACCTGCTGTTGTTTGCTGTTTTACTGGTATTTATTGCCTGTAATAAACCTGTGAAGGGTCCGAACGGGATTACTTATAAGAGCGCAGCGGCTTACAATGATTATATAGTTGGCAGGCAAAGCACCCTTATCAAAAATGTATTGAAATTTGGGGAAGCAGCAAAGGTAAACCTCGATTCTGCAGAAGCGCTGCTGGATAAGTTTATTCCTGAAACAGAAAGAGTGATCACAGAATTAAAAGGCATGCCTTTATGGAAGGGCGACAGCTCTTTGCGCAATGCCGCAGTCCAGTCATTTACTTTTTATAAAAGGGTTTTTGAGGAAGATTATCGCCGAATACTGGCAATCCGGAAGGATGAAAATGCCGGCGAAAATGAAATTATTGAGCTGAATGCTATTATTGAAAAGATCAGCAAAGAAGAAGAAAAATTTGACAAAACTTTTCGCAATGCTCAGAAAGATTTTGCCCAAAAGAATAAGATGAAGCTGATAAAAAATGACCTCCAGAAGAAAATTGATGAGGCAAAAGAGTGATCAATCCTTTCTTTCCATACAGAGTTCAATAAGTATCCCATTGGTGTGTTTGGGGTGCAGAAAGCAAACCAGTTTATTATCAGCCCCTTTTTTGGGTTTATCATTGAGCAAAACAAAGCCCTGGTTTTTCAGCCGTTCCATTTCAGCTTCGATATCTTCAACAGCAAAAGCAATATGGTGCATACCTTCTCCCTTTTTTTCGATGTATTTGGCAATTACCCCATCTGGATCAGTGCTTTCCAGTAATTCGATTTTATTAGGACCATTCTGAAAAAATGCGGTGCTGACCTTTTCGCTTTCTACCGTTTCTGTTTTGTAGCAGGGAGTATTTAAAATTTTTTCAAAAACAGGAATAGACACCTCCAGGCTTTTTACTGCTATACCGATATGTTCAATTTTTTGCATGGTTGAAGTTTTGCTGCTCAAAGTTAATTGCTTTGACATTTTCATTGGATGATGATAAAAGAGATGTTTATCAGCTTTTCCCATGATGGAAGTTGGTAGATTTGTGAACGATCAATCAGAAACCGGATGATGCAGCCATTAAGACAACTGGAAAAGGATTTTGAAGGACTTCTCTTTTATGATGATTCATTTATACACCAGGCCCAGTTAAAAATTTATTCTACGGATGCATCCGTTTACCAGGAGAAACCGCTTGCAGTAGCAATTCCCAAAACGACGAGGGCTGTTCAGCAATTAATAAAATTTGCCTTAGCCTGCAAAACGACGCTTATACCAAGGGCAGCCGGCACTTCATTGGCCGGGCAGGTGGTTGGAAATGGAATAGTAGTGGATATTTCAAAATACTTCACACAGATAATTGAGGTGAATAAAGCCGAAAAATGGGTGAGGGTACAGCCCGGTGTTATTCGGGATGACCTGAACCATTACCTTAAACCATTCGGATTGATGTTTGGTCCCGAAACCTCCACTGCCAACAGGGCCATGATCGGGGGGATGCTTGGAAACAATTCCTGCGGACTGCACAGTATTGTCTGGGGTTCGGCAAGAGACCATGTACTCGAAGTGAAGGTAATTTTAAGTGATGGATCAGAAGCTGTGTTTAAAGAAGAAAATTTGAAGAAGGCGAATAGTGGTTTGCTGAAGGATACTATCTGCACTGAACTTGACCGGCTGCTTTCTGATAATCATAACCAGCAACTGATAAAAAAGAATTTTCCGCAGGAAAAAGTACATCGCCGTAACACAGGTTATGCCCTTGACTATTTACTAAGGATGCAGCCTTATGATCCGCAAGGAGAACCTTTCAACCTCTGCAAACTCCTGGCTGGATCAGAGGGCACATTGGCATTTACAACAGAAATAAAACTTAACCTGATTGATTTACCACCAAAAGAAATTGCCGTTGTCGGTATTCATTGCAATAGCATAGTAGAAGCCATGCGGGCTAATATTGTGGCTCTGAAACATCAGCCCATGGCCGGTGAACTGGTAGATAAGTACATCATGGACTTCACTATCGGGCACCCGGAGTATAGCAAAAACCGGTTCTTTATTGAAGGCGATCCGGCTGCCATATTAATGGTAGAGTTTATGGAACATAGTCATGAGGCGGCTAAAGAAAAAGCGGAGAAACTGGTCAGCGACCTGAAGCAACAGCAATTGGGATTTGCATGGCCGATTTTGTACAATGAACAAACAAAATATGCATGGGATGTTCGTAAAGCAGGATTGGGGTTGTTGCGCAATATTAAAGGCGATGCCCAACCGGTAAACCTGATCGAAGATTGCGCCGTTACTACTGATGACTTACCAGCTTATGTCACAGACCTGCAGAAAGTGTTAGAAAAGCATGAAGTAAAGGCCTCTTACTATGCCCATGCAGCAGCCGGCGAGTTGCATGTAGAGCCAATCATTAATTTAAAATCGCCTGAAGGGTTAAAAAAATTCAGAAGCATACTGGCCGATACGGTGGAGCTGGTAAAAAAATACAATGGCTCCTTATCAGGTGAGCATGGCGATGGCAGATTGCGGGGTGAGTATATTGCAGAAGTAGTGGGAGAAGAAACGTACAGGTTATTTGAGGAAGTGAAGAATATCTTCGATCCCAACCATGTTTTTAATGCCGGAAAAATTACAGCTACTCCGGCCATGGACACACACTTAAGGGTAGAGCAGAAACCAACAGGACGAAAACTGTCAACTACTTTTAATTTTTCCGATCAGGATGGCATTCTGCGGCTCGCAGAAAAATGCTCCGGCTCCGGCGATTGCCGCAAAATGCCTGTATCAGGTGGTGTGATGTGCCCCAGCTATATGGCTACCCGTTTAGAAAAAGATACCACCAGGGCAAGGGCAAATATTCTTCGCCAGTTTTTAAGTAATGAATTGGATGATCAGCCTTTCAATCATAAAGAAATAAAAGAGATCATGGATCTGTGCCTGAGTTGTAAGGGTTGCAAAACAGAATGTCCTTCCGCTGTGGATGTGGCTAAAATGAAAGCAGAATTCTTGCAGCAGTATTATGACAGGAACGGAGTGCCTTTTCGGGCAAATCTTATTGCGAATTTCAGCAAGCAGATGAAACTGGTCTCTAAGTTTTCCGGAGCATTCAATTGGTTTTACGGGGTTCCTTTTTTTCGCAGAATGGCACATACCATTGTTGGTTTCCATCCTGAACGGACGATGCCAAAACTGGCTAAACAGACTTTGCGTAGCTGGTTTAGCAAAAGAAAGAAACAGGCAGCCGATTCATTGAAGAACAAAAAGCTTTACCTCTTTTGCGACGAATTCACCAATTACAATGATGCGGAAATCGGGAAAAAAGCCATCCTGCTATTAGAAGCACTCGGCTATGAAGTGCTGATTCCGCAACATGTTGAAAGCGGAAGAACATACTTGTCCAAGGGGTTAGTAAAAAAAGCAAAAGAGATCGCCAACCGGAATATTGAATTGCTTGCAGGTATTATTTCATCTGAAACTCCTTTGATTGGAATTGAGCCTTCTGGTATACTCACCTTCAGAGATGAATATATAGATCTGGCGAACGATGCTAATTATGTTAAAGCAAAATCATTGGCTTCGGCCGCATTTACTATTGAAGAGTTTTTGGCAAACGAGTATAAAGCAGGCAGGATTGACAGAACATTGTTTACGACCGAAGCAAAGAATATTCTGATACACGGACATTGTTACCAGAAGGCACTTTCATCACAACAGCATATCAGCAGTTGCCTTGAAATACCCGTCAATTATAAAACCAGTTTGATTCCTTCCGGTTGTTGTGGCATGGCCGGAGGCTTTGGATATGAGAAAGAGCATTATGGCGTATCCCAGCAGGTGGGTGAATTAGTCTTGTTTCCCGCGGTTAGGGCTGCCAGCGAATCAGATAGTATTGCTGCATCAGGCACATCCTGCCGTCACCAGGTAAAGGATGGTACCGGAAGAGTAGCCTTGCATCCCGTAGAAATTTTATTTGCTGCCTTGAATAACTGATAGATCGGAACAGCCTACACTTTCAGCAATATTTTCACCAGTTTCCCTGGTTTAGAGAAAAATGGAGAATGACTTGATTTAATCTTGAAGATTTTTTCACAATTAACCCGGGTTGGAAGAATTGATTTATCAAGATCCTTACTTTTTGTGCAGAGAATATAATATTTAGGTATACGTCCATAAACGCTGTCAGAAACTGAAACAGGTGTGCCTAGCGGTGCAAAAGATTGCCTGCTTAAGTTTTGATGAGCAAAGGCTTTGTCGGCTTCTGAACAATCATGATAAAAAAGTATATCCGCCACCTCTGGCTTAAAAGTGCTTGATTTTCTGCTTGCAGAAATGATAAGCCCTTTTCCGATGGAAAGCCGGGTACTATCAGTAGGCAAGGTTGCTTCAATGAGCCGGGCGAGGCCACTTACTGATTCTCCGTTTTTAGGCAAAAAGGCATCCAGGTAAATTAGTTTGCTGACCTTGGCATTTCCTAAATACTCTGCTGCCTGTGAAATAACAATTCCGCCCATTGAGTGGCCAACCAATATTACTTCACCATCGATCGTTTTAGCAACTGAAACCACTTTTTGTACATAATCATTCAAAGTGATATTATCTGCATTAGCAGTGTCTTTTCCATGGCCCGGAAGATCTATGGCAATAACATTATGGCCTTTAGCCCGCATTTCAGGAACTACCTTATCCCAACACCAGGCCCCATGCCAGGCCCCATGTACCAGCAGGTAATTTTTTTGTCCGGAGCTATTAAAAATGGATAATAAAGACAGAATCAACAGTATTGTGTATCTCATAGAAGGTTTTTGATCGTTAACTGGTTACCAGTTTCGAATATATGTATTATCCATTTTTCTGATTGTTTTTTTGACAGTTTGAGTATTCCAGAAATACTTTTTGAGAGGCTGGTTCCTCTTTAACTTTTACTGTCCTTTTCGAAATCCGAAAAATCAAGCCTCTGCGCAGCATTAAGCCTTTCTTTTAGAACCTTTTGAGGTACTTTTGTGTTGTTGTAGAAACTAATTTTTTACCCTTTATTTTATGTTGCAATTACCCGTTTATTTAGACCATAATGCCACAACTCCCTGTGACCCAAGGGTTGTGGAAGCTATGATTCCTTATTTCACCCAAAACTTTGGAAATGCAGCCAGCCGTAATCACCCGTTTGGCTGGCAGGCTGAAGAAGGAGTTGACTATGCCCGGGAGCAGGTAGCCAAATTGATTGGTGCCGACCCTAAAGAAATAATTTTCACTTCCGGTGCTACCGAAGGCGATAACCTGGCTATTAAAGGGGTGTATGAAATGTATGCCAGCAAAGGCAACCATATCATTACCTGCAATATTGAGCACAAGGCCGTGCTGGACACCTGCAAGCATATTGAAAAAGAAGGCGGAGAAGTAACCTACCTGAAAGTGAAGCCAAATGGTTTGATTGACCTGGCCGAACTGGAGGCTGCCATCAAGCCTACTACTATTCTTATCGCCATCATGTATGCCAATAACGAGATTGGTACCGTGAACCCGGTTAAAGAGATTAGTGCCATTGCCAAAAAGCATGGAGTACTTTTCTTCAGCGATGCGGTGCAGGCTGTAGGTAAGATACCGGTGGATGTAAATAAGGATGGCATTGACCTGATGGCTTTTACCGCACACAAAATGTACGGTCCTAAAGGAGTCGGCGCTCTATATGTTCGCCGTAAGAACCCAAGGGTAAAAGTAACCGCCCAGATGGATGGTGGTGGCCACGAAAGGGGTATGAGAAGCGGTACATTGAATGTTCCCGGCATTGTAGGTTTTGGAAAAGCCTGTGAACTGGCGATGAATGAAATGCAGCAGGATGCAGAACGTCTGAGCAAACTCAGGGATAAACTGGAGAAAGCACTCTTAAGCATCGAAGAAGCTTACCTGAACGGTGATAAGGAGCATCGTCTTCCGCATGTATCCAATATTTCTTTTAAGCATGTGGAAGGAGAAGGATTGCTGATGGGCTTCAATAAAAATATTGCTTTGTCGTCAGGATCGGCTTGTACGTCCGCATCACTGGAACCATCCTATGTGCTTAAGGCATTAGGTTTGGGTGATGACCTGGCACATAGTTCGCTGCGTTTTGGTCTTGGTCGTTTTACCACAGAAGAACAAATTGACTATACTATTGAGCAGGTTACCAATACAGTAAATAAACTGAGGGAAATGAGTCCGCTGTGGGAGATGTACAAAGAAGGAATTGACTTGAATACTATTGAATGGGCACATCATTAAACATTAATTAAAACAAAAACTAATAGTCATGGCATATAGTGAAAAAGTAATCGATCACTACCAGAACCCCAAGAATGTGGGAACACTGGACAAAAGCAAAAACAATGTAGGAACCGGCCTGGTGGGAGCACCTGAGTGTGGTGATGTAATGCGCCTGCAGATTGAAGTAGATGAAGCTACCGGCGTTATTAAAGATGCCAAATTCAAAACATTTGGTTGTGGCTCAGCCATTGCTTCTTCTTCGCTGGCTACGGAATGGCTTAAGGGCAAATCAGTGGACGATGCAGTGAAGATTGATAACATGACCATTGTAGAAGAGCTGAACCTGCCCCCGGTGAAGATTCACTGTTCTGTGCTGGCAGAAGATGCTATTAAAGCAGCAGTAAACGATTACCGTAAAAAGAATGGTTTACCTGAATTGAAATTCGAAGAAAGCGTAGTTCACTAATATGAGTGTATCATTAGATAATGCGATTTATGTAAGTGACAAGGCAAAGGCCAAGGTAAAGCAATTGCTGGCTGATGCCGGAGTTGCGGATGACCCATCTTACTTCCTGCGGGTAAGTGTGGTTGGCGGTGGCTGTTCTGGTCTAAGCTACAAGCTGGATTTTGACAATGAACAGAAGCCCATGGACCAGGTATTTGAAGATAATGGTGTAAAAGTGGTGACTGATCTTAAAAGTTTTTTATACCTGGTGAATACAACACTTGATTTCTCAGATGGCCTGAATGGAAAAGGTTTCTATTTCAGTAACCCTAATGCCAGTCGCACCTGTGGTTGTGGCGAGAGTTTTGCGGTTTAGGTACAGGTTGAAAAGTTAAAAAGTAAGAGGTTGACAATTTTTAGTTGTCAACCTCTTTTCATATCATACTGTTAGCTTTCAGTTTTAAAGTTAAACTGCCTTGTATATCTCCCAACTTGTCAACTTTTAAACTATTTTGCAGCCTATGTGGCCTGTTTGTAAAAAAGAACTCCGGCAGTTTTTCAGTAGTCTTACCGGCTATATTGCTATAATTGTTTTTTTATTGGTAAATGGCCTGGTGTTGTTTGTTTTTGAAGACAACATCCTCGATTTTGGCTACGCCACACTTGACCGTTTCTTCCAATTAGCTCCCTGGATACTTTTGTTGCTGATTCCGGCTATTACCATGCGCAGTTTTGCCGAGGAATTTAAGACCGGGACTTTTGAAATTCTCCAGACCCGCCCCCTCAGCCGCTGGCAGGTGGTGGGAGGTAAGTACCTGGGTTCGTTGATAGTGGTTTTCATTGCCCTGCTGCCAACTGTTGTTTACATTTTCACTATACAAAGACTGTCTTCTAACGAAGGCCTGGATATCGGCGCCACTATTGGTTCTTATATCGGTTTATTTTTCCTGGCAGCTGTATTTACGGCCATTAGTATTTGCAGCAGCAGTTTTACTAATAATGCGGTGGTGGCGTTTATCATCAGTTTGATAGGATGTGCATTGTTGTACTATGGATTCAGCGCTATCAGCAAGTTGCCGGCACTGGCTAATGGGCCTGATTACTATGTGGAAATGCTCGGAATCGATTTTCATTACCGCAGCATCAGCCGGGGATTGATTGATACCAGGGATATAGTGTATTTTTTAAGTGTGATCTTTTTATTTCTTACCATCACTAACCGAAACCTGCTGAAAAGATAACCTATGAAAAGCATCAATAAATTATTCGCTTCAAAAGCCTGGTGGATATGGTTGCTGCTGCTACTTTTTATTATCAACTATGCGGCTTCAGTTTTTCATGCCCGTTTTGATCTTACAAAGGAAAAAAGATACACACTTAGCAAGGCCACCAAAGATCTGCTGAAGAACCTGGAGGATGATGTGCAGATAGATGTGTTTTTAAAAGGCCAATTTCCTGCCGGATTTAAAAAGTTAGCCAATAGTACCAATGAGTTTTTACAATTAATGAAAGACAGGAATGGCGCTAAGCTACATTACAGATTTATTTCACCACAAGAAGAAATTGCAGATAGTCCCGGCAAAACTTATGAGGATACACTGATTGGCTTGGGCGCCAATGCAATCAATCTTACAGTGCAGGTAGCTGAAGGACAGGAAAATAAAAGAGTATATCCTGTTGCACTGATGCGCTATAAGGATAAACAAGCTCTTGTAAATCTGTATTCTGGTGGCAAAAGGATGATCACTCCTGTTGAAATGAACAGTGCAGAGGCATTAATGGAGTACCAGTTTGCAAAGGCGTTAGATGGATTAATTACGACTGACAAGCCACATGTGGCCTATTCAATAGGAAACGGAGAGCCGGTTGATGCGAATACGTATGGCATTCAGGATGCACTGAAAAATGACTATCAACTCGGTGTTTTTGATCTTAATAAGCATAGTAAAATATCTACGGATATCAATGATAAAGGAAGGATAGACGTATTTATGATCGTTAAACCCACACTTCAATTTTCCGAAGAAGAAAAGCTAAAGATTGATCAATACCTTATGCAGGGAGGAAAACTGCTATTATTTATTGATAACCTGATTGCAGAGCAAGATAGCCTCCGCAGTATAAAGGAAACAGTAGCTTTTGATCGCAACCTGAATCTTACAGACCAGTTGTTTCGCTATGGTGTTCGCATAAATACTGATCTAGTAATGGATCTGCAGTGTGATTATATGCCTTTTGTAGTAGGTGGCGATATGCAAAATCCCCAGTTTGAATTTTTGAAATGGAACTATTATCCCTTATTTGAATCAATGGGAAATCATACGATCAATAAAAATATCGGTCTTGTCTCAGGGCGGTTTGTGAATTCAGTTGATACCATCGCCACGCCAGGGGTAAATAAAACAGTTTTGCTTTCGAGTTCTGCAGATTCGAGGATTATTAGCACTCCAGCCCTGATTAGTCTGAATGAGAATAAAAATGTTCCGAAAGATATCAAGTTTAATAAGAGTGATATCCCTGTAGCTATGTTACTGGAGGGAAGATTCACCTCGTTGTACCGTAACAGGGCTTCTCGTTCCCAACTGGACAGTCTTGCCGCTGCCGGAAATAGTTTTTTACCCGAGGGTAATGGATATGGGAAAATTATCGTAGCAGCTGATGGTGATATAGTGTTGAATGATGTTTCACCTCAAGAAGGGCCATTACCAATGGGTCAAAATTTTTACACAGTTGGCTCTCAGTTTGAATACCAGTTTGCCAACCGGGAGTTTTTGCTGAACTGCCTGGAATACCTGGTGAATAAACCCGGCATAATTGAAACAAGAAATAAAGACATAGTGCTGCGTTTGCTGGACGGACAAAAAGTGAAGGAGCAACAAACCACCTGGCAGTTCATCAATATTGCCTTGCCGGTATTATTGGTCATTTTATTTGGCTGGTTATACCAGGGGTTAAGAAAAAGAAAGTATGCTGGCAGTTTTTAAGGCAGATTATGTGACAGGCTCTCAGGATCTGAACCAGGTTCCAGCTATCTTATCTTTGCACATCATTAATATTTATACATGACAAAAGAACAAGTTGAGTATCTCGTATTCGGTATTGTACTGGTGCTGGCATTGGTTTTTGACTTGGGTCTTTTAAGCAAGAAAGACCAGAAGATCACTATCCGGCAGGCATTGTATCAAACCTTTTTTTGGGTCGGACTGGCGCTGGCCTTTTTTGTTTTCATGTGGGTTGAAGAAGGTGAAAGGCTGGCATTGGAATACCTGAGCGGCTACCTGATGGAATGGAGCCTTAGTATTGACAACATCTTTGTTTTCATTCTGATTTTTTCTGCTTTTTCAGTCAAAGAGAAATACTATGGCCGTGTACTGTTGATAGGGATACTGATGGCCATCGTTTTCAGGGTAATATTCATTACAGTAGGGGTGGCATTGGTTGAAAAATTCCATTGGATATTGTATGTGTTTGGTGTGTTCCTTGTTTTTACCGGTTACAAAATGTTCACGGCATCAGATGATGAAGAGTTTAATCCCCAGGAAAGCAAGGTATACCGGTTCATGAAAAAATTTCTGCCCCTGGTACCTCATGATGGCAATGGAAAATACCGGGTGATGGTAAATGGAAAACCGGCTTACACTACGCTGTTTGTTGTGGTGATTATGCTGGCTGCAATTGATCTTGTTTTTGCATTGGATTCCATACCGGCAGTAATGGGTATATCAAGAGATAAACTGGTGATTTATACTTCCAACATCTTTGCCGTACTGGGCCTGCGTTCACTCTTCTTCCTTCTCCGGGGGGCTGTCAGCAAGTTTGATTACCTGCAGCAGGGTATTGCGATTGTGTTGGTATTTATTGGGTGTAAAATGCTGGGTGAACATTGGATCAACCAGTGGGTAAACAAACAGATCCAGGTAATCATTTCACTGGGGGTGATCATGGTTTGTATATCCGGCTCAATTTTCTATTCCATCTTTATGCAGAAAAAAGGTGAACCTGAAGATGTAACTGATGAAAGCCAGTTCCCGGGTTAATTTGCTTTGTGACTTATACAATTCATCATATTGCCCAAATAATAAAGGCAGATGCCGTTATTGTTCATGATTCGGTAATAGAGAATTTATTACTCGACAGCCGAAAAGTATTTGCCCCCGCATCATCACTTTTTTTTGCTTTAAGGGGCCCCCGAAGAGATGGTCACCAGTTTATCGCTGATTTGTTTAAAAGGGGAGTCATGAATTTTGTTGTAGACCGGCAAATGGAAATTAGAGACTACCCGGAGGCTAATTTCTTAAAAGTTCATGATTCATTAGAGGCCTTACAGTTGCTTGCTGCCCATCATCGCCGGCAATTTTCTATCCCGGTTATTGGTATTACCGGAAGTAACGGTAAAACAATAGTAAAGGAATGGCTTTACCAGTTGTTGCATCAGGACTATACTATTGTCCGCAGCCCCAAAAGTTATAACTCACAGATCGGTGTGCCATTGAGTGTATGGCAAATGAATAAGCAGCATACTCTTGCGATTTTTGAAGCCGGAATTTCCCGGCCGGGTGAAATGGAAAAGTTGCAAAAAATTATTCAGCCCACGATCGGGGTATTGACGAATATTGGAGAAGCACATAGTGAAGGGTTCTCTTCATTGCAGGAAAAGGAAACAGATAAAAGAAAGTTGTTCAAGAATGCTGTTTTGCCTGAACAATTGCTGGTAAAAGAAATTAAAAGACAAAATGAGTATACAATAATAACAACCGGTTCAGCCGGCCAGGAGTATCGACTACAAATACCCTTTACCGACGACGCATCGGTGCTGAATGCAATTAGCTGCTGGCAGGTGATGCTTCATTTAGGGTACAGGCAGGAAGTTGTCCAGGAAAGAATGCTTTTGCTGACACCAGTTAATATGCGACTGGAACTCAAGAAGGGCATAAATCATTGTTCGATAATTAATGACAGCTACAGTGCCGATATCAGCTCATTAGAGATAGCACTGAATTTCCTGGACCAGCAGGCAGGTGTTAGTAAGCGAACAGTTATACTTTCAGATTTTTTGCAGAGTTCAATTGCTGATGATTTGCTATACCGGCAGGTAATAGAGAGTTTAGTAAAACATAAAGTAAACCGCTTGATCGGAATTGGTGATAAGATTACAACACAACTAAACGCTAATTTCTCAAATGGACATAACGATATTGATTTTGTACTCTTCCGGACAACAGATGAATTTATACACCAGTTCCGGTCTTCTCATTTTAAGGAAGAGGTGATATTGGTAAAGGGAGCCCGGGTATTTGCCTTTGAAAAAATTGTACAGTTGCTGGAACTGAAGGTTCATCAGACAGTATTAGAAATAAACCTTTCTGCCATAGTTCATAACCTGAAAGAATACCAACGCCTGCTTAAGCCATCCACTAAAATCATGGCGATGGTAAAAGCTTTCGCTTATGGAAGCGGTGGGGCTGAGATCGCAGGCATTTTGCAATATCATAAAGTGGATTACCTGGGTGTCGCTTATGCAGATGAAGGAGTTGAGTTAAGAAAAGCAGGTATTGTTTTACCTATAATGGTAATGAATCCGGAGGAGAATGCCTTTGATGCCATTGTGGAATATAATCTTCAGCCAGAGATATATTCTTTTGAGTTATTGCAGTCGTTTGATCTCTTCCTGCAACAGGAGGGTCTGCAACAATACCCTGTTCACCTGGAAATTGAAACAGGGATGAACAGGTTGGGTTTTGCTGCAGGGGATACGGAAAAGCTGGCTGATTATTTGTTATCATGCCCCTCTTTCAGGGTTGAGACTGTCTTTTCACACCTTGCAGCAAGTGAGGAAAAAGAGAATGATGATTTTACATTAACCCAATACTCGGTTTTTAATAAAGCAACAACGAAGCTAGAAGGGAAATTGGGCTATTCATTTATCAAACATATTGCCAACTCAGCAGCTGCAGTAAGACATCCGGATCTTCAGCTGGACATGGTAAGGCTGGGCATCGGGTTATATGGTATTGACAGCGCTGCTTCAGGTTTGCTGAATTTACAAACTGTAGCTACATTAAAATCCACGATTGCCCAGCTCAAGCATTTACAGGAAGGTGATTCTGTCAGCTATAACAGGAAAGGAAAGGTGCAAAAGGATGCATTGATTGCAACTGTTCGGATAGGATATGCTGATGGTTTTCCGAGAAGGCTGGGAAATGGGATCGGAAAGGTGATGGTAAGGGGAAGGATGGTGCCAGTAATTGGAACGGTTTGTATGGATATGTTTATGGCAGATGTGACAGATGTGCCAGCAGTGATAGAAGGTGATGATGTCATCATATTTGGGGAACCCCTGCCAGTGCAATCAGTTGCTGAATGGGCAGGAACTATTCCGTATGAAATAATGACTGGTGTTTCGCAAAGGGTGAAGAGGGTTTATTTTGAGGAATAAGAGTCTTTTCATGCATTTTTCTATTATGATTTCTTTCACCGGTTGGCTTTATCTGCTCACCTCAATATTCTTATATTTGTCCCTATTATGAAGACGCTTAAGCTACGACATGTAATACTCCTCATCAGCATTATCATCTTTGTCGACCAGGCATTGAAGATATGGATCAAAACATCGCATCCAACAGGGGAAGTGTTGCGGGTATTTGGTATGGACTGGTTCCGTCTTCACTTTATCGAAAACCCGGGCATGGCCTGGGGCTGGAAATTTGGTAATGAAACCGGGAAAATGATTCTGACTTTGTTCAGGTTAGCAGCTGTCATTTTTGGAACATGGTACCTGGGTAAAATTGTAAAACAACAATACAGCCGTGGATTCATTGTATGTGCAGGATTGATCTATGCAGGTGCCTTGGGTAATCTTATTGACAGCATGTTTTATGGGATGATCTTTGATAAAGGCCTTCATTATGATGCAGCTATTAATGAATATGTAACTTATTCTGGCATAGCCGAGTTTTCTTCAAGTGGTTATTCATCATTCTTGCATGGAAGTGTGGTAGATATGCTGTATTTCCCGATTATAAAGTCAAATTTTCCTTCCTGGGTACCATTTGTAGGAGGACAGGATTTTGAATTCTTTAGCCCGATCTTCAATATAGCGGATGCTTCAATTTCAATCGGTGTAATAACCTTATTGGTCTTTCAGAAGAGGTTTTTCAAAAAGCATACTGAAGATGATGTCCATTCTACCGTGGAAACAAATACCGACGTAAGTGATAAGGTACAGGTGTCGTAATTTTCTTTAGTCCAAGCTACTGTTTCAAAACTTTCTTTTGTAAAACGGTGCCACCGGCAACTACTCTCAGATAATAGATGCCAGATTGCAGTCCCTCAGTATTTTCAAAGCTCAGACTATTTATCCCATTTGCGAGCCAGACTATTTTTTGTCTTACAATTCTGCCTGCCTGATCAATCAGTATTGTTTCAGCTTTTTCTTGTGCAGCTGCACTTAACTCAAACTCAAGTTTATCCTTAAATGGGTTTATGACTGAAACAAAAGAACAATGATCTGCAATATTAGATACCTGGATAGTTCTTGAATAAACAGACTGACTATTATTTCTCATACGTATCCTGTAATAAACTTTGCCGTTAATCAGGGTGGGGTCAGTAAATGAATAATTGCTGTATACAGAAGAATAATCATTGTGACCGTTTATGGTGCCGATAACTGTATAATTACTTCCATTGATACTTTTTTCGATATCAAATAGGACTGGCTCATCTTCCCCGGTGGTGGTCCATTGTAAATCTGTGCGTTGCTGAGAATTTAAATTTCCACTAAAAGAAAGCAGTCGTGCATGTAAGGGTATACCACATTCTATTACGCCGACAGTTATGGTGAGTGCATCACTAAAATTACAATTATCATTGGAGAGATTGGCTACAGTAGTGGCTACCACCAATCTGTACATATCGCCATTATTAGACATTTGTGTTTGAGAAACAGGGATTGTATAAGAAGCCACATACTCCCATGCTGTGCCATTCCATACAGGTACGCCGGATCCTGTTGCACCGGGAATATCACTCCAGGTGGCGCCACCGTCTGTGCTGCGTTGCCATTTATACTCGGTGTAGTTATTGAAATAGGAACGGATTGTATCGGTAAGTACTAATACATTACTGTCACAAACTATTGGATTATTCATCGGTCCATACTTCATATCCGGTGAACAGGTAGCCACTGTGATATCATCGAGGGCCCAGTCATTGCCACCACCTCCCGGGGCGTTGTTGAAGTATTTTAATGTAAAACTTGTTTGTGCGGGACCGGTAAGAAAAGTGAATCCCTTTTTTAACCATTGACCAGTGTACAGCAAATTCCCCGTTGTATAATAGTCAACACCATCAATTTCAAAAGTGATATTTGGACGAACACCTGACGAATCACCTGTTGCAGTTGGTATATAGTAAGGTGGCCCGGCAGAACTGGTAGCTCCCCTGCCATTTGAATCACATCCACATTTGGAACAAATGTTTCGCATCCAGCAGGATATTTCATAATAGGTATTAGGACAAAGACCTGAGATCGTTTGTTGAAAGGCTGAGTCAATTCTGTATGCGGCATTGATCACCAGCATATATCCTGCATTAGGGTTGGCAACAGTATCAGCAGGAGGGTTACCTGCATAAGGATCTGCAGCACCAGTATGGTCACCAATGATATCCCAGACGTTAAATACCCTGTGAGTAGGTGACGAATTATCTGGCTTCGCCCAAGTGTCTACAGTTGTGTAATTAACTCTCGTCGATGTATTATTGGCAATGCCGTAATAATAATCCTGTGGGGAATTGGTATTGAAAATATTATAAGTGTAGCCAGTCGGTACATTAGCTGATGTTCCCCTGTTTCGGGGCTGGCCGCTTCCAAAAGTTCCATTTGATTCTGTACCAATGGCGTTGGTTCCAATAGTATTAGCACAGATGCCATAGTTGGGATATACCCTTACAATGTTTGAAGGGAAAGTGTACGTTTGAATAGGGTTTGATCCATTTTTATATGTGATAGTACCGCCACCGGTACTGATGTTTGACCCTGTGCCTGCTGTTACCACAACACTATAAGATGCAATCATTATACAGGTACTACTATAAAAGGAAGGTTTGTGAGTGTTGACCACTCTTCCTCTTCTGAAGGCTGTTGCAGGCGCTGCACCAGGATTAAATCCCAAGTGTATTGTTACTTGTGTTCCTGTAATCCAACCCGGGTCATCACCATAGCCATCAGTAAACTGTTTGTATATTTTTCCCTCATTAGTTAACACTCTGATCGTTCCCGGAATGAATGTAGTGCCGGTTGGTATATTATCCCTGTAACGGCAGCTATCGTATGTACCAGAGCGGACAACAAATGAAGCTCTTATTTCCAGTGTATCACCTGTTTCAAGAGTACCGCCATTCAGGCCTTTAGTAACATTGATATAGCTTTTACCAAAGTCAACAGTTTGTGCAACGAGCCTACCCGAACTTATTGTGAAAATTACAATAAGAGTTAAAATATGAAAAGGTGAGAAAGTATAGGGTACACTTTGTTTCATGGATCGGATTTTCTTTTCACAGGATCTGACTTCGTTTAATAAAAATAGATTAATCTGAACTCTGATGCAATAGGACTTTCTACTTAATTACGTATAAAAATCCCAAGAGGTTTTTACAAAGTAGTTTTCTATTATAGTTACTTAGTGTAAACCATTATACCGGGTATCGTAATTAATCTATCTGCCAGTAGTAAATAGAGAAGTGTGTAAAAAGCAAAGTCCCGACATAAGCCGGGACATTTGTTTTTGTGGTTATGCTCAAGGGTTACGGTTACTCGTAATTATTGAACCAGTCTTTTTCAGATACTTCTATGTCATTTGGCAATGCGCTGACGAAAGGCCTGACTGTACTGACGAAAATATCCCGAATGCTTCTTAGCGAATATACCCTGGAAGGTGCTGATTTAGCTGAAAGTATTGACCTTAAATATGGCGTCTGGTAATTATCGTCTGATGCAGCAGCAGGTTCTGCTTGCACTGCTTTCAGTGGATTTGCCAGGAAAAAGAGTGATGGGTAGGCTGTACTTTTCATAGCAGGGTATTTACTGGTTTTTTAAATGTATTGGATTTATACTACCGTTAAGGTAATAAGTTAATTCTTGCTTTGCCAAGACTAAGTACATAAAAAAAGAGAAGAACACCGGATTCTTCTCTTTTTACGATAGGAGATTTACGATATTTATTTCTCCAGCTTACCTACCATATTGGCTGGCACCACCCATTGGTCAAACTGTTCTGGAGTAACGTAGCCCAATTTTACAGCCATTTCCTTAAGTGTAGTTCCTTCTTTATGTGCTTTTTGTGCAATCTCAGCTGCTTTGTAATAGCCAATCTTTGTATTCAGTGATGTTACCAGCATCAGGCTATTATCGACATGTTTTTTGATATTAGCTTCAATAGGTTTTATTCCTACGGCGCATTTGTCGTTAAAAGACACACATCCGTCTCCGATCAGCCTGGCGCTATGCAAAAAATTATAGATCATTACAGGTTTGAAAACATTTAGTTCAAAATGCCCCGTAGCACCTCCTATATTAATGGCAACATCATTACCCATTACCTGTGCCGCAATCATTGTCAATGCTTCACATTGTGTAGGATTTACTTTACCTGGCATGATAGATGATCCGGGTTCATTATCCGGAATGAAAATTTCACCAATACCGCTTCTGGGGCCGGATGAGAGCATACGAATATCGTTAGCAATTTTCATCAGGCTTACTGCTACAGTTTTCAGGGCACCATGTGCCTCTACTATTGCATCGTGGGCTGCCAATGCTTCAAATTTATTTTCAGCTGTTACAAATGGCAAGCCTGTCAATTTAGCAATATGTTTAGCTACATTTTCTGCATAGTTAGGTGGTGTATTAATACCTGTACCAACGGCAGTACCTCCCAGTGCCAGTTCACTTAGGTGTGCAAGTGAATTTTTAATTGCTTTTAACCCATGATCTAATTGTGACACATACCCACTAAATTCCTGGCCAACTGTCAAAGGAGTGGCATCCATAAAATGTGTGCGACCGATTTTTACCACTTTCATGTACTGTTTGCTCTTCTTAGCCAAAGTATCTCTCAGCTTTTTGATACCGGGTATGGTTGTTTCCACCAGTATTTTATAAGCTGCAATATGCATAGCGGTGGGAAAAGTGTCGTTGGATGACTGGGATTTATTTACGTCATCATTTGGGTGAAGGAACTTTTCTTTATCAGTCAGGCTGCCGCCTTTCAGTACATGGCCCCGATAAGCGACCACTTCGTTTACATTCATATTGCTTTGTGTGCCGCTTCCGGTTTGCCACACTACCAGCGGAAAATAGTCATCCAGTTTGCCTTTCAATATTTCATCGCAAACTTTTCCTATAAGTGCTGCTTTGTTTTTAGGCAGTACTCCTGCTTCCAGGTTGGTAATAGCAGCTGCTTTTTTCAGGTAGGCAAATGCCTGAATGATCTCTTTTGGCATTTTGTTTATATCCTGCGCAATCTTAAAGTTATCAATACTGCGTTGGGTCTGGGCGCCATAGTAGGCATTAGCCGGTACTTTTACTTCGCCCATCGTATCTTTTTCAATCCTGTATTCCATAGTAGTGAGGGTTTTTTAAATGTCCCGCAAAGGTAGGCCAATCAATAAATCGGGTAACTGATTTTTGATAGGAAAAGAGTGCTAATTTTCCCTGATGAAATCAGTATGTCTCCTGCTGTTGCTTCTCCTTTCTATCGGAGTCAATTCACAGCAGCAAACCCGGAATATCATTATTATCACTACGGACGGATTGCGTTGGCAGGAGGTTTTCCGGGGCATGGATTCTGCCATTGCTAAAAATTCAAAATATAATGAGGGAGACAGTGCTTATATCTATTCATCCTATTGGTCGCCCGATGAGAAGGAGAGAAGGAAAAAACTAATGCCTTTTCTTTGGAGTACTATCATATCTAAAGGCCAGGTATTTGGGAACAGAACATTAGGCAGTAAAGTGGATAATGCCAATCCTTATTGGTTCAGCTATCCCGGTTACAGCGAAATATTTACCGGCTACGCTGATACAGCTATTAATAGTAACAATTATCCTCCCAACCCGCATGTCACTGTTTTGGAATATTTGAATAATCAACCTAACCTGAAAGGTAAAGTTGCCGCCTTTGGCGCCTGGAATGCTTTTGACAGGATTTTAAATGAAGGCAGAAGTAAGATACCGGTGGTTTGTGGTTTTGATTTGACAGGAGGTAAATCGCCTACTACCAATGAGAGGCTGATCAACCGGATGCTTAAAGATTCCTACAAACCCTGGCTGGAGGATGAATGCCTGGATATATTTACTCACCATGCGGCCATGGAGTGGCTGAAAACAAGAAAACCACGGGTACTTTATATCGGTTATGGAGAAACAGATGAATGGGCCCACGCAGGCCGTTACCGTTCTTATCTTGATGCTGGCCGGCAAGTTGATGCCTGGATAAAAGAGATATGGGATTTTGTACAAAAGGACCCGCAGTACAAGGACAAAACAACCTTATTTATAACAACCGATCATGGCAGGGGCGATGTGAAGAAGGAAGAATGGACAAGTCATGGAAGCAGCATAGAAGGCGCCAATGAGATTTGGTTTGCAGTTCTTGGTCCTGATACACCTGAGCGAGGAGAACTTAATACTTCCATGCAGCTTTACCAGCAACAATTTGCACAAACCATTGCTAAATTAATGGGATATACATACAAAGCATCGCACCCCATAGCTGATGCAATTCTTTACGTTTTCAAAATGAAGAAATGAGAAAATCTTTCCTGTTCCTTTTTCTTTTTGTTTCAATTTTTGCATATGCCCAGAAAACTGAAACTTCGCCATTACCTACAAAAGCCCAGTTAGCATGGCATGAAAATGAGTTTTATTTATTTATGCATTTTGGCCCCAATACATTCACCGGCAAAGAATGGGGTGAGGGAGACGAGGCAGAGGATATTTTCAATCCTACCGAATTAGATTGCAGGCAGTGGTGCCGCATCGCCAAAGCTGCGGGTGCAAAAGGAATTATCATTACGGCAAAGCACCATGATGGGTTTTGTCTTTGGCCAAGTAAATACTCAAAACACACAGTAAGGGAAAGCAAATGGAAAGATGGTAAAGGAGATGTGTTGAAAGAACTTTCACAAGCCTGCCGGGAATTTGGGTTGAAGTTTGGTATTTATATTTCTCCGTGGGACAGGAATCATCCGGATTATGGTACAGAGAAGTATAATGATGTTTTTGTGGGTATGATGAGAGAAATATTTCAAAACTATGCGCCTATATGGGAGCTTTGGTGGGATGGTGCAAATGGTGAAGGCCCCAATGGTAAAAGGCAGGAGTATGACTGGAGAAGATATGAGAATACAGTCAGGCAACTTTCACCAAAAACAGTTGTATTCAGCGATATCGGCCCTGATATTCGCTGGGTGGGCAATGAAAATGGATTTGTGGGCGACCCTAACTGGAATTTTTTAGATACTGCTGGTTTTAAACGAGGCATTGGTGCGCCTGCCAATGATACGCTGAATCATGGAAATTATAACGGCAAACACTGGATTCCTGCAGAATGTGATGTGAGCATCCGGCCGGGCTGGTTTTACCGGGAAGCAGAAGATAGTAAAGTGAAGTCATCTGAGAAGCTTTTTGATATATTCCTGAAATCAGTTGGCCGCGGAGCTAACCTGTTATTAAATGTGCCACCTGATAAAAGAGGACTTATTCATGAAGCAGACTCTGCCGCATTAATGCAATTCAGAAATTTGCGGGATGAAAGTTTTGCTGCTAATTTATTGAAGGATGCAGACAGTTATTATGAGTTTAGCCAAAAGGATCTTCGCAATAAGCCTCTTTTGCTGCGGGGGTTTGATACAACCTCTGCTTACTACGGCATTAATCTGCAGAACTTTATTGTGCAGCTGTCGCAGCCGGTAAAAACAAATTGTATTGTTCTGCGGGAGGCAATACACTTAGGACAAAGCATACGCCGGTTCAGCATAGTGCTGTATTATAAAGACAAGCCAATAGGCGAAGTACAGGGAACCAGTGTAGGCAGAAAGCGAATTATTACTTTTCCTGCTACTACAATTACGTCATTCCGTGTTTACCTGGAAGATGCGCAGGGAAATGACAATATCACCGGTATTGCCGCCTACCTGATCGATGAGAGCTTGGTGGAAAAGTAGACGATTTATTTGCCTTTGAAATCAGCTTTTCTCTTTTCAAGGAAAGCAGTCACACCTTCCTTCATGTCTTCGGTATCAAAAGTGTTACCGAATTCCTCGATCTCCAGCTTATAGCCATCTATGCTTTCATCAAATACGGCATTGGCAGCTTTAATGCATCCGGCTACAGCAAGCGGCGCCTTTGAATTAATAACATCCAGAATTTTCCGGGTATGTTCAAGCAGTGTATCAGCAGTAGTAACATAGTTGACGAGGCCCAGTTCTTTTGCTTCTTTAGCATCAATCATATGAGCTGACATCAATAGCTCCATCGCTTTGCCTTTTCCGATCAACTGAACTAATCGCTGTGTACCGCCATAGCCTGGAATCAAACCCAGGTTTACTTCCGGTTGGCCAAACTTTGCATTTTCACTGGCTACACGAAAATGGCAGCTCATAGCCAGTTCACAACCTCCACCCAATGCAAAACCATTTACTGCTGCTACAATAGGTTTTGAAGAGTTTTCAATCCGGGCAAAAATGTCCTGTCCTCTCTTTGCAAGAGCTTTTGCCTGTTCTTTATTTAAGGAGTTGAACTCCGAAATATCAGCACCGGCCACAAATGCCTTTGGTCCTGCCCCGGTTATGATAACGGATTTTATTTCCGGGTTGCTCTCAATTTCATCCAAAGCATTATTCAGGTCAGTAAATACATCTTTGTTCAGTGCATTTAATTTATCTGGGCGGTTGATGGTAATAGTATAAATGCCATTTTCCAGGCTGATAAGCAGTGTTTGATACATGTAATTTTAATTTTAAAAATTGCGGTGTTCTTTTACCCAGTTACTTATATAATCGGCTATCTCATGAGTATTGGTGCCTGGGTGAAATAATTTACCAACACCTATTTTATTTAGTTCTTCGATGTCTTCGTCCGGAATAATGCCTCCGCCAGTCAGCAGTACATCGTCCATACCTTTTTCTTTCATCAGGTTTATCACCTTAGGAAAAACGGTATTGTGGGCACCTGAAAGAATGCTGATCCCAATTGCATCCACATCTTCCTGCAGTGCAGCATTTACTACCATTTCGGGTGTTTGCCGGAGACCGGTATAAATCACTTCCATGCCTGCATCCCGCAGGGCTGTAGCAATTACTTTGGCGCCTCTGTCGTGGCCGTCAAGACCAACTTTGGCAACCAAAACTCTGATAGGTCTGTTCATCGTAAAATATTGTACTGCAAAATTAGGTTGTTTCACCTTCAGCAGCGTATATTAGGTTATGCAATACAGGAAGTTTGGCGCTACTGATTTGCTGGTAAGTGAGGTGGGCTTTGGTGCATGGGCAATCGGTGGCGGGGCTATGATTGGTAACACAGCTATTGGTTGGGGCAATGCTGATGATGTAGTTTCAGAAGAGGCAATTTATGCCTCACTGGAAGCAGGCATAAATTTCTTTGATACGGCTGATATATATGGCCTGGGCCATTCAGAAGAATTATTAGGCAAGACTATTGGTGGCAGAAAAGATGTGATCATAGCCAGTAAGGCTGGTAATGTTTCCCGGAATAACGAGTTTACTGTTGATTACAGTCGTCAGCATATCATAAGTGCCTGCGAAGCTTCGCTCAAGCGATTAAAAAGGGATGTAATTGACTATTATCAGCTACACACAGCGAGACTTACACATTTACAGCAGGGTGGTTGTATCGAAGCAATGCAGCAGTTACAACAGGAAGGAAAGATCAGGTACTGGGGGCTATCACTTAATACTTTTTACCCGTTACCAGAAGCCGAATATTTACTGGAGCAACAACTAGGTAATGGTTTTCAGTTGGTGTTGAATTTATTGAACCAGCTTTCACTACCGCTATTGAACAAGGCCGGAGAAAAAGGTTATGGTATTATTGCACGGATGCCCCTGCAGTTTGGGCTATTGACCGGCAAATTTGATGGGGGAGCTGCGTTTCCTGAAAATGATCATCGTAAGAACCGGCTTACTGCTGAAGTAGTGAATGCAAGCAATACTGCTCTTGCACCTGTTTGGGAATTGTGTGAAAAGTACAATTGTACTAAGACCCAGCTGGCATTAAGCTATATTTTGAGCTATAATGAAGTATCAGTAATCATTCCCGGAATTCGTACAAAGGAACATGTAGCTGGAAATACAACCGGTTTATTTCAATTAGATATTGCTGACAGGGAAATTATAGAAGCACTTGGCAGCAGTGACTTCCTTTCGGTTATGGAATTAATAAGACTGCAGGGCTAAAATTGGCTTATTGCAAAATGTATCCTGTTTATCGTTTCTTCTTTTCCCAGCAATTCTGCAATATCAAATACACCCGGTCCAAATTTTCCGCCTACCAACATGATGCGGAAGGGCAGCATCAACTCACCTGGTTTAAGATCATTTACTGCTGCAATTTCTTTGAAATTATTTTCTAAAGTATGGGTATTCCAGTCAGGCGTTAGCTCATAATTGCGTATCAACTCAGCAAAGAAAAGTTTCTTAGCCTCATTCCATTTTGGTTTCACTGCATCCACATCCAATACTTCAGGTGCTTTAAAGAAAAAAGAAGCTTGCGTCATGAAATCGATCAGCAGCGTACATCTGTCTTTTATTAATTCGATTATTTTTTCCAAAAATTTGTCAGAGTAAAGTCCATCAGGAAGATTTAAGGCTTTTTGAAATCTTGGATCTGCTGGTGTTAACTTTTTAATCCATTCATGGTTGAACCATTTTGCTTTTTCGTAATCAAATTTGGCTCCGGCGCTGTGCACTCTTTCCATGGAGAATTTCTCAATCAGCTCTTCTTTTGAAAATATCTCCTGCGCTGTTCCATCGTTCCACCCAAGCAACGCCAGCAAGTTGATAAAAGCTTCAGGTAAGAATCCTTTTTCTTTAAAACCTTCGGTCAACTCGTCGGTTTTAGGATCGGTCCAGTTCATGGCAAATACGGGGAAACCATATTTAGCTCCGTCTCGTTTACTGAGTTTGCCGTTGGGGCCCAGTATCAGTGGAAAGTGTGCCCATTGCGGCATGTTTTGCAAACCAAACAAATATTTCCAAAGCAGGATATGTACAGGGGCTGATGGCAACCATTCCTCACCACGGAAAGCATGGCTGATCTGCATTAAATAGTCATCTACCACCACTGCCAGGTGATAAGTAGGCATACCATCTGCCTTCAGCAATACTTTATCATCCACCGTTGAAGTATCAAAGCTTACTTCTCCCCGGATCATATCAGTAAAACTCACCGTTTCTTTTTCCGGCATCTTAATCCGTATTACATGCCTGGTTCCTGCATCAAGCAATTTTTGTGTTTCCTCCTTTGAAAATGTGAGTGAGTTCCTCATTTTCATGCGGAGGGTATGGTCGTATTGCGGAGAAGGGTTTTGTTCAGATTTAAAATCCTGTCGCATTTTTTCCAGTTCCTCAGGTGTATCAAATGCATAATAGGCATTTCCTACTGCCACCAATTTTTCAGCATATTGGCGATAGGTTTCTTTTCTTTCACTCTGGCGGTAGGGGCCAAAGCTGCCACCATGCTGCACACTTTCATCAGGCTCCAGGCCGCACCATTTCAATGTGTCAAAAATGTATTCTTCTGCACCGGGTACGTAGCGGCTTTGGTCGGTATCTTCTATTCTTACAATAAAATCTCCGCCATATTTTTTGGCAAATAAGTAGTTATATAAAACTGTTCTTACACCACCCAGGTGTAAGCCACCGGTGGGACTTGGTGCAAACCGTACCCTTACTTTTTTACTCATAGGCTGCAAAGATAAAACCACCAACCTCTAAAGGGGAGCTATATTTGTACAAATGCTTAAATATTTTATCAAAACTCCCTGGTGGTTAAAAAAAATGTATCCTGACAGGATATGGAGTATTGATACTGTTGAAAAAAATATTTACCTGACCTTCGATGATGGCCCTCATCCCGTAGCTACTGCATTTGTGCTGGATGAATTGAAAAAATATAATGCAAGGGCAACTTTTTTTTGTATCGGTAAAAATGTGGAAAGCAACCCTGAACTCTATGACCGCATTATCTCCGAAGGACATCAAACAGGAAATCACACACAAAACCACCTGAATGGTTGGAATACGGCAGATGATGTTTACCTGGATGATGTAAGATTAGCAACAAGAAGTATTCAATCTGCACTCTTCAGACCGCCTTATGGCCGCATCAGATCCCGCCAGGCGAGGAGGTTAAATGAGTATAAAATTGTGATGTGGGATGTTTTAAGCGGCGATTTTGATTTGAGAATTTCAAAGGAAGCCTGTTTAAAGAATGTTTTAGAAAACACCGCCGCGGGATCTATCGTTGTTTTTCATGACAGTGAAAAAGCATGGGATAAATTACAGTATTCATTGCCGTTCGTACTTGAACACTTTAGCAAAAAAGAGTATAAGTTTTTACCACTTCCTCTATAAAAATGAGGGTACCCCCTTAAAAAAGTTAGGGCCTGGGTAGAAACCCTGGCCCGTTTTTAATCCGTACCCTATGAAAACTGGTTTAAAGGTATAATAATTTTTTAATTACGGCAAAGTAATTTGATGGGTTACTCCGTTGATGGTAATGGTAGCCTGATTGTCACAATTACCACTTCCAAAGTCTAATAAGGCGATCCAGGGACTATTAACGGTCGCATTAGCCCTTACAATTCTAATTTTTCCGCGGACTATCCAGCGACAGTTGAAACGTTTAACCAGGGGTTCAATAATGTTTGATTCCCATACAGTTAAGAGATTACCTCTTTTTACACGACCCCTCGCAGAGCCTTCAATTTTGAATATATCATCCAAAGGAACAACAGTTCCTAAACCTTCTATTTGGGTTATTACTTTAACGCTGTTCCACTCCGTAAAGTTGCCATTAGGTCTTGTCAGTTTTCCATTGATTACTTCGGCTTTAAACTGCCTTGCTGGCGGAACATTTGCTACCGGTGAACTGGTGTTGGTAATTTTATGAACACCCTGTACTCTTACACTATCAAAGTAAAAATCAACAAATTCTGTAGTGGCAACTGAGCCGGGAACAATCAATCTTCCGGTGTATACCGTTACTATTTTCCCCTTGCGGAAATGACCATCACGGCCTACGCAGCCCGGACCAAAATCCAGAGTAATTCTTACCGGGAATGGTGCTGGGGGGTTAAGGCGGTCAATTGTAACATCAGGACAGGCGGTAACACGGCCAAAAATGCCAGTTCCACCAACGCCTACCTCATCGTTTACACCCATTACGTCATCAAACACGCCATTGAAAACGATTTCTGATTCACCATCAGCTTCGCTGGAAACCCTTGAAGCTTCCATTTCCTGTTCATCTTCAGAGCCATTTTGACTTTGCTCTTTCTGACAAGATGTAATAGACAGAACAGCAAAGAAGAAGAAAATAGCTGCCAGCGGGAAGGAAATGATCCTTGATTTCATAAACTATAGTTTTGTAGTTAAGTTAGTTTAACGCCTGTAAGAATTGATTTATTGACCAAAGTTTAAAGGAATCTTAAAGTTTTTTGCTGAGTTTTGTCACCCAAAGATCCCTGATAATGAACCTGATAGATACACACTCCCATATTTACCTGTCTGAATTTGAGACCGACAGGGAAACAATGTTGCAGCGGGCTGAAAAAGAAGGGGTTGCAAAAATATTAATGCCGGCCATTGATACGGAAACCCATGAGAACATGCTGAAACTGGAGCAAAAGCATCCGGGGGTCTGTTTTGCGATGATGGGTGTACATCCTTGTTCGGTTAAAAGTAATTACAAGGAAGAATTAAAAGCCGCCCGGGCCTACCTGGAGAACAGACCTTTCATTGCCATTGGCGAGATTGGTTTGGACTTTTATTGGGATAAAACCTTTGTCGCAGAGCAATACCTTGTTTTTCATGAACAAATAGAATGGGCCCTCGAGTTTGATTTACCCATTGTTATTCATTCAAGGGAATCTGTTGATGAATGTATCCGTGTGGTTTCAGAACACCAGAAAGGAAAATTGAAAGGCGTTTTCCATTGTTTTTCTGGTAATGACAAGCAGGCGCAACAAATAATTGATCTTGGCTTTTACTTGGGCATTGGCGGGGTTGTTACATTTAAGAATTCAGGCTTAGATAAAGTAATCGAGAATGTGTCGCTGGAGTATGTTGTATTGGAGACAGATGCCCCTTACCTCGCCCCGGTACCGTTCAGGGGAAAGAGAAATGAGCCTTCCTATCTTAAATATGTTACAGAAAAACTGGCATTGATTAAAAATATTTCACAAGAGGTAGTTGCGCAGATTACAACGGCAAACGCAGAAAAATTATTCAGCCATTGAAATGGCTAGTATATCTCCTTTAATAAACTTTTTTTACATGCAATCAATTGCTGAGGTAGTGACACATCAGCATTCTACATATAAGGCCCAAATCCACCGGCACTTGCAATTATAATCAATGTGATTAATGCCACACCTAAAATAATGGTGATCCAAACACCTGTACTAATCTTTTTTTGCCCAGCAACTATCATAAACTCCTGAACAGTCAGTTTTGGATTTTTCTTTAACTCCCGTTTCAGGTTTTTCTTTAGCACTAAGAATGATACCTTCTCCTTAAGAGTTAGTTTTTTATTGCAAATTTTGGCGAAGTCAGCAACTTTTAGTTTGATAAAATCAGCTGCCTTCATCTGCATCCACGTCTCATCGTAAACCGGATATGACATTGGTCCAGTACTCGTTGCATGGGCCACACCATTTCCGCTAACCATCCATAAAAAGATGGCAAACAGAGCTATCTTTTTCATACAACATAGTTTTACATTAATAAAATTGTATTGTTAAGTTAAACTCTTGATCGGTCTGAATCCAATGAGAAATATCATTTAGGGAAAATGATAATCAAAATCTAAGATGAAAAAAGGCCCGCCAACAGTTAAGGTGTTGGCGGGCTACAGCGGAGACCGAGGGATTCGAACCCTCGATACCCTTTGGGGGTATACACACTTTCTCCCGACTGATGTCGGGACCGCTTCATCCATTCGGGTCAAGCCAGCACTTTTTCGCCTTAATCAGTTCTTCTATATATTTTCTGCTCTTTTTATTTTTAATCTCTCTTTCCCTTTTAAGCGCTTCAGACCTAGTGTTAAAGGTCTCAAAATAGAGCAAACGCAATGGTCGTTTGGAAGCTGTGTACTTGCTCAATCCGTCAAAATGTTTGGACATGCGGCAATCCAGGTCATCGCATTGACCAATATAAAACGAAAAATCCTTCAGGCTCTGAAGGATATAAACGTAAAACTTTCCAGTTTTCATTTGCGGAGACCGAGGGATTCGAACCCTCGATACCCTTTGGGGGTATACACACTTTCCAGGCGTGCCTCTTCAACCACTCGAGCAGGTCTCCATTGGTTGTGAAGGGCGGCAAAAATAAGGATTATTGACTTACCAGTTGTTAGCCTGGTCAGGGTTTAATCTTTCTGATACATCTACCGGTTGATTTTCTTCCCAGTTAGGATCAAATTTTACAAACCAGGATATCCAAAGACTGCGGCTCAACCGCATTAACCACGGTTGGATGAGAATGAGCAAAACGGAATTTATACCCAGCCAGTAAAAAAATCGGTTATCTGAAGTGGACATCCCTATTAAAACATACCAGGCAACAAGGGTAGATACGGTGAACGCCACGCCTAATGCATAACTTACATAGCCAGTGCCGTAATAAAATCCAACTTCTATTTCAGTAGGCTGACCGCATACGGCACAATTCTTATGCATTTCCAGGTTTCGTTTGCCAATAGTTACGGGATATTTAAAAAGTTTTCCTTCCCTGCATCGGGGGCAGTGACAAGTAATGGCAGATGAAAGATAACCCCTGTGTTTCTTTTTGTCGGACATGTTTCTAGCTATTGGTCGAATTTTGTTGAATAATTTTTTCTAATTGAGCAGCCTGCAGCACACCGGATTTTCTCCATAATGTTTTCCCGTGCTGAAATAGCATTAATGTGGGTACGCTTTGAATCTGCAATGCACCGGCAACAGACGGGCTTTTATCTACATCAATCTTAAGGATGCGAACCTTATCTCCCAACCTGGCATGCAGTTCTTCAAGTACAGGTTTCATCAGTTTACAGGGGCCACACCATTCAGCAAAAAAATCAACCAGTACTGGTGTGCTTCCATTGATGATCTCGCCAAACGTTTCTCTCTTATTACTTGTCGTTGTCATTTTTTTCTCTTTTAAACATACTGAATAGTAGTCCCCCCATCAATGCTCCATAAGCTGTACTGTTATGCCACTTAGAAGTGATGGCACAAGTACCGCTGCTGCAGCCTATTTGCTGCCAGTACAAGTATCCTCCGGCAGCGCCAATTATAATTCCAGCGATCAATAATTTGTTATTTAGAACCCAGCTCTTCATATTCAATGTTTTCAGGTGTGGCAGAATTATTTTTCTTTACCGGTGTATAGCAACTCCCTCCGGCACAACAGACTCCATCAGTAAACAACGAAAACAGCGTAAAAATGGTTCCCAATATTATTCCTGATACTTCACCAGAACTAACTGAGGATGACAAAATTAAGATACTCAACGTTACCCGGATGAATTTAAGGACTGTCCATCCGCTTTTTAATCGCTCTATAAGATTCATTTTGTTGATTTGCTGACAAATTTCCGGGACTGCAATCATGCCGGCTGTGACAATTGTTACAAATAAAAGCTATCAGCTATTCAATAGCTCATTTCATCAAGTTTTACTTTTCCTTTAAATGTCCAAAAAACAAAACTAGTATAGATCCCGACCAGCGGTGTTCCTATCAAAGCAATTAAAAGCAGGGTTTTCATTGTTTTTGGCGATGATGCGGCATTGTTTATCGTAATACTGTTTTTTACATCATTACTGGCATAAACAAGGTTGGGGAAAACTTCCACTGCAACTGCTAACAGCAAGGAGGCAATGGTTATTGACGAACTAATAAATGCAAACCTGTAATTTCCCTTTTTAAGTTGCCTTGGAATATTGGCAATAGCAAGAAACATAATAGCAGGGAATATGAAAAAAATAGGATTGCTTCGTATCCGGTCACTAAGATGAGGTATGTATAAAAGTGTGTATAAAGTGGTTAAACCAAAAGCCACCAGAAAGAATACATTAAAATTTTTTGCAAGGATTGTAAGCTTGGTGTAAAGCCTGTTTTCTGTTTTCATAGCTAAATAAATAGCTCCGTGGGTCATAAATAAAGCCAGTGTAGTAAAAGCAACCATTATTGAAAATGGATTAAAGAATGATAGAAAGTTTCCGGTAAATTCCTTTTGTTCATTCAACGGTAATCCCATTGCTACATTTCCAAGCATTAAGCCTAGCGATAGGGTAACGACAATGCAGGCGAAAGAATAAATCACATCCCATATCATTCGCCATAATCTGCCGGGTTCCTTACTTCTGAATTCAATAGCAACAGCCCGCCAAATAAGGCCAATCAAAAAAATTATTGCGGGCAGATAAAAAGCGGAAAAAACTGCAGCATACGCCACAGGGAACCCGGCAAACAGCGCACCGCCACCTATTACCAGCCATACTTCATTTCCATCCCATACCGGGCCAATTGCATTTAATGCGATACGCCGGCTTGTTTCTTTCTTTAAAAATAAATGTAAGGCTCCTGCCCCAAGATCAAAGCCATCAAGTATAGCATAGCCACTGATAACAGCGCCAAAAACCAAAAACCACCAGGTATTATAATCGATTCCTAAAAACATATAAACAATTATTTTGTCATTAATGGATTTTCCCTCCTGCTCAGAGGAGATTCCTGTTCCTCAGCAACTGAATGCAATACAGGGCCATGTTTAATTTTCTTATTAAGCAGGTAAAGAAATAGTACAAATAAGGTTGCGTAAACCAAAGTAAACAATATAAGGGAGGTGAGTACTTGCTCGGCTTTAACTGTAGTAGATACTGCATCAGAGGTTCTCAGTAATCCGTAGACAACCCATGGCTGTCTTCCAATTTCAGCGGCGAACCATCCAACCTGGTTAGCAATCTGGGGTAGCAAAACTGCCCAGACAAAAATATAGAGCAACCATTTTTTGTTGAACAAGACTCTTCGTTTCAATTGCCATGCTGCATAAACAGTTAACAATATTAATGCAAGACCGATTGCTACCATTAAATGATAAAACTGGAAAATTGCATTGACCTGTGATGGTCTGTCTTCAGGTTTAAACGCATTCAAACCAGGGATAGGTTTTTCAAAATTCTGGTGTAGAAGAAAGCTGAGCCCACCCGGAATCTTTATGCCGGAAGTTGTCTGATCTTTTTTATTCACCCAACCGAGGAGGTACATATCTGCTTTTGCACTACTATCGAAATGTCCTTCCATAGCAGCCAGTTTAGCAGGTTGATTTTTTGCCACACCTTCGGCACTTTTATGGCCAGTAAACAACTGGCTTATTGAAAAAATTGTTGCAACGAGTAAGGCAATTTTAAATGAAGGTTTTGCGATCTCAAGATGCCTTCCTTTAATAATGTACCACGCATTTACACTCATAACAAGGAAAGCTCCTGCAAGAAAGGCTCCAATCCATACATGTATTAATCTGTCTACACTGGAGGGATTGAATACCATTTCCCAGAAATCGGTTATTTCTGCCCTTGCATTCATTCCTTCGCCAACAATATGATACCCGGAAGGAGTTTGTTGCCAACTGTTGGCTACGACAATCCAAACGGCACTGAATAGTGATCCTAGGAATACCATTATTGTTGAGAAGAAATGTACTTTAGAACTGACCCTGTTCCAGCCAAAAAGAAGGATACCTAAAAATCCGCTTTCAAGGGCAAATGCAAAAATCCCTTCTGCCGCAAGAGCACTCCCGAAAATATCCCCTACATATTTTGAATAAGTTGCCCAGTTGGTTCCAAATTCAAATTCCATGATAATACCAGTTGCTACCCCAAGCCCAAAAATCAGGGCGAAGATCTTTATCCAGAACCGGGTCATGTCTTCATAAATTTTTTTACCAGTTTTCAGGTACAGGCCTTCCATAATAACCAAAATAAGGCCTAATCCTATGCTTAATGGTGGATAGATGTAGTGAAATGATACGGTAAATGCAAATTGTATTCGGGAGAGTATTTCAGTATCCATTGTGAAAAATTAAATTGTTATACAGACACCTTTGCAAAGGGACAGGCTATGTTTACTGTCCGAATGGTTGTTGGTTTAGGCAGATACAAAAATCGCAACAAACCTTAGTTTTAGAGGTGATAATAGTTACAAAAAAGCGGCTGTAAGAAACAGCCGCTTAGCAAACCTTACATCATTGTCTACATTTTACCGGGTAATATCTTATGCCAGTATAACCACGGTAAAACTCTTCTTTTCAGCTGGTACATGGTCCAGCGTTCCTTACTCTGATCAATCGGGAATGTTTCAAGAGGTTTGTTATTATAATCAAATTCACACAGTACCAGTTTGCCATAACCCGTAACAACAGGGCAGCTCGTATAACCATTATAGCTTCCGGTTAGTTGTTTGCCTTCCATAAAGGCCAGCAGGTTTTTTACCAATACTGGTGCCTGTTTGCGAATAGCTGCTCCGGTTCTGGAGGTTGGTAATGAAGAAGCATCACCGAGTGAGAATACATTAGGATACTTCACATGCTGCAAAGTGAATTTGTCTACGTCTACCCAGCCAGCTGCATTAGCCAGCGGGCTGTTTTTAATAAAATCGGGGGCACTTTGAGGTGGGGTAACATGTATCATATCAAAACTTACCCAATATTCTTTGTCTTTATTTTGCTCTCCGAAGCCAACAAATTTCGCTTTTTTGTTCGGGCCATCAATTTCAACCAGTTTTGTAAAGAAGTTCATCTGTACTTTATCTCTTTCGGCCACTCTCTTCAGTGTCTTTTCATATTTCTCTACACCAAAGAGCCTGGTACCGCCACTCCAGTATTGTATCTCAGTTTTATCAAATACACCATGGTTTTTAAAATAATCAGCTGCCAGCCACATTATTTTATGGGGGGCACCACCGCATTTTACAGGTGTGTTCGGATTGGTAAATAAAGCTTTACCTCCTTTAAAATTTTTCAGGCACTCCCAGGTATAGGATGCATAGTCAACACTGTAGTTAGAACATACGCCATTCTTTCCAATGGTTTCTTTCAGGCCTTTGATATCACCCCAGTTCAGTTGAATGCCTGGTGCTACGATCAGGTACTCATACGCAACAATGTCATTGTTGTCTAAGGTTACCGTATTGGCTTCAGGTTGAAACGTAGCTGCTTTTTGTTTGATCCACTTTACTGATTTGGGCATTACGTCGGCTTCATTCCTGATGGTATTTTTCAAATTAAATACACCGGCGCCAACCAATGTCCATGCGGGCTGGTAGTAATGCTTGTCAGATGGTTCGACGATAGCAATATCAAGGTTTTTGTTTTTACGTAATAGCTG
Organism: Chitinophagaceae bacterium; assembly: GCA_044229985.1. Classification (GTDB taxonomy): domain Bacteria; phylum Bacteroidota; class Bacteroidia; order Chitinophagales; family Chitinophagaceae; genus JJ008. The sequence goes on from JBGARY010000008.1 coordinate 39,545, forward strand.
AGAAGCGGTGGAGATACCGGCATTACCTCCGCCTACGATTAAAATTTGATGTTTGGTTTGCATATAAATCAATTTAGAACACTAAAGTAGTGCAGGGTTACAGCTGGATGTAGTGACAATAGTCACACCCTCAGCATTTTGAACGATAATCATACAAAGTCTATTCCTGTACCTGATTACAGTCAGCATTTTCTGTGACTTTTGTCATTTTGCCCGGCACCCTCCACAGAGAAATTTGTTTTGTTAATCAATTTTATAAACTAAACCCATGGCCAATGGAATACTTATGCACCACCCGTTGCCCTTAATAAAATACCTTTTCACTTTTTAATGAAAAATAAATTTTATTACCAGACATATTAAAATCAAAATTATTAATTATGAAAGTAGAACAAATTTATACCGGTTGCCTTGCAGAAGCAGCCTATTATATTGAGAGCAACGGCGAAGCTGCCATAATTGATCCATTACGGGAAACCAAACCTTATATTGATAAGGCAGAAAGAAACGGGGCAAAGATCAAATACATACTGGAAACACATTTCCATGCTGACTTTGTCAGCGGTCATATTGACCTGGCTAAAAAAACAGGGGCAACAATTGTTTTTGGGCCTACCGCTGCTCCGGCATATGATGTACATGTGGCCAAAGATGGCGAGGTACTTCAATTGGGTGATGTCAAGATTAAAGTATTGCACACACCGGGTCATACGATGGAGTCTACCACCTATTTGCTGATAGACGAAAATGGAAAGGATAATGCCATCTTCACCGGAGATACATTGTTTATTGGTGATGTGGGCCGCCCGGATTTAGTGCAAAAAGTGAAGGCGGAGATCACTCCGGAGATATTAGCAGGTTATTTATATGATTCGCTAAGGAACCAGATCATGCCATTGTCTGATGAAGTAATTGTTTATCCCGGTCACGGAGCCGGCAGTGCCTGTGGTAAAAATATGAGCAAGGAGACCACTGATACATTAGGCCATCAGAAAAAAGTCAATTATGCGCTGAGGGCTGATATGACAAAAGAAGAATTCATTAAGGAAGTAACTGCTGGTTTGGTAGAACCTCCTCAGTATTTCCCCTACAATGTACTAATGAACCTGAAAGGTGGTATTGAAAGCATTGATGATATCATTGCAAGAGGTAAACGACCCCTCAGTGCTAAAGAATTTCAAACTGTATGGGAAAGCATGGAAGCCATCGTATTGGATACACGAACCAAAGAAGCTTTTGTAGAAGAATATATCCCCGGATCAATATTTATTGGTATTGATGACAACTTTGCACCCTGGTCAGGCACTTTGATAATGGACCTGAAGCAACCCATCTTATTCCTGGCGGATGAAGGAAGGGAAGAAGAAGTAGTGGTTCGCTTGTCAAGAGTAGGTTACGATAATGCGGTAGGTTTTCTGCAAGGTGGTATTAAAGCCTGGAAAGAAGCAGGCCTTGAAACTGATTCCATAAAAGAAATAAGTGCTAATGACTTTGCCAGCCTCTACCAGATGGATACCGAACATATAAACCTGCTGGATGCGAGGCGTAAGAGTGAGTTTGATTCTGAACACCTGATGGGTGCAGAAAACTTTCCTTTGGATTTTATTAACCAGAACATGTCACAGTTGAGCAGGGATAAAAAATATTTTATCCATTGCGCCGGGGGATATCGTTCTGTGATTATGTGTTCTATCTTGAAGTCGAGGGGATTTGATAAACTTGTCAACATTCAGGGTGGCTACAAATCCTTAAGCCAGACAGGTCTTAAGAAGACACATTATGTAGAGCCCACTACCATGCTCTGATGATTGCTTATTATGCTGAAAGCCAGCCCTGATTGGGCTGGCTTTTTTGTGATATTCGTCACGCATCACCACAAGTAAGTTGGTTACTTTTGTACAAATTATCAGATATGGCAACAATAAAAATGACCACTCAGGATTTTAAGAATAAGGTGTTTAACTACGAGACTGAAAAAGACTGGAAATACCAGGGACAACTTCCGGCTATAATTGATTTTTATGCAGACTGGTGCGGCCCTTGCAAGATGGTGGCTCCAATTTTAGAAGAACTTTCAAAGGAATATGAAGGCCGGTTGGTTATTTATAAAGTGGATACAGATGTGGAGCAGGAATTGTCTGCCGTATTTGGTATTCAAAGTATTCCTACACTGCTTTTCATTGACTCAGAAGGAGAACCAATGATGCAGCCTGGTGCATTCCCCAAACATATTTTCAAAAAGATAATTGAAGAAAAATTATTGGCTCCTGTGAAAACAGAAGAGTAAGTGATTTTGGTTGTAGCACAAAAAAGCCACATTATCTATGTGGCTTTTTTATTTGCGTAGATCAAGGATTAATTTTTTACTTATTCAGCATTTCTGCAAATTCCTTTGTATCATAGTCAAGCCCGCCTGTATGCTCATAGATGATTTCACCTTTTTCATTGAAGATAAAGGTGGTAGGTATGCCCTCTACATTGAATAACTGGGGCAAGTTACCTGTAGGGTAGTAAACAGGAAGTTTCATCTTATTATTCGCCGCATAAATCTTTGCTTTTACAAAATCATCATCGAGGGAAAGCATAATAAATTCAACTTTTGATCTGTCAGTTTTTGATGCAAGGCTTTCTATCGAAGGGATCTCTGCCCTGCAGGGAGGGCACCAGGTGGCCCAAAGATTTACAAAGATCTTCTTGCCTTTAAACTGAGATAAATCAAATGTCTGATTATCTGTATTGATCATTTGTAAAGATGGAAGGGCTGATACAACGGCAGGTGCAGGGGGAGTTGTCGTTGTTACCGGCTGATTAGAAGTAACAGGTTCTGCATCTTTTGCTACGGGCCCTTCGGCTGTTGAATTGCTGCAGCCAACTAATACCAATAAAAGGATAAGAGATGAAAAAAGATATTTCATTATTCAGAATTTTATGCAATATGCCCTGTACGGCTGATCTCTGCGGTGATAAATATCACCAAGTTCGTCAATGACAGTCTGCAAATTTGCCAAAAGAACGATAAAATGCAGCAATTCTGGGATCAACGATACGCAGAGAACGAAACAGTGTATGGCTACGAGCCTAATAAGTTCTTCAAGCTATTTATTGACCTGCATAAGCCGGGCTCCATACTGTTGCCAGCAGAAGGTGAAGGCCGCAATGCTGTGTATGCTGCTTCAAAGGGCTGGCAGGTAGATGCTTTTGACTTCAGTGAGGTGGCCCGTGAAAAGGCACTTGATTTTGCAAGGGGAGAAAATGTTCAGGTAAACTATGATTTAAAAAATATTACAGCCTTTAAAGCGGAAAAGCTGTACGATGCTGTCGGCCTGATTTATGTACACCTGCCGGAAGAGCAGAGAAAAAAGTTTCACCAGGAAATATATAATTCAATCAAACCAGGTGGCTTTCTGGTACTGGAAGCATTTGCCAAAGAACAAGCACAGTTTGAAAGCGGCGGACCGAGAGATACGGCACTTTTGTACGATGCGCCTTCATTGTGCAACGACTTTCCTTTTCTGCACCTGATGAGTTGTGAGCAAAAGGAAATTATTCTCAATGAAGGAGATTACCATAAAGGAAAAGCAGCCGTTCTTCGAATAATTGGTCAACGGCTATGATATTCTATTCGATATCATCTTCCCAGTCAAGCTTATAATTGCCAATGTGTTTTCCGGCATCTTTTAGTTTCGTTTTTTGAAGCTTGTATTTGATTAATCCGATAACGAAAATAATAAGACCGAATATCCAAAAAATAATTTCAACCCACCACCCGTAGCTGACTTTAAGAAGACTGTTAACTGTCATCCCTGCAATTACAAAATACAGGGAGGTTCTGATGAACGAAAGGAGTGTACGGTCGATAGCCATATCTGTACGTTCTATTGCCAGTTTCTCCCGAAGGATCAAATCTTTATTTATTTGTTCATCAATTTTAGTCATGTCATTTGCTGATTTCTTTTTAAAATACCAGGTGCCAGATACCTCTTATATCCCCTTCTTTATAGTCAAAGGCAGCATCTTTTGGATATTTTTTCTGGATCATATCCCATGTATCCGGTTTTATCTGAGTTTCTTTTGCTCCATGACAGTTCAGGCACATTGCCTGAATAAGTATGGGTTTGAAGTAGTGATGGTTTCCCTTTGAGTCTTGCTTTAGAATTGCTGTTAGTTGTTTATTTTCTTTTTTTTGCTCCAGGTAGGCCTTAATCACATCTTTTTCCATCTCATCTGAGGTATTGACTGGATTACGGATTTTATCAGAGGTTCTTTTGATTTGGATTGCTTCATCAGTATAAGTTTTTGTGAGATCTAATGCTGCTGTATTAGAAAATTCCACAGCACCGGGTAAGCCACTTTCGCTGATGGCTTTTTGCAATGTTTTTCTGAGTGTGTCAAATGTTTGCGCCGTCAATGAATCTCCTTTGCTTTTCCAATCTGTAAATTCTTCCTTGTCTTTCGATTGTTTGCAAGAAAAAAAGACAGTCATTAAACCGGTAATGAGAAATGAATATTTCAGCATAAACCATTTTTTGAGGTTAATATACGGCAGGGTGAAAACAATCTTCAGAGGGATAGATTTTCTTCAAGGTACAGCACATTCTGAAGTGTGCTACAAGGCCAGCAACTCCAGTAATAAATGCTATAGCAATTATTGCAGCGCTTAGTCCTATAAAATCTGCCAGAATACCAGCCAATAATGCCCCGATTACATATCCGCTGTCTCTCCAAAAGCGGAAAATGCTCAGCGTTTCTGCCCGTTGGGAAGGGTGGGTGCTTTCTGCCACGACTGTCAGAAAATTAGGATAAACCAATGCTGTTCCCAGCCCTAAAAGTATAGAAGCGATGATGAGCAGCCATAGAACAGATGCTGCGGCAAGAATAATAATGGCTGTAGCCTGCAACAACATACCCGCTGTGATTATCTGTTTTTTACAATACACATCACCCATTTTACCGGTGAAGAGTTGCATTACTCCCCATACAACGGGATAGATTCCTGCAATGATCCCTATTTCCTGTATGGCAAAGGATTTTTGCAGCAGAAGAACAGGCAACAATCCCCAAACAACTGCATCATTCATATTATTTACCAAACCATTCAGTGTAACTGTACCAATATTTTTATGCTTCCAGGTTGTTTCTTTCCATACATTCTTCATCAGTGCCAGTTTACTGACAGTACTTTCCGCATGCACAAAATGAGTGGTATCTTTTATGAGAATTATTGAAATAAGTAAACCGGCGCCTGCAAAAAATAAACCAGGTATAAACGGATACCAGGCGTATCCATAGCTGCTGGCGAGAGAACTGGCGAGATAGGAAGCAAGTCCTACAGATAAGTAACCGGCAAACTCATTGATCCCCATGGCAAGGCCGCGGTTCCTTTGACCCACGATATCTACTTTCATGATAACGGTAGTGGACCAGGCCAATCCCTGGTTAATGCCAAGAAATATATTGGCGATGATAATCCATGTCCATGTTTCAGCATACATAAGAAGTAATGGCACGGGTAATGCAAAAAGCCAGCCGGTAATCAGTATATGTTTTCGATTGAATCGTTTGCTCAGTTTTGAAACGCTATAGTTGCTGATGGCTTTGGTAATGCCAAACGCCATGATAAAACCCAAAATCGCTGTGTTGGCATCTAATCCAAAAATATCTTTACCAAGACCTGGTAATACTGCTCTTTCCAGGCCTATCATAGCACCGACAAATGCATTGACCAGCACTAATAAAGAAAACTGTTGCCAGTTATCTTTTAATCCGTGTTGTATATTATGCTCTCCAATCACTTCTTCTTACTAAGATAAACTTTCCAAATAACAGGTGAAGCCCGGCTAGGTTCTGCTTCATTTCTCCAGAAAACATTCGGAGCCCTGCTGTCTATTCCTCCAATGATATAACCGGCCAGTAATGGCTTAGTTCCAGTTTTTTCCAATTGTAAAATGCCGTTGTTACTATAAAAAGATTCGTCCGCAGGGATAAACTCTGCAGCTGCTCCAAAGTAACCGGATAATTGCTCCGGCAACAAGTATTCCTTTATGCCATTTGAATTTCTTTCAACAACACTGATATGTTTTACAAACGGCACATCATTGTCTGTTTTTACTGCGCCGGATTGATCAACATATTTCTGTGCAATACCGCCAAAGAAAACAGTATAAAGCGTTTTCTTGTTTTTATCGTATGCAGGCAGTGTAGCCGAATGGTAATGACTGAATTGTTGATTGAAATTTTCAACCTCACTATGGTTGTTGGCGGTGATATCAATCAGTGTAGTGTAGGGAAGGTCTTTTTCATATTGAAATACTCCTGAGTAAATGGTCAGCATTTCTCTTCCATTTTCATCATACTGGTTCAACAGGTTATAATCTCTCCGGTGCAGCAATGCGGAGTCAGTAACTGCGGTGTATTTTTCAATCTCTATCTCTCCGTCTTTTTCCGTAATTGAAAATTTTCTGATCTGGTTAGTGTATTGCTGCGAGAAGCCGGGTCCATGATCGGGTCCATGCGGGTTATAGCGGCCATCAAATCTTTGCCCGCCCACCAGGTAAAATAAGTTACCCAACTTATTCAAATGGCCACCTGTTACGGCCATACGTTCATCTTTTATTTGTTTAATGTATGGCACTATTTCTTTATCACCGGTAATGGCATTAATCAATTCTGTCACTTTTATTGATACAAGGTAGGGGTGAGTAATATGATCTTTTTCTGACTCACTGTAGCCGTAGCCGCCAATGATGAAAAGGTCATTTTGTTCCTGGAAAAATTCCATATTGGAGCTCTGCAATTGTTCAGCCAGTTTCGCCGGTAAACCTGTGACAGATTTTCTCCAAACTTTTTCAGTTTGCAGATCTATCACTACAAGGTCTGTGTTGTTATACTTTCTATTAAAAGAAGCAAAAGGCTGCCTGCGGTGCAAGCCGTCTATTCTGCCACCAACAAGCAAAACTTTACTGCCTGATTTTGCCCATGCATAGGATTGAAGACCTGCAAAGCCCTGCGGGATCATCGGGTCAAGTTTAAGGTTATAAGGAAAACTATCCTGTGCATTAGCCATTTGGCTGGCAAAGAGTACGATTAACGCTGACAAAAAATGTTTCATTAGTCTTTAGGTATTAAGATCGTCAAATTGTTTTGGGCTGATGTAATTTCTTCCAGGTGCCCCACTATCTTTTTTTTCTCATCCATGATGTGAACATGCATATTGGTGCTGTGGTGGGTAAATATGCTGTGATGTTTATTGGAATAAAAACCTAGTAGTACAACCTGTTCATTTGAAAAGCTGCCGTAGCTGGCAAATTGTTTATGGTTGTCAAATGTATGAACCGCCCCGTCTTTCCAGTCAATAACATGCCAGGAAGCATTGGTAATATTCCCTTTTATCAGGAAAGGGAAAGGCTCTTCAAGGTTCTGCCCGTTTTGTGAGGCAAATTTTTCAACTGCTTTTTCAAGGGATATATAATCTTTTATTTCATCAGTGATTATTGTATGCTTCCAGCTGACTACCTGTGCATATACCAGCATAGCCGCTTTTACTTTTTCATTGATAACTGTAACCGGTTGTTCTGACTCAACTTTACACCAATATGGTTTGCTGTCCATAATAAGGATTTCGCCTCTGATACCTTCAGCCGGACCAAGGCCATATATATGTGGTTGGCTGACGAGTGTATCCAGTGAAATATGAGCAGACAAATCAGCCTGCTTCATTATCTTTTTCATCTCTCCGGCCACTTTTACTTCTACGGGTGGTGAAGGGCATAGAAATAATGCAACAAGTGCAGCGAATACGATTTTCATCGGCAAATCTTTTTATTTATCCAGGTAAGCCGAATACATCCATACCAATTTTTCCTGTTGGCGGATATAATCGCTCATCAAGGCATTGGTGCCTTCGTCATTTGCATCAGCGGACAGTTCAAGTAATGCTCTTTCTATTTCCAGCAGAACGCCAAAAGATTCAATAACCGATTTTACCGCTTCTTTGCCATCATGCACATTTCTTTTTTCTTTTATCGCTGCCAGCTTAAGATAATCGGTGTAGGAGTGACCAGGTATATGACCAAGCGTCAAAATCCTTTCAGCTACCTCATCGATTTTTAACTGGGTATCTGTATATAGTTCTTCAAATTTGGCGTGTAACTCAAAAAATTTTTCACCCTTAATATTCCAATGGAATCCTCTTGAATTAATGTAGAAAAGCTGGAAGTTGGCCAATAACGAGTTCAGTTTTTCTGCAAGTTTCCTTGCTTTTGCGGCATCCAGCCCTATCCTGTTCGATTTCATAGTCTGCGTTTTTTATTCTTGCTAAATTACAGTATTGCTATTGTCTGTGGTGTGATTTTCATCACTGTGAAGCGAACAAAAAAGCCAGGGGAAGAATCCCCCGGCTTACTGCTAAATATTAATAGAAACTTTTTTTAATGAGGTAGTTTATCCCTGAATTTTCCGTACACCCATGTACCTATGATTGCGCTAAAAAGGGTGACAATAATAACCAGTGCACCTGTGCCGATTTGTGCAAACAGAGGGCCTGGACAGGCACCGGTAATAGCCCAGCCAAAGCCAAAGATCAGGGCGCCATAGATATTACCTTTATTGAACTTCTTGTCTACAAATTCAATAGGCTCGCCATAAATTGTTTTGATCTTTAATTTTTTTATCAGTAACACAGAGATGATGCCCACTGCCACTGCAGAACCGATTACACCAAACATGTGAAAGCTCTGGAGCCTGAACATTTCCTGAATCCTGAACCAGGAAATCACTTCTGCTTTGATGAGAATTATTCCGAAAAGAATTCCGGCAACAGCATATTTAAGATTATACCACCATGGATGTTTTAATTCTGATTCATTAAAACAAACTGCGTCTAATGAACGAACTTCAAAATCCGTATTCTCAGTAAGGAATTCATGATGTTTCTTTTCCTGTAATGTTTCATTCACACTCATACTATATTATAATTTTAAAATTAAGGGGAGAATAAGGTTTGCTACAATAAAACCACCAGCCATAAAGCTGATCGTTGCAACCAGTGACGGCCATTGCAGGTTTGATAAACCCATAATCGCATGACCACTGGTACAGCCTCCGGCGTACCGTGTACCAAAACCAACAAGAAATCCGCCCACAACCATCATGATAATACCTTTGGCGCTTCCGAGTGCCTGCCAGTTAAAAAGGTCTGCTGGTACAAAGGAGTCATAATTTGTAACGCCATAGGATGCCAGTTCTGCCTGCAATTTTGGATTGACCTGTATAGGATCAGGATTTCCTAATAGACTAACAGCAAGGAACCCGCCACCCACTATTCCTGCCACAAAAAATAGATTCCATATTTCTTTTTTCCAGTCGTATTGAAAGAAGGGAATCTTTGCGGGTACACAAGCGGCGCATACATGTCTCAACGAGGATGAAATACCAAAGGATTTATTGCCAATGATCAGCAGCGCTGGCACCATCAGGCCGATCAGCGGACCGGCTACATACCAGGGCCAGGGTTGTTTCAGAAAGTCTAACATACTCTTGTTTTGTATTTAAAGTTCAAAATTGATTTTAATTGAAAGGGTAACGAGTGATTTATGTCACAGGTTAAGTTATTTCTTTTTTGCCAGTTCTTCTTTTTTGGCAATGATAGGTTTATATGGCCCATATTTATGCTGGCTCTCAGAAAATCCATCTGCATAGGGGCCAAACGGATGGTCAAAAGGTTTTTTTGAAATATCCGGCCAGTCGTTGCTTAAATCCTTTTTAGGCCGGGGTTGACTATTTACAAATGCTGCTACATCCCAGGCTTCTTCTGTTGTTAGCTTTGGATTATCATGTGTGGCTTGTTTAAAGGGCATGTTGCTTTTTACATAACCAGCAAAATTGCTCAGGCGAAAAAGACCTGCACCATCATTATAACTATGTTCTCCCCATAGTGGAGGATATTCATAGCTAACGCCATTCAGCGTAAGCTGTCCCTCTCCGTTTGCCCCGTGACAACTTTGGCACTGTGTTATATACACTGCTTTGCCTTTAACCGGGTCAGCAGCTCTGTCGAGATAGCTCAATTTAGCGATGCCGCTTCCGGCAGGCTTTTCTCCCTTCTTAACATCTTTTCCCAACCATTTAATATAAGCATAAATGGCCTGGTACTCCCTGCTGTTGCTATCCGGAGCAGTACCGTTCAGGCTTCGTTCAAAACAATCGCCTACTCTCTTATAAATACTCTCCATACCACCACTCCGGTCCCGAAACTTGGGATATGTAGAATAAACAGCGCTGTAATTGTTTCCCCATGTTTTCTTTCCGGCATTCAGATGGCAGTTCTGGCAATTCATTCCATTAGTAATGGCGGCAACAGAGCCTTGAGGTCCAAAATACCGGGCTGTATTTACAATGATATCTTCACCATAAATGACCAGTTCCCTTTCTGCTCCCTGCAATTCATTATCTGTAAATAGGCTGGGAGTTACCCAGCTGCTGTCTGTAGTTTCAGTTACAAGCGATTTTTTTTCGGATGGTCTTAGTGCTTTTGCAATTTCAACTAAAGCAACTATTCCAATTGCAGCGGCAATAATGACTACCTGCCAGTTTGATCTGATAGTGTTCCACATAATTTTAAAGCTTATCTGAATTCGTAAGTTGTTCCTTGTAATTGTGTAAGCAGTGTATGTGGTTGGTCGGTTGCGGTAGCTCTCATTTCCAGTTTTGGAGAAACAGGTGAATGAACAGCCAGGTATTCTTCAATGACTGTATGCATAAGTACACCCAATCTTTTGGGATTTTTTACTTTTTCCATACGGCAAAGTGTATCATCCGGATCTCCTTCTCTTTCACAGGCAACAATGCTGTATTCTTTATCCAGGTTCAGTGGTTCTCCGTTTACTTTTACCCAGTTTACTCTTTTTCCAAACTCATTACCGATAGTAAAATTTACTTCCATACCTGCGAATCGCACAAACCAGCCGCCAAAGCGTTTGGAGGGATCTTTGGCAAATGCGTTTTGCAATTCTTTTTCCAGCCAGTCCCATACCTGCCGGCCTGTTACCATTCCGGTCTTTGCTTCACTGTCAACAGGCAGCATATTCCAAAGAAATTCTTTAGTTATCGCTGCCTTTCCGGTTTTTGGATCCACCGCTAATGGCTGACAAAAGCGAAAACCATTACTCAGTGCAATATCTGTTTTGAATTTCCAGTGAATAGCATCGGTAATCAGGTTATCCATCGGAGTTTCCATTACAAAATATCGTACGAGTGGGGTAGTGGTGGTTCCAATTACTTTAGAAAGTTGTTGTCTGAAAGGGGCAGTTGCTTTATCTATCTGTACCTGTAATTTTTTATCAGCCGGGTATTTGGCAGGGTCCACATCAAGTAATTGATATTTGTAGCTCTTCATTTTTCCATTCTCTACTTCAATATCCAGTTTACCAAGGAATGAACCAAAGGCGCCACATTCAACTACTTTGGTGTATTTACCTTCAATAGGTACCCTTACTCTTTCATGGGTATCTGCACCCAAAATGAAATCAGCTCCGGCAACTGCTGGATTGTTGGCGAGACCTACCTGTTGGGCCAGACCCATATGCGTAACAATGAAAATAATTCCGCAACCTTCCACCTCTTTCAGCAGTTTAATGTATTTAGCCACATTAAAATCAGCATGTTCAAAGCGAATTCCTTCGCTGTAAGCCGGGGACTGGCGTTTGGGTATCAGGTGATCGGTATAGCCAATAAAACCAACTTTGGCTCCGGCAATATATTTTACCCAATAAGGCGGGTAGATCAATTCTCCATTATCAGCATCGTTAGTTTTATGCCACATATTGGCACAGATCTTTGCTGCGGTAGCATGCCCCATATCGTAGAGCATTTTCTTTTTCTTGTAAACCACTTCCCAGTTGCCTGGCAGAATGAGGTCGTAATTAAACTCATTCAAAAGAGGAATCATTGCCTCGCCTTCTGTTAGTGAGGCTACTGCGCTTCCATGGAAATAATCGCCTCCATCCAGCAGCAATGTGTTGGCTGGATTTTGCCTGCGAAAGTGATTGATCATTGTTTTAAGTACCGCCAATCCGCCTCTCTTTCTGTAAACAGCTTTTCCATTTTCCCAGAAAAATTCATCGTGGGTGTGTAACTGGGCATGGATATCGGAAGTGTAAAGTATCGTAAACCGGCCTGGTATACCAGGCTCTGATTTTTTACTCAGCTCATCGGTACTAGCCATTGCTACAGATCCCAGGGTAGTACCCATACCTGCCAATGCAGCTTTTTTCAAAAAATCCCGGCGGGAATTAGTATCCATGTTTTTCAATGAAGACATCGGCAATCGTTTAAGGTGAAAAAAATTACAGAAATTAAAAATGCTTCCTTTATATAACCCGGTTCGTGACAACAGTCACATTCCCCTTTTATATTTTAAAATTGGTAATTGAATACAATATTCCAGAGACTCATATCAACTTTATTGATAACATATTTGTCATTTTCATAGCTATTGCCTGTTTTTCCTTTGTACACAAACAACAGCTGTGTTTCCAGCCCCTTCAATATGCCACCAAATTTATAGCGGGCATCAATATTCAGCTGGTTATAAGAAGGAATACCATACTTATTAAGTTTGAAATCAGTCACATCCGGCAGCTCATAATGCCCAAAGGCTATTGAAGTTGTGACCCGGGCCTTAGGTATTTTGTAATTAAACTTCCCCACTACAGCATGTGCGTCTCCTAAGCCTTCATTTCTTTCTCTTGGTAAAAAGGTGAAGAAAGGATCCCGGCCCCATTCTCTCGGCATCAGGTATCTGCCATCAGCGGTAATACGGTTATAGTTCAGGCTTGTTTCCCATTTGTCATTTTTCCATCCCAGCCTGGTTCCGAAAGTTATTGCCCTTGCCCCCTTTTCAAAATAGGTTTTTGAAGGATCTTCGTTGCCACCATCATCTACAGCATCCTGCCTTACAAACTGTGCTGCTGCAAAAAGCTTTGAATTTTGGGTTAGGGGATATTCATAATCTGCCTGCAGCATAGCACTGTTAAAAATATTTTCTGTGTATTGGTTCCAAAACTGGAGTTTTAAATTCTCATTTAGCTGAGTGGTTATGCCAGCCAAAAAAATTCCTTTGCTTTCCAGGTTACCGGCATAAGCTGATTTAATACCCTCATCATTTACTCCCACAGGATATACCCCGATTGATTCTGCTACTTTAAACCACTTAACTGTGCTTCTGGGTGAAATGCCATATAAATATCCAAGCTGCAGCTTGATCTTTTTTATGGAGTTAATTTCTGTCCAAATACCTTCCACTTCTGTAGGCCTCATCCGACCGTCCTGCAGGTTGATGAAAGGGGTATTGATCAGCTGTTTCCCCAAAGTAATGTGGTTACTCTTGAAGTGATATTTGATGTACAGTTCTTCTAAACGGTCAATATCTTTTTTATTACTAGGGTCTTCAATATCGAAAAGTCCTGTTTCGTACCTGTTCATCTGCTTGGTTTTGGAATCAGGTATGGAAAGATCGGAGGAGCCAATATTGTAAACAAAAAAACCGCTTACTCCCACCTGGAAATTCTTAAACTTGCCAGTCTCAAATTTTATACCTCCTCCCACTGCATTGGCATAGTAATCAGTCAATCCTTCTTTATTATCTGTTGCCATAAAATAATACCGGAAATGACCGCTAAATGTACCCTTCCTGAATGCAGATAAAATCGAAGTGGAATCAGCTTCGTTCTCTTTTTCTTTCCACAAGCCTGGCTTTTCATTGATCTCCTGGTGCTGTGTAAATCCTGAAAGTGAAATCACTAATGAAATGATGAGTATGAAAATCTTCTTCATTATGCTGTAAGCATTAAATTTTAGAGTAATTGGCAAACGGTCTGTTTGTGCAATCAGAAACCGGCTTTTATATAGCTCCAGCCTTGTTCTTGTTTTCGTACGATTTCGCCGATACCCATTCTTACGAAAGCGGCTTCAGCTATGATGGATTCTTTAGATATTTTTCTCTCCATCATGGTGTTTTCACAGGCAATGAACATAATACCCAATTGTTTGAAATGGTTTATTTTTTCCTGTTGAGTAGTTTTTCCTTTTGTCAGAAAATCAAGGCCCGGACCATGTGCCACTACTTCTATTAAAACACTATCACCCCATCCGGCTTTAAGGTGCTTTAGGTTATTCATCAACCCTTTCCACACCAATGTATCATTGCTGCTTAACTGCATAACGATGCGATGCTGCAAAACCGGTCCGTTTGTATTTTGAGACCATCCCTGAAATGTTAGCAATGAAATCAAGATGGCCAGGATGATTTTTTTATACATAATCTTAAAGATTTAGTTGTTATTCTTTTGCCCCAGTCCAGTTGGAGAAACCTCCATTCAGGTCAAAGAGCTTGGTAAATCCTAATTCTTTCATGATGTTCATGGCATCCTTACTTCTTTTTCCACTGCGGCAATAGACCAGGTATGTTTTGTTCTTGTCAAGACTGGAAATCTGTGCTTTGAACTCTTCTTTTTTTAACACATCAATTTGTGTAGCATTGGGTATATGACCAGCTTTATATTCATCTGTTGTCCTTACATCCAGTACTACTGTGTTCTTTTTCTTACTTAGCCGTTCAAATTTTTTCTGACTTATTGTTTTACCTGCCAGGTTGTCCTGGGCTTGTACACAAACAGAGCCACATAGGCCAGCCAGCATTAGGACTGCAGCAATAAATATCCAGCTGTTGCTTTTGATTTTTTTTAGTATAGTACTCATGCTATTTTATTTTTCAGACTGTTCCAGGGCCCTCCGTTATAGGCCTCAATACCTGCAGATTTCAATATGCCTTTTGCCATTCCGCTACGGGCACCACTTCTGCATACAGTGATCACCGGCTTATTCAGCTTTTTAAGTTCAGCGATTTTAGTACGTATGCCATCAAGCGGAAAGTTCTTTGACCCGGGAATATGCCCTGATTTGTACTCACCAGCAGACCGAACATCTATAATGATAGCGCCATTGCCAACAAGCTCTTTGTAGTTAACAGAACTTCCACCAAATAATTTCTTTATAAATCCAAGCATTGTTTAAAATTAGTTTAATAAAAATTGCATATCTCCTAAACCACCGCCGTTATATACATCCGTAATACCATTTTGCTTCAGTATGCTTGCAGCCATACCACTTCTGTTACCGCTTCTGCAATAGAGTACTATTGGGCTTTGGAGTTCCTTAAATTCTTTCACTTTATACATTACTTCTTCCAAAGGAATATTTTTGGCGCCAGGAACATGTTCCATTTCAAATTCCCATGGGCTTCGAACATCCACAATTACCGTTGCAGGATTTTTTACTATTTCTTTTAACGACCGCATTGTTTTTTAACTTTTAAAAAGGCGGCTGTTTTTGTTTCAGCCGCCTGGTCTTTATAATGTTTTTTTGGCTAAATACCAGTCTACCTTTTCTATCGTGTCGTCAGCTAGCCTTGCTTCGTAATCAGCCAACGTTTTAGGTGGCGGTACGATTACTTTGTCACCCGGTTCCCAGTTAAGGGGGATTGCCACTTTGTTAGCATCGCTTGTTTGCAATGCAAGCAGCACTCTTTTTATTTCATGCATATTTCTGCCAACGTTCAGCGGGTAATACATGATAAGGCGAATCGTTCCTTTCGGGTCTATGAAAAATACTGCTCTTACAGCAGCTGTTTCACTTTCATTAGGTTGCAGCATGCCATATAACTTGGCTACTTTCATATCCAGGTCGGCAATGATGGGAAATTGGAAATACACTCCGGTGTTTTTCTTCACATTATCAACCCATGCAATGTGTGAGTGAACACTGTCTATACTTAATCCCATCAGTTTGGTATTGTGCTTGTCAAAGAAGCTTTCTTGCTCTGCGGCAAAGCCGCTCATTTCTGTAGTACAAACCGGCGTGAAATCAGCGGGGTGAGAAAAAAGTATTACCCAACTGTCTTTTGCATAATCAGAAAATTTGATCACTCCTTTGGTAGTAACTGCCGAGAAGTCAGGAGCTTTATCCCCTATCCTTGGCATTGTTATCGTATTAGGTTCCATATTTTATTTTTTAAGTGATTTTTTTAATAAGGCCGGGGAAGATTCCCCGGCACTTTTACCTTAACCATTAAACCAACCAACATTTATAATAGTGTTGAAGGACACACATAGTCGCTTATTTTGAACTTACCGCTTTCTTTCAGGGCTTTGAAACCACTTTTTACATCGATCAGGTTATCAAATCCCCTGGCACGGAGAATAGAATTAAAGATCATAGAGCGGTAACCACCGGCACAATGAACATAATATGTCTTTTTCTTATCGATCTGGGCCATGCTGTCGTTGATGAAATCAAGCGGTGCATTTTCTGCATCAATGATATGTTCGCTCAGGTATTCACTTTTCTTACGTACATCAAGAATGTTCAACTCAGATTTTTGAGCGATCTCAGCCAGTTCATCAACAGTTACAGATTTGATTGTATCCACTTCTTTTCCGGCATTCTTCCAGGCATTGAAACCACCTTTCAGGTAACCAATTGTGTAATCATAACCTACCCTGGCCAATCTTGTTACCACTTCTTCTTCACGACCTTCATCAGTTACCAGTAATATTTCCTGTTTGATATCGGGAATCATAGCTCCAACCCAGGGAGCAAACTGACCATCAATACCAATATTGATAGAATTAGGAACAAATCCCTGCGCAAAAGTTTGCGGATCTCTTGTGTCCAGCACTAATGCACCGGTTTCATTGGCAGCCACTTCAAATGCATCCGGACTTAAAGCATGCTGACCTCTTTCGAGTACTTTGTCAATGCTATCATAGCCCTGGATATTCATCATCACATTCAAAGGGAAGTAAGCTGGAGGAGCAACAAGTCCTGTTGTTACTTCTTTGATGAATTCTTCCTTCGTCATATTTGCACGGAGTGCATAGTTTGTTTTTTTCTGGTTGCCCAGTGTATCAGTTGTTTCTTTACTCATGTTCTTGCCACAGGCACTACCGGCACCGTGAGCAGGATATACAGTAATATCATCAGCCAGCGGCATGATCTTATTACGAAGAGAGTCAAACAAATAACCGGCTAGTTTATCCTGGGTAAGATCAGCTGCAACTTTTTGGGCAAGGTCCGGACGACCAACGTCTCCAATAAACAAGGTATCGCCAGAGAAAAGACCAACATCCTTTCCATTTTCATCTTTCAGCAGGTAGCAAGTGCTTTCCATTGTATGACCCGGAGTATGCAGCACTTTCAATGTTACATTGCCTACTTTGAATTCCTGTCCGTCTTCAGCGATCAGGGCATCAAATGCAGGGTTAGCATTTGGACCATACACAATGGGTGCACCGGTCTTTTTACT
This sequence comes from Chitinophagaceae bacterium, assembly GCA_044229985.1. Lineage (GTDB taxonomy): Bacteria > Bacteroidota > Bacteroidia > Chitinophagales > Chitinophagaceae > JJ008. The sequence continues at coordinate 56,904 of JBGARY010000008.1, forward strand.
AAGATCCAGGTGACCACTGACAAAGTCAGCATGGAAGTGAGTTTCAAAAACGTACTTGATCTTTGCGTTGTTACGTTCAGCCTTTTGAATATAAGGCTCTACTTCACGCAGAGGATCGATGACAACTGCTTCACCATTACTTTCAATGTAGTAAGCACCTTGTGCTAAGCAACCGGTATAAATTTGTTCTACTTTCATTTGCTATATTTTTTTGTTTTTTATTGAAGATCAAATTTCGGATTTGGAAACATGCTGAACAGTGACATCAATCACAATCAATGACCACCGCCACCAGGGAAGAATAACTCTTTAACAATAATATAAATACCCATTACGAGTACAAACCAGCCGAACCCTTTTTTTAAGCCATCGGCAGATACTTTTTTGCTGAGTGCATTACCAATGAAAATACCAACAATGGCAAGGCCTGTGACGGACAATAAAAGTGTCCAGTCCATGGTTTGTTTGCCAAGATCACCGGTAAAACCAATAAGAGATTTGGCAGCAATGATTAACAGGGAAGTACCTACTGCCTGTTTCATGGGTAGCTTGCTAAATAAAACCAAAGCCGGAATAATCAAAAAACCTCCGCCGGCGCCAACAAGTCCGGTTAGTACACCAACAATAGCACCCTCAAGAAGGATCATCGGGTAATTAAATTTTTGTTCGCCTGTTTCAGATACTTTTCCCTTTTTATTCCTGATCATAGATACAGAAGCGAATACCATCAGGACAGCGAACAACATCATCATCAGTAATGATTTTGTCACAACAAAATCACCGATATGAAATACTTCTTTAGGAATGGCGGGTACAATGAAGGCCCTTGTTGCAAATACAGCTATAATCGAAGGAATTCCGAAGATGAGAGCTGTTTTCAGGTTGACCTCACCACTTTTATATTTTGGATAAGTGCCTACCAGGCTGGTAGCTCCTACAATAAAAAGTGAATAAGCTGTAGCAAGTACAGGGTTTACTCCAAATAGATATACGAGAACAGGTACTGTGAGAATAGAGCCGCCACCGCCAATTAAGCCGAGAGAAACGCCGATCAGAAGTGAAGCTATGTATCCGATTATTTCCATGCAATATTTATTTATGCAAAGGTGCCCGGATTACAATTGCTGTACTGTGACTCAAATCACAGCACCCTTCTATAATAATTCGATCATATTTCTGTGGAGTTTCAGCAGGTTGCGCTGTTCCATTTTTTTCAGAAGCCGGGAAATTACTTCTCTTGAACTGTTAAGATCATCAGCTATTTGCTGGTGGGAGGTTTCAATCATTTTTTTACCTGTTGCATCTGTATGTCTTTTCAGGTAAAATTCAAGTCTTTCATCCATATTTCGAAAGGCCACATTGTCGATCACAGATAACAATTCATCAAAACGGTTTCTGTAAGTCATGATGACGAACTGGTACCATGTTTTGTATTTGTTCATCATGTCGTCCATAAGCTGGATGGGAATCATCAGCACTTCTGTATCTTCTTCAGCTTTGGCCATAATCTCACTTTGCTGTGACTGTATGGCACAGATCATCGTAACAGCACAAGCTTGACCAGGGCCTAAATAATACATCAGAAACTCTCCGCCGTCAGAATTTTCCCGGTAGATTTTTACCCTTCCTTCCAGTACCAATGCAGTGGATTTAATGTACTGGCCAGTACGCATGATGATTTCCCCGGCAAGGAAAGTTCTTTGCACAGCTTCTTTTTCAATTAATTCAACCAATCCGGGTTCAAACTGGGGAAATATTTCTTTCCAATTCATGTTCTGTGTAATTAATTGTCTAAAACGTTTTCCATTTGCATACTTCGGCTGCCCTTGATGAGCATATGGCTATACTCAAAGTTCTGTTTTTTAAGCCAGTCTTTCGCTTCATTTGCTGTAGCGAAAGTAACGAAAGGGTGGTCAATTCTGAGAAAATCGCCGCCTACCAGGACAACCGCCTTCCAACTATGATTTTTAATGAGCTCAACAATTTCTTTATGTTCCTGCAGGCTTTCATTGCCTAATTCTGCCATGGCGCCAAGTATAAGTACTTTATTTTCTGCATCAATTTTTGCAAGATTTTCAATAGCTAGCCTCATGCTGCTTGGGTTCGCATTATACGCATCCAGGATGATTTTGTTAGTTCCTTTTTCAACCAGTTGTGACCGGCTGTTTGACGGTGTGTAATTTTCAACAGCTTGTTTTATAGCTGCATCCGGTACACCAAAATATTTACCTGCTGCCACTGCTGCCAGTACATTCGGCAGGTTATAATCTCCCACAAGATTTGTGTGAATAGTACCGCATGCTGAGCCTTTAGTAATATTTACTACAAGAAACGGTTCACTTTTGATTGCTGAACCTTCAATGTCGGTATTGGTCGTTCCGTATTTTATAATATGCTCAATTCCCTTGCTCATTTCCTGCAGGTAGTCATAATCCCACATTACAAACGCAGTTCCTTTGTTTTCTCTTAAAAAGTCATATAATTCACCTTTACCTTTTCTTACACCTTCTACGCCGCCAAAACCTTCGAGGTGGGCTTTGCCGCAGTTGGTAATAAGCCCATGTGTAGGTTTTGCATAAAGGCAATAGCCGGCAATTTCCTTTTGATGATTGGCGCCCATTTCTATTACGGCCAGCTCAGCATCTTTTTTGATTTTTAAAATTGTCAAGGGAATGCCTATATGATTGTTGAGGTTGCCTTCCGTTGTATAAGTTTTAAAAGTCGATAAGAGTACAGCATGCACCAGCTCTTTGGTAGTGGTTTTGCCGTTGCTTCCTGTAATGGCTAAAAATGGAATATTCAATTGCCCCCTGTGATAGTTGGCCAATTGCTGCAGGGTTGTCAGTGCATCTTCAACAAGAATAGTTTTACCGTGAATTTCAAACTCTTTTTCGTCAATAACGGCATATGCAGCACCTGCGTCAATAGCTTTTTTTGCAAAACTGTTTCCATTGAAGTTATCTCCTTTCAGGGCAAAGAAAATATCTCCGGGCTTGAGTTTCCGGGTATCAGTTTGCACGGAAGGGTGTTGTTCGAATAAGCTATGTATTTCTTCAATTCGCATGTAGCAAAAGTAGGAGAGTAGTCAATAAAAAACCCTCCGGGTTTCGGAGGGTTTGAGAAAGAATTATTCTTAATTATCTTTTTTGTCTTCTTGTTTTGAAGTGCTGACCGGTTTTACGTTTGTTACCTTCCGGACTTCCCATACGGTTCATAGCACAGCGGAATCCAAGAGTACTGAGTGCCTGATCTTCTTCCAGGAAGCGTCTTGCACCGGGAGTAAGCCAGTAAGCTCTGTCATTCCAGCTTCCACCTTTGTAAACTTTTGACTTATCGCTTACCAAAGTGGTTGCTGCGTAACCATAAGAAGCCTGGGAGAGAGAGTCACCATCCAGGTAGTTGATTACATCACCTCTCTGGTAGTTTCTTCTTTTCTTCGCTTCTTCATCACTTACTGTCACCGTCTTCACACGGCCGGTACTGTCTTTTTCGTAACGGGTAGCAGGATCCATAGAACTGGAGTCAGCTACATACAGTTTTTTAAATACGTTACCACGGAATGGAGCTGGCATGTCATCAAAGTCTAATGTAGAAAGCGGACGATAAGTATCTTCTACCCACTCATTAACATTGCCCGCCATGTTATACAGGCCAAATCCGTTTGGATAAAATGAATTTACAGGAGCAGTGTAGAAGGCACGGTCGTTCAAACCACCCGCCACACCGGCGTTATCACCAGAACCTCTTTTGAAGTTGGCCAGGAAAACACCTTGCCAGCTTCCGCGGCGGGTATCACGAAGACCATTTACGTTCTGGGCCCATGGATATAATTGTTTGTTTTGCGCTAATTCTTCTCCTCTCTTTCCTTCTTTCACACTGGGGCGAGGGTTCTGATTGATCAGACCATAAGCCGCATATTCCCACTCAGCTTCAAAGGGCAGGCGATAATCCGGGAGCAATTTTCCTGATTCCATAGTAGGTGCCATAGCAGGCTGGCCTTTCTTAGATTTCAGGTTTTTGCCGGGAGGCGCAGTGTACAAGCCTAAGAGGTAAGATTTTGTAGTGAAATTATTATCACCCTGCTGTGCACCTGGTTTTTGATTAGCCTTGTTTATATAGCCATCTTTCACAAGAGCATTTTCATTTACCCTGTCACTTCTCCAAAGACAGAAATCTTTTGCCTGCTGCCATGTAACACCAACAACCGGATAGTCATTAAAACCGGGGTGACGGAAATAAAACTCAACCAGCGGCTCATTATAACTTAATTCACTTCTCCAGCAAAGGGTATCAGGCAGTGCGCCTTCCAAAATCTTGGCATTAGCCGGATCGGAAGGATCAAATACTTTGTACAACCAGTGCAGGTATTCACGGTAGTGTACGTTAGCTACTTCAGTACGGTCGATGTAGAAAGAAGGGACAGATACACGGCGTGGGATATTATTCCAGTCGCCCATCACATCTTCCTCGGTTTGTCCCATGGTAAAAGTACCACCCTGAACAAACACAAGACCGGGTCCAAGGCCCTGTTCTTTGGCTTTGGATACCTGGAAACCACCCTGATTTTTGTCATTGTAGTTCCAGCCGGTGACGTCTGACTTATCTTGTTTCTTGCCAAAAAGGCCTTTGCCTTTGCAAGATGCCAGCAGCACCACACAGGATAAAAGGATCGTAAAGTTTTTCACACTCAATGTTTTTTGCATAAACCTATGAATTGGAATATTTTTAACGCCGGATGAGGTAAAAATATTGCACTTGGTAAAAGGTTTTACCTACCGGGTTTGCGAATATAGGCACTTTCGTAATAAACAGGTACGCAGAAATACTTTTTTTCGGGCGGAAAATCCCTTTAAAACCCATTGGTTTACAAGCATGATAAAGCTCCGGTTGTTGCTACTTGGATTCTTATTGATCAGCAGCTTTTTACCCGTAAAAGGACAGCGAACCTATGCAGCTAATTCGGTGCTGGCTTCGGGCAACTGGTACAAGCTAAGTACTGGTTCTACCGGAATTTATAAAGTTGACCTGCCTATTTTGGCCAGCCTCGGAATAAATACCTCCAATCTTAGCTCTTCATCCATCAGGTTATTTGGAAATGGGGGCCAAATGCTGCCGGAAGCCAATGCTGCCAGCCGTGCTGATGATTTGCAGGAGGTAGCCATTTTTATGACAGACGGAGGCGATGGGATATTCAACGGAAATGATTTTTTCCTTTTTTATGCCCCGGGGCCTGATGAGTGGTTGAAAGATTCCGTCAATCAGCGTTTTTTTCATAGAAAGAATATTTACAGTGATAAATCTTACTATTTCTTAACTATAGGAAGTAACGGGAAACGAACAGCAACAGCACCGCTTATTATTTCTCCGGGTACAGTCATTAACTCATTTTCTGAAAGATATTTTCATGAACTCGACACGGTTAATTTTCTGAGTAGTGGCAAAGAATGGTATGGCGAGGAACTTTCCGGATTGCCCGGAAGATCACTGACAAGGAATTTTCTGTTTACTATTCCTGATATTGTTCAAAACTCAGTTGTAGGTGTCAGAACAGAGTGTATCGCAAGATCGGCCGGTGTATCCAGCCGATTTGATATCACCATTAATAACCAGCCAGCTGGTCAATTGACTATTCCCCCGATCGGCAGTGGCATATATGATCTTTTTGCACAGTCCTCTGCATCGCTGTTAAGTGCAAATACCCAATCAGCAACCGTGAATGTAGGCTATACCTATGTACCCGGAAGTTTTAATTCGCAAGGATGGATCAACTGGCTGGAAGTTTTTGCACGCAGAAATATTAATCTCAACGGCAATGAGCCGCTGTTTTTCCGGGACTGGAACAGTGTAGGAAGTAATAATGGTGAATTTGTTGTAAGGAATGCCACAGCCTCTGCTCAAGTGTGGGATATAACAGATTTCAGTAACCCCGTTCGTATACAGGGTACTTTTTCTAATAGTGAATTCAGGTTTGTAAATACCTGCGAAAGATTAAGAGAGTATGTTGCTTTTAATGCCACAACCAGTTTGTTTAAAACGCCAGTCTCCGCCGGAAAGATCAATAACCAGGATCTTCACGGCGCACCTGCTGCAGATTTTTTGATCGTCACACATCCGCTTTTTTATATCCAGGCACAAAGGCTTGCTCAATTACACCAGCAAAATGATAATTTACGTTCATTGGTTGTTACGACAGAACAGGTGTACAACGAGTTTTCTTCCGGTAGTCCTGATCCGGTGGCTATACGGGATTTTGTAAAAATGTTTTATGATAGGGCAGCGGCTAACCCGGCAAGCAGGCCAAAATATTTACTGCTTTTTGGGGATGCTTCTTATGATTACAAGGACAGGCTGGTCAATAATACCAACCTGGTTCCCGCATGGCAAAACAATTTTTCATTAGATCCGCTTTCTACTTACGCATCCGATGATTTTTTTGGCTTTTTGGATGACAATGAAGATATCAATTCAGGCCTTGTAACTAACCTTCTGGATATTGGTATTGGCAGAGTACCTGCAAACAATGCAGAAGAGGCTAAAAATTTTGTTGATAAAGTAACGATCTATCTTTCACCACAGAGTCTTGGTTCATGGCGAAATAACCTCACTTTTATTGCCGATGATGAAGATAACAATCTTCATCTGCAGGATGCAGAGATCATTACCAGCACTGCCGCAACAGCAGGTTTTGTTTTTGATCAGCAAAAAATTTACCTGGACGCCTTTCGGCAGGAAAGCAGTGCCGGAGGCAGTCGTTATCCGCAGGCAAACGAGGCCAATAATAACCAGGTGTATAATGGCACTTTGATATGGAACTATAATGGCCATGGAGGATCTTCCCGTTTGGCAGAAGAAAACATCCTTGATCAGTCAATAGTAAATAACTGGAATAACCCGGAGCGGTTGCCCTTGTTTATCACTGCTACCTGCGATTTTGCACCTTACGATAACCCGTTTGTCAATTCATTAGGCGAAAACATACTTTTAAGGGCAAAAACAGGTGCTATTGCATTAATGACAACTACCCGACTGGTGTTTGCATTTAGTAACAGAATTATCAATAATAATTACCTGCAATTTGCTTTACAACCGGATGCCAACGGGAAGTACCGGTCACTGGGTGATGCCGTAAAGGATGCCAAAAATTTTACCTATCAGAATTCTGCTGACATCGCCAATAACAGGAAATTTACCTTACTGGGAGATCCGGCTTTGAGGTTAGCTTTTCCAAAAATGAAGGCAAGAATTTCCCGGGTGAACGGAATTGATGTATCAATTGCTGATACATTAAATGCCCTGGAGAAAATAACGATGGATGGCGAGATCACAGACTGGCAGGGTAATATTTTGAATGATTTTAATGGTAATGTATACCCGTCGGTTTTTGATAAAACGAGAATAATTAATACGCTGGGCAATGACCCTGGCAGCCAGGTAACTTCTTTCGTTGCACAAGGCAACACCTTGTTCAAAGGAAAAGCTACTGTAGCCAATGGCAGGTTTTCGTTCACATTTAAAGTGCCAAGGGATATTAACTACCAGTTTGGGAATGGAAGGGTAAGTCTTTATGCAGAAAACGGGATATCCGATGCCAATGGAATTTTGACCAACCTGATAGTTGGTGGAAATAATGGCGGAACAGATGCTGATAAAGAAGGTCCCGAAATAAAAGCATACTTAAATGATGAGCTATTTGTCAATGGGGGAATAACCAATCAAAACCCGGTTTTAATAGTTAAGTTGGCGGATACTTCTGGTATCAATACGGCCGGTACGGGTATCGGGCATGATATCATTGCCATATTAGACAACGATAATAACCGCTATTTCATTCTTAATGATTTTTACCAGGGTGAGCTTAATAGTTACCAGCAGGGTACGGTCCGTTTTCAGCTTCCTGTCCTCGATCCCGGTCCCCATACATTAAAAATTAAGGCGTGGGATGTAGTGAATAATTCAAACGAGGCTTTGCTGGATTTCATAGTGGTAAATGATACTGAATTGGAGCTTAATCATGTGCTTAATTATCCTAACCCTTTTACAAATTCCACCACATTCTGGTTTGAACATAACAAACCGGGTCAGCCGTTAGCTGTTCAGTTGCAGGTTATGACCATAACCGGAAGGGTAATAAAAACAATGGAACAGGTAGTGACTACAGAGGGTAACAGGTCAACGGACATAACTTGGGATGGCAGAGATGAGTATGGTGAAAAACCGGGAAGGGGGGTATACTTGTACAAATTGCGGGTTATTGCGCCCGGCAGGAAGCAAAAAGAGGTGTTGGGAAAATTGGTGATACTCTGACCGGTGATATACCAGTTGTGATAAATCATGATTATTTTAGACCGGGGGCAGCGAAATTATAGAATGAATTGTCTTGGGATGCGAAACAGAGAACCTGTTATCAGGGCAGTATAAGAATGATTTTCGTCAGCCAAAATAAAATTTGAACAATAAAAGCCGGAAAGAATACGTTTTTTCTCGAAATTTGCGACCAAATCCAGAGCTGCGATTATCGCTACAAAGCCCAGAAGCCACTAAAAACCAGTTTTTTTTGGTTTCGGATAAATTTCTCTATTTTAGTTTTGTATTTAATCAAAAGCTCTATATTTACACCATTATTAAAAACTTACTAATGAGACCAACTGCTTTAAAACTAACTGCCGGATTCCTGCTCTTATGTGGTTTATCTTCCACAGTAAAAGCTCAGGTTGAACCCCTTAATGTTGTTACTACCGCTGTTCCTTTTTTGCGTATTTCACCCGATGCCCGTTCAGGTGGTATGGGAGATCTTGGCGTAGCCACTTCTCCTGATGCTTATTCTGGATTGTGGAATGTGGGTAAAGTAGCTTTCAATACCGGTAAAGGAGGTGTTGGTGCAACTTATACTCCATGGTTGAAAGACCTGGTAAACGATGTTTACCTGGCTTCACTTGCTGGTTACTACAAATTTGCCGACAACCAGGCTATTCATGGTGCTGTTCGTTATTTCAGCCTCGGTAATATCACATTTACCGACAATCTGGGTAACGATTTCGGAAGCTTCCGCCCCCGTGAGTTCGGTATTGATATCGGATACTCCCGTAAGCTGAATGCTAAGAATGGTATCGGTATCACTTTAAAATATATCAATTCTAACCTTGCTGGTAATACCACTGTGGGTAGCACAACTTACAAAGCTGGTAATGCTGTTGCTGCTGACCTCGGTTGGTTCCACAATGGTGTTGGTGCTACAGGAAGTGGCTGGAACTGGGGTGTTGTTCTATCTAACCTCGGCTCTAAGATCTCTTATACTGATAATGCTGATGCAAAAGATTTCATCCCTGCTAACCTTGGGTTCGGTACTAACTATACTAAAAAGTTCAACGCTCAGAATAAAATTTCTTTCGGCGTAGAATTGAACAAACTGTTGGTGCCTACACCTCCTGCTGATCCTGCAACTGCACAGGAATTGGCTGATTACAGAAGCAAAAGTGTAATCGGTAGCTGGTTCAGTTCTTTCGGTGATGCTCCTGATGGATTCGGCGAAGAAATGAAAGAATTCCAGGCATCTCTGGGTGCTGAGTATACCTACAACGACCAGTTCATGCTCCGTGCAGGTTATTTCTACGAGAACAAAATAAAAGGTAATCGTCGTTACTTTACCGCTGGTCTGGGTGTTAAATACAACATTTTCGGTTTCAACTTTGCTTACCTGGTTCCTACAGGAAGTGGTGTTAGCCGCAATCCATTGTCAAACACACTGCGTTTCTCTATACTGTTTGATTTCAACGGACCTGCTGCTAAATAATTATAATAGCTGATTATATACTAAGCGTCCTGCCAAATGGCAGGACGCTTTATTTTCTGGATATTTGTAAAAAAGAAACTGCATGTCATACAGAATAGGATCAGGAGTTGATTTTCATCAAATGACAGAGGGAAGAGAATTATGGATTGGGGGTGTGAAGATTCCGCATCATAAGGGTGCTCTTGGCCATAGTGATGCTGATGTATTGCTGCATGCTATTTGTGATGCAATGCTTGGCGCTTTAAGCCTTGGCGATATTGGAATCCATTTTCCCAATACCGATCCCGCCTATAAAAATATTGATAGTAAGCTCTTGTTACAGAAAGCGGTTGATATGATCAGGGCTAAAGGATACAGCATTGTAAATATTGATTCAACCTTATGCCTGCAGGAACCAAAAATTAAACCCTATGTATCGTCTATGCAGGAAATAATTGCACATATTTCCGGTATACAGACTTCTGACGTATCAGTAAAAGCAACTACTACAGAAAATATGGGTTTTGTTGGCCGTGAAGAAGGCCTGATGGCTTATGCTACTGTATTGTTGGAAAAGAAACCCTTATAGAAACGAAGTTTTTTCAGTTCTCCGATAGCTATCTTTGCCTGCATGGCCGTTATCGAAATAAATATCATTAATAGGTCCTCAAACCCACTTCCGGATTATGCAACCGCCGGTTCCTCAGGCATGGATCTGAGAGCAAACTTACCTGAGCCGGTATTTCTCAAGCCACTTGAAAGGCTATTAATACCCACAGGCCTGTTTATAGAGCTTCCGGCAGGCTATGAAGCTCAGGTAAGGCCAAGAAGCGGATTAGCTATCAAGCAAGGAATAACCTGCCTGAATACACCCGGTACAATTGATGCAGACTACCGCGGAGAAATTAAGATAATCTTGATCAACCTTTCCGATGAAGATCAGGTCATAAGTCACGGTGACCGAATTGCCCAGTTAGTAATACAGAAAGTTGAGAAAGCATCCTGGATAGAAACGGATCAATTGGCTGTTACGGCCAGAAATGAAGGGGGATTTGGTCATACAGGTCATCAATAATACAAATCAGGCATGAATCAGCTATCAGTTTCATTTATCGCATTAGTTATCTTTTTATATGCCTGCAGGCCAGCAAGAAATATTCAAACCACTCCTCCTGTGACAGATACGATTGCAATTACTGTTACACCAACAGGTAATCCTAAGGAAGACTCTATCAGAATCATTAAAGAAAATTACAACAGAATAATTGCAGGCCGGATACAATACAACACTTTTAATGCGAAGATTGATGTGGAGTATAAGGATGCCGATGGTAAGGAGATCAATGCCACTGCCCATTTGAGAATGTATAAAGACAGTGTAATATGGCTTTCCCTTACGGGGCCATTAGGTATAGAGGGTATCAGAGCATACATAACTAAGGATTCAGTAAAATTGCTGAACAAGCAGGATAAGATATATACTGCCCGTAGTGTTTCTTACTTACAAGATGTAACTGAATTACCACTTGATCTTGCCTCGCTTCAAGATCTGTTGGCAGGGAATCCTGTTTTTTTTGATTCAACCATTACTTCCTATAGCCTGTCACAAGGGAACATCTCTTTGCTAAGCACCGGGGATTTTTTTATAAACCTTTTGACCATAGGAGATGCTGATAAAAATCTTCATAGCAGCAAACTTGATGATCTTGATACAGCAAGACCCCGGACATGCTACCTTACTTATTTGGATTATGAAAATAAAAAAGGTCAGAATTTTTCAACCCGGCGCACAGTCAGCGTTACAGACAAGAAAAAATTGGATATTAAACTGGATTTTAAGCAATATGATTTTAATGAAACGTTAAGTTTCCCCTTTTCCATACCTAAAAATTACAAACGTAATTAGGTAATAAAATTTAAATTGCATCTCATCGTTATCCATGAATTATTCCGCACCCTGTTTTTTTAAACCCATATCCCTTTAGCATGAGAAAAATTAGCTTACTGTCATTATTTATTCTTTTTGCCGGCATAACGGTATTTGGGCAGGATAAAACGCAACTGGAGAAGGAAAGACAGCAAATTCAAAAAGAACTACAAGAGATTCAGAACCTTTATAATAAGGTCAAAGGACAAACCAAGCAGACCCTTGGTCAGTTAAATGTCCTGAACAGGAAGATCAGCCTTTATGAACAGTATATCAGCAGTATTAATAAAGAGATCAGGTCAATTGATGATGATATTTATCTCAGCAACCTGGAAATATACCGGTTGCAAAAGCAGCTTGATACATTGAAAACGCAATATGCAAAAACAATTGTGTATGCTTATAAAAACCGGAGCAGCTACGACTATCTGAATTTTATTTTTTCAGCCAATAGTTTTAATGATGCTGTAAAACGAATTTCTTACCTGAAAAGCTACAAAGATTACAGGGAAAGACAGGTAAGTACAATCCTTGAAACCCAGCAATTGATTGCGGCCAGAAAGAAGCAACAACTGTCAAGAAAAGATCAAAAAAATGTTGCCTTGCAAAACCAGGCTAAGCAGGTAGAGGAGCTTTCTGTTCAAAAGAAAGAAAAAGATGTGGTAGTTGCCCAGTTAAAATCAAAGCAGAAGGACCTTGAAAAACAAATTGCAGCAAAGAAGAAAAAGGACAGGGATCTGCAAAACGCTATACTGGCTATAGTAAGAAGAGAGATAAAAGCGGCAGAAGATGCAGCAAAGGCCAAAGCCAAATTAGAAGCTGATGCTAAAAGGAAAGAGGAAGAGCTGGCTAAGAAAAACAATACAAACGTAAAACCAGAAATTAATCCTTCTCCTACAGGAACTGCACCAACCACTACAACTTCAGTAACAAAAAGGAATGAACCGACCGCTAAGCCGTCAAGTTATCTTGATCTCAATGCAAAAGATGTTGCGCTGAACAGCAGTTTTGCTGCTAACAGGGCTAAACTACCATGGCCTGTTGATAACGGTGTGGTTACTCTTCGTTTCGGCTCCAATAAGATTGAAAATACCTTGCTTACTTTTGATAATCCTGGTTTAACAATTTCAACTCCCACTCCCGGTGTAGCTGTAAAGGCTGTTTTTGACGGCGAAGTAAGTGGTGTTTATAACCTCGGTGATGGTATGGTAGTAACCATCAGGCATGGTAAATATTTTACTACATACAGTAATTTATCTGGTGTAACTGTTACAAAAGGTTCTGTTGTTAAAACTGGCCAACAGATTGGCAAGGCTGGCAAAGACGATGAGGGAAGTGGCGGACAGGTCGATTTCATCTTGATGATTGAAACGAAAAATGTGGATCCTTTGCCCTGGTTAAGAAGATAAATCTTAGTGATATAATTCAATTAAAAAAGACCCGGTTTACCGGGTCTTTTTTAATTATAGAAATCTTTCATAAAGCTTCTCGTAAACAGGAATAATATTGTGAATATCAAATTTCCTGGCTTGTGCAGCGGCCTTTTCTTTAAATGACTGCAAGGTATTGTTGTCTCTTAGTATACTAAGGGCCTGCTGACTCATTGATTCAACATCTCCTACATCACTCATGAAACCGGTTTCACCCTGTACGTTTATCTCTTTCAAACCACCGGCATTGGTAGAAACGACAGGAACGCCGGCGGCCATAGCCTCAAGTGCCGCTAAACCGAAGCTCTCATATTCTGAAGTAAGCAGAAACAAATCGCCAATAGCCAAAATGTCCTCCATTTGCTCCTGTTTACCCACAAATCTTATTTCATCGCAAACGCCCAACTCCCGGCTCAGGTCTTCGGCTGTGCTTCTCTCCGGTCCATCACCTACAAATAAAAGCTTAGAGGGGATTTGCTTTTGTACTTCATAGAAGATCTTAACAACATCCTGCACTCTTTTTATTTTTCTGAAATTAGAAGCATGCAATAAAATTCGTTCGCCATTCGGTGCGATTACTTTTTTAAAGGCATCCAATGGTTTTCTGCTGAAGCGGCTGACATCAACAAAGTTGACGATTACCTCAATATCTTTTTCTATCTGGAAATGCTTGTATGTTTCATCCCGCAGATTTTGCGATACTGCGGTGATACCGTCACTTTCGTTAATGGAGAAAGTGACAACCGGGGCATACATTTTGTCACGGCCTACCAATGTAATATCTGTTCCGTGTAAAGTCGTAATGACCGGGATATTTTTTCCTTCCTTTTTCAAAATTTGTTTTGCCATATAGGCTGCGGAGGCATGGGGGATGGCATAATGTACATGCAACAGATCCAGGTTATGATTCTTTATTACATCCACCATTGTACTAGCTAAAGCCGTTTCATAAGGCGGGTAATCAAATAGCGGATAGGTAGGAACCTGAACCTCATGGTAAAATATATTCGGCATGAATTCATTTAGCCGAACCGGCTGCTGATAAGTAATGAAATGAACCATATGCCCTTTCTGGGCAAGGGCTTTTCCTAATTCTGTAGCTAATACTCCGGAACCACCAAAGGTGGGATAGCAAACAATTCCTATTTTCATACCGTTCTTTTCAGGGATATCTAAGGTAACGGTTTTGTTCGGGTTTGGTTTGCCGCTTATCTTAAATAATTATCTTCATTCCCTGTTTCCGGTAATTTTAGTAAAATTCAGATACATGAGAAAACTAATAATGCTTTTACTGATTTCCCTTCCTTGTTTTACTGTCTTCTCTCAAAACGAAGACTCGGTTTTAATTAAACGTATTTCAGATGAGATACTAAGTAATGGGAAGGCTTACGAGAACCTGCGTTACCTGACGAAGCAAATTGGTCCACGGCTGGCAGGCTCACAAGGGATGGTAAAATCCGAGCAATGGGGTTTAAAAATGATGCAGGAAAGCGGAGCCGACAGGGCATGGATGCAGGAATGTATGGTACCGCATTGGGTGAGAGGTGGTAAAGATGAAATGTGGCATTCTCAAATAGTGTCAGCCAATACTCCTCAGAAACCGGATGCGAGGATGGTTAGAAAAGACTTTGATATTGTAGCATTGGGTAATTCTGTTGGTACAGGTAAAGCCGGAATTACAGGTGAAGTATTACTTGTCAATTCATTTGATGATCTGGAAAAAAGAAAAGATGAGGTAAAGGACAAAATTGTTTTTTATAACTATAAGTTCAACCCGACTTACGTAAATACTTTTCTTTCTTACCGTGATGCCGGTCAGTACAGGGGGCAAGGCCCCAGCCGGGCATCAAAGTATGGAGCGAAAGCGGTTATTGTAAGAAGCCTCAGCCATGCAGCAGATAATAATCCGCATACCGGTGCAACAAGATATGATAGTGCTTATGCAAAAATTCCGGCAGTGGCTATTGGATTAAGAGATGCAGACTGGCTGAGTGAACAGCTTCAAAAAGGTACAACGAAAGTTACATTAAAAACAAACGGGTATTTTTTACCTGATACAATTGGCCATAATGTAATTGGAGAGTTAAAAGGGACAGAGTTTCCAGACGAAATCATAACTGTGGGCGGCCACCTGGATAGCTGGGACAATTGCGAAGGCGCACATGATGATGGGGCCGGTTGTGTACAGGCGATCGAAATATTAAGAGCTTTTAAAGCAATCGGGTACAAACCCAAAAGAACGATTCGCTTCGTTTTATTTGCCAATGAGGAAAATGGCTTAAGAGGCGGTAATAAATATGCCGAAGAAGCCAAGGCTAAAAGCGAAAAACATCTGCTCGCAATGGAAAGTGATGCAGGAGGCTTTACCCCAAGGGCAATTGGTTTTTCAGGAAGTGAAGAGCAGTATACCAAAGTATTATCCTGGAAATCTTTGATTGCACCCTACGGATGCACAGAAATTAATAAGGGTGGTGGTGGGGCTGATATCGGACCATTAAACCGGGCGCTGAAAACACCAACAGCCAGTTTAAATCCCGATACGCAGCGTTACTTCGATATTCATCATGCCAGAAGTGATGTGTTTGAAGCTGTTAATAAAAGAGAGTTAGAACTTGGGGCAGTGAATATGGCAGCTTTTATCTACCTGGTAGATAAATACGGCTTATAAATCCTATTTAAGAAGACTGGTAATTGCCTGCTGAACAGATGTAAAGGGAAATGAGTTAATCACTTTTTGCATCTGTTTTTTTATTTCTTCTGTACACAGATTGCCAATACTTCCTTCGTGACTGTGACTTACGACGTTATCATAAGTGAATTTTCCTGCTTCAATGTCAAGGCCAATTTTTTTATAAGCATCGCGGAATGGGATACCAGAATTAACGAGTTTATTTACCTCTTCCACACTAAAGAGATACTTGTACTTTTCATCGGCCAATATATCTTTTTTGATTTCAATGCCTGACAACATCAGCCCTGCCATCTCAATACAGTCCTTCAAGGTTTTGAAAGCCGGAAATAAATGCTCTTTCAGTAACTGCAAATCTCTATGATAACCTGATGGCAGGTTAGTCGTCATCAGCATGATCTCATTTGGTAAGGCTTTAATCCGGTTACAATGGGAACGGATCAACTCAAATACATCCGGATTTTTTTTATGTGGCATAATGCTGCTGCCTGTAGTTAGTTCTGCCGGAAAAGAAATGAAACCAAAATTCTGGTTCAGGTAAAGGCAGGCATCCATACTCAGCTTTGCCAGCGTATCAGCTACATTAGCCAGAGCCTGAGCAGAGATTCTTTCTGCTTTTCCTCTTCCCATCTGTGCATAAACTACGTTAAAGTTCAGGTCTTCAAAGTCTAGCAATCGAGTGGTCAGTGTTCTGTTGATAGGGAAAGAGGAGCCATAGCCGGCGGCAGATCCTAACGGGTTCTTATTTACCACATCATAAGCAGCCTTGATGGTGATAACATCATCAACCAGGCTTTCTGCATAAGCACCGAACCAAAGTCCGAAAGAAGAGGGCATAGCCAATTGTAAATGTGTGTAACCGGGTAATAAGTGATCCTTATATTTTTCACTCTGGCTTTGCAGCAGTTCAAAGAACGGCTGAATTACTTTTACCAATTCTTCCACCTCATTCCGGAGAAATAATTTGATATCAACCAATACCTGGTCGTTGCGGCTTCGGGCTGAATGGATTTTCTTTCCTGTATCTCCTAATTTTTGTGTAAGTAACAATTCTACCTGCGAATGAATATCTTCTACATTATCCTGCAGTTCAAATTCTCCTTTTTGTATTTGCCGGTATATTGATCTTAATTCCGTTTGTAATTGTGATAGTTCGTCTTTTGTCAATAATCCAACTGACTCCAGCATTTCAATATGTGCCAAAGATCCTAATACATCAAAAGCAGCCAGGTACATATCCATTTCACGGTCTTTACCGACAGTAAATTCTTCTACCTGCTTCAGCGATGCTTTATCTTTTTGCCAGAGCTTCATACTATGTTATTTAATAGCTGGATATAAAGTTCGATACCTTTCTTTATTTCATCAATATAAATATATTCATCGGCTGTGTGGCTGCGGGCAGAATCTCCGGGCCCTATTTTTAATGCGGGGAAAGGCATTAATGCCTTGTCGGAAGTGGTAGGAGAGCCGTAATAATTCCTTCCCAAGTCCAAACCAGCCCTAACCAACGGATGATCCAAGGCAATAGAAGTAGAGCGAAGCCTTGTGCTTCTCGGTTTTATTTCACAATTAACATTCGCTTTAATTATGTCAAGTACCTCTTCAAAACTGTACAGTTCATTGATCCGGGTATCAACAATAAATTTACAAACAGCCGGAACAACATTGTGTGCTTTGTTCTCTGTTTCAATAATTGTTACATTCATTCTGGAAGGTCCCAGCAGTTCTGAAACTTTATCAAACTGGTAATTTCTGAACCATTCAATATCTTTTATCGCTTTATAGATAGCATTTTCACCTTCGTTTCTGGCTGCATGACCAGCTTTTCCATGACTGATACAATCCAGCACCATCAGGCCCCTTTCAGCAACCGCCATTTGCATCTGCGTGGGTTCACCCACAATGGCAGAATCAATTTTAGGCAAGTACTTTAATGTATACTCAATTCCCCCGGTGCCGCTAATTTCTTCTTCGGCTGTAGCAGCAATGATAATGTTATATTTTAAATCAGGCCGGTCATAGAAATACAAAAACGTTGCTATAAGGGATACGAGGCAACCGCCTGCGTCATTACTACCGAGGCCAAACAGTTTTCCATCTTCTTCAATCGGTGAAAAAGGATCTTTGGTGTACTGCAGATTAGGCTTTACCGTATCATGGTGTGAATTAAGGAGAATGGTTGGTTTTTGTTCATCAAACTGTTTGTTCAGGGCAAATATGTTATTACCGACCCATGTAGCAGCGATGTCTTTTTCTGCAAAAAATTTGGCAATAATACCGGCAGTCTTTTCTTCTTCCTTGCTGAAAGAAGGAGTTGCAATCAACTCTTTCAGAAGCCCAATGGCATCTCTTTGCAATATGTTCAGATCGCTATTCATTTACAATGTTTGTTCCTGCGCTTCCGTTCAATAGCTGTGGAAGATTTTCTGCTTTGCCAATGATTACTTTTCCTACACCACTTTTAAGTGCAGCAAAGGAATTGTCAAGCTTTGGTATCATACCGGCAAAGATTAGATTTTTTGCTTTTAGTTCCTGGTAGTAAGATGAGTTGATTTCAGGAATTACGGTTGAGTCATCGTTTGCATTCAGCAAGACACCATTTTTTTCAAAGGAGTAAATTAACTCAACATCAAAAATATTACTCATGCCTTTGGCAATTTCCTGGGCGATTGTATCAGCATTAGTATTTAATAGCTGCCCTTGCTTATCATGTGTAATGGGGGCAAATACTATTGCGGTGTTTTTATTTAGCAAAGTGCTAATTATATCTGTGTTAATTGCATCCACATCGCCTACAAAACCATAATCTAGAACAGGATGTTGCCGTTTGTGAGCTAAAATCACATCGGCATCAGCGCCACAAAGCCCGATGGCATTACAATTTTTGCCCTGGAGTATTGCAACAATATTTTTATTAATGAAACCGGCATAAACCATTGTAACAATCTTGAGCGTTTCAGCATCTGTAATCCTGCGGCCATCGACCATTTGCTGTTCGATACCCAATTTCTCAGCCATCCTGGTGGCCAGCTTTCCACCTCCATGTACCAGAATTTTTTTTGCATCAATCGATGCAAAATCAGCAAGGAATGATGATAGTTTGTTTTCATCATCAATAATGTTACCGCCAATCTTTATTACGTAAAGTTTATCCATTTGACTTTAGTATCTCCGATAATACAGCTTGTGCTGCCCATACCCGGTTTGATGCTTCCTGCGTAATAATACTGTTAGGACCATCCAATACTTCATCACTCAATTCAACATTTCTTCTTACAGGGAGGCAATGCATTACTTTGGCATTATTTGTCTGTTCTAATTTTTTATTTGTAATCATCCATTTAGGGTCACTTTCATAGATCTTTCCGTAATCATTAAAAGTGCTCCAGTTTTTCACATATACAAAATCAGCGTTTTTTAATGCTTCATCCTGGTTAGTGGTAATTGTTGCCCCGTTGGTGAACTCTTCACTCAGATTGTAATCTTCAGGATGAGTTATAACAAAATCAGCTTTACCCCATGCATTGATCCATTGTGAAAAACTGTTTGCCACACACTGTGGTAGTGGTTTTACATGCGGGGCCCAGGTTAATACAATTTTTGGCTTTCTTTCTTTATTAAACAGCTCAGAAATAGTAATAATATCAGTTAAACTCTGTAGAGGATGTAGTGTCGCACTTTCCAAACTAACTACCGGGATACCAGCATATTTCATGAATTGCTTTATATACAATTCACTGTAGTCGTCTTCCCGATTTTTTAGTGAAGGAAATGTTCTGATAGCAAGGATATCAAAGTATTTTCCAAAAATGGGTGCTGCATCTTTTACATGTTCCACTGTTGTACCGCTCATGATGGCTTCTTCTTCAAATTCCAGGGCCCAACCTTCGCTGCCAACATTAAAAATAATGGCTTCCATACCCAGGTTCTGCGCAGCTATCTGTGTACTGAGCCTTGTCCGCATGCTCGGATTCAGGAACAGGCAACCAATACGCTTATTAGCACCCAGAGATTTTTCGCCAAATGGATTGGCTTTGCAGACCAATGCTTTTTTTACAAGGGCATCAATATCGGTTACATCATGAACGGAAACAAAATTCTTCATTTTTTTTTATTATACAGTCTGCAGCAGACCGATTTCTTCTTTAATACTTTCAATAAATTGTTCTGCATCTCTTTTCTTCAATGCCAGCGAAGGGAGCAGGCGGATAACATTTGGTTTAGCTTCACCGGTGAATATCTTCTGCTTCCACAGCAGGTTTTTTTTCAGATCTTTTAGCTCTTCCGGAACGTCAAAACCTATCATAAGCCCCCGCCCTCTAATATTTTCAAGCTGAGGAATCGATTCCAGCTCATCCTTCAGGTATTTACCAATCATTACGGCATTACCCATCAGTTTTTCCTCTTCAATTGTTTCCAATACTGCTAAAGCAGCTGCACATGCAAGGTGATTACCGCCAAATGTTGTACCCAGTTGAAAATGTTTGGGCTTGATATGCGGAGCAATGATAATACCGGCAACAGGAAAACCATTGCCCATCCCTTTAGCCATTGTGTAGATATCTGCGTTTACACCAGCAAAGTCATGGCTGAAGAATTTACCGCTTCTGCCATAGCCGCACTGTACACTGTCAGCGATATAAACCGTACCATTTTCATCACACAGTGAGCGGATCTTCTTTAGAAATGAATCATCTGCCACATTAATACCACCAACTCCTTGTATGCCCTCAATAATTACGGCAGCAATTTCTTTTCCATTCTCATCAAAACATCGTTCAAGTGCTGCATCATCGTTGAAGGGAAGAAAGATTACATTTTCTGTTTCATTGACAGGTGCAACATAGTTCTTGTTATCTGTAACAGCTACTGCCAGGGAGGTTCTTCCATGGAAAGATTTGCTGAATGCAACTATTTTTTTCCTGCCTGTGTGGAACGAAGCCAGTTTCAGGGCATTTTCATTGGCTTCAGCACCACTATTACAAAGAAAGAGTTGATAATCTTCTTTCCCGGATACTTTGCCCAGTTTTTCTGCCAGTTGTTGTTGTAAAGGAATTTTTATAGAATTGGAATAGAAGGCAATTTTTTCCAGTTGGTCTTCAATACGCTGTACCCAATGCGGATGTGTATGACCAATACTGATTACTGCATGGCCACCATAAAGGTCAAGATATTGTTCACCTTTATCGTCCCACACATAGGAGCCTTTGGCTTTTACAATAGTGATTTCATTGATCGGGTATACATCAAAAAGGTTCATGTTAAAAATAATTGGCTTTAAGTTTTAATCCGGTGGTCTCGTCAATACCAAACAGCAGGTTCATGTTTTGTACCGCTTGTCCGCTGGCGCCTTTTAATAAATTATCAATGGCAGAGTGAATAACCAGTTTGCTGCCGGCCTTTTCCAGTTGAATCACTGCTTTATTGGTATTTACTACCTGTTTCAAAAAGATAGCATCCCTGCTTACCTGTACAAACGGATGAGTGTTATAATAGTCTTCAAAAATTTTGTTTAGTTCTTCCAGGCTTAAATCGCAATGAAGTGTTGAACTCACAAAAATGCCTCTTGTAAAATCACCCCTCCAGGGTACAAAACTCAGGTCGATATCATTTTTTGGTTGCAGGTGTAAAAGTGATTCACCAATTTCTCCCAGGTGCTGATGAGTAAGCGTCTTATATGCCTGAATGTTATTGGCCCTCCAGCTGAAATGTGAGGTAGTTGAAAGAGATTGACCTGCACCTGTAGAACCTGTAATCCCTGTTGTGTAAATGTCGTTTAACAAACCGGCCTTTGCTAACGGCAATAATCCCAATTGAATGGACGTGGCAAAACAGCCGGGATTGGCGATATTGTTTGCTGCTTTTATTTTGTCCCTGTTCAGTTCAGGGAGACCGTAAATGAATTTTCGATTTGAGATTTCAGATTGCATAATTAATCTGAAATCATTTGCCAGGTCTATAATCTTTATTCTGTCCGAAATTTTATTCTCTGTCAGAAATTTCTTTGACTCCCCGTGTCCAAGGCAAAGAAACAATACATCAATGTCATCATTTAGCTCTCCGGTGAATTTCAAATCGGTATCGCCTAGTAAATCCTGGTGAACTGTATGAACTGATTTGCCGGCATTGCTCCGGCTATGAATAAAAGAGGTCTCCACACCGGGGTGATTTAACAACAGTCGTATTAATTCACCTCCGGTGTAGCCTGCGCCTCCAATTATGCCTGCTCTAATCTTTGCCATCTGCATCAGTGTTTACCAAATGATAAATGGAAGTCTGGTTGCCAAAAATCTTACTAAAGCCTCTCACATCATCACCGGTGAAACCCGCATTCATTTCGCCGTACTTACCAAACTTACTGTTCATCAGGTCGTACTTACTTTCAATGCCAATGACCTGGAAACGATATGGCATTAGTTGTACAAATACATCACCACTAACATTTTGCTGGCTGTTTTGCAGAAAAGCTTCAATATCCCTCATCACCGGATCCAATATCTGACCTTCATGCATCCAGTTGCCATAAAATTGTGCAAGTGTATCTTTCCATTGCAATTGCCATTTGGACAGTACATGTTTTTCCAAAGCATGGTGTGCTTTTAAAATAAGCATGGGTGCTGCTGCTTCAAAACCAACCCGGCCTTTGATCCCAATAATGGTGTCACCAACATGTATGTCACGACCTACACCATATGGCCCTGCGATAGTTTGCAGATATTGAATGGCGTCTGCCGGATGTGTAAAAGACTGGTCATTGACTGATTTCAATTCGCCTTTATCAAATCCAAGTTTTATTTCTTCGGTTCCGTTTTTTGTTACCTGCGTTGGCCATGCTTCTTCCGGTAGCATACCTTTTGAGGAAAGCGTTTCTTTTCCTCCCACACTGGTACCCCAAAGACCTTTATTGATGGAATATATGGCTTTTTCAAAGTTCATATCCACACCTTTACTTTTCAGGTACGCAATTTCTTCTTCACGGCTTAATTTAAGATCTCTTATCGGGGTAATGATTTCTACACCGGGAATCATAATATGAAAGATCATATCAAATCGAACCTGGTCATTGCCGGCACCGGTGCTGCCATGTGCTACCGCATCAGCTTTTAGTTTTTGAGCATGTTCTGCAATATGCAGCGCCTGGCTTAATCTTTCGGCGGATACAGAAAGAGGGTAGGTGTTATTCTTTAAACAGTTTCCAAAAATGAGGTATTTAATGATCTTCTCATAGTATCCTTTTACTGCATTTACAGTAGTATGCGTTTTTACTCCCAGTTTATAAGCATGGGTCTCAATTTTATTCAACTCCGCTTCGCTAAAACCTCCCGTATTAACGATCACACTATGCACTTCATAGCCTTTATCTTCGCTGAGGTACTTTACACAATAAGTTGTATCAAGTCCACCGCTAAAGCCTAAAACAACTTTCTTTGACATTTTTAGCTGCTTTTATAAATGGAAGAAATAATGCAGTAATGATTTGGGCTTACCTGCTCCACCATTACTCTCTCTGTCTTTTCGTAAAAATGGCTTCAGCAATTTCCACTGCTTAAATTTCAGCAATCGTTCAAAACCTTTTTTATTCTCTTCGAAATATTTGGTCGTTTCTTCAGGTTCATAGTGGTCCTTAGGATCATAGAGCATAGCTGTGCACATACAATTTTTTCTGTCTTTGCTCATTAATATTTCGTAATTCACACAGCTTTTACATCCGGCCCAGAAAGCTTCATCCTGTGTAAGCTCAGAGTAGGTTACCGGCTCATAACCCAGTTCGCTGTTGATCTTCATAACCGCAAGGCCTGTAGTGAGTCCAAATATTTTTGCCTCTGGATATTTTTTTCGGGAAAGGTCAAATATTTTTTTCTTGATTTGCTTGGCAACACCGCTTTTTCGAAAAGAAGGCGCTACAATAAGGCCGCTGTTGGCTACATATTCCCCATGGCTCCAGGTTTCAATATAGCAAAAGCCTACCCACTCGTTTTGATCAGTAATGGCGATGACAGCTTTACCCTCGTCAATTTTTTGTTCAATATAGTCAGGCGATCGTTTAGCGATACCGGTGCCCCTTGCTGCTGCTGAGGCTCCCATTTCATCGGTGATCGTTTTGGAGTAAACCTTGTCAGAAACGGTGGCTACCCTGATAATGATATTTTGATTTTCCACTTTTGTCTATGCTTGAGATGTAGCGGGTCACCAGTCCAGAAAAATTTGTTTCGGGGTGATCTTCACTGACAGGGACCATGGTGAGGGGCTCGTCCTGTCAGATAACAGGGCGACGTCGTGGGCGGGAAAAGGTAAACACATCAAAGCCAACAGAGTATACTCCGCTGGTAATTGGCGCATGAAACGCAAATTGTTTGGTATGTGTCAGAATATTCGTCATGTTTATGTTTACAAACAAGTTGTAAATTGGGGACAAATGTATAATAATAATTGATTTATAGCCATAAATTTTTTGTTATAAAACACGGCAAATGGAAGCTGCAACCCATCCTGAAAATTATCAGCCTTTAGACGAACCAGCGTTAGTGAAAGAAAAACGTCCTTCCAGGTTCAGGCGGTTCAGCAGGAATTTCATTATCATCTTCGTTTTGCTGCTGGCCGGTATTATCTACTGGAAATATTTTTTCACTTACAGTGAAGGTAACCGCACCGGGTTGCTGCAGAAATTTTCCTACAAAGGAACGATTTTCAAAACCTATGAAGGAGAGCTGATATTGAGCAGTATCCGGTCGCAGGCCAATGTGGCATTGGCTTCTGAAAAATTCTTTTTCTCAGTTATGGATGAAGAAACAGCCAAGAAACTGGAAAATCTTCAGGGCCATTTCATCACTGTACACTATAAAATGAAGAATGGTACTTTGCCGTGGCGGGGAGATAGCAGGTATCTTGTCGACAGTGTGAAGATAGAAGTACAACCTTAGCTATGTAATAAAAAAATGCAGGGTTGCTTATGAAGATCAGGTAACCCGGATTTCCATTCACTAACAGTTTTTGTCCTGATGTATTCGTCTTTCCCTGTCAGGTTTTTGGAAACGCAAAGCCGGGTGGACGAGTTGCAATTTTTGACCAGTGCATCTAATAATTGATTATTTCGATAGGGGGTCTCAATAAATATTTGTGTACAATTCTTACGGCTGGACTCCGCTTCCAGTTCTTTTATGGCTTTTATTCTTTGCTGATTGTCGATTGGAAGATACCCAACGAACTGAAATTGCTGACCATTCATACCGCTTGCCATCAGTGCCAGTAAAATGGAGCTTGGGCCAACCAATGGATGAATAGTGGCATTCATTTCCTGTGCCACCGCAATCAATGCCTGGCCCGGATCAGCCACACCGGGACATCCTGCTTCACTAATGATACCAATGTTCTTTGCTTCCTTCAACGATCTTCTGAATTTGCCGGCTGAATTATCATCAATTGTGTGCCACTCGTAATCATCAATTACCATTTCCTTCCACAATAACTTAAAATAACGACGTGTCGTTCTTTCGTTTTCGGCAAAAAAAACCTGGCAGTTTTTGATTGCATCCAAAACGTATCCCGGAATGGCTCTCAGTCCGTCTTCATGCAGTAAGGAAGGTATCAGGTAAACCGCTCCCATCAGTTATTCTTTTATTTTTTGAACACTCAGTGTGGCAGCGATAATGGCATAGGCAGGGGCCAATATCAAAACAATATGCATAATATAAAAAAGCATACCGTTGCCAATAGCCAGTCCTTTATGCCTGCCGGTAAATGATATGCTTTGCTGAGGAGAAAACCCCAGCCTGGCAAAATTGTAATCCAGCATAGAAAAACCAAAGTAGTAACATTCCATAAATAATGCTACTACCGGTGTGATCCAGCCTATGACTGGTACCAATGATAAAATTATCAGTGCCAGTAAATAAACCGATTGCCAGCCACAATTGCGAAGGGCCAGTTTGCTGTTCCGTATACAATCTTTTTTTAGTTCCGGCCAGTTGAAACTGTGCTCTTTTCCTTCGATGATAGCTTCCGTCTTTTCACTCAAGTAAGCAAAAGCAGGAGAGCCTATAATCAAAATAAGATATTTAAAAAAGGAGAAATAGAAAAGCACCAGTATCAGGCGAAGCATCATTCCAGTCATTACAAACAGGAAACTGAGCCATTCACTTCTTTCTTTTTGTAACCAGCTTTCAATACCCAGACGATTGCTCACCCAGGAAATCACACTGTCTGAAGATTGCCAGAAGAAGAACATTCCGACAATAAATAGTACAGTATAGATGAAACCGGGTATCAGAATCCATTTAAACAAACGGTGTTGTTGTATAAACAACCTGGCCTGGTCCCAACCCTGGAATGCTATGACTATTTCTTTCAGCAAAGCCTTAATTTGAGCAATAAATATAGTGAAAGGGTAATAGTGAGTGGTGAATCACACAGAAAAAATGCAAAGCAGTAATAAAATGAGGAAGTTGACCAAAGAATTTTACCAACGAAGTGATGTGTTGAAGGTGGCAAAAGAGCTCTTAGGAAAAGTATTGGTGACAAACTGGAATGGGGTCATCACATCCGGAAGAATTGTAGAAGTAGAAGCTTATGCAGGTATCAATGATATGGCTTCACATGCCCGGGGTGGAAGGAGAACAGCAAGAAATGAGATCATGTATGCTGCAGGTGGAATGGCTTATGTTTATTTGTGTTATGGTATCCATCATCTTGTTAATGTAGTGACACATAATAAGGAAACTCCACATGCTGTGTTGATCAGGGCAATAGAGCCGGTAAAAGGTATTGAACTGATGCTGAAAAGAACGGGTAAGAAAAAGTCAGATAATAAGCTGACAAGAGGCCCGGGGAATGTATCAAAAGCATTAGGCATTTTTACCTCACACAGTGGTCATTCTTTAGTGAGTAAGCAATTTTATATAGCCGATGATGGATTTGTATTTTCAAAGAATGAGATCGGTTCGTCTCCCCGCATAGGCGTGGATTATGCAGGGACTGATGCTCATTTGCCCTACCGGTTTTATGTAAAAGCTAATCCCTATGTGAGCGGCAAGCCTAAATAGGTTGTAATTTCCCATCAAATCTGACTGCTTGACCAAACATCAACTAAAATACATTTCCCTTCTTGCAGGAGTAATAATTGCTCTCATCCTTTATTTCATCAACCCTTTTAATGTGCCTGAGCAGTCGGCCAGAATTCTTGCCGTTGGCGGATTGATGGTAACCTGGTGGGTTACGGAGGCGCTTCCCATGCCTGTGGTTGCCTTGTTGCCGCTGATATTTTTTCCCCTGCTTGAAATCAGTTCCATTAAAGACACATCAAAATTATATGGCAATGAAGTGATCTTTCTTTTCATGGGAGGCTTTATGCTGGGACTGGCCATTGAGAAATGGAACCTGCATCGGCGGATTGCTTTGTCCATCGTAAATGTGACAGGAACAAGCAGTAACAGGATCGTTCTTGGATTTATTCTGGCAACGGGTTTATTAAGTATGTGGTTAAGCAATACAGCCACTACGATGATGATGTTTCCCATTGCTATGTCAGTGATACTTGTGATGAAGGACAATGGTGACGAAAAAGGTAATTATGCCAATTTCAACCTTTGCCTGATGCTGGCGATTGCCTATGCATCAAATTTTGGGGGTATTTCTACCATTATCGGAACACCACCTAATGTGCAGTTTGTAAATTATTTTGAGAAAAAGTATGGCAATATCGATTTCATGGACTGGATGCTGATCTGCACACCCCTGGCATTGTTGCTGATGCTGGCACTGTATTTCGTAACCACCCGTATTTTATTTCCCAGTCATATCCAAAAAAGTGAAGCAGCGCATCAGCATATACAAGATGAATTGAAGAAACTCGGAAAACTATCTGTATCAGAAAAAAGAGTACTTATCATTTTTATCAGTACTGCTTTGCTGTGGATACTCAAAGATATCATAAACAAAAGCCAGGGATACTTCAAGTTGGATGATAATATGATTGCCATAATAGGGGCGGTTGCCTTATTTATGTGTCCGGCTGGAAAAAAGCAACCATTGATACAGGGAGACACCGGGGAGGAAGGAAAACCGGTAATGTTGCTAGAGTGGGACGATACCAAAAAAATGGCATGGGGTATTTTATTATTGTTTGGTGGTGGTATTGCTTTAGCTGATGCAATGGAAAAAGCCGGTCTCATTCAACAGTTGGGTGCCTGGATGGGCCAGTATGCCGGCAGCGGAATCATACTGGTATTGGTTGTTGTTGTTATATCCATTTTTATCAGTGAGGTGATGAGCAATGTGGCGCAGGTAATTGTTTTTGCACCGGTCGTTTGTTCGCTGGCCGAACATGTAGGAATGAATCCGCTTATTTTGGGATTGCCAATGACCCTTGCCGCCAGTTGTGCCAGTATGCTACCTATGGGAACACCTCCCAATGCAATCGCCTTTGCCAGTGGTCATATCCGGTTAAAACATATGATAAAGGCAGGCCTGGTGATGAACCTTGTGGCAGTAGTGCTAATTACTTTATTTACCTGGTACGTTGTACCATTGATCATAAAGTTGTAGCAATAAAAAATGCAGACCAACAGGTCTGCATTTTTTATAAAGTATAAAATCTTTTATTTAGAATCTTGGACAGTTCAGCTTTTTCGCATTAGGATCTACCGGTTTCTTAATGTAGATAAGTGAAATTTCCATTCCGCCTCTTGTATTGGTGGCCGGTTTCAAACTGGAGGTATTGGCATCATAAGTAGCGCCAATATGGATACCTGAAAATTCGATACCGATATAAGGAATGGCTGCATCATTGAAGCGATACCAGGCACCGAGGTAAACGTTAGTAGGATTTTCTTCACTGTTATTTACATTATAGGAGAATGCACCGCCTACGACAGTATTGGTGGCTTTTGCCTGCATACTATAAATTCCGGAGAAGTGAATATTATGATAGGAGCCAACTGGTATGCGACCGCCAGCCTGCAAGGTTGTTCTGGCATTTAACAAGAACTGGCCTCCCTGGAAGCTTTCTTTGGGCCGGTTGATGTGATACATTGAAGCACCAACATAAAAACTATTATAACCATTAGTACTTCCGGTATAGATGACACCGGCATTTATATCAACGTAGCTTACATTGATCTGTTTATTGGTAAAAATTTCACCTGTCGTACCGGGTACAAAACCAAGGGGAGTTAATTCATCTTCAAAAACCACTTTGGTTACATCTAATCGCTTGTTTACATATCCTCCCTGGAAACCCGCTCCGATAGAATGATACCCGTTTTCATCTAAACCTTTATGATAAGAGAGTGATAAGCCAGCCATATTAGTCACCAATACACCATCACCAGCCCTGTCAGTAAAACCTAATATACCTACACCCATCTGGTCAATATCGGGAATCTTTCCTCTTAAAACACCAAAGTCTACCGAAGCAGTTTTGGTAACAAAGGCATTGTTGATAGTCGGCCATTGGTTACGGTAATTACCGGCAACACGAAACGTTCCGTCAAACTTGCCGGTTAAAGCCGGGTTTAATGTTAGCGGGGAAGCGAAAAACTGCGAAAAATTGGGGTCTTGTGCGTTTGTCACACTAACCAATGCCACACTAACCAAAAGAATAGAAACAATTTTTTTCATCACTGCAAGTAGATTTTTTCACTTTTCAGATGGGAGGGATACAGCAGTAAACGCATTTTTAAACCAAAGATTGCCTTGCCCTTTTCCCGTCCGGTACGAAACTGAAAAATACGACAATTTACAGACCCGCAAAAAGTAATTGGCCTGGTTTTGTAGAATTAATTCTATTCTATGAATTTGGGCTACCCGCCAAAGAATCAGTTATTTACGCCGACCAGAATAGTTAAGTGGAATCAATAAGTGCGGATCACATCTGAACTTTGGTGCCAAAAGCAAGGTCCCCGGCATCGCCCAGTCCAGGAACGATGTATCCTTTAGCGGTCAATTCATCATCAATGTCGCCACACCAGATGGTAACAGAAGGTGCTTCTCTTTTTACATATTCAATTCCAACTGTACAGGCGATGGCAGCCACAATGTGAATGGAAGAAGGGCTTCCTTCATCTTTCAGGTATT
This sequence comes from Chitinophagaceae bacterium, assembly GCA_044229985.1. Classification (GTDB taxonomy): domain Bacteria; phylum Bacteroidota; class Bacteroidia; order Chitinophagales; family Chitinophagaceae; genus JJ008. The sequence continues at coordinate 86,792 of JBGARY010000008.1, forward strand.
GGATGGTTTTTACCAGTGAGGCTCCTGTTGCCAGCATAGGGTCTGAAATGATCAGTACCCTGTTTTCCAGTTCAGGACAGGAGATATATTCAAGGCTTATTTCAAAACTTCCGTCTTTATGATGCTTTCGGTAGGCAGAAATAAAGGCATTATCAGCTTTATCAAAATAATTAAGCAGGCCCTGGTGCAGCGGCAGCCCGGCTCTTAATATGGTAGCCAAAACTGGTTGTTCCTTCATCATTTTGTGCTCTGCAATACCCAGTGGGGTCTGTATTTCTTTCTCTTCAAAGGGTAAAACCTTACTTATTTCATAGGCTGCGACCTCGCCAATACGCTCCAGGTTGCGGCGAAAACGCATCCGGTCATTTTGAATATTCACATCTCTTAGTTCTGCTACCCAGTTACTGACTAATGAATGCTTCTCACTTAAATTAACGATCATCAATTGAAAATTTAATATTGTTGATTGAATATTGAGGAACAATCAAAACCTTTGCACCAGTGCTTTAAAAGCAGCAAAACCAAGTCCCCCTTCCTGCACAAAAATACTATTTGCAGGCGGGCGGGTAAAATCTGAAATATTAAATCTGAAACATACAATGATTTACCGTGCAATTGGAGTAATGAGCGGCAGCTCACTGGATGGACTGGATATTGCTTTTGTTGAATTCCAGGAACAGGGTGGAAAATGGACCTACGAAATAAATGAAGCTGACTGTTATCCTTACACCACCGAATGGACCGAAAAACTTAAAAATGCCATCAACCTGCCTGCAAGGGAATACCAGTTATTACATACGGCTTACGGTCAATATATCGGGCAGGAAGTAAATAGGTTTATTGAGTCCCACCAGTTGCATTATAAAGTTGCAGTTGTTGCTTCCCACGGTCATACTACTTTTCATATGCCGGCCAGCCAAATGACTGCTCAGTTGGGAGACGGCGCAGCAATAGCAGCCAAAACGCAATTGCCGGTGGTCTCCGATCTAAGAGCATTAGATGTCGCTTTTGGCGGACAAGGGGCACCTATTGTACCGATAGGTGAAAAAATGCTGATGAATGACTTCACATATTTTTTGAACATTGGAGGTATTGCCAATATCTCGTTGAATGCTGAGGAATATGTGGCATTTGATGTTTGCCCGGCCAACCGTGTATTGAATATGCTGGCCAATGATGCAGGAAAACCTTTTGATGAGGATGGAAAGATGGCTGCATCAGGTAATTTGCATGACGAGCTGCTAAACCAATTAAACAAACTGGCCTATTACAGTCAACCCTATCCCAAATCATTGGCTAATGATTTTGGAACAGATATAGTGTATCCCCTGATAAGATCGGCAGGCTTAAGCATACCTGACGCCATCAGGACATTTTCCGAGCATGTAGCCCTGCAAATCTGTAATGCCCTTTCGTCTTTAAATATCCAGCAACCTGTACCTGGCAACAAGAAACTGCTGGTAACCGGCGGTGGTGCACTCAATACATTCCTTGTAAACAGGCTGGCTGAATTACTCAGGGTGGAGAATATTGAAGTAGTGGTGCCTGACACCAAACTGGTGAATTACAAGGAGGCGCTGATCATGGCCTTTATCGGGGTGTTGCGCTGGCGGCAGGAGTATAATGTGCTGGCCTCTGTTACCGGTGCCAGCCGCAACAGTATTGGCGGGGCTTTATGGACAGGTCAGGAAGCCTGATAAAAATCACTTGTTTATTTCGTTTTTGTCATTGCCGCCTGAAGGTTTACAAAGTAGCTTACAGATTAACTAACGATTTCCCTGATGGGTGGTAAGATCAACATGTTCGGCCAGGAAATCCTGACTGAGAGGGAGGAGTTCTGCCAGTTGCAGCAAAATTTCATTCCGCAATACGAAGCTGTTTTTCATGATAAAATGGCTCCGAAGACGGTGGTTGTTATTCCAAGTCTTACTCTCGACCCGGTCATTTTAGCTAAAGTAGACGGGATAGTTCATTATGAGGAGCGGTTGTTATGTCTTTTACTCCTGCTTCGAATGCCCAACACACATGTCATCTATATTACCAGCACTCCTGTTGATCCTATAATCATTGATTATTATCTCCATCTTTTACCCGGAATAACCGGTCACCATGCAAGGCAACGCTTACATTTTTTCAGTTGTTATGATGCATCACCGCAAGTTTCATTGACCGAAAAAATTCTGGCAAGGCCCCGGTTGATCAAGCGAATCAAAAAAGCAATACCGAAGGACTACCTGGCGCATCTTGCCTGCTTTAATGTTACAGATCATGAAAGAAAGTTAGCTGTCACACTTGATTTACCGGTTTATGGCTGTAATCCTGATTTGCTCTATTGGGGAACGAAATCAGGAAGCCGGGAGATATTCAGGGAATGCGGAGTGAATATGCCGCCTGGTTATGAAAACCTGCAAACGGAAGAAGATATCATAGATGCGTTGACGGATCTGCATTACCAGTACCCCGATTTAAAAAAGGCGGTGATTAAAATGAATGATGGCTTCAGTGGGGAGGGTAATGCTGTATTTCGGTATGAGAAATTGACGGCACCCGATAATATCGAGCAGCAAATAAGAGAACTGCTGCCCAATGAGCTGGAAATTATTGCCACAGGACTCAGCTACGAAATGTATATAAAGAAGTTTGAAGGAATGGGCGGTATTGTAGAAGCTTATGTGGAAGGAAGCCATGTAGCATCACCGTCAGTTCAATGCCGTATCAATCCGTTGGGAAGGATTGATGTTATTTCCACTCATGACCAGGTAATGGGCGGTTTGGAAAAGCAAATCTTTCTCGGCGGTATATTTCCGGCTGATGAAGAATACAGGATTGAGGTTGGCAAACTGGGACAACGAATTTCCGAAGCATTGAGAAATAAAGGGGTGCTGGGACGGTTTGGCATTGACTTCCTTTCCGTAAAACAAGATGGCAAATGGCTGCACTATGCCATTGAGGTCAACCTGCGTAAAGGCGGTACTACACATCCCTATATTATGCTTCAGTTTCTGACTAACGGAGATTATAATGCGGAAACAGGTAAATTCCTTTTACCCAACGGAGAGGAAAAGTGTTACCTCTTTACCGATAACCTTCATGATGAACGATTCAAAGGTCTTACACCTGAGGACCTCATTGAAATTGCTGTACAAAATCAGCTTCACTACGATAATACCCGGGAAGAAGGGGTTATGTTTCACCTCATTGGAGCACTTTCACAATATGGAAAAATCGGTATTGTATGTATAGCCAGCACCCCGGAAAGAGCCCGGTATTTTTACAACAAAACCATTGATGTGCTGAGAACAGAATGCTGCTGAGCGTCTTCTTTTTTTCATTATCCGCTTTGTAATAATTGGTTATATTAGGGGAATACTTTCCTCCCTTTTAAACTACGATTTATTTTAAGTCCTGTTATCCTGTTGCCAGCGTAAATCAAAAGCTAATTGCCTGTTTAATGAAACTGACAAAACAGACCAGAGTAGATTTAGCCAAGGCCTATCAATGTGCATTGGATGTTTGTATTCTCGATATGAAAGCGCCGCTTCGGTATTTCAACCAATATATTGCTGAGGATATTAGTGGCTTTGGCACGGCTGCCGATGAGAAAGTAACATCAAGGGAAGATTGCAGGAAAATGGTAATGGATTCCAGGAGGCAGTCAAAGGGCATGATATTTAAATCCAGAAAAATTACGCCGTATAGTCCAAAATTTATAGATGAAACCACTGCTCAGTTTCGGGATGAAATTATAGTGCAGATTGGCGATAAAAAAAATATGCATTCCCTGCATTTGTGGTTCACCACTTTATTCAAGTACCGGAATAACAAATGGCAGATGGTACTATTTCATGGTTCTATGCCAGATGCAGGAAGTAGCTCTGCAGACACTTTTCATGTGGCGGAAGCAGAAAAAAAATTAAAAGAACTGGAGCAGGTAGTGGCACAGCGAACGGCCGATCTGCAAGCAAAAACCCGTGAGCTTGAAATAGAAGCATCCCTGGAAAGAGTAAGAGCCATAACAATGGGCATGAACAAACCCGGCGACATTCTGGATATATGCAAAGTCTTTTTTACAGAATTGCAATCGCTCGGCTTTACCGATCTTCGAAATACACTCATCAATTTCTGGGATGATGAGAACGGCCAGCTACACGATTATGATTACTCAGACTTTTCGGGAGGAAACTTTGCCAAACTGGCCTACAGCAGCCACCCTACTTTTGAACAATTTCAAAAAAAAATCCGAAAAGCTAAAGATGCTTTTGCAAAATTAGTTATCAATAAGGATGGATTAAAAAGCTGGCAGCAAAGACGGCGCAGCAGTGGCGAATACAAGGACCCACGGCTTAATAAAATTTCTGCACTGTATTATTATTTCTACTCCACCGGTGTAGGAGCACTGGGCATTTCCACTTTCAGTCCCATTTCAAAAGAAGAAGTGGACGTATTGAAAAAATTTCGCAACGTTTTCGATATGGCCTATCAGCGGTATATCGATATTCAAAAAGCCGAAGTACAGGCAAGAGAAGCACAGATAGAAGCGGCGTTGGAAAGAGTTCGTGCAAGAACAATGGCTATGCAGAATAGTAATGAACTGCCTGAGGCTGCTAATGTATTATTTCAACAGGCACAAAGCCTGGGCATGCCGGCATGGAGTGCCGGTTATTGTACATGGAACGATGACGAAAAAAAATCCTTGACACTGTGGATGAGTAGTGAAGGCGTGTTGCAGCCACCTTTCGCAGCACCTACCACCAAGGATGAATTATTCATACAGATGCGCAAAGGAGCTGAAGAAGGTAAATCATTGCATGTAGTAGAAATGGGCGGCAGGAATTTGGTGAAGCATTATCAATACATGCGAACACTGCCCGTGGTGGGTGAAATTCTGGATTCCATCATCGAAGCAGGCCATCCGTTGCCCATTTTTCAAATCATGCACCAGGCCTATTTCTCAAAAGGGTTCTTGTTGTTCATTACCTATGAGCCGGTGCCCGAGATGCATGATACATTCAAACGCTTTGCCAATGTTTTCGATCAAATCTATACCCGTTTCCTGGATCTTCAAAAAGCCGAAGCACAGGCAAGAGAAGCACAGGTAGAAGCAGCATTGGAAAGAATAAGGGCGGCTTCGTTGGCGATGAAGGATTCATCAGCGTTGAGTGAAATCATTTTCAAACTGTACGGAGAATTGACAAAGCTGGATGCAAAACTCGACCGGTGTTTTATCATGATCGTCAACCCTGAAAATAAAGGAATCACCTGGTGGATGGCAGGGCAAGAAGGTTTGTTGGCACAGAATGGATTTTTTGTGCCAATGAATCAACATCCTTCTCACCTGATGTATCTCGATTACTGTAAAAAGCGGAAGAAAAAATGGACTTACCTGTTTGAAGGAAAGGAAAAAAGAGACTGGGATCGTTTTGGTTTCACTAAAACAGAACTGGCAAAGCTGCCTGAGCCCATCAAAGCTTTTATGGCTGCTGCAAAGAAGGTACACCTTTCCGGTTCTTCGGATCAGTTTGGTTCACTCGTTACCGGCAGTTTTGAACCACTGCCGGAAGAACAGCAGGAAATCATCTGCCGGTTTGCGATCGCTTTCAACCAGGCCTATGTCCGGTTCCTCGATTTGCAAAAAGCCGAAGCACAGGCAAGAGAAGCGGAAATACAACTGGCGTTGGAAAGAGTGCGGGCCCGTAGTCTTGCAATGCACAAAACCGATGAACTGCAGCAGGTGGTAAATATGGTAGCTCAGCAATTGCTGCAGATGGGCATTGATATGGATGGTGGTGTTTTTATCGCAATTAATGATGAGGTGAATAATGATCTTCCGATATGGGCCGCAGCCGGCGCTGCTGATTATGTACAAAAAGTGACCATACCATTCCTGGACAGGCAGACATTTACAAGGCTGCATGATGCGATTATACGACGTCAACCATTTTATACAGAAGTTTATTCAAAGAAGGATAAGAATGAATTTTTGAATCACTTGTTCCGGTACCATCCCTGGAACCAAAACAGTGAACAACGCAAAAAAGAACTGCTGGCCAGGGAGGGTGGCTACGCAAGGTCAGTAGTCATCAACCAGCATACTTCAATTGGTATCACTAATCATCATGGTAAAAAGTTTACGGATGCGGAAAATGAGATACTAAGGCGCTTTGGATCTGTGCTCGAACAATCCTATACCCGCTTCCTCGATTTGCAAAAAGCAGAAGCACAGGCAAGAGAAGCACAGATAGAAGCGGCGTTGGAAAGAGTGCGTTCAAGATCTCTAGCTATGCATTCCAGTGATGAGCTGGGAGATGTTGTTACCGTTGTATTGAATAACTTGATGGAGCTAGGTTATATCATTGATCAGGGTTCAGCAGCCCACCTGGTAATATTTTCCGAGGGTACAAAAGATTTTGTTCAATGGTCAGCTGACCCGGCCCTCCCACATCCTGTCAGATTATTCATTCCTTATACGGATCTCCCAATACTAACTGAATTCTGGGATGCCAGGCAAAAAGGGCATGACTTTTTTGCCAGGGTTTATTCCTTTGATGAAAAAAATACCTGGTTCAACTTCGCCTTTGAGCATTCAGATCTTAAACATATTCCAGGGGAATTAAAAAAACTCCTTCTGGAATGTGAAACCTATGCACATTCAATTGCGATTGAGAAGAACTCCGCAATTATCATAAACAGTATTACAAGCAATCAACTTTCGGAAAATCAAATTGACATTCTAAGACGATTCTCTAAAGTTTTTGAACAAGCCTATGTACGTTTTCTAGATCTGCAAAGAGCTGAAGCACAGGCAAGAGAAGCGCAGATAGAAGCGGCGTTGGAGAGAGTAAGAAGCCGTTCAATGGCTATGCATAAGAGTGAGGAACTTTCCGATCTTTCCCTCGAATTGGTAAAACAGGTGCAAGCATTGGGTGTAGCCACCTGGTTTTGTGCATTCAATATTTATGATGATGATCCGCAAGGGTCATTGGAATGGGGCAGTAACGGCCAGGGAGTATTCCCAAGATACAGAACACCAAGAGAAGGAGTTTTTCTTCGTTATTACGAAGCAGGACAAAGAGGTGAAAAATTATTGATTAATGAAATAGGGAAAGACGAATGTCCTGCCCATTATGAATACCTCTGCAGCCTGCCGGGTGTGGGAGATCAGTTACTTAAAATGAAAGAAGCCGGAATACCTTTCCCATCTTACCAGATTGATCATGTTGCTTTCTTCAAATATGGTTATATCATTTTCATTACATATGAACCGGTACCCGAAACGCATGATATATTTAAACGGTTTGCAAAAGTATTTGAACAAACCTATACCCGTTTCCTTGACCTGCAAAAAGCCGAAGCACAGGCAAGAGAAGCACAAATAGAAGCTGCATTGGAAAGAGTGAGAAGCAGATCTATAGCTATGCGAAAGTCAGAGGAGATAGCAGATATTACCGGAAAGATTTTTAGTGAACTAAGGCAACTTGATCTTGTTTTAAACAGGGTCCTTATCTGGACATTCAATGATGCGGAAAAATATATCACCTGGTGGTCTGCTAATCCGGAAGTTGAAAGTACAGCGGAAAGTTACCGGATAGATTACAATGATCAACCTGTTTTCATAAATTTTCTGAAGGCATGGCAAGAACGAAAACCAGTTTATTTACAAACTTTATCAGGAGATGCTAAAAGAACATGGGAAAAACATTTGTTTGAAAATACTGAAATGTCGAAACTGCCGGAGGTTGTTAGAAAAAGTATGAGGGAAGAAGGTACAATTTTTACATCCAGCGTTATCAGTGATTATGGTTTGATGATGGTAGGAAGTTATGAACCACTTTCGGATGACAATCTTGACATTACGCAACGGTTTGGACGTGTATTTCAGCAATCCTACACCCGGTATCTGGATGTGCAAAAAGCCGAAGCACAAGCAAGAGAAGCACAGATCGAAGCAGCACTGGAAAGAATACGGGGAAAGGTCACCACTATGCAGGAATCATCCGAGTTGCTTGATATCGTGGTTTCCATGCGCAACGAATTTGTTGCACTGAGTCATGAAGCCGGTTATTTCTGGTACATGCGGTGGTTACCTGATAAATATGAAAAGGCCATGACCAGTGGCGATGGCAGCCGCATTGGGATGGTGATGACCTTGCCCCGTCATATTCATGGCGACATTAAACTGGTGGCTGATTGGGAAAAAAGTGATGAACCTGCCCTTGTTTTTCCGATGGATGTAGACACGGCGGTGGAGTATGTTGATAAGATGATTACGCTGGGTGATTTTCAGCAGGTGGATCATAATGCACCCACATTGGATGATATACGCCATATCGGCGGCCTCACTTTTGTAATGGCCCGCACCACGCATGGCGAGATTGGTTATAGCCTGACGGGTGTTGTCCCCAATCCCCCGGAAGAGGATGTGAATACATTAGTTCGTTTTGCTGCGGTCTTTGACCTGGCTTATCGCCGCTTTGAAGACCTGAAAGAAGCCGAAAGAAGGAACCGGGAAACACAGGTTGAGCTGGCGCTGGAGAGAGTAAGGAGCAGAAGCATGGCTATGCATAAGAGTGAAGAGTTGAAAGAAGTGATAAAAGTGGTGTTGGAGCAATTTGTTCATCTTAATATCAATGTAGAGCATGCCGGCTTTTATATAGATTACAAAGCCCATGATGATATGCATATCTGGCTGGCTGACCCTAACATTGAACCTTTTTATGCAACCTTTCCTTATTTTGACACACCCACCTGGAATAGCTTCCGGGACGCTAAAGCAAAAGGAAAAAGCTTTTTCACAGACCTGTTGAACTTTGAAGAAAAAAATAAGTTCTATAAATCCCTCTTCCATTTTTTTGAAGTACCCGAAGATGCCAGGAAATTTTACATGGAATGCAAGGGGCTTGCTGTATCTACCGTTTTGCTAGATAATGTTGGTCTGTACATCGAAAATTTTGATGCAGTACCTTACTCGGATGAGGAGAATAATATACTCATCCGTTTTGGCAAAGTATTCCAGCAGACCTATACCCGATTCCTCGACCTGCAGAAAGCTGAAGCACAGACCAAAGAAGCACAGATTGAAGCATCACTCGAAAGAGTAAGAAGCAGAACGATGGCGATGCAAAAGAGTGATGAACTGCTGGAGGCCGGAGAGCTTTTGTGTAGTGAAATGAACAGGCTGGGAATTACAAGTTTGACCAGCGGGTATGTACTGATGGACGCTGACGAAAGGATTGGCTGGAATTATACGCCGAATCCCGGCACGGGTAAAATAATGCAGGCAGCTGTTGGAATATCTCATGCGGAAACTGCCGAAATGCAACGGGTACTTAAATGCTGGAAGGATAAAGAGCCGTTTTCCATAATTGAGATGGACGAGGTGCAGACGATCATGCACCAGACATTTATTGCAGAAAGGAGTATTAATTTTCCTTTGTCTGTAAAGGAACTGCTGGCCATTTCACCAAAAAAACTGGTGCTGCATAATTTCAATTTCAAGGAGGGTTATATATTAATTGTGGGAGGAGAAAAGCTGACGAATGATCAAATTGAAATAATGCTTCGCTTTGCCAATGTGTTCCAGCAAACCTATACCCGCTTCCTTGATTTGCAAAAAGCCGAAGCTCAGGCAAGGGAAGCGCAGATAGAAGCAGCACTTGAAAAAGTTCGTTCCCGAACACTAGCCATGCAAAAATCTGATGAACTGGCAGGTACAGCAGCGGTATTGTTTCAGCAGTTGATTTCATTGGGTATTGAACCAAACAGGCTTTACATCATCCTCATCAAAGAAAATACGGCTGATATGGAAGCCTGGGTAACGGACGAAGATGGCAGCAAGGTGAGCATGGGATTTACTGGCAATTACCGGAAGAACGAAACCTTATTGAAAATGTATGAAGGCTGGAGGGCAAATAAAGGAAGCTTAGTGATTGATATGCGGGGAGAAGAACTGCAGCAATATTTTCATTACCTGCATGATGAGTTGAATGTTCCGTTCAAGGGCGGATTGGAACAAAAAAGAAGGGTACAGCATATTGCTTATTTCAGCCATGGCCTGATAGGCATGGCTTCACCCGAAGAGCAGCCTGCAGCAACAATGCAACTGCTGGAACGATTTGCCGCCGTATTCAACCTCACCTTTACCCGTTTCAATGATTTACAAATAGCAGAAGCCCATGCCCGCCAGGCAGAGAAGGATTTAATTGCTATTAAAGAAGCGAAACAAAAAGCAGAAGAAGCATTGAGTGAATTGCAGGCCACTCAAAAACAACTGGTGCAATCAGAAAAAATGGCCTCACTCGGGGAACTCACCGCCGGCATTGCCCATGAAATTCAAAACCCGCTGAATTTCGTCAACAACTTTTCTGAAGTAAGTAAAGAGCTGTTGGATGAAATGAAAGAAGAACTGGAAAAGGGAAATGTGGATGACGCCAGGGAGATAATGAATGATGTTATCCAGAACCTGGAAAAAATAAATCACCACGGCAAAAGAGCCGATGGCATTGTAAAGGGAATGTTGCAGCACAGCCGCAGCAGCAGTGGGCAGAAAGAGTTGACAGATATTAATGCCTTGTGTGATGAGTATCTCCGGTTAGCCTATCATGGCCTGCGGGCAAAGGATAAAAGCTTCAATGCAAAGTTTGAAACCGACCTGGATACATCTATCGGAAAAATAAATATATTACCTCAGGATGTAGGTCGGGTTGTCCTCAATCTAATTAATAATGCCTTTTATGCTGTATCTGAAAGAAAGAAGGCCGGCGAGCCGGACTATGAACCCACAGTGGCAGTAAGCACACTAAAAAAAGGCAATACGGTTGAGATAAGTGTAACAGATAATGGCACCGGCATTCCGCAGAAAGTAATAGACAAAATATTTCAACCCTTTTTTACCACCAAGCCCACGGGGCAGGGCACAGGATTAGGATTGAGTTTGAGTTATGATATTGTAACAAAAGGACATGACGGAGAGTTGAAAGTAGAAACAAAAGAAGGTGAGGGTACAATTTTTAAAATTATTTTACCTGCTTAACCAACCAACACAATGGAAACATTAAACAAACTGCTTGCTATTGATCTTAACTACATCATTATCGTGTTAATTGTTATTTTTTATTCTTTGGAACAATTACTCAACACACAATTTCAATTCAAAAAAAGGCCGCAACACTTAATTCACAATATTTTATTCCTTGGCGTTTTTTACCTGCTTAATTTGCTATGGGCTATCGTTATAGTATTTTCAATTGAATGGCTGAATAACCATCAAATTGGTTTATTCTACCTCTTTGATATACCACTTTGGTTGAAACTGGTGATGGGGGTAATGCTGTTTGATTTTGTTACCTACTGGTTTCATCGTTTTTCACATCTTACGCCGGTACTTTGGCGGTTTCACCGGGTACATCACAGCGATACAACCATGGACGCTTCAACATTTTTCAGGGGGCACCCGATTGAAACATTTTTATGGTTTGGTACTTCCAATATTATTGCAGCAGGTATTTTTGGTTTAGACCTTATTGCGCTTGGACTCTATTTTCTTGTTTCAACGCCTTTCTTTTTCCTGGAGCATTCCAATATTAAATTCCCGGTTTGGCTTGATAAAACTTTCGGCTTGATTTTTACAACCCCGAATATTCATAAAGTACATCATGAACAGGACCAGTATTATACTGATTCCAATTTTTCCGACATATTCATACTCTGGGACCGGTTGTTTGGAACATTTAAATACAAGCCGCCAGAGCAAATTAATTTTGGTTTAAAAGAATTTGAAGAGGACAGAAAACAAACCTTCTGGTATCTTATCCGAAGCCCATTCATTAGCATGGGAAGAATAACTTCCGGGGATTTGAAAAAAGAAAATAAATGAAAGCAGAATCAATAAAGGGAAAATCCGCAGATGAAATCAGGGCTGCATTACAGCAAAGTATGGCAGAAGGCTTTAGGCCAACGCTGGCTATTGTATTTATTTCAATCAAACAGGATAGGGCAGTCATATCCGATTTATTGTATCAACATAATATAGATGTATTCGGTTCCACTTCCTGCGGTGAGTTTATCAATGGCTATCAAAGCAAAGGAGAAATAGTAATTCTATTACTGGATATAAACCGGGAATATTATACCATTCTGATTGAAGAGGTGAAAAATGCCGGTGTGGAAAAAGCCGCTTCACACCTTGCCGAAAAAGCCTTGCGTCATTTTAAATCCCCGACATTTTTATTGAGCTCTAATGGCGTCTATGAAAATGGTCAATATTTTGATGGCGATACATTGGTAAAAACATTGGTAAGGGAACTGGGTGATGAGTGTGTTTTTTTTGGCGGTATGGCCGGTGATGACTGGGGAATTATGAACAGCTATGTATTTACTCATCAAAAAGAATCCGGTAATGCCATTGCTGCTTTGGTTTTTGATGCTGCAAAAATTTCTTTACATGGTATGGCTACCCACGGTTGGAAGCCTTTGGGCATTGCCAGGAAGGTAACAAAAAGTGCAGGCAACAAAGTTTACAGTATTGATGAGAAACCTGCTGCAGAATTGTATTTAAAATACCTGGGAATGGCAGAAAAAACCGGTGACGAAAGTTTTGATATATTCAAAGATCTGTCTGTCCATTACCCTTTTATTGCTAAACGTAAAGACGGGGAAACTATTATTAAATCGCCCCGGTCGATAGATAAAGAATCCGGTGCTTTGATCATGGATATAGAAATGGAAGAGGGTTCTGAATTTTACTTTACAACCCCGCCTGATTTTGAAATTTCAGAAGAGATTATTTCGGAAGCTGCGGCGCTTAAAAATTCATTGGAAAACAAGCCTGAGGCCTTGCTAATTTTTTCCTGTGCCGGAAGACCGCCGGTATTAGGACCTCTGACTACAACGGAAAATGAAGGACTCGCCAAAGTCTGGCAGGTACCTATGGCAGGCTTTTATACATATGGTGAGTTTGGGAGAACAAAAAACGGTAAACAGCATTTTCATTCCGGGATGTGCTGCTGGGTGGCATTAAAAGTAAAATAAAAACCAAACAAGAGCTATTAAAAAAATTAATATGGTTCTAATACAAAAGCAGTTGAGAAACTTATTAGTCTTATTTATCATCCTCCAGTTCGGTATAACGTCCCTTAACGCACAAACAGGATATTATAAGGAGATAACGATGTATGCGGACTCTTTGTATCATTCTTTCAGCAAGTTTGAAAAAAGAAATGCTCTTCTTTCTTTTACAGATACCGCAAGATTGAAGTGGAATAATCTCCCATTGGGATTAAGAGCAAGGGCCGGCCTCAATATTGGGAATATGGACAATGATCAACGCAGATTGGTTCACCGTATTCTTTCCGTTTCGCTAAGTTCCCAGGGATACCTAAAGGCAACCGGCATCATGCACCTGGATAATTTAATTAACAGTTATTATGACAGCCTTTATTACCAAAAAAGATTTAATGATACAGTTTATCAAAGAGTAAAAGCGTTACAGTGGTCGCATAAGAATTTCTTTTTTGCATTTTTTGGCAATCCTCAGGACAAGAGCTGGGGGTATAAACTGGAAGGACATCATTTATCGGTCAATTTCACTTTCTCAGGAGATAATATTTCGGTAACACCATTTTTCATTGGGACTGACCCGGCTGAATTCATGATCTCGGAATATGCAGGCTGGCGGGTGCTGGGCCAGGAACAAGATCTTGGCCTTCGTTTCATCAACATGCTTACTCCTGAACTCAGGAAGAAAGCTACGATGGATGCAGAAGTGCCAGTAGACATCATCACCGGAGCAGAAAGCGGCAAACGGTTGATTGATTACTGGGGAATAAAGGCATCTGAGCTGACAGCCTTACAAAAAACCGCACTGGAGCATATCATCCGGGAATTTGTTTTTAACCTGGAGTATGATAAAGCAATTGTTGAATATGATAAGATTAAAAAAGCAGGGATTGATAATATTTGGTTTGGCTGGATTGGTGCCTACAACGAGGAAAAGCAGCATTATTTTGTTATCAACGGGCCTACCTTTCTGATTGAGTTTGATGACAGGAGCGGTGGCCCCAACAGGGCAGCGAATCATATCCATGCCATCTGGCGGGAAAAGAGCAACGAGTTTGGCGAGGATGTATTGAAGCAGCACTACCTAAAGGAAAAACATTAATAAGGTAATAATGCAAGCAAAGTCAATCAAAGGGAAATTCGCAGAAGAAATCATTTCTGCATTAGCTGAAAGCATGGCTGATGGGTTCAGGCCTACTTTAGCAATTGTATTCCTATCTGTTAAACAGGACAGGGAAGCAATTTCCAGGTCACTTGACGAAAAAGGCATCCGGGTATTTGGCGCTACCACTGCCGGTGAATTTATTGATGGTGAAATTGAAGGAGGCAGCATTGTTATGCTGTTGCTCGATATAAACCCTGCTTATTTTAGAATAGAATTTATTGAAACAAGCCAGAAGACCGCTTTAGAAGACGCCATAAAACTAGGGATTACGGGAAGGGAAACCTTTGCCAATCCTGCTTTTATTATAGCAAACAGCGGAGTGTCTTCAGATGGTGAACCTATTGTTGAAGGCATCATACAAGGTTTTGGAAAATCTCTCTCATCGGAAAACGGCGAAGTAACTGTATTTGGAGGTAAGGCAGGAGATGACCTGGCATTGGAATCAACTTTTGTTTTTACCAATGGGAAAACTAGCGACTGTGCATTGGTAGCACTCATTGTTGATGAAGATAAGATAGATGTTAAAGGTATCGCCACCTGTGGCTGGAATGCTATTGGCACAACGAAAACAGTTACAAAAAGCGAAGGGAATGTTGTATATACTATAGACGACAAACCGGCATTGGATATGTTAGTGAATTTCCTTGGCGTTGAGATAAAGGAGGACGACAACAAGGAAGTGGTGACATTTCTTAGCTCCTGGTATTATCCATTGCAGGTGGAACGGGAAAACTCAGACCCTGTCATACGTACAGCCATGTTTGCCAATCGTGAAGATCGTTCCCTTATTTGTTCTGGGAGAGTTCCGCAAGGTTCAAAAATTAAGTTTGCGATGCCACCTGATTTTGACTCCATCGAAAAAGTGGTTGCAGAATGTAAAAGCATTAAGGAAAATGTACAACCGCAAGCCGATGCCATAATCATGTTCTCCTGTGTGAGCAGGCATTTATCATTCGGTATGGTTATAAAAGAAGAAATCGAACAAGTGCAGAAAATCTGGGATGTACCCATGGCAGGTTTCTTTACTTATGGTGAATATGGAAAATCCTTCTGTGCCGGACAGGCTGGAAAAAATGATAAATACGAGTATCATAATAATGCATGCTGCCTGGTGACATTAAAAGAAAAAGTAAAATGAAAGCAAAATCAATCAAAGGGAAATCGACAGAAGAAATTAAATCTGCATTAGAACAAAGTATGGCTGACGGCTTTGAACCAACTTTAGCTGTCTGCTTTATTTCAAAAAGTCAGGACAGGACTGCCATCACTAATTTGCTGGATGAAAAAAGCATTTCCGTGTTTGGCTGCACCACTAATGGTGAATTCATTGATGAGGAGCCAGATAAAGCATCAGCAGCCATCCTGTTGCTGAATATAAATAAAGATCATTTCGAGGTTTACTTTGAAGAGTACCCGGAAAAAAATTATCGGGACGTAGCAAAAGCAATTGCCCGTAAAGCCAAAGCAAAGTTTGCCACGCCGGCTTTTTTAATTGGCATCAGTAATGCAGCGGCAGATGGTGAAGAAG
>JBGARY010000090.1:0-1006 GCA_044229985.1 Chitinophagaceae bacterium
CCAGGGATGTAGTTTGCGGCACAGCCACATCTTTTTGTTCGATACTATCCTTAAAACGGAAGGTAAATGGCGTACCGCCTAAGGCGTTGGTCCAGCCGGTAGATGTCCAGGAATTGCCGGCTGCCACATTATCTTTCAGAAAAGTATATTCAACCCACTGCGGGTTATCTAGCCCAATGGCACTAAGATCAAAATACTCAAAATAATCACCGCCGTTTCTCCGGTAATAGCCGGAAGAATCAAGGGCTGGCAACGGAACAGTGCCGTCATTTTCCATGAATATGTTGAAGGTACCAAATGCGGTTGCGTTCGTCGCCGAAATGGCTACCCTGTACAAAGAATCAGTCGGGTCGTTATCCCACTCATAACTCCAGTTGCTGTTGGTTGTTCTCGGGAAATAATCGTTGGGCAGTACATTCACTGTAAACGTACAGTTACTTGTACCAAAGGTTACAGTAAATGTTTGAGTACCCGATGCTGTAGGTGTTCCACTGGCCACCAGGTTGATATTCTGGTTAGGGCCAACAGCAATTGTTCCGGAACCTGAGAAAGTAATACCTGCCACTGTGTTGGTGGAAATATTATAAGCACCTGCGGTAGTAATACTTACCTGTATCTGCACATTGTTTGCCGGTCCGGAAAGCGAAGAACCCACCACATATATCCCGCTGACTATGGACGGTGTACATGCACCGGGGGCACCCCCTAATGTTCCTTCACAAGGACCTGTTACGTTAACCGTAAAATTGCAGGAAGCAAAAGGAGCAGCAAATGTTACTGTGTTTGCACCCGTAGTAGTTGGTGTTCCCGAACCCGTTAAGGTCACAGTTTGGTTGCCTAATGTTATAAAGGCGCCAGTACCAGTAAATGTCATTCCCCCACCTGTTGCACTGATATTATAAGTTCCTATAGCAGTTACATTCACTGTTACATCTACAGTATTGGCAGCAGTAAGGGCAACATCCTTTGTATAGGTCCCGTTCACCACCGCACTGGCACAATTGGC
>JBGARY010000009.1:0-101177 GCA_044229985.1 Chitinophagaceae bacterium
CAATTGGCAAAACCGCCCCCCCACTCCAGTTCCGGGCTCATCGCTACCAATGCCTGCAGACTTTCCCGGCGGGTTTGGTTATCATCATATACAACTACTTTCACCATTCTGCAAAATTATCTAATCACTTCTTATGCCTTATAGCCAAATATAGCTACCGGCAACAGGCATTCGATCGTGGTGCCTTGTCCCGGCTGGGATTGGATTCGGCATGTACCACCCAATTGCCTGCACCTTTCGTGGATGTTGGCAAGGCCGTTTCCCTGACCGGTTTGTGCTGTTTCAAAACCTCCGCCATTATCGGTCACCGTAAGAACGGCCAATTCATTCTTCTTTTGGAAAGATATAACTACTTCTGATGCACCACTGTATTTGGCAATGTTGTTCAATGCTTCCTTAGCTATCAGTAATATGTTTTTCCGGGCTTCCGGATGACTACCGGCAACGGATAATTCCTTATCAATAGAGAAAGTACAGGCTATGTTTTTAGGCGACAATAATTCAGTACAATAGTTCTTTAAACGGGCTTCTAATGAATACCTGTCGCCGCTGGCTGGCTTCATACTCCAGATAATATCACCCATACGATCCATAAGCTCTCTTGATGTGGCAGCAACTCTATTAACAAGTTTTCGTCCTTCCTCTGGCTTTTCCTGCCATAAGTTATCAGCCAGTTCGCTGTAGATGCTCATGCTGCTGAGTGTGGCGCCAATATCATCATGCAGGTCAGCAATAATCCTCTCCCTTTCCTGCTGAATCAGCAACTGCTGAACAATCTTTTGTTTCTCTTTATTGATGCGGCGACGAAAATAACCCCTGATGAGCAGCCAGGTAATTACTGAAAATAATAACACCATTCCCCATTTAAACCAGGCAGCCTGCCACCAGTACGCAATAACAACTATGGCTATTTTCTTTGATACACCTGAGTATTCGCCTTTTGCGTTTGAAGCCATTACTTCCAGCTCATAACTGCCCGGCACAAGACCGGTGTACCTTATGCTGGCAGGATTACCTGTTTCCTGCCAGTTCTTATCTAAGGAAGATAACTTGTACCTGATTTTATGTATAAAAGGATTAGAATAATTCAGGGCTGTCCATTCTGTTTCAAAAGAATTCGTTCCGGGTGGCAAAACAATTTTGTTACCCGGTAAAGCAAACGGGTTTAAAACAGAATCAGCTTTCAATGCCGTCATTTGTAATATTGGTACAGGCGGTGTATAGCCGATTGCATCCGGATTGATGACGGAAAGGCCATTTACACCACCAAAAATAATACGTCCGTCTTTGGCCCTTAAGACAGTGTGTGCATTAAATTCATTTGACTGCAGTCCGTCATCCTTTGTAAAATTGTAAATCTTATTCTGACTAACATCCAGATAGCCAAGTCCTTTATTCGTACTGAACCAAAGATTATTTTTTTTATCCGTAATAAGTGCATAGACTACATTGTTGAGCAAACCATCATCAGTAGTATATTTTCTTAGCACCTTTAATTTGTTATCATCAAACAACAAGAGGCCTTCTGTAGTTGCTATCCAAAGTTTGTCGTTACCGGCAGGAATAATGTGCTTAACAGTAAGTCCTGATAATGATTCATAAGCCTGTTGAAAGACCTCTCCCTGATCTTTGAATACTGCAAACCCCAGCAGGTTAAAGGAAGCATATAGATGCCCTTTTGCACTGATATAAGTGTACACTAAACTTTCTCTTCCGTTTGTAAACAAGTTCACCGGTGAAACTGATGACTTACCCGTTCTGATATTCACCTTAAACAAACCATACGAAACCGAAGATACCAGGCCCTCTTCTTCTGTGATTGGATTAATATGATAAATATCCGGGTTAACCCATTTGCCGCTTTGAAGAAACTTATTTATGTACCTGTGTTTACCAGTAAACAAGTCATAAACATAAAGACCTTTTTTCTCATTATCGGAAGCTATCAGCAGGCTATTGCCCATGATTTTTATGTCAGGTAATTGCAAGGAAGGATCAAAACCCGGTAACTGACGCTTGTATCTCAGGTTTTTATCCAATATAACAACGCCGGACTGTGTGGCGCAATAAAAATTTCCATCGGGACCCTCTGCAATCCCTCTTACAAAATTGGAGATACCGTTTTTCTCAGCATCTTTAGCAGTAAGGAATGATTTAAATTTCCGTTCATTCAGGCTGGCATAGTCAATCCCTTTTCCCCATGCCGTTACCCAAACAATACCATTTTTATCAACGGTAGCGCCGAAATTTTTACTACTGATACCTTCCGGAGCATCGGGGTTATATTGAATGGAACCGATAGGTGACAGGCGGGCAGTATCCAAAACGGCGATACCATCATTAGAACTTACCCACAAATAGCCCTTGCCATCCATACTGTAATTCAGATAATCATCTCCTCCAAACAGAATATCTCTGCTTTTGGTGAATGCACCGGTTGCCAGGTTATACTTATACATAAACCCGTTTCCCGAAAAAAACAAAGTATTTGGGTCGGGCATAAAGGCAATAGGAAGTATATGCTGAAAAAATGAAATTGTCCGAATTTTCCACACAGGTTTACTATCTGTAATATTAGCCAGTGTATATATATGGATTATTGCTTGCCCGGCGTGAGAAACAAGGTGTACGTCATTATACAGGTTATCGCCATGTAAAAAACTGAAGAGGCCTAATTCTGAATCGTTTGGTGATGACGGAACAGGGAATTGCAGCATAGCACCGGTCTTGTGATTATACAATACCAATTGCCTGACAGATGTTCCAATCAATATATTTCCTGCTTTATCGTAAGATAAAACTGTAAAAAAATTGTTGCGCAGCCCTTTGTTAAGTTTTATATTATGCTTAAAAAACTTATTCGCAGTATAGTTATATTGTATGATTCCATCAGTGGTGCCAATCCATATATTCCCATCGGCATCTTCTATAATTGTACGGGTATCTCCAAAACTGGATATGCCTCCTGCTATCTGTTCATTGGACAGGCAGCGTATCCCGTCAAAACGATTTATACCATCCAGGCCTGTCATCCATACGAATCCTTTAGAGTCAGTGAGAACACTGCCTATAGCCACCTGCGTTAATCCTTCATCAGGCGTAAGATGTCTGAAGCTGAGGTTGCTTATCTGTGAGTGTGATAAAACTGGAAAAGCTGCTACCAGCCAAACCATCATCAGCTTTTTTAATCCCCGTATTATCATATGGAAAGAAAAATATTTACTGTAATAAAATTGCAGCCGCCACCACCCCCGCCGTTTCTGTTCGTAACCTTGTTTCACCAAGAGATACCGGCTGATAACCATTTTGTAAGGCCCCTTCAATTTCTTTTGGGGCAAAATCTCCTTCGGGGCCTATGAGAATTTGACAGTTTGAAAATGGGTCAATTTGAAAATCGCTTAGCTTCTTCTTTTTATCGTCTTCACAATGTGCGATTAGTTTTAAGCAATTTTCAAATTTTCTAATTACTACATTTTCAAATTGAACCGGCTCATGTAATACAGGCAACCAGCACTGCTGGCTCTGCAGCATGGCACTGATACAGATAGCATTCATCCTGTCGTGACGGAATTTTTCTTTTTCTGTACGTTCACAAATAAGCGGAATAATTTCCCTCACGCCGATTTCCGTTGCTTTTTCCAAAAACCATTCAAAACGATTGGTATTTTTAAGTAAGGATATGGCGATTGATACTTGTATAAGGGGTTTAGGGCTATCGTTTTTAGCTCTAACTTCTACGTGACAATGCTTTTTATTGGCATCGGTAATTTCACAAGTCAGTAAACTTCCCTTACCATCAGTAAGGTTGAGTTGTTCTCCTTCTTTCATCCGCAGTACTTGCACCACATGCCTGCTGGTGTCCTCATCCAGTACGATTTGCTTTTGCCCGGAATAATTATCAATATAAAAAAAAGGGAGTGCCATATTGTTAAAAATAAAAAGTTCCATCTAATTAGGAACTTTTAAAATGAAGTAAACTTGCCAAGTCCCCCTGCGAGGGATTCAGGAGGCCTTAAAATGGTGTATCCTCATCATCACCCATGTCATTCATCTTGCTGCCGGTCTGTATAAATACCCTTGCACCACCATCGCCATCCACATCGCTTACCGGTTTCCAGTTACCCGGTAAACCAGTTCCTCCAAATCCACCGCTTCCATCATCTTCAGTGAATTTTTGTATATGCAGCAATGCTTTTAGTTTGATCGTTTCCAACGAACCATTACGATGCTTGGCTATGCGGACATGTGTTTCACCCCGGTTGCTCTCTCCCATTTCATTTTGTGTGATGTCATAGTATTCCGGACGATAAAGGAACATCACCATATCTGCATCCTGTTCGATGGCTCCCGATTCACGGAGGTCACTCAGCTGCGGCATTTTGTTTCCGTCCTTGCCCGCACTTCTCGTTTCCACCGCACGGCTTAACTGTGAAAGTGCAATGATTGGTACACTCAGTTCTTTGGCCAATGCTTTCAGGTTTCTCGAAATATTACTGATCTCCTGCTCCCGGTTGCTGTTACGGTTCTCACCAGTGCCACTCATCAGCTGCAAGTAGTCAATAATGATGAGGCCGATGTTGTGTTTGTTTTTCAATCGGCGGCACTTGGCACGGAGTTCAAAGATGTTCAACGCCGGTGTATCGTCAATGAATAAAGGAGCCTGGGCTAGTTTTTGTATACCTCTTGCATACAACTGTTTCATTTCATGCTCTTCTAGTTTACCCCTTGCAATTTTTTCCAGCCATATTTCACTTTCAGCAGATAAGATACGCTGCACCAGCTGACCGGCACTCATCTCTAAGGAGAATAAAGCCACCGGTGTTTGCTTGGCCGGGTTCATTACTGCATTGCGGGCCAGGTTAAGGGCAAAAGC
The DNA here is from genome assembly GCA_044229985.1 of Chitinophagaceae bacterium. Lineage (GTDB taxonomy): Bacteria > Bacteroidota > Bacteroidia > Chitinophagales > Chitinophagaceae > JJ008. The sequence goes on from JBGARY010000009.1 coordinate 4,874, forward strand.
CGTTTTACCAACGGCAGGTCTTGCGGCGAGAATGATCAGGTCGGTATTCTGCCAGCCATAAGTTACCCTGTCAAGTGATGGGAATCCACTAGGCACACCCGTCACATCTTCATTCTTATGCCGAAGGTCTTCGATACGCTGGATGGTTTTCACCAATACTGAGTCGATAGTATCAAAATTCTTACGAAGGTGATTATTGGTTATCTCAAAAAGTTTGGTCTCTGCATCATCCAGCAGATCGAACACATCCGTAGAATCTTCGTAAGCATCTCCTATGATCTCTCCGCTGATGCGGATCAGTTCCCGCTGAATGAATTTTTGCAAGATGATCCTGGAGTGTGCATCAATATTGGCTGATGAAACAACTGCATTGGTGAGTTTAGTAACGTAATAGGCACCGCCTACCATTTCCAGTTCTTCTTTGAAACGCAATTCTTCTGCCACCGTTAAAATATCAATCGGCTGGCTTTTATTGGAAAGGCTTTGCATTGCCCTGAAAATGCGCTGATGAGCTTCTACATAAAAGCATTCTGGCTTCAGTATCTCAACAACTGTATCAAAGGCTGATTTTTCCAGCATAATGGCACCGAGTACAGCTTCCTCCAGGTCTTTTGCCTGTGGTGGTACTTTGCCATATACCATGGTTCCAAGGTCAAGTGTTGATTTTCTGCGTTGCTTGCCAGTACGGTCTTTATTCAGGTTAGTAAGATCCATGTTCGTCTATAGCGATAAAAGGTTATTCATTGAGTTTTTACTTTCAATGACCTTGGGCACTTCTTCCGTCTTGCTTTAAGAAATCGTTATTTCTATGTTAGTGGAATGTTTCCGTCCAGTCAGGAAGGCGAATTTAAAGGCGGACAGACATTAAAAATTGTTTTCGAAAAACTTTTTCTTTCTGCACCTTCTTTCCACCCAAAAACCGGGTTTATCCACAATTATTTTTTGCTCAAGGTCTTTGTCAATTTACACAATTTCCCTAGTAATTGTCCCAAAAGATGCTAACAGCCGTTTGCATCTTTTACGCAAATGACGAGAATCATATACCGGGACACAATATGATCAGCTATTGCAGAGTTAGTTTTGCAGAGAAATCCGTTTACGGCTTCTCTTAAGCTTTAAAAAATATATCTATGGAAACTACAAAACGCCCCCGCCCTGTTCTTACTCAAACACAGAACAACACTACTTTATGGATCGGTCACATGCAAACAGACCCGAATGACCATTTAGCCGGACAAACATTTCTTTGCCCTGCAGGTGGTGTGCTGAACAATATACAGGTATTTGCTGAAGCTGTTCAGAATCCGGGAGAAGTGGAGCTGACCCTTCATGAATTTGACCCGGCCACCAAAACATGGGGCCCTGCCATCAGCCAATCCAATTTATCGTTGCACAAAGGAGATGATTCCCGGTGGATTCGTTTCGAAACACCGGCGGTGGAACTGGAGCAGGGAGCAAGTTATGGTTTCCGCCTTCATACTCCTGATGCACTTGTAGCTTTAGGCGAAGCCGTAAGCCATGCACATAAACCTTTTACATTTGGACAGGCCTGGAACGGGCATACCCCGAATGCTAAAGGACATTATTCAACATATTTCAGCCTGGCGTTTAAGGTTGAGCTCTGTGCTTAATAAATAACCGAGACGGCGAGTGAAATATCCAGCCCTGTTTTCCTGCATTTCAAATGCCGGAAGGCGGGGTTTTGTTATTACTTAATTTCTCCAAGGTATTTTCTGGAAAAATCAATCTTCATTTCTACCCATAGAGGAAGATGATCTGACATCTGGTAAGTTCTCCACTCTTTGAAAGATTTTAATGTTTTGGCGCCTTTGGTTTGCATCATAGATCTATAATGATCAAAATCCTCTTCCTTGAATACATAGTCAAAAAAATCAAATACCCCGGCTCCGTCTCCCATTTCAATAAGATCAGTGTTCTTTAAAAAAGCAATTTGATCGTAATACATGTCTTGCTTCACATTAGTTCCTTTTAACTGGTTTTTCATAACCCCTTCATGGATGAAAAATTTTGTACCCTGAGTCAATGCCTTAAAAGTTTCATCCTCACGGCTAATAATATTGAAATCTCCTAACAATATGTAATTATAATTATCCCATTTACTAACCAGGTCTTTTTTTTGCTGCACCATTTTACTTTCCCTATCTGCCCGACGCTTAAGAAATAATGCTGCCTCACGGATCTCATTAACCCGGCGTTTAATCCCCGGCTTACCCTTTCCATAATATGCATGGGCAGTAGTGATATTAAACTTAAACCATCCTGACTGAAAAGAAACAATATAGGGTGTACGGGCAAACTGCAATACATGAGTTCCCTTTTTTTCCGGCAACACCAGTTCTCCAGCCATACTTGTAAATCTTACTTTACGCTTATCATATACAAAGGCCATCCGTTCTCCGTTTCCTGCTTTTCCCTCTGTAATGTCAGATATTACATATTCCCAGTTAAAACCAAGTATCCGCATCAATTTTTTGAAAGCTGTGAGATCATCCCTTACTTCCTGTATGGCCACCAGGTCAAAATGTGAAATTATTTCTGCCATATAGTAATATGTACTTTCCAAACGGGGTCCATATTTTTCTGAATCAAACTCCCTGATATTCCATGTAGCTAATAATAAAGACTCTTCAACTGTTTTTTTAGGAACAGATGCAGCTAATGCATTTTTAAGATCAACAAGTCTGTCCCGTACATATTTTTTCTCCTTTGATAACTCTTTTGCATAATTAAGGCCAGGATAGTAGGGCATAATAATAATTTGAATGGTGAATAATCAAGAATACTTAATCAGCAAGTTCTGAAATGTTAGCCCGCAAGTCAATACTATTTTTAGGGTATTTTATTCGATAAATAACATGGCTCTCTTCGTAACTTAGCCCAAACCTTATCCCATGTCCTCTCTCAAAATCTCCCCTTCCGAATTTTTACAACAAAGCGGTGCTGATGCCATTGTGGAAGAACTGCGGCAGCATTTTATTAACAGCGGTAAACCGCTTGTAGTTTCTGATGTGAAGGATGAGCAGGGTAACCAGTATGTGGACCTGGTACAAGAAGGTGGCGGTGTGCTGGGCATTGCATTAGTGGGCTATACCTATGTGCTGGAAAAAATGGGTATCCGCTTTTTCAGCATGGCAGGCACCAGTGCCGGTGCCATCAATACCATGCTGCTGGCCTGTGCCGGTAATAAGGAAGAGGAAAAATCTTCGAAGATCGTAGAGGATTTGGTGAAGCTGGAAATGTTCTCGTTTGTAGATGGCAAATCATCAAACTGGAAGTTTACCAAATGGATCAAACGGGTCATACAGAAAATGCTGCTGGGCAGTAATATGTTTAAAAAGATCAGCCGTATTGCCACTGTCATTTCATTATTACTGCTGTTGCTTACTGTTGGTTGTTTCGTAATCAATTTCATCTGGCCGGGTGTGGCCAAATGGATCGGGCTGGGCGCCGGTCTTTTATTGATATCAGTCATTGTTTTTATTTTTCTTGCTGCTGCTAAATTCAAAGAATTTGCCAGGGAAGGTTATGGCCTTAATGAAGGAAAAGAATTTCACAACTGGATAAAAAAAGTAATTTCTTCCTTTCATGTACGCAATGATGCGGCCATGCAAACCATCAATAACCTGGCGGATTTTTCCTACCATTTTATGCGGGTACCCAAACTGGAAGTAATAAAAGATGAGCGGAGGGAGAACAATGATCCGCCGCATATGCCGATGCTTACCCTCATCACCTGTGATATTATAGCCAACCGCAAGATCGAATTTACCCAGATGTGGGACCTGTACTGGAACAAACAGGAAGATGTACATCCGGGAGATTTTGTGAGAGCCAGTATGTCCATCCCTGTGTTTTTTGAAACGTATACGCTGAATGATATAAGAAAGAAAAGTTCGTTTGACATTTGGGACAAACACCTGAACTGGCAAAACCAGCAAAAACGAATACCCGACAAAGTGCAGTTTATTGATGGAGGTACTTTATCCAACTTCCCAATCAATGTATTCTACAATCCGCGATACCCGGTGCCCCGCATGCCTACATTCGGTATTCGTTTGCAGGATGGTGTAATGGATGCCGCCAGCCGGAGCAATAACAGTTTGTTCAAGTATATATTTTCTCTTTTCAGTACCATACGTTTCAATTTTGACCGTGATTTTATAACCAAGAACAGGGCTTTTAACTATGGTGTAAAAAATATTGATGTGCAGGAACATAGCTGGCTAAACTTTTTTATGAAAGACGAAGAAAAGATCATCCTGTTTCGCAAAGGAGCACAGGCTGCTGCAGAATTCCTGAAAACATTTGACTGGGCGCATTACAAAGATAAACGGCTGAAGAACTTTACCATGCACCAGGACAGGTTCGATAATCCGAATAACCTGGAAGTGTTTCCTTTCTCAGACCGGAACAGCTAAAAATAAAAGGGAGTCCCCCCGACTCCCTTTTTTGATCCTGTATATATACTGGTTATTGATTACAAATTCCATCCTTCGACAAGCTCAGGATGACAGGGCTTCCTTTATCGTTTCACCACCATCTTAATAGTTTTTTCTTTCATTCTAGAAGAGGAATGGAGTAGTAACAGGTGAACACCTTCCTCCAGTTCTGAAAGGTTGAGCCTTAGAGCCGGACCGCTAATATTTTGCCTTTGCAAAACAGATCCTTGCATATTAATAATGGCGATGCGGTCAAATTCTTCTTCTTTCAGGTTTGTCAGAAGCAATTGATTTTGCACAAATACATAGTGGCCAGTTTCGGAAAGATTTGCCTGTAACTCTGTAGTCAATGGCTCTTGCTGGTGTCGTGCCTGCTTACGCAGTTGAGCCTCCACCCCTGCCTGAACCAGAAATAGGGAAAGCAGCATGATGAGCAGTTGTTTTTTCATAAAGTCGGATTTTAGTTGTTCGTTCCTATAATCAACTGCAATAATGGTGCAAAGGTTGGCTGCAACTATGCCAGTTAGTAGTTTTTCAGACCAGAAAAGAAAATTTACGAAGGGAAAACAGACCAATCAGGCTTATCAGTTCATCACCATTTCCCGGGCATTCTCCATGGCGGCGGCTGTGGGTTTTTCGCCACTGAGCATTTTGGCAATGGCAGTAATCCGTTCTTCTGTCGTGAGCTGCTTGATATTTGTTTTTACTTTATCCTTTACGATCTCTTTGTAAACAAAGAAATGTGCATCTGCTTTACCGGCAATCTGCGGCTGATGTGTAATACAGATAACTTGTCTTTTTGCAGCCAGCTCTTTCATGATGATACCAACCTGCCTGGCAGCTTCGCCGGAAATACCCGTATCAATTTCATCGAATATGAGGGTAGGTAAATCAATTGATTGAGCGACCAATGATTTTATACATAGCATCAGGCGGCTGAGTTCACCACCACTGGCCACTTTGCGTACCGGCTGAAACTGTCCGCTACGGTTCGCATCAAATAAGAATTCAATAGCGTCTGCACCTGAACTGCTAAGGTCTGCCGGCTGCACCAAAACTTTCAATTTTGCATTGGGCATGCCTACCTGCACCAGCAGTTTATTCACTTTATCTTCCAGTGTTTTCACTTGTTTATTTCTTCCTGTTGTTATTTTTTCTGCTGTCTTCTTTGCTTCAGCAAGCAAGTGATTTGTTTCTTTTTCTTTTTGCTGAATGGTTTCTTCAATATTTAAAACCGCCTGTAATTTTTCTTCAAGCTCTTTCTGTATCATCAGTAATTCAGCCGTAGAACTTACGTCATGTTTTTTCTGCAGCTTATACCCTAACGACAACCGTTCATTCAGTTGTTCAATTCTATCCGGATCATAATTAATATGATTACTGATACGGTCTACATCATCTGCTATATCCTGCAGCTCCACCTGTGCTGACTGCAAACGCTGAAGCAACACTGGCAGATCGGGATGATACGATGAAAAGGCATTCAACTGGTTTAATAAAATTTTAAGTTGCTGTACCACCGGTGTTTCACTTTCCCTGAGGTCAAAATAAGTTTTAGCCAACGCAGCTTTGATACCTTCCGAATTATTAAGCAGTTTAAGTTCTGCTTCCGTTTCTTCCAGTTCATTTTCTCTGAAAGCGGCCTCTTCAAGCTCAGTAAACTGAAAACGGTTGTAATCGGCTTCTTTCTCAAATTGCTGCTGTTGTGCCTTGAGCTCTTCGGTTTCTTTTCTCAACTGCAGCCATTGACGATATTGTAACTGGTATTCTTCTACCAATGATAACTGGCCGGCCAGTGCATCCAATACCTGTCGTTGAAAATCCGTTTCGCCTAATTCCAGTGTATCAAACTGCTGGTGAAGGTCGATCAGCAAACTGCTTAACTGCTGTAACTGCACCAGGTTAACCGGTGTGTCGTTTATAAAAGCCCTTGACTTTCCATTGGTACCAATCTCCCGGCGCAACACCAATTCTTCCTCTGCATCGAGTTCATTTGCTTTCAGAAAATCCGTTACTTGTTTTTTACTATTACCTGAAAAAGTTCCTTCTACGATGCACTTCTTCTCTTTGTTCACTAAGGAAGAAGAATCAGCCCTTTCTCCCAATATCAAACCAAGGGCGCCGATTATGATAGATTTACCGGCGCCTGTTTCCCCGGTAATGATGCTGAGCTTGCCGGAAAAATCAATTTCCAGCTCATCAATGATGGCATAGTTGTTTATGGAAAGCCTGGTAAGCATTGAGGAAGCAAATTAGTGGTTTACCACGAATGGTAAAAATAGCACAGCTATTCCGGCGCAAGTAAAAAAAAGATTGAATTAAAAATAAACAAGCCCCGCAAATGCGGGGCTTGTTATAAATAGTTATGAGAAAGTCTTATTTCACTTCTACGTTGTTGTGCAGTTCTTCATCTACGAGGATACGGCCGCAGTTTTCGCAGATCATTACTTTTTTGTGCTGGCGAATTTCGCTTTGCTTTTGTGGGGGAATTGCATTGAAGCAACCACCACATGCATCTCTTTCAACCGGCACTACGGCCAAACCATTGCGGTAGCTTTTGCGGATTTTTTCGTAGCTGGTCAGCAGGCGGGGGTCTACATGCTCCCTGGCTTCTCCAGCCAGTTTATTGAAATGTTTTTCTTCTTTTTCGTTGGCTACGATGATCTTTTCCAGTTCACCTTTCTTCGTAGACAGTACGCCTTCCTTAACAGAAATATTTTTCTTTGCCTTTTCGAGCAAAACTGCTTTTTCGGCTATTTCTTCTGTAGCGTCCTTGATATGTTTTTCCGCCAGCTTGATCTCCAACTGCTGCATTTCTATCTCTTTGTTGATAGCCTCAAACTCACGGTTGTTCTTTACGTTAGCACTTTGTTTCTCGTATTTTTTGATCAGGGCTTCAGACTCTTTGATGGCATTCTTCCGCTGCTCAATAAATTCGGTAACACCGTTAATCTCTTCTTCGATACGGGTCTGGCGGGCATGTAAACCAGTGATTTCATCTTCGAGGTCAGCCACTTCCATGGGCAATTCGCCTTTCAGGATATGGAGTTCATCCAGTTTACTTTCAATCTTCTGAAGGGTAACAAGTGAGGTAAGTTTTTCTTCTACGGAAAATTCTTTGACGTGTGCCATTGTTTATGTTTGTTTTAGAGGCTCAGAAGTAATGAACCGGGTTGGTTTTTACCCCTGTTTTAAGGACGGCAAAGGTAGGGAATTTTTGCTCTAAAAACTCCTGTATCAGGTCGATAGTGAACTGCTCACTCTCGTAATGGCCTACATCGGCAATCAGCAGCCGTCCGTTGGCATCAAAAAATTCATGGTACTTCATGTCTGCTGTAATATAGGCGTCAGCTCCGGCTGCTAAAGCTTTGGAAATCAGGAAACTTCCGGCCCCGCCACAAAGGGCTATTCTTTTTACTACTTTATTAAGAAAAGCCGTGTGGCGTACCACCGGTACACCAAAAACCTTCTTGATCCGGGCCAGGAATTTCTTTTCATCAAGGGCTACCGGCAATTCGCCGATAACTCCCGAACCAAAACCCTGGTATTTGTTGGAAAGTGGAATAATGTCATAGGCCACTTCTTCATATGTATGTGCAGCCTTCATGGCAGAAAGCAGCTGGCTTTCAAGCCAGGCCGGAAAGATGACTTCGATCTTTACTTCCTGCTCCTTATGCCGTTTTCCCCTTTGCCCTATTTTGGGGTTGGCCGCTAATCCCGGCTTGAAGGTGCCGGTTCCTTCGCTATTGAAACTGCATTCGCTGTAGTTACCGATCTGGCCTCCGCCGGCAGCAAATATGGCATCCCTTACTGCATCTGCATTGTTTCCGGGAGCAAATGTTACCAGCTTTTTTAATGTGTTTTCTTTTTCAGACAGCAGGGAAATATTTTTTAAACCCAACATGGCTGCAATTTTCCCGTTTACTCCTTCAATCACATTATCCAGGTTGGTGTGAACCGCATAAATAGCAATATCATTTTTTATAGCGGCGATAATAGTTTTCTCTACATAGTTTTTTCCTGTAATCTTTTTCAGTCCGCTGAAAACAATCGGATGATGTGATACGATGAGATTACATTTTTTCTGCACGGCTTCTTTTACCACTTCTTCTGTAGCATCCAATGAGCAGACAATGCCCTTACATTTCCATGAGGGATGGCCGGTAATAAGTCCTGCATTATCATAATGCTCCTGCAAGGATGGATGTGCCAACGATTCTAATGCATCAATAACAGCAGATATAGTCATATTCAACCTTTTGGTTATTTATATTTAATCTGGTACAATGTTTATGTTGGAAAGTTAAGTATTTGACCGGATGGCGGATTTCAAAAAGCTTCTTTTTATTATCTTTAAAGCCATGGGAATAAATCCACAGCATCAGAGTATAATTATTGAAGGTGTAAAAAAAACACTGGGTAAAAAAGGTGAAGGCAATTTATCCCGCTATGTACAGGCCAAAGAGGCCTGGAAGCTCAAAAAAACATTCAACCGGGAGGTTAAGTCAGCCTTCCTGATGACCTTAGGAATACTCTCTGCCGGTTTTGGATTAAAGGGTTTCCTGATACCCAATAAGCTGGTAGATGGAGGAACGATGGGTATTTCGCTGCTCACCAACAGAGAGACCGATATTTCATTGTCCCTGTTGATCATTTTAATTAATCTACCATTCATATTGATCGCCTGGCGGCAGATCAGCAAAATATTTAGTATAAAAAGTATTATCGCCATTAGCTTGTTAGCCCTGGTAGTTGAAATATTTCCATACCCCGTCATCACACAAGACAAATTATTAATCGCTGTCTTTGGGGGTTTCTTTTTAGGCGCAGGAATCGGCCTCAGTATCAGGGGCGGCGGTGTGATTGATGGTACTGAGGTAATGGCCATATTCTTAAGCCGGAAAAACAGCCTCAGTGTTGGTGATTTCATTCTCATTTTTAATATCATCATCTTTTCGGTTGCCGCTTACCTGATTGATATGGAAACAGCCCTTTACTCCGTATTGATATATATGTCTGCCTCTAAAACCGTTGATTTTGTACTGGATGGTATAGAAGAATTCACCGGTGTAACAATCATTTCACCCCACAGTGATGAAATTGCTCATTTTATCAAGGACAAAATGGGAAGGGGCCTAACTGTTTACTCCGGCAAACGGGGTTATGGAAAACGGGGTGAGAGTTATACTAATACAGATATCATTTTCACAGTAGTAACACGACTGGAAATAAGCCGGTTGACGACTGAAGTGGAAAAAATAGATCCGCATGCCTTTGTGGTGATGCAAAGCATCAGGGATACAAAAGGCGGTATGGTGAAGAAAAAGCCACTGGCCCATTAAGGCATTTACCCGTTGTGCTAAAATTAGTATTGTGCGGATGAAAATACTTTGTAACTTTCCTTTCCCGCCCTCTGGATAGCTTCCATATCCCATTAACCGACAAAACAGTTGTTATGATCAAACGTAAAATGGGCCGCTATCTTCTCACCTTACTGGTTATTACCGGTTTGGCTGGCACAATTGAAGACAACACCATTTCCAAGACAGAGAGAAAGTATGCCCTTACACTGATGAAGGACACTTATAAGGAAGCCGTGAAAGCAACCAAAGACTTGTCGGAAACACAACTTGACTTCAAAGCTGCCCCTGATAAATGGTCTGTAAAAAATTGCATATACCATATTGCAGCTACGGAAAAAATGCTCTGGGGTATGTTTGAAGGAGCGATGAAGGCTCCGGCCAACCCGGAAAAACGTTCTGAAATAAAAGTTACAGATCAGCAGGTGGTAAACATGATAGAGGACAGAAGCCGCAAAGCACAGGCACCAGAGGCTGCACAACCAAAGAATACTGGATATGGCTCATTGGATGAGGCGCTGGCCGATTTCAAGAAAACAAGAGGAGAACATATTAAGTACATGAAGACCTCCACAGCGGATATGCGTAATCATGTGGTACAAACCCCGGTGGGTTGGCTTGATTGTTACCAGGTATACCTGTTCATTGCAGCCCACAGCAACCGGCATACACAGCAAATGAATGAGGTGAAAAAAGATCCTGCATTCCCTGCAAAATAACTTCAACTCGTTTTCAACGGTTGAAAAACCTGGCCCCTTGTTCCCGTAAGAACAGGGGGCCTTTTTTTATTTGATGTGTTGAAACGAAATTCTTAGTGAATCAACCGTAAACAGCTTACTCTTTTATATAATCGGACTTTGAGAAAGTTTTCTCAATACAAACCATTTTACCGGAAGTGGTCATTCCCTCCACAATTATTTTGAAATCCTTTGTGCGGTCGCTATTATAAAAAGTAAGTGGGATTTTAGGATTTACATTGTTGATAAAGATAGAAGGCCTCCAGTCGAGGGTAATGCGGTTGTCCTTCTTGTTCTTATCGCCGGGGTTAGTCTTATAATCAGGTGCATAAAACTCTTTGATCACTGAAAATCCGTTATATGTAAGTACCCGGCCATGCGAAGCCATGGCATTCAGCAGGTCTTCCCCCTTTTTCATATAGACAGCTACTGCTCCACCGGGAGAATTGCCCCATCCGCCTGCAAATGTGTTGTACACTTTGATCATGGCAATATGGGTGAAGGGTATGGTTTGAAGAACATCTGCATCCACCTGTATCTCATCCAGGTAATAATCTACCGCAAATGAACCCAGCGAACTAAGCATCGGCTGATTTCTGCGGCCGGGCATCAAACCTTTTGCATTGAGATAATCAAAAAGGTCATTATAAATAAGATTTTCGTCCGTATTAACAAGATCAAAGGTTTTAGCATCTCCCCCTTCAAAAGCTCCTTTGGCATATTTCTCTTCCAATTCCTGCAGCGGTGTTTTTTTCTTTACGCTGATGGTCACCCCCTCCAGCATTTTCCCTTTTTCATTTAATATCGCTGCGTAATCAACTGACATGTGGTGCAGACTACCTGCAGTCAGTTCATTGTAATTCATTATCATGCTGGTATCCACCACAACATCATACTTGCGATTCAATGTATCACCAGCCAGTTCCACATCTATATACAAACTCTTCTTTCCTCTTGTATCACTGAAGAAGATTTTGGCTTTACCATAAACAATCAATGAATCAAGCCGGAAGTCCCCCTTTTTATCAGTCATAACTATTTGTGCACTTTTTGATGAATCCGCATTAATGATCATCATCAGTAAAGGCTTTTCATCAAATGGTTTTTTGGTGCCCCTAAGTGTTGCCCTGCCGGTAAGTGTAATGAATGAAGGATCTTTGTTGGCCTGTGTCTTTGCCGGCTGTTGCTTTATCTCTTTCCACGAAAACCTTCTCCATCCATGCGTCATCATCACTAAATCCATGGCCGTTTTTACAGAATCAGATTCTGAAGAAAAATAATAAGCCGGGTTGTGGATATAACCTTTCAGGTCTGATGTAAACAGCAACTGAGAAAAGATGTTTTCTTCTCTTTTAGTATATGCCAAAAAGCCTGCATCAGTTACAGAAACAGAGAAACTGCCCTGTATGGTATCCTTCATCTTTATGGAAAAGCGATTTCTTCCTTTAGGCTGAAAACTTAACGAATCAGCAACCAGATCAGCCGGCTGTATATATTCTTTATTATCTACAAAGACCAGTCTTTCTGCAAGAGGTAAATGGTCTTTATTGAAAACCGTTAATTGAAGTATCCCGGAGTTTAGCTTTTTAGTATCAATTACTCCCTGTATTTCTTCCCTTCCTGCTGCAAATTCTTTTTTGAAAACCAACTGGTGCTGCATTTGTCCTAAAATGTAGGCTGTAGTATAATCTGAGTTGCCCTTTTGCTGTTTTATTTCAAAAAAGCTTCCCTGCGGATGAGGTATAACAGTCAAACCGATCCCTTTTTCTATCACATCCGGCAGATAATATTTATCCGCAATGCCTTTTATAACCGCATGATATTTTCCGCCGGTGACGGGTGATAAATCGAAAAGCCCCATGCCATCGTGAAAAGTATTCAGTTCTGTTATCTTATTATTTTTTTCGTCCCTGATCTCTCCGTTAACCCAAACAGGTCTTCCTGACTCATCCGTTGCTTTAAAAGCTATTGTGTTAGTCAGGCCCTGAACTAAATTCCCTCCTTCCGGAAAAAAATGAAGCTTGACTGAACGTGGTGTCATACTAACAGGTTGTTCATTCTTCTTGCCATAGATGAATACTGATTTACGAAAAATGAAATCTGCTCCGTTATTGAGCATGGTAGGTGTGAAGGCTGTAACCAGGTAGTTACCAGTGATCAGTGTATCAGGAATTTCTATCTGCCCGTTAGTAACTCCCAAAAGAACAGGCAATATCTTTCTTGTAATTACAGAGGTTGATCTGTTTAGCAATTCTACATACAAGACAGTGGATATGGTATCAGGTAAAAAAGCAGATTGCAGGTAAGCTTTGAACCAGGCAGTTTCACCGGCCAGGTAATTGTCCCGGTCGAAATGCAGGTAGACTTTTTCGATGGGTGATTGTATGGATAGTCGGTTTAGCCATTCTTCTGGCTTCTGGGCCTTTGCAGTATAAGCCAGACAAAAAAGGGATAAAGTGACAGAAAACTTAGCAGCTAATTTCACAATTGAAGATATTAGAAACATGAAGGTAAAGCCAAACTTATTAATGCCAAAAGGCCTAACTGCTTTTTAAACAAATCTTTAAGTAAAGAAACAGCGTTCTTATACTGTTGGATAAGCGATACAGATTACTTATTTTGTGCTGGTGAAAACAATAAAACATCTCCTGGTTATTTGCCTGCTGCTTGCAGGGATGACCAGTTGCAAAAAAACAATAGAGCAAATACAGGAAGACCTGGTAATAAAAGCCATGACCGATGGTCAATGGAAGATTACCAACTTTGTAAACAACGGCAATAATATTACTACAGATTTTGACACCTACCGGTTCAAGTATTATAGCAATAAGACAGTTGATGCCATTAATAACGGTACGGTTGAAAAAACCGGGAACTGGGATGGTAATTCCAGCAATATGACCACCTGGGCCAATTTTACAGGAGCTGTTCATCCTCTGATACTTATCAACGGAACCTGGCAGATTACCCGCAACAGCTGGACCTATGTAGAAGCCAGCCAAACGGTGGGCGCCGATACCAAGACCATGCGGCTAGATAAGCAATAATAATCAGGCAGAATTTTCGTTATTAATAATACCCGATCCGTTCCCTGCCTTTTAAACAAAAAAGGGGTCTGAAGGTCACAGAAGTGCAGGTGTTTTTTACCAGAAAATAATTCTGAGAACAAGTAGTAATCAGGAACAGTTTTTGCACACCTTGCTACCTTCATAGTTGAAAACCAAAACAACCACCTGTTGAAACCTTTGATAAACCATATCCTTTCCAAACTAATTGCACTTATTGCAGTTTGCTTTTCTGTAAGCAATTTGCAGGCACAGGTTCCCTCGGCTAATTTTTCTGGCGCACCACTTTCAGGGTGCTCGCCTCTTATTGTGCACTTCCAGGATCTTTCGACGGGAGGTGCCACCGGATGGAGCTGGAATTTTGGAAATGGTAATACTTCTGTTCTACAAAACCCAACTGCCACTTATTTCACACCGGGAACATATACGGTTACGCTTACTGCTTCGAATGTTAACGGCTCAAACACCTTGACGAGAACCCAGTATATAACAGTGTATGAGCCTCCAACAGTGGACTTTTCAGCTATTCCCAGAAGTGGTTGTTTTCCTTTGCGGGTTCAGTTTTCTGATCTTTCTATGCCAGGGGCTGGTAACAGCAATGTAAGCTGGTCATGGGATTTTGGTAACGGCACTACCTCAACCCAACAAAATCCGTTTGTTACATATAATACTGCCGGAACTTATACTATTTCGTTAACAGTAACCAACGACAAAGGATGCACCCGTACCGTTACTCGTCCTAGTTACATTACTGTTACAAATGGTGTAGATGCTGCTTTCACTTTTACAAACCCTACTGTTTGTCATGCACCTGCCCTTATCAATTTTACCAATACTTCTACAGGACCACCCACATTAAGTTATCAATGGGATTTTGGGGATGGCAATTTCTCAACTGCAACAAGCCCTTCTCATACTTACCTGGCAGACGGCAGCTATATTGTGACATTGGTGACTACCAGCACAGCCGGCTGTGTGGACACATTCCGAAGTAATCCGATAGTGATTGGCGCATTTACCACTTCTTTTAATGCACCACTTAGTGCCTGTATTAATGAGAGAGTAACATTCACGAATACATCTACTCCGGTTCCTGTTTCCGCCACCTGGAACTTTGGTGATGGTGGGACTGCTACAGGCATTAACAGTAATCATACTTACACAGTGCCCGGCACCTACATTGTGCGTTTATACAATACTTATTCCAGTTGTGTTGACTCTACCCAGCAAACAATAACTATCAACCCGAGGCCAGTTGCTGATTTTACCGCACCAGCAACTGTCCGCTGCGAACCTCCCTTCACTGTCAACTTCCAGGATCTTTCGACCGGGGGAGTAACTGGCTGGCAATGGGATTTCGGAGACGGAAATACTTCCACCCTACAAAACCCGGCACATACATATACCAGTTATGGAAGCTTCACTGTAACACTTGTAGCGACAAACGGTTTTGGTTGTACTGATACAATACGCAGGACAAATTACATCCGCATTCAACGGGCCAGCATAAGTATTCCAAGTTTACCAGAAAGAGGCTGTATTCCTTATACGACTACTTTCATTCCAACTATTACTTCACTGGATGCTGTTACTTCATATAACTGGGATTTTGGTGATGGTGGCACCTCCACACTTCCAAATCCTACTTATACATACACAACTCAAGGCACATATACCGTCAGATTGATCATTACTACCAGTACGGGATGTACAGATACATTAATTGTTCCCAATGCTATCAGGGTCGGCAGCAAACCCATTGCAGATTTTTCTGCAGCGCCTATACCTGTTTGCGGCACTCAACAGGTGTATTTCACTAACCTTACCACACCAGCGTCAGATGAATGGCTCTGGAATTTTGGCGATGGCGGTACTTCCACTTTGCAGAACCCATCTCACAGTTATAGTGATACAGGCTACTTCACCATACAATTAATTGCTACAAATAATGGCTGTCCCGATACACTTGTCAGGCAGAACTATGTTCATGTGCTGCCACCAATTGCCCGGTTTACGCCAGTGCCCGATTGTAATAACCGTCTGCGATTCAGTTTCACAGATCAATCCATAGCGCCACAGACATGGGAATGGGACTTTGGTGATGGATCACCAGTTTCTACTATTCAAAACCCTTCACATATCTATCCGGCTTTTGGCAATTATACCGTACGACTAATTGTAACAAATGGGGCTTGTGCTGACACTACAACACGAATCATCAGAACAGTAGATGAAAGCCCTGATTTCACAGTTAACCAAGCAACAGCCTGCAAAACCGCTACATTAAATTTTACGGCGACAAATGTGAATGTTGCCAATCTTACTAATTATGCATGGACTTTTGGCGATGGTGGTATTGCTTCTACTGGTTTAACAACCGTATCTCATACTTATACTGTTTCCGGAACATATACAGTAAGATTAATCACAACCGATATTAACGGCTGCCGGGATACCATGATCAAAACGAATTATATCCGTATCAATGGGCCGTTGGCAGGTTTTAGTGCAACCAATACCGGAGGCTGCGCAGGGTTGACAACCACCTTCAATGATCTTTCTACCACAGATGGTGTAAATGCGTTAACAAACTGGCAATGGCATTTTGGAGATGGTATTGTGCAGGATTACAGTGCTCCCCCTTTTCAGCATACATATAATACACCCGGAGTATATTCTGTAAAACTGGTTGTAACGGATGCTTCCGGTTGTAAAGACAGTCTTACAAGAAACAATCTCGTTACTGCAACAGACCCTGTACCCAATTTTACAAGTGCCGACACATTAACTTGTCCCGGCGCTACAGTACGTTTCACCAATACTTCTGCACCAGCCGGTTTTACAAGTCTTTGGGATTTTGGTGATGGCAATACATCCACCACTACCTCGCCTAACCATGTGTACACGGCAACAGGTCAATATACAGTCAAGCTTTATATAACCGATGCCTTTGGATGTCCTGATTCATTGATTCGTAATCTCTATATCCGGGTTGACACGCCAAGGGCTGATTTTTCGCCCAGTGATTCGTTAAGTTCCTGTACTCCATTCCGGGTTCAGTTTACTAATACATCGTCGTATTACAGTTCAGTAATATGGGATTTTGGTCCGGGGCAAGGAACATCTACATTAAACAATCCGGTTCACTTTTATACCCTTCCGGGAGTATACCCGGTTAAACTGATTGTAACGAGTCCCGGCGGATGCCTTGATTCCATTACCAAAAATATCACCGTTTCTGATACTGCCGGCACAAGACTGGATTATATACCAATCAGTGGTTGTAGTCCCTTGCAGGCCAGCTTTAATGTAGTTACTCCGGGCACTATCGCTTCCTATTTCTGGGATTTTGGGGATGGTAATACCATTATCACAACTACCTCATCGGTAACGCATACATATACCAATTATGGCTCCTTTATTCCAAGGGTGATACTGGAAGATCCATCTGGCTGTTTAATTCCGCTGCAAGGACTTGACACCTTTAATATCATTGGAGCCAAAGCAAGATTTGGGTTAAGTGACTCAGTATTTTGTGACAGGGCAACGGTGAACTTTTCTGATTCCACCACAGCCAATGATCCAATTACAAGTTATAACTGGTCTTTTGGAGATGGGAACACTTCCACTTTGCAAAATCCAACACATAACTATTCTGCTCCGGGATTATATACAGTTCAATTGACTGTACAAACACAAAATGGATGTGCCGATACGTTTACCCGAACCAATATCGTAAGGGTGGTACAACGTCCGCTTATTGATATTACCGGAGATACGGTCATCTGTATAAACGCATCATTATTACATTCGGGTATTTTCCTTCAACCGGATACATCGGCCGTGAGCTGGCAATGGAGTTTCCCCAACGGAAATACATCCACCCAACAAAATCCACCGGCACAAACATATACAACTGCAGGAACGTTTACAATCATCACAATCGCAACCAACAGTACAGGCTGTAAGGATACTACTCGGCAAATTATTGTTGTAAACCCCTTACCTACTGTTGCTATGCCGCCAACATTAACCGTACAAAACGGTTTCCCGCAAACAATACCAGCTACCTATACCCCCAATACAATTAGTTGGATATGGTCTCCGGCAACAGGATTGAGTTGCACTAATTGCCCCACACCTGATGCAGGCCCCAAGTTTGATACATTCTACCAGGTGTATTTTACAGATAACAATGGCTGTAGCAATACAGGTTCTATAATGGTTTATGTGATTTGTAAAAATGCCAACCTGTTTATCCCGAATACTTTTTCACCCAACGGAGATGGCAGTAACGATGTTTTCTATCCAAGAGGAAGAGGTCTGGAAAGAGTGAAACTGTTGCGGATATTCAACCGTTGGGGCGAAGTCGTCTTTGAAAAACGAGATTTCCCGGTGAATGATGCTTCATCCGGATGGAATGGAACCTACAAAGGAAAAATTCCCCAACCTGACGTTTATGTCTACCAGGCTGAAGTGTATTGTGAAAACGGAGATATTATAAAACTTAACGGCAATATTGCCCTCGTACTCTAGCATGAAAAAGAATAAGACGATATTGGCAATGTGTGTTATCCTCCTGACAGTGCTTTTGAAGCACAACGCTTCGGCACAGGACATACATTTCTCCCAATTCTTTGAAGCTCCGCTTTTGCGTAATCCTTCATTGGCGGGCATCTTCACCGGTGACATTAGGGTACAGGCGGTATACAGGGATCAATGGAATAGTGTAACTAACGCTTATCGTACAGGTTCTTTTAATGCTGAACAAAAAATGCCTATTGGTAAAGGAGACGATTTTGTAACTGCAGGAATACAGGTTTTGTTTGATAAAGCTGGAACCATTGGATGGACATCAACCCATGTTCTTCCTGCATTAAACTATCACAAATCGCTAAGCAGTGATCGTAACAGGTATTTGTCATTAGGTTTCATGGGTGGCTGGGTGCAGCGGAGATTTGATCCTTCAAAAGCCACTACCAATAGCCAATACGATAATGGTGGACTGGGAGAGAATTTTGCCAACACACAATACAACTATATTGACGGAAGTGTAGGAATGAGTTATAACTCAAACCTGGGTAATAATCCCGATAACAACTATTTCCTTGGTGCAGCTTATCATCATTTCAACCGCCCAAAGCAAACGTTTTTCTATCAAAATGCCGGTGTGGAATTACATCCCAAATGGGTCTTCTCCGGCGGTCTTAAATTAGGTGTTACCGACTATGCCTATATGACCATACAGGGCGACCATAGCCGGCAAGGCGGCTTTGCTGAGACAATTGCCGGAGCTATGTATGGCTTGAAGATAGGAGGTGATCCTGATGACCCGTTGTACACCATTCATGCAGGCGGTTTCCTTCGCTGGGATGATGCAATTATACCTGTTGTAAAACTTGATTACAAACCCTTCTCTGTTGCATTCAGCTACGATGCCAATATCTCAAAACTAAAACCTTCCAGTTATGGCCGTGGTGGTTTTGAGATTTCCATTTCTTATACAGGCTTTCGCAAATCGGTCGGCGATTATATTCTTTGCCCTAAATTTTAGAATATCAAAAAATCTTACGCTGATTCCTTTGTTTCAAATATTCCTTTCCAAACAAAGGCTGCCAAAATGGCCCCTGTAATTGGTGCAGCAAAAAATAACCATAACTGTGTCAGCGCTTTTCCCTGGGCAAATATGGCCGGCCCAAAACTTCTTGCCGGGTTAACAGATGTACCGGTAATAGGTATGGCCACCAAATGAATCAACACCAGTGTCAAGCCTATGGCCAGCCCTGCCATAGTACTATTACCCCACTTTGAGGTTGTTCCAAAAATGACAAACAGAAAAAGAAAAGTCAGAACTGCCTCAGTAATGAAAGCGGATGTTGTGTTATAGCCACCAAGGTATCCTTCACCCCAGCCGTTGGCTCCTAACGCCCATTCGCCCATTTCATAGCCAGGCATCCCCTTCTGTATAAAATATAATACACCTGCAGCCAGGGAAGCCCCGATTAACTGACCAATAATATAACTAATCGCATCAGTGGATTTGATCTTTCCGGCCACCAGCATTGCAATAGTAATAGCAGGGTTGATGTGACAACCAGTTATTCCGCCAATTGTATAGGCCATTGCCACAACAGCTAATCCAAATGCAAAAGAAATACCCAATAACCCTATACCGGAAGGGCCACCAGCCGCAACACCTGATACCACAGCTGCTCCGCAACCAAACAGCACTAATGAGAAAGTGCCAATCATTTCAGCCAATAATTTTTTCATAAAAAGCGATTTAAGTGAAGAAATAAACAACCTAATCAACTTTTCAAAGGGATGATTGTTTTACTGAAGGCAAGCCGAATATACTTAAATATATTCGCCATTTTAATAACTTAAAACAGGATAGCAGATGAAAATTGAAATCGGACAAACAGCACCCAATTTTACTTTACATGACAGCGACAAGAATAAAGTGACCCTTTCGGATTTAAAGGGACAAAATGTACTACTGCTCTTTTACCCGCAAGCATTCACAGGTGTATGTACGAAGGAACTCTGCGGAGTTAGAGATAATATTGCGTTGTACAATAATGCCAATGCTACAGTGCTGGGCATTTCTGTTGATTCAGTCTTTACACTGAACAAATTCAAAGAAGATCAGCAATACAATTTTACATTATTGAGTGATTTTAATAAAGAGGTTTCCGAACTATATGACAGTATTTACCACGACTGGATTCTTGATATGAAAGGAGTATCCAAACGTTCGGCTTTTGTTATTGATAAAGAAGGAACCGTTCGTTATGCCGAAGTGCTAGAGAATGCCGGAGAGCTTCCCAACTTTGAAAAAATTCAAGAAGTGCTGGTACAGCTCAACTAAATTATTCGTTAAAAATTTCACTAAAAGGGGTTGTAAACCTATGATTTACAATCCCTTTTAATTTATCGTAGTTTTACGTTGCTCATTTAAAATTTTCGGCTTACTTTTCGAATAATAAAAGTAAATTTGTTTCGTTGAGACGAATTCTACCTATACTGTCCTTTATTCTGTTGATTGCCATTATCTCAAAAGGCCAATCATCCAGACCTATCCCTTCAGATGCAGGGGATAAGATTGTACGGTTATACCCCAACCCCGCAACATCTTACGTAACATTTGACTTACCTAAAGGGTATGAAAAATCATATTCCATACAGGTATACAGTTTTCTAGGCAAGAAAATGTTTGAAAGCCTAACAGCCACCCAAAAGCTTACTGTTGATTTGAGTGATTACAACAGGGGTCTTTATATTTACCACTTAGTTGAAACTTCCACTGGTAAAATTGTAGAATCTGGCAAGTTTCAGGTTTCCCGTTAACAGATAACTATATCTTTTATTACTGTACCTGTACAATCAGGAACTTAAGGTAATGTGTATTATCCATTCCCCTGATTATTGGATGGTCGCCTGCCTGTGTCTGAAAGGTAACCTGTCTTAATTTTCTTCTGGCATCTTTTGCTGCCATATCGATGATCTGAAGAAAAAGTTCAGCATTAACAAGATTGGTACAAGATGATGTAACCAGGAATCCACCCGGTTTAACCAACTTCATTCCACGAAGATTTATTTCTTTATAACCGGTTATTGCTTTCTGTATAGTTTCCCTGCTTTTGGTAAATGCAGGCGGATCCAGCATGACAACATCATACTGCTTACCTTCTTTTCCCCATTGCTTTAAAACATCAAAAGCATTGGCTGTTTCAAACCGGCAATGATCCTGAACACCATTCAGCTCGGCGTTTTTATTGGCTTGCACTACTGCACTAGCCGAAATATCAAGTCCCAGCACAGACTTTGCGCCATAATGTGCTGCATGGATTTCGAATGTGCCGGTGTAAGTAAATGCGCCCAGTACATCTGCCCCTTTCACAATATGCTGAATGACCCTTCTGTTGTCCTGCTGATCTAAAAAGTAACCTGTCTTTTGTCCATTTTCAATATCTACATGAAAACGTAAACCATTTTCATTGATGATAATATTTGTATCAAAAGGCGCTGATAAAAAACCTTTTTGCTGCGGCAACCCTTCTAATTCCCTCACCGGTACATCATTTCTTTCATAAATTCCTTTAGGAGAAAAAATCTCATTGATAGCATTTACAATAGCCGGCTTCCACACATCCATTCCAAGGGCTAATGTCTGAAGTACAAAATAGTCATTGAATTTGTCAACGATCAGCTGTGGTAAAGAATCTGCCTCCCCAAATACAAGGCGGCAATTTTCTGTATATCCTAACTGCCGCCGGTATTGCCAACATTGCCTGAGCTGGTTCAGAAACCAGGTTTCATTTATTTCTTCGCCTTTGTTTCTGGTAAGCAGGCGAACCAGTATTTGTGACTTTGGATTTATATACCCCTTGCCAACAAACTTTTTATCATAGGTAAAAACTTCAACTATCTCCCCACCTTCTGCTGCACCTTCTGTTTTATCCACTTCATTATTGAAAATCCAGGGGTGACCATTGGCTATTCGGGGGCTTATCTTTCTTTTAAGGATAACTCTTGTCATAAAGGGCTGCAAGGTACTATATTAAAATAAGGGCGGTGTCAGCAATCAATATCTTCTGCCATACATTCAAAGAAATGCAGCGAGGACGGTCATTTTGTCCAAAAACCGCTGTTGGCAATATTCTTGACGACCTTACCTTTGCAATCAATTTTGTAAAAAATGACAGAAAAGGAAACGATGAATGCCGGAAACGGAAGTGCTGAGAATCAAAGCACTATAGACATCAATACGGATGAGAGCCTGAGTGGTACCACCCATCTCAACGAACCGGTTGCTGATGAGTCAGAGCTGGAAAAGCTAAAGACTGAATTGGAAGACTCAAAGGACAAATACCTGCGGATGGTTGCTGAGTTTGATAATTTTAAACGCCGTAATGCCAAAGAACGGATCGAACTCATTCAAACAGCCGGCAAAGAGGTGATTTCTGAACTGCTTGAAGTGCTGGACGATTGTGACAGGGCACAAAAACAAATGGAAGCCAGTGATGACAGCCATGCCATTAAAGAGGGTGTAATGCTGGTATTCAATAAGCTTCGAAATACATTACAGGCAAGAGGTGTAAAAGCAATGGAGTCGGTAAACCAGGAATTTAATGCTGACCTTCATGAGGCCATTACAGAAATACCTGCCCCAACAGAAGCTTTAAAAGGCAAAGTGGTAGACGAAATTGTAAAAGGTTATTATCTCAATGATAAAATAATCCGCCACGCCAAAGTGGTGGTAGGAAAATAGTTTTTGATTAAATAGTTAATAAAGAAAGAATGTCTAAAAGGGATTTTTACGAAATATTAGGTGTAGGCAAAGGCGCTTCTGCGGATGAAATTAAAAAAGCTTACCGCAAGGTGGCCATGCAATATCACCCCGACAGGAATCCCGGTGACAAAGCTGCCGAAGAAAAATTTAAGGAAGCTGCGGAAGCTTATGAAGTATTAAGTGATGCCGATAAAAAAGCACAATACGACAGATATGGCCATGCAGGTGTTAGTGGTAATGGCCGTGGCGGTTTCAGCGGTGGCGGTATGAATATGGAAGATATCTTCAGCCAGTTCGGAGATATTTTCGGAGATGATCTTTTTGGAAGTTTCTTTGGCGGTGGCCAAAGAGGAGGCCGTGGAGGGCAACGCAGTCGTGGTATCAGGGGCAGCAATCTTCGGGTTAAGTTGAAGCTGAATTATGAAGAAATTGCCAAAGGTGTAACCAAAAATATTAAGGTAAAAAAATACGTTGGTTGTAATACCTGTAATGGAAGCGGAGCCAAAGATAAGGGCAGTATACAAAGCTGTGGCACCTGTGGTGGCAGTGGCCAGGTAAGACGGGTCCAAAATACTTTTCTCGGCCAAATGCAGACGGTGACCACCTGCCCCACCTGTAATGGTGAAGGCACAACAGTTACAGCAAAATGTACGGCCTGTAAAGGCGAGGGAAGAGTTTACGGAGAAGAAACCGTAACTATTGATATACCTGCTGGTGTACAAGAGGGTATGCAGATGAATGTAAGCGGCAGAGGCAATGCCGGCGAAAGAGGTGGTATGCCCGGCGACCTGATCGTACTTATTGAAGAAGAACCGCATAAAGAATTACACCGGGAAGGATTAAATGTGGCCTATGAACTGCATCTTTCTTTCACTGACGCTGTATTCGGCACACAAGTAGAAGTTCCTACTATTGATGGCAGAGCTAAGATCAAGATACCGGCTGGTACACAAAGCGGAAAGATCTTCCGGTTGAAGGGTAAAGGCTTTCCTGCAGTAAATTCTTACGAGAAAGGAGACCAGCTTATACAAGTAAGTGTATGGACACCGCAGCATTTAAGCGCTGAAGAAAAGGCTTTGCTGGAGAAACTAAGTAACTCCCCTAACTTTAAACCACATCCGGATAAGAATGAGAAAAATTTCTTTGACAAGATCAAGGAGATGTTTTCTTAATCTACCATTGTAAACCGCTTCCTCTTTTCTTCTTCACCTTAGAATATAAAGTCTTTGCCAGCTGCACCAGGTTGATAAACTCTTTTTGCAACAGATCATTTGCACCGCATGAATTTTGTGCCAGTGTAATGATCTCATTCCATCCCACTTCTTTTACAAAAGGGGAGTTGCGAAGAAAGGAACCAAACATAGCTACCGCCGCTGAAAAATGATAGCTTTTGTCCAATTCGGCAAAAGAAGTATAATTGAAATTGCTGGTATATTTAAATAAATGCTGTTTAGGATTGTTTGGGTATTGATATTGCAATTTTATCTCTGCTAATCTGCCTGTAGTAAAATTGTCCTTAATAGCACCTTTATTGATCTCTGTAGGAGCAATCTCTACCAAGGCCAGCATAGAATAGCCAGAACCTATTTCACCTCCTTCAATGGCAGCCAACGAATCCCGCAATGCCCCAACCTTGTTGTCAAATCCCACCAGGCGATATTCTTTTACATATTCCGGGTTAAAGTCCATCTCCATATACACATTATCGGCTACTGCATACAGGGTCTGGGTAAATTCCTGCAGTAACACTTTTTCAGCCTCTTTGTAATTATCGAGATATGCAAAATTTCCATTTCCTCTTTCTGCAAGCAGCTGAATTTTTGAATCCTTATAATTTCCCATACCCACCCCCAAACAGGTAAGGTATACTCCCATGTCCCTTTGCTTTGTTATCAGCTCATCCAGTTCTTCTTCTGTCTTCATCCCCACATTAAAGTCGCCATCCGTGGCCAATATTACACGGTTATTACCTTCTCTAATAAAATGATTTCTTGCCTCCCGGTAAGCCATCCGTATGCCTGATTCACCTGGCGTATTGCCCCCGGCCTCCAGTTCATCAATTACTTTTAATATCTTTTCTTTTTCTCCACCACTTGTACAGTTCAACATTACACCTGTGACACCGCCATAAGCAACAATGGTTACAGAATC
This sequence comes from Chitinophagaceae bacterium, assembly GCA_044229985.1. GTDB lineage: Bacteria > Bacteroidota > Bacteroidia > Chitinophagales > Chitinophagaceae > JJ008. The sequence continues at coordinate 29,942 of JBGARY010000009.1, forward strand.
TTTATCCCGCAGGTTATTGACCAGCAAACGAAATGCTGATTTGAGCAATGGTAACCTGTTGGGCATATCCATTGACCCTGATACATCAATAAGGAAAACAAGGTTGCTCGGCGGCAAAGTATCCAGGTTCAGCTTTTTTGAAGAAAGATTTACATAAAACAACTGGTTATCCGAATTCCACGGACAGGCAGTCAATGTTGTTTTTACATGAAAAAGATCTTCTCCCTTCGGTTCCTGGTAACTCAGGTTAAAGTAATTCAGCATTTCTTCTATTCGTACTGCATCCGGAGGTACCAGTGAATTCAATGTGACAAACCGCCTGATATTACTATAAGATGCCCTGTCAACGTTCAAGGCCAAACCAGTGCTTGGAAACCGCTTTGCAGGAATAAAATTATTTTCCAGAAGGCTGGCGTAGGTTTCATCACCGGTAAACCAGGATTTTTGTACTTCTTTCTCCAGGTCTTTGGTAACGGATGAAAGCTTGTCCCTGTGAGCATGGGTAGCGCCAGCAGGCAGCAGCTTCATCTTTATTTTGAGATAATTATCTGCATTTACCAACAGCCTTTCTGTTTTATAGCCCTGCATGGTAAAGCTGAATGTGTCCATCTGCTGATGCGATACTATTCCAAATGTGCCGGCAGACCCGCTACGAAATACATAACCGGTTTTGTGCTGGAGAATAACGACATTTTGTAAAATATTACCTGCTTCATCCGTAACCTCGCCACGGACATAATATTGCTGGGCGAAAACGGAAAAGCTCAGAAAAAGGAATATGATAATATGACAAGCGGCCTTCAATTGGATATTTTAGCCCGATAAAATACAAAAAAAACATCAGAGCGGCATCGAAATTATACTAACTGGTAAATCTCTTTCAGGTTACGTCCCAGGCCATCATAATCTAAACCATAGCCGACAACGAATTTGTTAGGTATATCAAAGCCTATATAGTCAAGTTGTAAAGGGTACTCAGTAGCTTCCGATTTATGCAGAAGAGTGGCAATTTTTAAAGATTTCGGTTGCTGGTGCTCCAGTTTGGGCAAAAAATTGTGCAAAGTCTTGCCCGTATCTACAATGTCTTCCACAATCACAATCTCCTTATTAAAGATATCATCCTCAAGCCCGATAGAAGTTACCACATTACCGGAAGATTTCAACCCTTTGTAAGAGGCCAGCTTAATAAAGCAAAGTTCCGCTTCAATTGTCAGGTGTTTGAACAAGTCTGATGCAAACATGAAGGACCCGTTGAGTATGGCAATAAACATGGGACGTTTGCCTGCATAATCTCTGTTAATGGCTGCGGCCAGCTCTTGTACTCTTTTTTGAATTATATCTTCAGGAAGGTATGTTTCAAATGTTTTATCATGTACCTTGATAAGCCCCATAAGTATTCTTGTTGTTAGTTAGTCGAATTCGATTTTATTGACGGAAGCAGTGAATAGTTTTCTCTCACAGCAAGTTTAGGCATAGCAGTAGCTTTTGTCTTCAGGCTGAGTTTTTCCCCGGCTGCGGGCATCTCATTTTCCTTAAGCCAGTTTAGCTCCTGCAGGCTTTCCAGCCGGATAGCATTTAACTGCGCAATATAATGAAGTGTTTCACCGGGTTGTACAATATGAAAATCATTTACGCCTGTTTTGCGCTTACGCTGTAAATAGATCAGCTGATCTTTTGCTGATTCCTGTGCCCTTGGCATTTCATTGAACTCAAAAACCTTTGACAGGTCAATATCATATTGTTTTGCAATTGCCAGAAAAGGAGTTCCTTTCTTTACAAATACCACCTTGGTTTCATTGATTTTAAATTCTCCTTCAGGATACACAGGCTTTTTTGCTTGTGGCATTTCATCAGCCGCCGGCTTCTCTACATTTAAATCATTTTTTACAATTATGTCATCCGATGCTTGAATATTTTTCCCAAGGGCTATCAACGTATACTCCTGCAAATTGTAATCTTCAATAAGTTTAATTAAAACCTGGGGGTATTTGGGATTAGTAGCATACCCTGCTTTTTTCAGGCCATGAGCCCAACTGGTATAATCGGCAGGGTCAAGTTGAAAAAGAAAAGCGTAATGTTTTCCGTTTCTAAGAAAATCGGAATGATCCCTGTATGAATCTTCAGATTGTTTATACTTCCTAAAACATTCGCCACGGGCATCATCGTCATGTTTTACCGATTCCCCTGTCCAGTTTGATTTACATTTTATTCCAAAATGATTATTCGACATCAACACCAGCTTACCCTGTCCTGCTCCTGACTCATGTATACCTTGTGCCAGGGTGATGGCGGCAGGTACACCGGTCCGCTGCATTTCGGCGATAGCAAGGTTCTTGTATATGTTAATGTAATTTTTAATTGTTTCTGATTGCTGTGAAAAGACAACCGGTGCAACCAACAGCATTAAATAAAACAAAGTATACCTGATCTTCAGCATGGATTTTCATTTTATAGTTTCCGCAACAGGTACAAGCCATCACGGATGGTCAACACTACTTTTTCAATATCTGTTCTCTCCCTGATAAAATCATTAAAGGCCTGGATACCTTTTGCACTTTTGCCTTTCACCTCTTCTTTCAGCACCTGGCCATGAAAAAGTATATTATCTGCTAAAATAAAACCGTTTTTCCGCAACCGGGGAAAAACGAGGTTAAAATATTCAATATAGGCGGGTTTATCCGCATCTATGAAAACGAGATCCCAGTTTTCTTCCAATCCCGCTATTATCTCTAACGCATTGCCTGTATAAGAAATTATCTGTGAAGCATAATCAGAGCGGTCAAAATAAGCCCTGGCCACCCTGGCATCCTCTTCCCTCAATTCAATGGTATGAAGTTTACCCTGTTCCTTTAATCCTTTTGCAAGGCAAAGAGCACTGTAACCTGTAAAAGTGCCAATCTCCAGTATCCGCTCTGGTCTGATCATGCAACTGATCATTTCCAGCAACTTTCCCTGGATATTTCCACTCAGCATATGGTGCTCCGGATGATGCTGAACGGTATAATCACTGATCTCTTTAAGCAAAGGATCTTCAGCCGAAGAGTACTTTTCAGCGTATTGAGTTACCAAAGGGGCTATCAGGTCCAATAGAAATTTTGACCAAAGATAAATCTCCGGCACGGCAAACCATTGGGTTGCTCCTTATTTCATTCCCTTATCTTCTATTGATGAGATTTTACCGCCCTCCCAGCAAACATTGTATGTTCTTGTTGTCATTCCTGATTTACACTCCATCAGGTAACAATTACCATTTGCCTCAAGCACTTTAGGCTTTTCCAGGTTATAAAGATCCATGTCTTTACGGTCGAGTCCGGATTTTCCAAATTCATCGAGGGCAATTTTTACGGAGGCTGAACGTCCGTTGAAGTTGTTCATAAAATCCTGCATTTCCGTACTGACCTTAACGTCGGCTTTTTTTTCACCGCCGCCGCAGGCTACAATAAGTAATAAGAATACAGGCAGTAATGCCGAATAAAGAAATTTTCTCATAATAACTGGTTTGAGGTTAATGGTTTAATTGCGTACTTAATATTACAAAAAAACCGGGACTAAACAACCTGTAACCGTGTTATCTTTTCTGAATGTTTTGAAGATATCATCCACAAGCCAAGGAAAGTAAAAATTCCGTTGATCAATATCAATTCATTACCAATTTTATAACCATTGAAAATAGATTCGGAAATGCTTTGCAGGCCAAGTTTTACATGGAGCTTTGCTTCATACCATGCTGGATTACTAAGCATGTCCACTGAAAGAGCCAGCAATGGAGCGATGATACAAACAGCCCAGATCAGGTCTTCTTTTAGTTTGCGCTTAGTAAGAATACCAAAGGCAAACAGACCCAATAGCGGCCCGTAAGTAATACCGGCAAATTTGAGAATGAAATCAATGATCAGCTTATCATTGATCCATTTAAAAATGAGCACCATGATAAAAAATACCAATGCAAAAGTGAAATGTACCTTCAAACGGGTATTTTTCTTTTGCTTTTCTGTCCCTTCTTTTTTATTCAGGCCCAGTATGTCAATGCAAAAACAAGAAGTCAATGAAGTAATAGCCCCGTCCACACTGGGGAATAAAGCCGAGATAAGGGCAATGATAAAGATGATGCCAATTGTGCCACTGAAGGCATCACTCAAAGCAATTGTCGGGAATAAATCATCCGGCGGTACACTGATGCCCTTTGTACTTGCATAAAGGAACAGCACCCCGCCTAATACAAGGAACAGAAAATTCACAATCATCAATACCGTAGTAAAGGTCATCATATTCTTTTGCGAATCCTTCAGGGTTTTCACACTAATATTTTTTTGCATCATTTCCTGGTCAAGGCCTGTCATGGCAATGGCAATGAACATACCACCTACAATATGCTTCCATATATAAGAAGGAGCTTTCACATCCCAGTTAAATATTTGGGTATATCCTTTGTCAGACATCATGGATAATGCGCCGCCAAAATCAGTGCCTAATGCTTTTACTATTACAATGATACAGGCAACGAGGCCTACGAGCATACCGGTAGTCTGCAAAGTATCAGTGTAGATAATCGTCTTTACTCCTCCTTCAAAAGTGTACAATAAGATAAGAACTAATATTACCAGCGCAGTAGCCTCAAACGGAATGCCCAGCTTATTAAAAATAAAAATCTGAAGTACACTGATTACAAGGTATAACCGGGCAGTAGCTCCCACTGTTCTGGACAGAATAAAAAAGAATGCACCAGCCTTATGTGCATTTATGCCAAACCTTTTTTCGAGGTAGGTATATATACTGGTAAGGTTCATCCGGTAATATAAAGGCAGGAGCACAAAAGCAATGACCATGTAACCCAGCAGGTAGCCAAGCACAATCTGGTAATAATAAAAATTACTGGTACCCACACTGCCCGGAACGCTGACAAAAGTTACTCCGGATAAGGAAGTACCGATCATGCCAAATGCCACCAGCATCCAGTTACTGTTGCGGTTACCGATAAAGAATGATTCATTATTAGAATTTCTTGAAGTATACCAGGCGACGACAAGCAGTAAGACAAAATAGCCAATTACAAATGCAAATAGAACAGCTGGTGACATAATGAATATTTCTGTTAATGAATGATTACCGTTGTATAAAATCCGCTAACGAATTTTGAAGATAAAGAAAAATATATTCCCTTTGCTTCAATTAATCTGAACTATGGCCATTATGTCACTCGCCGTTTTCTGCGGCTCAAAAAATGGTATTAACCCCATCTTTGCTGAACATGCAAGGACATTGGGAAAATTGATGGCAGAAAACAATGTCATGCTGGTATATGGCGGAGGCAGTGCCGGCATTATGGGTATCATTGCAGACAGTGTAATGCAACACGGCGGGAAAGTGAAAGGATTTATTCCCAGGCTGCTGCTTGAATGGGAAGTACAGCACCGCGGCATTACCGAACTGATTATTTGTGATGATATGCATGAAAGAAAAAAGCGGATCTACAGCATCAGTGATGCAGCCATTATACTTCCCGGCGGCTTTGGTACCCTCGATGAATTATTTGAGATCGTAACCTGGAACCAGCTTACCATCCACGATAAAGAAATCTACATCCTGAATTCCGGCGGTTTTTACAATCACCTGATAGAACATATTGAGGTAATGAAGAAGGAGCAATTCCTTTACGAAGAAGCACTAAAAAGGATCACCGTTATAGATGATCCTTCCGAACTGATTGCTTATCTAAAATAATTTTTATTCGAATCTGCGGTTGCGGCCCTGGAATAGCCCGATGTTGATACCTGCCCTGATCAACGGAACAGCCCTTACACTTCTGCGGCCGGTAACCTGGTCGTACACCACATCCACATAGGGTGAATTTTCATTCTTGAGCACATCGAAAAGAACGGACACATAATAAAAGGTATTGGAACCTGCCTGCCTTCCCTGGCAATACCCACCGCCTACCAGGAATGAATTTGCGTCTACTGTTTCTTTATAAGGAAATTGGTTTGAAGTAGCCGGTATATATCTCAAGCTAATAAAATTATGTTCAAACTGCCCCTGTACAAATAGAAAATTAACCGGGTACAGGCGGGTAAATAAACCGCCGCCATAAACATTCTGTTTCACCTTGTCATCGAACTCCAGGTAATCTCGTTGACCACTATAAATATAATTGAGCACAACACCAGCATCGGCAAAATTGGCCAACTTATACCCGAATATTGGATTGGCGCCCAATATTGTTGTTCCACTGAAAAATGATACGGTTACACTGCCGCCTGTAAACAGGTTCTCCTTTTTGAATCCCTTTTCTTCATCATCCTGTGCACATGCAACAGAAACAGCAGTAACCATAAGCATTGAAAAAATAAGTTTCTTCATTTTTTAGGATTTAGTTCTTTAGATCAAATATTTTTCCGGGGTTTAAAATATTATTCGGATCAAACGCTTTTTTTATCTCTCTCATTAATCGCATCGCAGGGTCATTAAACGCAATATCCATGTACGGTTTTTGAATAAGCCCGATACCATGTTCTGCACTGATGGTGCCCCCCAGTCGTTTCACCAATTTGAAAAGCTCCCTGAGCACACCTGTCATCTCCGCATTACCATGACTGTTCGGGATACCTTCCTTTCTTACTCGTACATGCAAATTTCCATCTCCTGCATGCCCGTAACAAACCACTTCAAAGTCATGCTTTACTGCCAGCTCTTTTACTCCTCTTATCAAAGCTGGTAATTCGGCTCTTGGCACCACAGTATCTTCTTCGATTGTATAACCTATCATCTTCACTGCTTCAGCCGCTCTTCTTCTTAGCTTCCACAATTCTGCTTTTTGCTGTGCATCATCTGCAAAATAAATTTCACCAATATCATATTGTGTTAACAGGTTGCCAATTGCCTCCATCTCTTGCATCAATACATCCATATTATTTCCGTCCACTTCAATAATAAGGTGGGCTGCTGTGTCATCAGTAATGGGGATAGCGTTACTGTCTACGAATTTGCTGACGATTTTTAGTGCATTAATTTCTACTAGTTCCATGGCACTGGGTACAAAACCGGCCCGAAAAATTGCACTTACTGCTTCGCCTGCCTGCTCAAGGCTCCTGAAGGGCACCAGCATCAGCAGGTCATATTGCGGCAGAGGTATTAATCTCAAAACGATCTTTGTAACAACGCCTAATGTTCCCTCGCTGCCGACAATCAGCTGTGTGAGGTTATAGCCAGTTGCATTCTTGATCACATTTGAACCTGTCCAGATAATTTCACCGGTAGGCAGTACTACTTCCAGGTTCAGCACATAATCTTTCACCACACCATATTTCACCGCTTTGGGGCCTCCACTGTTTTCGGCAATATTGCCCCCGATAAAACAGGAGCCCCGGCTGCTGGGGTCAGGCGGATAGAATAAATTTTTCTCCTTCACTGCATCTTGTAATACTTCTGTAATTACACCGGGTTCTGTAGTAACCTGCAGGTTCCGTTCGTCAATTTCAAGAATTGTATTCATTCGCTCTGTAGACAATAAAACACCTCCCAAATGCGGTAAAGCACCACCGCTTACTCCTGTTCCGGCACCACGGGGTGTGACCGGTATATTTTTTTCATTACAAATTTTTAAAACAGCACTTATCTCTTCTGCTGTTCTGGGCTTTAAGACAACTTCCGGCCTATAATGCAAATTTTCTGTTTCATCATGAGCATAAATATCCAATGATTCCTCATCCACAAATACATACTCCTCGCCCACAATATTTTTAAATGTATCTATTTCCCGGGCTGTCAATAAAGCATACGCAGCAGATTCCATGTATATCAGCTATTATTACTTATTAAGGCTGTAAAAATCGGAATAATCAGTCAAACGGGAAAGAAAGGTCAGTAGCGGAAAGAAGGACACATGGATTCCCTTTTATTGCCATTATAGCGGTCAACGACACCGGTTTTGATAAGGGAAAATTCAAGAGCACCCCTGGCACCATTAAAGTTCTTTAATGAAGAAGTAGTAGCGTCGTAGGTGAAGGTGAAGGTGTAATCTTTAAAGCCCAACCCAACCATGGGAATGAACGCATCCTGGTAGCGGTAATAGAGTCCGGCAATCAACACTTTCTCTCCATCACCCGATGCGTTGTAATGGGCATTCAGCCCGCCCACAATTTCATATGATTTTGCCTGGAGCGAAGCATACACATTCGGGTTAACAATAAGCATATCATTCAGCTTGAAACTACCGTTCAGGAACCCGGTGTAACGAACAGGCACTCTATTATCTACTCCTTCTTCAGAACTGAAAAACGTTTCTCTCGGACGGTTAACATGCATGGCAGAAAAACCCGCATTTAAATAAGCTCTTTCATTGGGGAAATAGGCGTAATTCATACCCACCTGCATATCCAGGTAGTTGATATTGTTGTCATCAAATTTTGGAGCAGCACCTGTTTGATGAGAGTCAAAAAACTGGCCATTCCATTGGCTGGGAAAACTAAGGTTACTGGTATTGATATTTTTATTGGCCCAGCCCACATTAAAACCCAAACTCAACAAACTTCCGGCATTAATCATCTGGTGGTAGGCAACAGACCCGTAAATTTTAGTGGAGGTGAGCACACTGGTTCCTGCCACATCCCTCAATATCACTCCTCCCAATCCTAACCAGCCGGTATTGTCCCTGTTCTGCATAGTTTGTACATCGCCAAAAACACTCATTGTCTTATAAGGAAATGCAGTCACTGATGCCCATTGATTACGATAGTTAGCCCCCAGCCTGTAATCACCATCCGGCATAAAGCCGGTATTGGCAGGGTTAGTCAGCAAAGGGGAATTCATGAACTGTGAAAAATGCAGATCCTGTGCAAATGATGACATACCATTACACATGCCCAAAATTGTCATTAATATGATTATCCTGCTTTTCATGTTCACATTTGTTGTAACCTAACGTATCAACGTTATATCACCCTTTTTAGTTGTTTTGGTTCCATCAAAAAATTCAATATTTAAGGTATAAACATAAACATCCATAGGCTGAACAGCTCCTTTTACCCTTCCGTCCCAACCTTGCGATGTGCTGTTTGTTTCAAACACTTTTTGGCCCCAGCGGTTCCAGATCGTAAACTGCATCTTAGCAATACCGAAACCTTTTACATATACTACACTATTCACATCGCCGCTTAATGGTGTGAAGGCATTGGGCACATCCACCAATGGTATTATTTCAGCTCTTACTTCACGACAGATAGTATTCTCACAGCCTATCGCATTGTAAGCAGTAAGGCATGCATTGAATGTACCTGTAGCATTATACTGGTGCTGCACCGGCGCCCTTGAAGTAGTGATCAGCGAATCGCCATCACCGAAATTCCATTTAAAGCGAATGGCATCCGGTGAGGACAGATTGGTAAAAGTGGTGGGTGTGTTTGGAGCCGGAACCACAGGTGCAAAACTGAAGTCCGGTGTCGGTCCATCAAAAACCTGTATCGTAAACCTGGCCGTATCCGTAAGGTTGCAAGTATTCGGATTGAAAGCGATCAATGTTATAGTATAGGTTCCTGGCGCAGCATACAAATGGGTAGGCTCAAACGCAGTTGATGTATTTCCATCGCCAAAATCCCATAGCCATGTTTGCCCTGCCAGCGAAGTATTGATAAAGGCGGCGTTATAAGGCGTACAACCTGTAGCCGGTGTGGTGAACCGGGCATCTACATTTTCGGCCACACTCAGGATGAACTCTATTGAATCAGGCGCATTGCAATAATTTGAGTCAGGCAGTATTAATCTCACGGTGTAAGTACCGGGTCCGGCATAATCATGAAATACAGGAACCGGGCCGGCTGTAATCCTGGGTGAACCATCGCCAAAATCCCAGATGAAAGACTGTGGTCCGAATGGCCGCACAGGTGGCGCCACCGATAAATTATCAAACCGGTATTTGAATGAATCACAAGGTGGTAATTTGACCGGGTTAAATGCCAGTGTAGCCCTTAGGTCACCCACCCTGATATTCATGTAAGATGTATCACGGATATTGCAGGTGTTTGGATCAATAGCAATCAGGCGAACCCTGAAAGTACCGGTAAAAGTGTATACATGAGAAGTATTGGGAGTTGTTGTTGTTACGATAGGTGAACCATCACCAAAATCCCATTCATATGACTGGGCAGTACCTACTGTATCAATAAAATCTACCGTAAGCGGCACACATCCGGCTGTATCTCTTGGCACACCATTAATAGATGACTGGACATTAGATGCAACGCCTGCCAGATTCATGGCAATCTTCACCATGGTGAGGTTACAATTGGGAGAAATATTGTTGGTAGACCATGCACCGGCTGTTGTTGGATAGGTTGGTCCGGTGGCCGCACCTAATTTGCAGTTACCGCATATTGCCTGATAGATCACCCCGTTTTCGTCAAAACGACTTGTACCACCGTCCACATGGTCGCCTCCGCCCTGGGCAGCAGTGTTATTTTCTCCGAAGAAACTACCAAACAAAATATCAGTAGCATCCCGCTTCAAAACAAAGAAATAAAAATCTTTCCCAACAGGATCGGGTGTTGGTTTAAATGCATCTGCTGTTGTACGCATTCCTGTTACACCAGCACTGGTAAACCCGGTTGCAAAACCTGCTCCGCCCCAGCCAGAGATGTAAACATTTTCACAACGGTCAACAAGAAATGCAACTGGTGAAATATTGGGTATAGATGAGCTGGTACCAAATGTGGTAGTATAAACCCAGTTTGAAAGATCTGGTTGTAGCTTACCTACAAACTGCTTTGCATTTGCATCAACATATAACGCATTCAGTGGTGTCCAACTGCCTGTGGTTTGCCCCATTACGTAGGGAAATCCGTTACGGTCGAATTGAACTCCAAAAACCTGATCGTTGCCTGATGTTCCTATGTAAGTTGTTCTTAAAATTGAAGCCCCGTTATTGGCTATGACAGATACAAATCCATCTATCAACCCATGATTGGCAGTTCCAACCGTTCCTGCTGTACTTCCGGGCATATTACCACTTTCTGTTCCTCCACCCACATAAATATTTCCACCCGGACCCAATGAAAGCACATAGGCGGCATCATCGCCGCTTCCACCAAGGTAAGAGGAAAACAAAACTGTAGAAAGTGTTGGATTTAGCTTTAATACTACACCATCCTGCTGCCCTCCAAATGTCGTTTGAAAGGCTGAGACTGTTGGGAAATTACCTGATTGTGTGCAAGAAGCTAAATACACATTTCCTGATCCATCCAGAATAACCTCACTTCTTCCGTCATCACCATAATTCCTTTGCAGGGAATTCAAACCCCTGATGTCTGAAATGTTTACACCATCGTTGCCATTTCCGCCAATTCTTTTTGATCCTATCAGTGCAGTTCCGGCCGCATTTAACTTAGTTACTACGATGTCAAAACCACCACCACTACCAACCAATCCACCGGGATTTACCACAGGATAATTAGTGGAATTGGTTCTTCCGGCTACCACAAGATTACCCTGGGCGTCTACTACTAAGCTATGGGGTTGCTCATTAGCACTTCCGCCAATGTATGTTGCATAAATCCTGTTGTTTCCATTTGGAGATAATTTTATTATACCAATATCTGTAGGAGAATTACCTGATCCTCCCTGGAAGGTAGTTTGAAAAGCTCCTGTACTTACCGGAAAACCTGTGCTGAATACTATGCCCCCGCCAAACATACTACCATCGGGTCCATATGTAGCCGTAAAGCCCCAGTTATCGGCCTGGCTGCCAGAAAATGAACAAAACACAATAACCGGGTCAATTACCAATGTTTTAGTGGGATCGTAATCTTTTACATCAAAGCGAAGCACATTGTCTTTAAGCAAGTACTTGCAGTTTATTTCTTTTCGACCGGTCAATTCGGCCTGGTAGGTAAACGGTGATGACTCTTTTAATTCACCGATGGATGTGGAAATGAGCAACTCTTTGTTCTTTACCTGGAGTTTTTCAACTCCATCGTACTTCAAAGCGATCTTGGAAACATCACCACCAGGCTTTACGATAATATCATATTTGAGATATCCATTGCTGGTATAATAACGGACATCCACATTGGGGTAGACATCCTTCAGCGTTAATGCCTGGAAAATCCGGCAGCCCCCCGCCCATTTTGATTGGTCATTTCCGATAAAATAGTTGTTATGGGTACTGATCATCTTGTCCGCAACGATTGTGCTACCGGGTGATGCCCCTACAAAATCTACATTCCATGCATGTGAACGTAAGACGATCCTATCATTGGCTGTTACCGGGGTGTTATCAGGATTCTGGCCATGCAGAAATTTGGCCACATTGCTGTAATCGGTGGGGTTATGCTGTACAATAGTAAAACCGCCTCCCTGCCTGATGAAAATATCACCATTGCTTACCGCACCCCTGTACTGCACACTGGCATCCCACTGGCCTTTGTTTTCAATAAATTCTATATTTCCCTGGGCACCTGCAAAAAGTGCTGAAAAGAGGAGTACAGTTAACGTAATGGTCTGTTTCAGGGTCAAATTATTTTTCTTAAAATAACTAATTTTTGCCAGAGTTGGTTTGAAAACTTGTGTTAAGAAATGTCTTTTCATGGTAAAATTCCCAATCCTTTAGATACGTCCGTCATTAAGTTACGAAATCTTGCTCCAAACTACATTGCCCTTCTGGTAATGGAGGAACTCCTTTAGCCGCAAATTTTCTGCCGAAATGAGGTCAGGATCATCTTCCAGCAGTTTTGCAGCCATATTTCTGGCTAATTCTAATAAAGGCCTGTCTTGGACTATACTGGCCAGCCGGAAGTTTAAGGCCCCGCTTTGCCGTGTTCCTTCAATATCTCCGGGCCCTCTCAACTCAAGATCCTTTTCAGCTATTTCAAAACCATTATTGGTTTCTGTCATTATCCGGATGCGTTCCCTTGCATCATTACCCAGTTTTGAACCGGTCAGCAGAATGCAATAGCTCTTTTCAGCCCCCCGGCCTACCCTTCCCCGCAGCTGGTGCAATTGGGACAAGCCGAATTTTTCCGCACTTTCAATTACCATAACGGAGGCATTGGGCACATTCACACCCACCTCAATCACCGTGGTGGAAACCATTATCTGTGTATCATGCTCCACAAATCTTTTCATATTAGCCTCCTTTTGCTCCCCTGGTTGACGGCCATGAACCATACTGATCCAGTATTTAGGTTCCGGAAAATAAGCCTTCACATTTTCATAGCCCTTCATCAGGTTTTCATAATCCAGTTTAGGACTTTCTTCAATTAAAGGAAAAATGATATACACCTGCCGGCCTTTATCAATCTCTGTCCGTATAAAATCCATCACTTTACTCCGGTGCGATTCATAACGGTGAACCGTGGTAATGGGTTGCCGTCCCGGGGGCATTTCATCGATCACACTATAGTCAAGATCGCCGTAAGCAGTCATAGCCAGAGTGCGGGGAATGGGTGTGGCTGTCATTACAAGAATATGCGGAGGCACGGTCGCCTTCTGCCACAATTTTGCTCTTTGTGCCACGCCAAAGCGATGCTGCTCATCAATGATCACAATACCGAGATTATTAAACTGAACAGCATCCTCAATTAGTGCATGAGTGCCGATCAAAATTTTTATAGAACCCTCTTGCAGTTCATTTAAAATTTTTTTCCTGGCGGCTGATTTGGTAGAGCCGGTAAGTAATGCTACCTGCACATTCACTCCCTTCAATAATTCACTGATCGTTTGAAAATGTTGCTGCGCCAGTATTTCTGTCGGAGCCATCAGGCAGGCCTGATAATTATTGTCCACCGCCAGCAACATTATCAATACGGCTACAATTGTTTTACCACTACCGACATCCCCTTGCAAGAGCCGGTTCATTTGTCTGCCCCTTGCCGTATCAGTACGTATTTCCTTTATTACTCTTTTTTGTGCACCGGTAAGTCCGAATGGAAGATGATTTTTAAAAAAATCATTGAAAAGATCGCCTACTTTATCAAAAACCACTCCCTTAGAAAAACGGTGGCGGCTTGAGCGAAGCAGGTTCATCCGAAGCTGCGCCATAAATAGCTCCTCAAACTTTATTCGCTTTACTGCATCATCATACTCGGCGGACGTTTGCGGGAAATGTACCTGGCGGTATGCTTTGAAGCGGCTGATCAGTTTTAATTGTTTCAATAACGGTTCCGGTAAATTTTCAGGCATATCCTTTTCATGCAGCATGCCCATCAGCAGTTGTGTAAGCTTTCCTATATGTCTTCCGCCGAGACCTCTTGCCTTTAATTTTTCAGTGGTAGAATAAATGGGTTCGAGGAATTCTTTTTCAGCCGGTCCACCAGGAACCAATAGCTCTAATTCCGGATGAATAATCTGGGGTTGGCCATTAAAAAAACTAATTCTTCCAAATGCAAGGTATGACTGTCCTTCCTGCAAAGTTTTTTGCACCCAGTTCAAACCCTGAAACCAGGTGAGTTCGATAATGCCTGTTTTATCCTTTAACTGAGCCACTAACCTTTTACCGGAACGTTGACCGATCAGTTCGACACTTAGCAACACCCCGGCCACCTGGGCAAACTCAGTTGTAAAGGTTATGTCACTAATAGAATTCAGCTTTGTCCTGTCAACATGCCGGAATGGAAAATGATTCAACAAATCAACAAAGGTAAAGATGCCCAATTCCTTTTTTAAAAGATCAGCTCTTTGCGGGCCCACCCCTTTCAGGTACTCAATCGGGCTCTTTAATATGTGGGAGGGAGAATTAATGTAATTTGTTTAGTACAAAAATAATTGTTGTGTACCTATATTATCATGGCATTAAAACCATATTAGTAAGGCTAGGCCATTTGCCTGACTGATTTTTCCCAAAGCACTGTTTGCTTTCCACTGATATTCCTCGCAAATCCTTTTACAAGGCAATAATTCATGAATACAAAGTAAAAAGGGATAGTAAAAAGACCGGCTCTTTTACCCGAGCGAACAAACAGCCAGCCGAATAATGCAAAAAAGTAAAACAATACCTGTCCCAAAAGTAATATCTCGTATAATGTGTTACCTGGTTCAAGTATCACTAACCAGCTATTTGAAACAAACAGTATGAAAAGCAATACCGGGCAAAACACCCAGCGGAACAATCTTCTTGAAATGAATTGAAAACTCAATATTGGATGCCGGAAAGGATTCATTATTCCCTTTAAAAACCGTAATGACTGGTAAGCCCCGGCAGAAATTCTCACTTTTCTTTTTTCTTCTTCTTTCAACGAGGCAGAAGGTAATTCTGTCGCAAACGCATCCGGCTCGTACCGGATCTTATACCCCTTCAGACAAACCTGCATAGAGATTACAAAATCATCCAATATAATATCTTCATCTGACGAAGTAAACAATGAGCTCCTGATGGAAAAAAGTTCTCCTGCGGCCCCAACCACTGAATACAATTCCGCATCCTGACGTTTCATAAAGGATTCATACTGCCAGTATAGGCCCTCTGCTTCGCCCACGGCAGATGCATAATTGTTTCTTAATATCTTTTTTTCGCCAGCAACTCCTCCAACTTTCGGATCAGCATAATGAGAAACAATACGGCTAATGCACTCCGGGTTAAGCATTGCATTAGCATCGCTAAATACTACAATAGGGGTTGTCACCTGCTGCATGGCCCTTTTCACAGCTGCATATTTTCCCCTGCGTTCAGGCAGATGCATTAATTTGATAGAAGTAAATTTATTTATCAATTCTGCTGAATTATCAGAGGAACCATCCGTAACAAATAAAATTGAAAGCTTATCTGCCGGGTAATCTATAGCCAGCGTATTACTGATCTTTTGTGGTAACAGGTTTGCTTCATTATACGCTGTTACAATTAATGTTACAGGCAGCTGTTCTGATTGCGAAAAATTTATATTTCCTGAAAACAATACCCGGATATTGTTTAGCAAAAAGATGATGAGCCCATAACCAATATAGCTATAGAACAAAACAATGAGGCTTATCCAAAAAAAGGACTCCATTACCTTACCTGAAAAGACCGGAAAATTACGGTCCGTCAGCAGCAAATATCCGCTGCTTTACCGGAATACTGCAGATTCTTACGCTTAAACTGTCATTTTCAGCCAGATATAGTTTAACCACTTGCTTTTTTACATGATCTGTTCTACTTTGCATCTACCAATATCCATTCGAATCCTGTATTATGAAAAGCCACTATTACCTGCTGCAGATCGATCTGTCGCTAAGCACCTACAAATTTTCATTGTTGTGCTTTTTATCCGCATTTGTTGTTACTTTAATAACCATTCCACCCGTTATTAACCTGATCAGGAAGTATAGGCTTTATGATGTGCCTAATGCCCGAAAAGAACATTCAACCCCGATACCCACTCTGGGTGGCGTGGCTATTGTTGCCGGTATGATGGCGGCTTTATTTTTATGGTTCCCTTTCAGCAATCAGCCCGGCCAGATCAGTTTCTTTTTTGCAGTCATTGTACTGCTGGCACTCGGTATCATGGATGATTTGAAAGACCTTTCAGCTAAATATAAATTTGTAGTACAATTTGCACTTGCCAGTTTGGTGGCAGTTGCGGGTATCCGTATCACATCATTCGATGGTTTGTTTGGTATTTATGAACTGCCATTAACAGCACAATATACCTTTACCATTTTAGCCATAGTCGGAATAACTAATGCTTTCAATTTAATTGATGGTATTGACGGCCTTGCTGGTGGATTAGGCTTTATGAGCCTGGTAATCCTGGGACTTTTCCTGAAAATGAGCGGAGATGTGAATACAGCGTTGATCGCATTCTCATTGGCCGGTGGAATGCTGGCTTTTCTTTATTTCAACTTTAATCCTGCCCGGATTTTTATGGGCGATACAGGTTCACTGGTACTGGGATTTGTAACAGCCGTATTATGTATCCGGTTGATGGAGGTAAATCTTGTTGCTGCATCTCCTGTTTTACCTCATGCACCGGTTTTTGTTCTTAGTATTGTTTTGATACCTGTATTTGATACATTGAGGGTCTTTACGGTGAGGATATGGAATGGAAAATCTCCTTTCAGTCCTGACAAAACCCATATACATCACTTGCTAACCAATCAGGGATTCAGTCATGCATTTGCGGCCAAGCTTATTTGTTTTGTCCATGCCTTTGTTCTCATGGAAGCATTCTGGTTGAGAAACCTGCGGCAGGAGTTCTTATTGCTGATACTGGTTGTATTCATGCTTCTCGCAACTGCCATGTTAAAAAATATCAACTTGCTTTTTCCCCGAAAAGAACCAGGCACAGAAAAAGCGGGATTGTAATTACTTTCCGATACAGAACTTGGAGAAAATATAATCTAACTGATCTTCATTGGTAATCTCTCCCGTTATCTCTCCAAGGTAATGGAGGCTGCGCCTGATATCCAGTGCCAGTAAGTCACCCGGTATTTTTTTGTCAAGCCCTTCTTTAATATCCTTTAACGACCGGGCCACTTCTTTTAAAGCATGAAAGTGTCTTGCATTGGTGATAATTGTATTCTCGGGTTGAACTTTTCCTTCCAGAACCAGATCAACCATCTTTTCTCTCAATACTTCTGTATGCATATTATTCTTTGCAGAGATAAAAACAATGCGGTCAAAGGCTGCGAATTTTTCCCGAACTTCTTTTTCGTCAGCGCTGTCAATTTTGTTTGCCACTAATAAAAATCTTAACCCATCCTTGTCTGCCTGTTGCTGCCATGTTTTTAGTTCAGCAATTTCTTCATTGACATCAAATACATAAAGAACCAGGTCGGCCTGCTTAATTTTTTTAAGACTTCGTTCAATACCTGCTGACTCAATAACATCAGTTGTGTGTTCTCTTATTCCTGCTGTATCAATAAGCCTGAAAAGAATTCCGTCAATATTGATAATCTCTTCAATGGTATCCCTTGTAGTTCCGGGTATATCGCTTACAATTGCCCTGTTCTCGTTGAGAAGATTATTTAACAGTGTAGACTTCCCTGCATTGGGTTTACCCACGATGGCAACGCTTACACCATTTCGTATAACATTCCCTAACTGAAATGAACTGATCAATTTGTCAGTAGAAGATTGAATTTCATTAATTAATTCATTGAACTGCTTGCGATCAGCAAACTCTACATCTTCCTGGGAAAAGTCAAGTTCCAGTTCAATTAAAGCTGAAAACTTCAGTAACCTGTCCCTTAAATCTTTCAAATCGGCTGAAAAACCACCACGAATAGTATGAAGCGCTGCTTTTTGAGACGCTGCTGTATTAGATGCAATCAGGTCAGCTACGGCTTCGGCCTGGGCTAAATCCAGTTTCCCATTTAAAAATGCCCGTTGAGTAAACTCTCCAGGTTTAGCCAGCCTGGCACCCAGTTTTACACAGGCTTCCATTATTTGCTGATGAATAAAAGGTGAACCATGGGCACTGATCTCAATTACATCTTCACCAGTGTAAGATCTGGGAGCTTTATAAAGGGACACAACTACTTCATCCAGTACTATATCCTCTTCCTTTAAATAACCTACATGCAAAGTATGAGTGGGCTCTATTGTTAAATTTTTGGAAGGAAACAAGTGGTTAATAATCTCAAAAGCCTTGCTGCCACTTAACCTGATAATACCTATTGCGCCCACACCTTGTGGAGTGGCTATTGCCACAATAGTATCATCCCAACCCGATAGCTTGGTCATCATTCCTCAAAATTAGATTTGATTACTGAACAGCCGAAAACAAAAAATCCTTTCTGTTGCCAGAAAGGATTTATATTGAATCTGATTGTGATTACTCACCCAAAACCTGGAATGTAATAGGTTGTTTACGATAGGCTTTTACTGAACGTCCATTTTGCACGGCAGGTGTCCATTTAGGACCCTTTTTAATAACCCTCATAGCCTCTTCTTCCATTCCATAACCGTGATTGGTCATAGGCCTTACATCACTGATATTTCCCTCTTTATCAACCACGAACTGGATAATGGTGGTATAAGTTCCTTCCGGAGCTCCATTGTCTGTAGCTACCTGGCCATTACAGTTTGTTTCAAGATAACGGCGCCATTTGCTATCGCCACCAGGAAAGGCTGCTTCAATCTCCACTTTATCAAAGATCTTATTTTCATCAGGATCTTCTTTTTTCTCTTCTACGATCTGCTTTCCTTCATCAATAGCAACAGGTGTGGCAATATTGTCATCTTTTATACCTTCCTGGTCGATCTCAGCGATCTTTACATCCTTCAACTCTTCCTGTGGTGGAGGTGGTTTTTCGACCTCTTCATCTTTTTTGATAACAGGAGGAGTAAACTGTTTCATTTCTACTTTCGGGGGTTCCACTTTAGGAGGAGGAGGAGGAGGAGGAACAACTTTCTTCTCTTCTTCCTGCTTAATATCCTGAAGGGTAACTTCCTGCATTTTTACTTTACCATCCTTCTTAGATTTAAGAGAGCTGGAAAGAACTGATCCGCCTAAGGCAAGAGCAGCAATGGATGCAGTGATAATTAAAGCCCGGGTAATGCGGCGGTTATAAGTTTTTCTCAACTCATAAGCACCATAGTCCTTGTTCCTGTCTTCAAAGATCAGGTCAAGAATGTCGGCGGATAAAATCTTGTTGGCTTCCATGAGTTAAACGTTTTTAATTAGATGCACACAGCTTTGTCATTCCATAACTGCCGGCAAACTATTTTATACCATTGGTTGCTTCTGTAGCTTTGATCAAATCAATTTCCTGTTGTAATATCTTAACCATTGCATAGGTTTTCACCTGGTTAATGGTCATTTCATCAAGTATATCTACAGTATTGCTGTAAGTAGCATCTGCATCGGGCTTGATCACAACGATGAAATCCCTGTCAAGACAAGCCTTTTCCCAATCAGGATCTCCCTTCTCTTTAGCTTTATCCTGTGTTTTTTTACAGGTCTCATCATGTTGGTGACGGCTGATTACATCTTTCTTTTTATTGATGATCACCTCACGGATACCCTTGAATGTTGTTGATTTGAAATTATTACCAGTTGCATCCACTACCAGTTTTCCTTCATAGTAGTACACCTGGTTTGCTTTTCCAAGCATAATGGTCAGTACGCTGGATTCTTTAGCTTCTGTTTGTTGCTTTTCATCTTTAACATCTTTCGGCATATTCAGGTCCATTGTTGTAGGAGTCGTCATTGTTGCCGTAAAAACGAAGAAAGTAATCAGCAGAAAGCCCAGATCCACCATCGGCGTCATGTCTACCCGGGTAGAAAGCTTTTTGGCCTTCTTGACCCCTGGTCCTTTTTTGTGGCCACTATCGCCACCACCGGTATCTATACTTGCCATGATTTACTGATTTTTTTTTTAAAATTATTTAGTAACTCTCCTGTTATACAAATCCAATTCAGAATTAGATGGAATGTCGTCCAGGGCTGTTACTAAGTTGTACTTGAATTCATCGTTTCGTTTCAGAGCACTAACTACTGCTTCAAAAGCCGGATACTTGGAGTGTCCGTCACCTTTGATCAGGTAATTAAGCGATTGACCCGCAAAAGCAGATTTTGCTGCCGCAATCCACCAAACCAGTTCATTATTGGCAGAGTCCATCACTGGTATGCCGGGTTGCTTTATTGCTCCCTGTTGATCAGCCGGCGTTGCAAGCAACTGCTTCAGGCTACCGAAAGGCACACCCACCGCAAATGTTTGCCTGAAATTCGTCTTTTCAGCAGGCGTTAATCCAAGGTTCCGGGTTGTATTGATGTTCTCAATAATATCATCAAACTTGCTTTTATCCTTATCGGATAAAATGGTAAAATAAACCTTATTAGAAGAATCTATTATCACCATAACAGCATTATTCTCAGGCAATTTTTGAGACAATACCGATCCCGGAGTGGTAATTTCTACTGGCTCAGGCGGCTTGAATTTTGTAGCCATGATAAAGAAAGAGAGAATCAGGAAGGCTATGTCCACAAAGGGGGTCATATCCGTATCTGTACTCTTCCTTGGTATTTTAACACTAGGCATTGTTTACAAATATTTTAGAAATGAGATGAATGGGGTTCATTTTTCCACAAAAAAGTTCCTCTTATTTGTAAAGAGAAGCAAAGCTTTGTGTAAGTGTAAAACCAGACTCATCAATGCCGTATGTTATTGAGTCGATCTTGGTAGTGAATACGTTATACATGATCAGGGCGATAGCTGAAGTACCAATACCCAAAGCCGTATTATATAAGGCCTCAGAGATACCTACAGCCAGGTCAGCAGCTGCACCAGCACCACCCTCTTCACCCAAAGCGGCGAATGAGCGGATCATACCCATTACCGTACCCAACAGGGCGATCAGGGTACCTACCGAAGTAATGGTAGAAAGGAACACCAGATTCTTCTGAAGCATCGGCAATTCCAATGCTGTCGCCTCTTCTACTTCTTTTTGAATAGCGATAACCTTTTGGTCTGTATTCAAATTACCTTCTGAGATCATTTCCTTGTAGCGACGAAGACCTGCCTTCATTACATTACCTACAGAACCTTTTTGTTTGTCGCACTCAGACAATGCTGCATCCACATTACGATTTGCCAGGTGGTATTGTACTTTTCTAACGAAATCAGAAATTGAGCCTTTACCTAATGCTTTTCTGATAGTTAAAAATCTCTCAATAGAGAAAACAACTACCATCAGGAACATTCCAATCAACAACGGAACGATGATACCACCCTCATAAATCCTGTGGAAGGCATCTTTTGGTTTTAAGTGGTGAGGCCAGAATCCACCAGATGCATCTGGTTGTTCAAATCCACTGGGATTACCCATCATAAAACGCCAAATAGCATAACCGCCAATAATACAAACGACAGGCGCAATCCATGAAATAGCGTTACTGCTTTTTTTGGGTTGAACCGATGTGGCCTTAACTGAAGCCGTTGCAGTTGGTTTAATCTCTGCCATGATCTTAATTTTTAATTTTTGTTTTTAATGAAATGTACTAATCCATTTTTCAGTCGTACAATGCTAAGAAAAAAGTTTAAACAATGTTCTCCTTTCCTCATTTTTTTGGTAAGGGGGGTCAAGTTAAGGATTTTTTCAAACGGAACAACTTGGAACCGGATAATTTGATGAGAATTTCACCTCTTTTTTTCAGAACTGGATGCAGGTCAATTTTGAGGTTTTCTACTCATATCGCAAGGCCTCAATCGGGTTGAGCCGCCCTGCTTTTAATGCAGGATAAAGTCCGGCCAATAAACCCACAATAGTGCATAATACAATGCCATAAATAACCCAGTTCCAGGGAACCACAAAGCCTGTTTTAAGTACTATGGAAAACAGATTTCCCACCATGATGCCTAGGATAATGCCAAGTAAAGCCCCCAGTAAACTGATAATGATCGCTTCCATTAAGAATTGCCGGCTCACCATGCTGCTCTTTCCCCCTATCGCTTTTACAAGGCCTACCTCCCTGGTTCTTTCAGAGACTGATACCAGCATTATATTCATGAGGCCGATAGCCGCTCCAATAAGTGTGATCAAGCCAATAACGGTTGCAGAAACCGTAAGAAATCGCAGGCTGTTCATTGCTTTTTCAGCAACACTATCACTCCTGTCAAGCACAAAATTGCTCTCTTCTGTTATGGTAAGCTTACGAACTGCCCGGAAAATACCTTCTGCTTCTCCCATTGCCTCATTCACTTTCAGGAGATCATTGGTCATAACAGCAACAACATACGAGAACCCGGAAGGAAAATTTCTGTCAATATTTTTATAGGAAGTAATGATCACATTATCCCGGCTAAAGCCAAACGTGGAACCACGGCTCTCCAGCACACCCAACACCCTGTAGGGGATATTATTGATCCTGACCACAGCATTAACAGCTTTTTCAGCTCCCTGCTTAAATAATTTTTTGGCGACATCATATCCAAGGATACAAACATTGCGGCTTGTTTGCACATCCAGCCGGTTGATATTTCTTCCTGCCAACAGGTTGAATCCGTTCAGCATTAAATAATTCTCGTCTCCACCAAACATCATCACATTGGGACTTGTCTTTCTGTTCTCATGGGAGACAATATTGTTGCGATTGCCAAAAAGAGAGATGCTTTTTACTGAAGGGAAATTGAATCGCTGAACAAATAACTCAGCTTCATCTTGTGTGATCAGTTTGCCAAGGTTTGATTTCTTTTCTTTGCGACCTCCTTTTTTAGTGAGCTTTACGTCCTGGTTGCCGCCTCCGCCAAAACGAATTTGTCTTTCTTTGAAACGTACGGTAAAGCTATTAGCACCCATTGTAGAAAAGCTTTCAGTAAATTTTTGGTTCATGGCTTTTATGGCAGTAATGATACCCACCAACGCCATGATACCGAAAGCAATGATCGCTACCGTGAGCCCTGTTCTGAGCTTATTTCCCCTGATAGTGCGGAATGCTAATGAAAATATATCTGCAAAATTCATAACGGCTTTTCAAAGGTAAATCCTTTGAGCCTTGGAAAAACTGTTTTTTGACAGGTGGAACGAAGCCGGTTTTTCCTATCCTTAGAAATAAAGCCAGCCAATAATAAGATTGGGATAAATGCCCAGTAATATAACAAGCCCGGCTAATATTACCAGGGTCCATTTGAAAACTGGTGTTGCGTGTATAGACTGAGGCTCACCATCCTTGAAGTACATAGCCTGAATAACCCGGAAATAATAATAGACACTAACCGCAGCCATCAAAACAGCAAAGATTACTAACCATAAATTTTTTCCGGTTGCCATTGCAGCTTTAAGCATGTAAAATTTTGAGAGAAATCCGGCTGTCAGCGGAATCCCAGCTAATGAAAGCAGGAAGATCGTTGTAGTGGCAGCTAGCAGCGGATGATGCTTTGCAAGGCCATTGAATCCTTCAAATGTGTAATCGCTCATCTTAATGAGAACAGCAAAAATCCCAATTGTAGCGAGACTATAGGCTGCTGTATAAAGCAATAACCCTTCCTTGGCATCTGTATTCATGGCATATACGGCCAGCAGCATGAACCCTGCCTGGGAAATACTGGAATAAGCCAGCATCCTTTTTACACTCTGCTGGAATACAGCTGTGATATTTCCAATCAAAAGGGTAATAGCTGTGATAATTGCAAAGAAGAGTTGCCATTGTGCCTGAAGATTGCCAAAGGTCTGATCGAACAAACGGATAAACCCTATGAAAACGGCCGCTTTTACAATAGTGGCCATAAATGAGGTGAAAACAGTAGGTGCTCCGTCATACACATCCGGTGTCCAAAAATGAAATGGAGCTACCGACACCTTGAACCCCATTGAAAAGATCAGCAGAAGCATCCCCCCTATAAGCAACGCAGAAGGCGCAGCCTGCGAATAAGTATCGATAGCGGCTGTATCAAATGTGCCTTTTGCACCATATACCAACGCAATACCCATGAGCATAATACCGGTAGAAAATGAACCCATCAGGAAATACTTCAGCGCAGCCTCATTACTTTTTAAGTTCCTTTTATCACTGCCCGTAAGGATATATAGCGGGATGGAAATTATTTCTATTCCCAGGAAAAGCACCAGCAGCGATTTAAAAGACGCCGTTAATGTAACACCACATAGAATGAAAAATATCAACGCAAAATACTCGGCATAGTTTACACCCACCTTTTCCATATCCCTTGCAGAGAGCAGGAAATAAAGTAATGTGGAAGCAAACATAATAGTGTTAAACACCAAAGCAAAACGGTCAAAACCGATCATACCACGAGTATTGATCTCAAAAAACTTTACACCAGAAAACTCGAGCATGTTTACCACGATCAAAAGAACCATTCCACCAATGGCCACATTACGGACAATAGTTTTTGATTTCAGCAAAAAACTGCTGAACATCATCAAAACCCCGAGAATAGCCGATAATATTAATGCGTTCATACGTTATTTATCACTTAGGTACTGCGGGGTACCTTATTACTTCAAACTTATTTACAATCGATTCTGTCACACCATTGGTCAGGTCAAGCATCGGCTGAGGGAATACCCCCATCCAGAAAATCAGGACCACAATTATCCCTAAAGCCAGCTTTTCATTGAACCGGATATCTGTAACCTTAGCCGTAATCTCATTCACATGGCCGTAGGCCACTTTTCGTACCATACGTAAAGTGTAAGCAGCTGCTAATATTATGCAAATACCAGCCATTGCAGTAAACCAAACATAGTATTGTGTATACGAACTAAGTATTCCGTTAAAAATCAAGAACTCACCAACAAATGCATTTGTGAGTGGCAGGGCAATATTGGCCAGGGCAATGATCACAAAGAAAATTGCCAGTGCAGGAGCTGTTTGTGCCAAACCTCCTAACTCAGACATTTTACGGGTACCCGTATTTCTTTCGATCCATTCTACCACAATCCACAAGCCAATGATATTAATACCATGGCTGAACATTTGGATCATAACCCCTTGTACTCCACTTGTGTTTTGTGTAAATAAACCAGCACATAACAAACCAATATGGGCAATGGATGAATAAGCTACCAATCTTTTCAGGTCATCCTGCCGGAGAGCAATCAGTGAAGCATAGATCATACCTATGATTGCCAGCGGTGTGATGAAATCTCCCCACTGAAAAGAAGCACCGGAAACGATCGGAAACAACCAGCGAATAACCCCAAACACACCCATCTTTACCATTACACCGCTCAGCACCATAGTAGTAGCGGTTGGTGCCTGTTCATAGGTATCAGGCTGCCAGGTGTGTAAAGGAAAGATCGGCATCTTGATAGCAAATGCTGCAAACATGAGCCAGAATACCAGGTTCTGTTGCTTGCTGTTCAATGTAACGGCAACATCATAAAATGACTGAAGACTGAATGACTTGTCAGTTGTTTTGCTGTATACAAACAAAATAGCTATCAGCATCAGCAAAGAGCCAACAAAAGTATAAATGAAGAATTTGATCGTAACGGCAATTCGTTTTTCACCACCCCATTGTGAACAGAGAAAATACATGGGGATAAGTGCCAATTCCCAGAAGAAGTAAAACAACAACGCATCCATTGCCAAAAACACACCCATCATACCAGCCTGGCCAAGAAGCATCAGTGCAAAAAAGTTCCTGGCATTTTTATAGGATGTATTCCAGGTGGCTATAAAAATCAGCGGGAATGAAACAGCATTTAATAAAGTTAAGATCAATCCTACTCCATCCAGTTTTACAGAAAAACTGCTGCCCAGTGCCGGCATCCATTCACATTGATGAGCCATATATTTTGCATCCTTCAGCAGGGTAAGACCGGCTACGGAAACTGCAAGGGTTATCAATGATGAAAATAATGCCCAGGAGCGAACCGTTTTCTCATTCTTCAGAAAGAAAGCAGCTAAGCCGGTCAGCAACGGAACCAATATCAATAAAACTGGAATCATAATCTATTTCTAATAAACCCGGTTATTTTCTAATAAAAAACTGGATGACAAAAAACACCACCATACTTAATACCATCAGCAGCACATAGCTGCCTACCTGGCCACTCTGCAAAAGACGTAACTGGCGGCTGCTGTAGTTCACTGCCTTTCCTACCCCGTTCACCAACCCATCCACCACAGATTTCTCAAATACATTATTTAAAAATGAACCAAATCTCTTTAACGGTTTTACAAAGGCCGCTTCATATAGCTCATCCACATACCATTTATTCTCCAGTACTTTCCCAAATCCAGTTGCTTCGCTACGCTGATAATTTCTGAATACAAACCAGGCTGCAATAATCATTACAACAACTAAAGCAGTTGATAATCCCATCAGCATATACTCCGTTGAATGAGAAACAGTATGTTCACCATGCTGAGCAATTACAGGAGAAAGAAAAGCTGTTAACTTATCTCCTCCATGCATAATCGCTTCAGGGATACCAACGAAACCGCCAATAATGGAAAGAACAGCCAATACTATCAGCGGAATGGTTATCGAAGCAGGGCTTTCATGCAAATGATGCTTCTGGTCATCAGTTCCCCTGAATGTACCAGTGAAAGTGATGAATAACAACCGGAACATATAGAATGCCGTCAGCAATGCTGTAAATAAAGCAATGCCATAGAGTACCGGGCTTTTAATATATGCACTCAGCAAAATCGCATCCTTTGAAAAGAATCCGCTAAATGGCGGGATACCGGCAATAGCAATACAGCCGATCAGGAAGGTGATGAAAGTAATTTTAAGCTTCTTATTCAGTCCTCCCATATTACGAATATCCTGTTCACCACTCATGGCATGGATAACACTGCCACTACCCAGGAACAGTAATGCTTTGAAAAAGGCATGTGTCATCACATGGAAAACAGCCGCCACATAGGCTCCTGTACCTAACGCAAGAAACATAAAACCTAACTGGCTTACGGTAGAATAAGCCAATACTTTCTTTATGTCATTTTGCTTGAGGGCTATTGCAGCAGCTAATAAAGCGGTGGCCAAACCTGTATACGCCACAATATCCATGGTTAGCGGCGCCAGCGAGTACAACACATTGCTGCGGGCTATCATATAGATGCCGGCCGTTACCATCGTTGCCGCATGGATAAGGGCAGAAACCGGTGTAGGACCTGCCATCGCATCAGGCAACCATGTGTACAGTGGAATCTGTGCACTTTTACCGGTAGCACCAACAAAAAGTAAAACGGTGATTACGGTTATATCCAGTGCTTTCAACTTGGCAAGATTAGCTGCAGTAAACGCTTCCGAAAAAGAAACAGTGCCCAGTTTAGCAATCAGCCAAAAAATGGCGATAAGAAAAGCAAGGTCGCCAATGCGGTTCATGATGAATGCCTTGCTGGCTGCTTTGTTATACGCTGTATTCTTAAACCAGTAGCCAATGAGCAGGTAGGAGCAAAGTCCGACACCCTCCCATCCTATGAACAGGATCACAAAGTTGGCGCCCATTACCAGCAATAGCATGGAGAAAACGAACAGGTTCAGGTAGGAAAAATACCTGCCAAAATGCTCAGCCTTTTCTTCATGCATGTAGGAAGTAGAGTAAACATGAATAAGAAACCCAACGCCTGTAATAATTAGAAGGAATAATGAAGAAAGCTGATCAATTTTAAAAGCGAATGGGATAACCAGTTTTCCAACTGAAATAAAGTTGAAATAATGAGCATCATAGGTGTTTCCGCCTTTTACCTCCATAAATACCCAAATACTGAGTATAAATGATGCGAGAATAGTACCACACCCCACCAGGCTTATCACTGGTTTGGATAAATGTTTTCTTCCTAATCCGTTGATCAAAAAACCGATCAGCGGCAACAGCGGAATAAGATAAACTATCTGTAAAGCATTCTGCATAATAATCCAGCCCTGCTGTTAATGTTTTAACCTGTTTAAAAAATTCACATCTACTGAATGTATATTCCGGTACATCATTACAATGATGGCCAACCCCACACTTACCTCTGCTGCAGCTACCACCATGATGAAGAATACAAATAACTGCCCGTCAGCCCCCGCCACTGCATTGGTCTCTGCCAGCCGCAGGTGGTGCATTTTTGAAAATGCCACTAATAATAAATTCACTGCATTTAGCATCAATTCAATACACATAAAAATGATAATAGCATTGCGGCGTGTCAAAACACCCACTATGCCGATGCTGAAAAGGGCAATAGAAAGAAATATATAATAGTTGATGGGCATATTATTCTTTTTTACCAATCACCACAGCACCAACCATGGCACTTAAAAATAAAATACTGCTTATCTCAAACGGCACCACGTAAGTGCTGAATAATTCCTTCCCTAATGTCTGAATCAAACCGATATTCCCTTCTTTCACCAGGGCCTGCTGCTGTTTGATATCCGAGTCTTTCAATGCGGCTACCATTACCAGCAATAAACAGCCTCCTGCCACGGCACCAGCCATTTTTAGCCAGCGGCTTTTTTGCGGCTCAGTTTCTTTGTTTAAGTTCATCAGCATAATCACAAACAGAAACAAAACCATAATTGCTCCGGCATATACAATGATGTTTACAATTGCCAGGAACTGAGCATTCAATAAAATGTAATGACCGGAAATAGCAAAGAAGGTGACAATCAGCCACAGCACACTGTGAACGGGGTTCTTGCTGGTAATCATCATCAGGCCACTGAAAATAGCCATGACAGAAAGGAACCAGAATAGTATTTGCGTAATGTTCATATCTCAACCGCCTGAGCGGAAAGCAATTGGTT
The DNA here is from genome assembly GCA_044229985.1 of Chitinophagaceae bacterium. Classification (GTDB taxonomy): domain Bacteria; phylum Bacteroidota; class Bacteroidia; order Chitinophagales; family Chitinophagaceae; genus JJ008. The sequence goes on from JBGARY010000009.1 coordinate 59,057, forward strand.
TGATCAATTAATTTTTCAGGGCTGCCTTTTCTCCCAACGCCTTTTTATAGGCCTCTGGCTCATTTACCGGGTGGGGAATCAGCAGGTCTTCCTTTTTATATATAAATCCTTTTCTTCCATAATTAGCCGGCGCAAAAGTCTGCGACAAATAAATGGCATCTTTCGGGCAAGCCTCCTCACATAAACCACAAAAAATACAACGCAACATGTTTATCTCGTATTTAGCCGCATATTTTTCTTCCTTGTACAAATGCTCTTCACCAGGTAATCTTTCGGCAGCTTCCATGGTAATAGCTTCGGCAGGACAGGCCACAGCACATAAACCACAGGCTGTACAATTTTCCCTTCCCTCGGCATCACGGTTCAGTACATGCAGGCCACGGAATACCTGTGAAAAAGGACGCTTTTGCTCAGGATAATTGATAGTCGGCCTTTTCTTGAACATGTGTTTAAAAGTAACAGCCATACCCTTCAGAATATTCCACAGGTAAATTTTCTCCAATGCATTCATTGGCCTCCTGTCTACTGCTGTTGCTCTGTTTGTTAATTGCATAAAGCTTTTCAGCTTTTAAATTTTCGCAAATATATATTTATGTCTTCACTTACTTTTTCAACCACAATATCACTGCTGCCGTAATGATCATATTGGCCAGCGCCAATGGTATCAGTTTCTTCCATCCCAATCCCATCAGCTGATCATAACGGAAACGGGGTATCGTCCAGCGAATCCAGATGAACACAAAGAGGAAGAAAAATGTTTTTGCCATCAAAGCACAGAAACCCAATATCGTCAGCAGGTTTTCAGATAATCCCCATTTCGTTTCATCCACAAAAGGCAAAATATCATACCCGCCAAAGAATAAAGTTGCCATTACCGCACTGCTGATAAACATATTAATATATTCTGCAAACAGGTAAAAGCCCAGTTTCATGGATGAATATTCCTGGTGGTAACCAAAGTTTAATTCGTTTTCTGCTTCAGGCAGGTCAAATGGTGTACGGTTACATTCTGCCAATGCACAGACGAAAAAGATAATAAAACCAAGAGGCTGTAAAAAAATATGCCAGAGGTTATTGCCTGTCATCTGGTTTCCAACAATACCGCTCATCTGCAACGTGCCGGTGAGCATCAGTACAGCTATCAGTGCCAGGCCCATGGCCAGTTCGTAAGAGATCATTTGTGATGCACCGCGAATAGCAGCAAGTAGTGAAAATTTATTATTAGAAGCCCATCCCCCGATCATAATACCGTAAACACCCAAACTAACCACACCAAAAATGTAAAGGATACCAATATTAATATCTGCTATCTGCAGGGAAATATCACGGCCAAACAAATGAAGGTTTCCTCCCCATGGAATTACTGCACTTGTCAACAGGGCAGTTGTCATTGCCATAGCAGGACCCAATATGAAAAGGAATTTTGAAGACGCCAGCGGGATAATTTCTTCTTTGAAAAACAACTTACCACCGTCTGCCAATGGCTGAAAAATTCCCCATGGGCCAGCACGGCTGGGACCACGGCGATCCTGCATCCATGCAGCCACTTTACGCTCAGCCAAAGTGGTGTACATAGCAATAAAAAAGGAGAGGCCAATGATACAAAGTATCAATGCTGCTTTCTCTATAATCAACCACAGGTCTAATGCCAGTAAATACATGGTCTGCTATTATTGTTCTTTCTTTTCAAATGTTTTACTTGTTGCCGGCCCTGGCAAAGCACTGATGTCAACACTGTTCACTTCACTGATATCATGAATATCCATCAGCAGCTTCGGTGCCCTTCCACCCATCACTTCCGGCATGGTTTCTTTTGGTTTTTGCAAACCTACATAATGCCCTTGTGAGATTACGGAGTGGCGGCTGATCTTAGTCGGACCTTCAATTACCCAGTCATTTACATGCTTCTTATCAAAGCGGCAGGTATTACATATCCAACCTGGTTTGCCCTCATAACTCTGCACTTCACCCCACTGGTCCTTTCTGGCTGTTACCCTCAGTACCTCATCCCCTCTTTGCCATAAGGTTACCTTACCGCAACATTCCTGTCCGTCCGGCAGGCGGGTATCGCAATCACGGTGTGCATCTACCGGCTTGGTAAACCAAACCCTGTTTTTAAAGCGGAATGTTTTATCCGTTAATGCTCCTACCGGACAAACATCAATCATATTTCCGCTGAAATCATTATCAATGGCTTTGGAGATATACGTTGATATCTCAGCATGATCACCCCTGTCCAGTATTCCATGAACACGGTTGTTGGTGAGCTGGTCAGCCACATATGTACAACGATAACAAAGAATGCACCTTGTCATGTGTAACTGTATATATGGGCCGATATCTTCTTTCTCAAATGTTCTTCTCTTGAACTCGTAGCGGGTACCTTCCTTACCATGCTCATAGCTGAGGTCCTGCAGGTGACATTCACCAGCCTGGTCACAGATGGGGCAATCCAGGGGGTGGTTCAATAACAAAAATTCTACAACACCGGCTCTTGCATCCAGCACTCTTTCACTGGTAATATTTTTCACTACCATGCCATCCATTATGGTAGTGCGGCAACTTGCCACCAGTTTAGGCATTGGTCTCGGATCGGCAGCAGAACCAGCTGCCACTTCTACTAAACAGGTACGGCATTTACCACCGCTTCCCTGCAGCTTGCTGTAATAGCACATGGCGGGGGGTGTTACATCACCACCAATTTGCCGGGCAGCATTCAGGATAGTAGTACCAGGTTCAACATCAATGGTGATATTGTCAATGGTTACTTTAAATAATTTTTTCTCTTCAGCCATACAATTCATTTATGCAGGTGTTGCCACCTTTATCGGATCAGCATAATGTCCTAATCCATAATTTCTTCGCTGTGCATCATCCGGGTTGGTAACATGCCATTCAAATTCATCACGGAAATGACGGATTGCTGCGGCCACCGGCCATGCTGCTGCATCACCCAACGGACAAATCGTATTTCCTTCAATTTTTCTTTGAATATCCCACAACAAGTCAATATCACTCATCTTTCCTTTGCCTGTTTCCAGGTTCCAGAGAATTTTTTCCATCCATCCGGTTCCCTCACGGCAGGGTGAGCATTGTCCGCAGCTCTCATGGCGATAGAATCTTGCCAATGTATACGTATGACGAACCACACACTGACTATCATCCATTACAATGAAGCCACCTGAACCCATCATCGAGCCGGTAGCGAATCCACCGTCTGAAAGGCTCTCGTAATTCATGTACCTTGTTTCCCCTTTTGCAGTTTTCAGCAAGAGATTAGCCGGCAAAATGGGCACTGAAGAACCACCAGGAATACAGGCCTTCAGTTTTCTTCCGTTGGCAATACCGCCGCAATACTCCTCACTGTAGATAAACTCCTCTACCGAGATGGTCATATCGATCTCATAAACTCCCGGCTTATTAATATTGCCGCAAGCCGAAATAAGTTTTGTACCAGTGGATTTACCAACACCAATTTTGGCATATTCTTCTCCGCCTTCGTTCACAATTGGAACAACTGCAGTGATTGTCTCCACATTGTTGACCACAGTAGGGCAATCCCACAACCCTTTTACCGCAGGGAACGGAGGTTTAATCCTGGGGTTACCTCTTTTACCTTCCAATGATTCCAGCAAGGCTGTTTCCTCACCACATATGTAAGCACCTGCTCCCCGCTGAACATATATCTCCAGGTCAAAGCCGGTGCCCAAAATATTTTTGCCTAACCAGCCATTATTTTTAGCTTCTGCAATAGCTTGTTCCAGTATGTCAACTATCCAGGCATACTCGCCGCGGATATAGATATAAGAACGGTTAGATCCTAATGCATAGGAAGATGTGATCATTCCCTCGATCAGTAAATGTGGAATGAATTCCATCAGGTAGCGGTCTTTGAAAGTTCCGGGTTCTGATTCATCCGCATTCACCACCAGGTAACGGGGAACACCTTCAGGTTTTGCCAAAAAGCTCCACTTCATTCCAGTTGGAAAGCCTGCACCGCCACGACCACGAAGACCGCTTTTCTTAACTTCATCCGTCACCTGGTCAGGCGTCATTGACTTCAACGCCTTTTCCACACTACGGTAACCTCCTTCACGGCGGTACACATCATAGTATCGGATGCCTTCAATGTGTGCTTTGTCTAGTAATAATTTTCTTCCCATATACCCCGAAAGGGTGTTAGTTTATATAATTATGTTATCAATTATCCCCTCACAGCCTGCCTCGCAAACAACAACCATCTTTTTCCTTTCTTCACCCAGACTTCCAGCACTTTCAAATGAAAGTTGCCTTCTTTTCCGTTCAATGTAGCTGTTATATCTGCTACAAATCTTGCATGCGCCATATTTCCATTAATCATTACCTGCAAGCTGTCTTCTTTATAGCTATTATATTTCATATAACCTGTTTCCAAGTTTTTGATCAGCTCATTTTTAGTTTCTACCCAACCGTTGCTATGCCCATAACTCAATACTTTATCGGTCTGTTGGTTAATGGAAACCGTATTCCCTTTTACCAATGCCTGGTGAAATTCTTTTATCGTTGTTGCCAGTTTTGCTTCTTCTGTTTGTGCACCGGCTACAACTGCCGTTAGTAAAAGAACTATGACTAATAGCTTTTTCAAGCCTTAGTTTTTAGCTGCTGCAGTATTCCTGCATTCAGCAATGATTGAATCTATCCTCTCTTTGGTCAGATGCTCTTTATAATATTTTCCCTGCTGCATCATAGGTGCATATCCACAGGCGCCTAGACATTCAACCGTTTTCAGGGTAAACATTCCGTCCTCCGTTGTTTCACCCGGCTTGATTCCCAGCTTTTCGTAAATGTATTTCACAATGTCATCACTACCGTTCAGCATACAGGGACCTGTTTGACAAACTTCAAATAGGTATTTACCAACTGGTTTCAGGTTGAACATGCTGTAGAAGGTAGCCACTTCATATACTTCGATTGGCTTTAGGTTCAGTACTGATGCTACATAATCCATGGTTGCTGTACTGAGCCAGCCACCAAATTCTTCCTGGGCCAGGTGTAAAACCGGTATCAATGCACTCTTCTGCTTTCCCTGCGGATAGCGGTCAACAATGCTTTGTACCTCTTTTAATTTCTCGTCTGAAAAACTCAAACTCATTTTCTTTATTCATTTAATTCACCCTTCAATCCTTAGACAAGCTCAGGACTTAGGGTGACAAAATCTAAGCATCCAATTCTCCGGCTATCAGGTTCAAGCTACTCATCGTCATAATCGCATCGCTCAACATCGAACCCTTTATCAACTCTTCAAAAGCCTGGTAATACACAAAACAAGGCCTGCGGAAATGCAAACGATACGGTGAACGGCCACCATCACTGATCAGGTAAAATCCTAACTCACCATTTGCAGCCTCAATAGAGTTATAGACCTCTCCTGCAGGGATTTCGGTCTCTCCCATGATGATCTTAAAATGCCAGATCAACGCTTCCATTTTTGTATATACATCTGCTTTGGGAGGCAAGTAATACTCAGGCACATCAGCATGATATACTTCTGCTTCTGCACCTTTGAACTCCTGTACTTTTTGGTAAGCCTGTTCAATAATGCTCAGGCTCTGCCACATTTCCTGGTTACGAACTAGCCAACGGTCGTAGTTATCACCGGTAGTACCTACTGGTATGTTGAATTGAAAATCTTCGTAGCTGGAATAGGGTGAATGTGCCCGAAGGTCATAATCAACACCTGCTGCACGAAGGTTAGGGCCGGTAAACCCATAATTCAATGCCCTTTCAGCACTGATGGCTCCTGTTCCCATAGTTCTTTCCATAAAAATCCTGTTGCGCTGAAACAGGTTTTCAAATTCTTTCAGAACAGCAGGATATTCTTTCAGAAATTTTTCAAGTTTCTGGAATGCTATATCATTAAAGTTTCGTTCGAACCCGCCGATACGGCCAATATTAGTAGTAAGTCTTGCTCCGCAAACCTCTTCATATATTTCATAAATCAGTTCCCGGTATTGCATCACATACAGAAAGCCGGTGTAAGCACCAGCATCCACACCTACAATGGAATTGCAGATCAGGTGATCAGAAATTCTGGAAAGCTCCATGATAATAACCCGGAGATAATCCACCCTCTTCGGCGTTTTCACTCCCAGCAACTTCTCACAGGTCATGTGCCAACCCATATTATTCAGCGGAGAAGAGCAATAATTCAGGCGGTCTGTAAGTGTTGTGATTTGTGCCAGCGGACGGCGTTCAGCCAGCTTTTCAAATGCCCGGTGTATATAGCCAATGGTTTGTTCTGTTGAAACGATTCTTTCACCATCCAGTTCCAGGATATTCTGCATTACACCGTGGGTGGCCGGGTGGGTAGGGCCCAGGTTCAGCGTGGTGGTGGTTTTCTCAATTGAGCCTTCGGGTAATTTGATATGGTGTTCTGACATTATTAATTTTCAAATTGACTCATTAACTAATCAACCTCTTCCAAACATTTCATCGTCTTTATCAATCCTCGTCTGATCTTCCAGCGGAAATTCTTTTCTCAGCGGGAAGTAATCCATTTCATCTACATTCAAAATCCTTTTCAGGTTAGGATGGCCTACAAAATTAACCCCGAAAAAATCATAGGTTTCTCTTTCCATCCAGTTAGCTGAAGAGAAAAGGCCAGTGGCCGTGTACACATCAGGCTGATTGATATCGGTAAAAACTTTAAACCGAATCCTCACATTATCTTCCAGGTTATGCAGGTGATAAACAACTGCCAGTTCCTGCCCGGTTTTGCCCGGGTAGTGCACTCCTGTGATATCTGTAAGAAACCGAAACTTCAACTCTGCATCATCGTATAAAAAGTTGAGTACTTTCAGGTTCATTTCCTTAGGCGCTTCAAAAGTCAGCATACCATAAGGTTCTTCAAAAGCACTAACCTGCTCTCCGAATTTCTCAATCAGTCTTTGCTTAATATGTTCGTTAGTTAAGGCCATTATTATTGTATTCCGTAGCTTTCTAATAATGCTTTGTATTGTTCTGTATTTCTTCTTCTGAGATTTTCTTTACCAACAAGATCCTGGATTCTTATAACACCATCAATAATCGCTTCGGGTCTTGGAGGACAGCCAGGCACATATACATCCACCGGTATTACCTGGTCAATTCCCTGCAAAACACTATATGTATCGAAAATACCACCGCTACTGGCGCAGGCACCGACAGCCAATACCCAACGGGGCTCTGCCATTTGCAGATAAACTTGTTTCACAACCGGACCCATTTTTTTGGCGATGGTACCCATCACCATCAACAGGTCACACTGGCGAGGAGAGAAACCAACCCTTTCGGAACCAAAACGAGCCAGATCGTAATGAGAACCCATAGTAGCCATGAATTCAATACCACAGCAAGATGTAGCAAAAGGAAGAGGCCAGATAGAGTTCTTTCGGGCAAGGCCAATTACTTTGTCGAGAGATGTAGCAAAAAAACCTTCACCCTGGTGACCATCTGGCATTTCGGCCAAACTGATATCGTCTACCAGCGGCTTTTGAATGAGGTTGTATGATACCGGACGAGACATGTTATTTACGATTTTATATTGAAGTTTTAATAGTTACAACAACTCTTCAGAATCGGGGTTCACCTCCATCTTCAATATTCTATAAAACAAATATTCAATAGCCTAATCTTCCCATTTCAAGGCACCTTTTTTCACTATATATATAAACCCACAAAGAAAAAAGCCAACAAACATCAAAACAGCCCAAAAACCATCCCAACCAAGACCTTTGAAATTCACCGCATAGGGATAAAAAAAGATCACCTCCACATCAAACAACACAAACAAAATGGCCGTCAAAAAATACTTGATAGCCATGGGCTGGCGGGCATCGCCATGAGACTCAATTCCACTGGTAAAGTTCTGTAACTTGTCTGAGGTCTTACGCTTAGGTCCAAGCCAATGCGTTAATGCCATCAGAAATGCCACTAACCCTACTGCTATCAGCACTTGAAGCGCTACCGGAAGATAGGAGCCGGCATCCATTGTGTTCAAACCTGTCTGAAGAAGGTGAATCATATGTTCTTTTGAGCTGTCGGCAAAAATAAGGTGACCGGCGCAAAATACCCTAATTAAAAATCATATTGCTAAGTGGTTATCATCAGGTTATTCAACAAAAAAGAAAAATCCCCCGCCATTACAGCAAGGGATTATCTTTTGTAAAAGAAGAAAACCGAGTTCTAAGTCTTTATAGGAATTTCTTTATTTGTTGCTGCTTTGGCAGAAGGTTTAGGACTGCCTGCTTTGGCCGGTGCTGCCCCGCCTTTAGTGGGCGCCGGTGGCTTTGTGGCCGGAGCTTTTTCCAGCACACTTATATTATTTTTAATTATTTCATTTGTAGGATCTAATACCAGCATCTTTCTCAGGTATTCCAAAGCCTTTTCACGGTCTTTTACAATATTGGCATGATAAGACGCCAGGTAACTGGCCACACCGATTATCGTCTTTTTGTTTTTGGCCGTATCTCTTTCAAGGAGATTCAGGTATTTTTCTGCCCAGGGTACAGCCATACCTTTTTCCATTGTGCTGTCGAGTGCCCTATGAATGTTATACTGCATCATCGGACCATATACTTCATCGGGGTATTTATCAGTGAACACATCGAAGATGCTGTCAGCTTTTTCATAATTCTTACCCTGGTAGTAGGCAAACCCGGCATCAAAGAAATCCCGTTGGCCAACTTTGTCACCTTTTAGCTTAACAATTTCCAGACGAAGATCACCTTCCCTTACACGACTAAGGCTATCGCCCCTGACTTTCAGGAACTCAGCACCTTGCTTCAGGAAATCGATTTTTGATGACAATAATGTATCCAAAACCGATCCCTGCAGGTAGTTTATGAATATTTCATCCGTTGTACCGCCTGTTTGTGATAAGATATCAGCCCTGATCTTATGGTCGCCGGAGATATAGTCATCCGGGTTTTTTTTCTGGAAAAACAGGTCGCTGTATTTTTTGGCATTGGCATAATCTTTTTTCTGGAAATAAGCATCTGCCAGCAGGCGGAACACTTTGGGCTTGGTTACATCCCCCATCGCCACATATACTATTTCTGCTTTACTGACTGCGCAGTCAAAATCTTTTTTAGCCCAGCAAAGTTGTGCATACAGGAACTGGTCCTGGATATCAGTTTCTGGTAGTTTACTGTCAATATATTTTGTCAGGTAGTTTTCAGCCTCTGCAAATTGTGCCCTGAAGAAGTAATAGTAGAATAATTCATAGTAGGCTGCGGTGAACTTTTGATCTTTTGCTATTCCGTCATTCAGGTATTGCAAATACAACTCCCAGTTCTTCTGAGATTCAAACAATTTAGCCAGCCTCAGGTAAGGGCCCACAAACCCGGAATTAACTTCGATGGCCTTTTTATAGGTCTGGAAAGCCATGCCACCACCTTCCCCAGGTCTTGCTTTCCGGTAAGCATTACCAAGCTGTATCAACGTTTCCGTATTCTTCGGGTCTTTTGAAGAAGCATCTTCCAGCAGCCTGATGGCATAGGCAAAATCACCCGTCTTTGTATCTGTAATGGCCCTTCCAATAGCAGTGCTGATCACAGGATCATCCCCTTTTTTTGTGCGGGTCATTGTAAGTGCTGATTCGAAATGCTGACGGGCATCCTCATTTTTGTTGGTAAGCAGGTCTATATGGCCCATCCCTACTTTGATAAGCGGTGCACCATTAGTAGCCTGAAGTGCCTTTTCATAAATGCTTCTGACATCTTTTAACCTGGCACTCATGATCTCATCTGTCTCCAGCTTAGTCTGACCAAGCCAGTATATAGCCTCAATATTATTGGGGTTAACAGCCAGCAATTTTTCAAACACTGTGATAGCATTTTTGATCCGTCCCGCATAGAGGTTGTTTATTCCCTCCTGAAGCGTCTGTGCCTGCACCGCAACCGATAGCAGCCCCGATGCAAGTAGTGTAATTAAGGTTTTCTTCATTTTACTTCTTCTTTTAAAAAGTTTGTAAATATAACTAACTCCTTCTTTTACTCATTCAGCCTTATGGGCCGGATTCCAAAGTTTTTTTGTGCCGGTGCCAAATATGCTCTTCTGAATATCATTTGTCCAATCTCTCCGCTCATAAAATTTGCAAATCCATTTCCTAATCCTTTATGGTTTTCTTTCAATATATAAACCAAATCCCGTACCATTGGATACCGCTTAATGTAAATGTTTGCCTGGTAAGCTTTAACATATGCATCAGGTATATCCGTGCTTTCCAATGATACTACCTTTACTTTTTTCAAAAAACTTAGGTGGCTTGAATCTTCCGGGTTGCCTATCCAGCTAACACCAATAAAACCAATCACCCCCGGGGTTTTTGCCACATAGTCAATCACACCTTCGCTGCTGCGGGCCGCCATTGCTTCAGGAGTCAATGAATCACCCCGCAATACTGAATCGATGACAAAACGTACTGTACTGGTTGCTTTTACGCCGTCAAAAACGGGAATTAACTTTTTCTTATACCGGCCGGTAAGTATTTCCCTTATTTCTGACATGGTAAATAATGTATCAGGAGAATCCGGGTGAACGATCACCGCAATAGCATCCCGAGCCACAACCATACTTCTTGGTGATTTCCGCAAAGAGTCAACTATGAAGTTTTTTTCATCCTGGTGATAAGTCCTGGTAGTAATAACCAGCCGGATGCTGTCAATGAGCATATCTTTCAAACATTCGGCTTCTGGTTTATAATCTACATTGATCTTAGTACCGGGATAATTGGATTCATATACCTTAACATGCTCATCAATAATCGGCTTGAACGATTCATCTGCACTGATATAGATGGTGCCCTTTCTCCTGTTGTCCAGAAGTTCATCCTCTTGTTCTTTAAATGATTTGCATCCAACCGCAAATACCAGCATCATAGCTACGAGAATGAAAGAGCCAGGTATAATCCTAATTGTACGGCAACTCATTTGAAATAGTTTTTCTTATATCCCCGGTAAATCCTCCAGACACCATAGATGATACACATTACACCCAGTATCTTATCTATATCATCAGGCGGAAACCTTTCATTAAAAGAAAGTTTGAACAGGTCACGGAAGAAGAAAAACACACCCAATAAAAGGATGATCAGTCCCATTCCATAATCCATCAGGGATTTCATCAGCGAAACCTGGTTCCTTTTTTTCTTTTCATAATCTTCAAACATTGCCATTTCTTTACGGGGGTGGCAAATTATTAAAATTTATTCTTCCATCCCTATAAATGTTACCGGCAGTACATAACTAACCGGAACATTTACACCATTTTGGATAGCCGGTACCCAACGGGGCATTTTCTTTACCACTCTAAGTACCTCGTCGTCAAAACCATCACCACCGCTGGTTATTATCTCAAATGTGTTGACGCTGCCATCTTTATCTACTTTAAACTTCACTTTGACCACCTTTTTTTCACCATCCTCCAATACATCCGGAGTAGACAGGTATCGGGCAAGAAATTTCTTTAACGCTTCTGCACCACCTGGAAATTCCGGGTCTCTTTCCTGGATAACAAAGTCAGCAACAGGCTGAGAAGGCCCGGCAGTACCTGTTCCAACAGGGTCTTCCGGTTTAATTACAGGTTTTTCCTTTCCATCATCGGGAATTCCGGTCACATTTTGTGTGGAGGTTACTTTTCCGCTCAGGTCTTCAACCGGGGGCAGTGGCTCCTTTACTTTATTATCCTCTGTTATTTTTGGATTGGTAAATTTAATCTCTGCCACTTTGGGTGCAGGCTTAGCTTTCGAAGCCTGCTCCGGTTCTTTTGGTTTTTCCTGTGGCATTTGTATAGACCTTATTACAACTTCATTTCTTTCTTTCGTAACATTATTGCTGGCAACACTAGTTTCCTTCTTCAATCCATTGATGAGAACAAAAAATAGAATAACAGTTAATCCGGCACCCAAAGCTGTAAGCAAACGAGTATTATACCCTCTGCGCAGCGCATAGGCACCATAATCTTTGTTCCTGTTCTCAAAGATGATATCGAGAAAATCGGATTGTAAAATTTCTTTGTTTGTCATGGGTGTGTGTTTGACAGATAGATGCGGTGAACAATTAAAATCCATAACAAGGATTGTCATCATTTCCTCATACAAATTGACTTGGTGCATATTGCACGAAGCTTACCTTTGCCTTTATGAAAATTTTGATGGTTTGCCTGGGTAATATTTGCCGCAGTCCGCTGGCTGAAGGAATACTGCAGGATAAAGCTTTTAAGGCAGGTTTAACATGGAGTATCGAAAGTGCCGGAACCAATAACTATCACACTGGTGAACCACCTCATCATCTTTCACAAAAAGTAGCAAGGGTAAACGGAATAGATATCAGCCACCAAAGAGCCAGAAGATTTTCAGCCAATGATTTTGCCACTTATGACAAAATATATGCTTTAGCCGGTGATGTGCTGGATGAAATAAAACGAATTGCAAAAGATAAATTTGATCCTGCCAAAGTGGGTCTGTTGATGAATGAAATTCATCCCGGAAAAAATATAGATGTGCCGGACCCCTGGTATGGGCCTGAACCCGGTTATCACGAAGTGTATACCATGCTTGACCGTGTATGCGATACAATAATCAGCAAGTACGGAGTAAGCATACCTGAAGCAAATCTTTGACCTTTCAACGTTATGAGCAAACCAACACTACCACAGGGAACAAGAGATTTTGGACCAGAGGTCGTCCGCAAAAGGAATTATATTTTGAATACAATAAAATCTGTATTTGAATTATATGGATTTCAGCCATTGGAAACTCCGGCGATGGAAAACATTGATACGCTGATGGGCAAATATGGCGAGGAGGGTGATAAACTTATTTTTAAAATACTGAATAACGGATTGGATAATCCCGGAAAAGAAAAGCAAATAAGGGAAGATTTCGAGAATATATTGCAAGGTAAGAACACAAAAGGTATTACAGAACGAGCATTGAAGTATGACCTTACTATCCCTTTTGCCCGTTATGTGGCGATGAACCATAACCAGCTGACCTTTCCTTTTAAACGTTACCAGGTACAACCAGTTTGGCGTGCCGACAGACCACAAAAAGGACGATACCGTGAGTTTTATCAATGCGATGCCGATGTGGTAGGAAGTAATTCACTACTTAATGAAGTTGAATTGGCTCTCATCTATCATACTGCTTTTACCAGGTTGCAACTGATCGGGTTTGAATTGCGGGTTAATCACCGCAAAATATTGGCAGCACTGGCATCAATTTGTGGCGGAATGGATAAGATGACAGACATCACAATTGCCATCGACAAACTGGATAAAATAGGATTGGATAAAGTAAAAGAAGAACTGGCACAACGTGGGTTGACAAATGAACAGGTAAGCACCATAGAAAAATATCTTTCCGTAACCGGCAGTAATAAAGAAATACTTAAAGGCCTGGAATCATTGATCGGGAACACAGAAACAGGCAAAAACGGAATTCAAGAACTGCAATTTTTATATACACAGCTTAGCACTCATAATGTTGATCTGATCATTGATCCGACATTAGCAAGGGGACTCAATTATTATACAGGTACCATTTTTGAAGCAAAAGCGCCGTCTTCTGTAAAAATCGGCAGCATCGGTGGTGGCGGCCGGTACGATGACCTGACAGGTTTATTTGGCGTTCCGAATATTCCTGGAGTAGGAATTTCTTTTGGTGTTGACCGCATCTATGATGTCATGGAAGAGCTGCAGTTGTTTCCGTCAGATGTACATATCGGTACACAAGTTTTGTTTTTCAATCTTGGGGAAAAAGAAAGCCGTTATTCATTTGACCTGATGCAGCTATTGCGGGATAAAGGAATTCGCTGTGAATTGTACCATGAGAACAGCAAATTTGATAAGCAGTTCAAATATGCAGAAAAGAAAAATATACCTTATGTCATCATTAATGGTGAGGCCGAAATGAACGAGAATAAATGCAAGATAAAAAGATTGGCCACTGGTGAACAGGAAACTATTCCTTCTGTTTCCCTGGAAAATTATCCTTTTTAACCTGACTTAAATTAGAATGAAATAAAAAAGGGCTGCGTTTTGCAGCCCTTTTTTATTTTCTACCCTTAATTATCGCTGATCGATTACCAAACCGATTTTATTGTAATTAGGATTAGGCTTTAATGTGCCTGATGAATCCAGTTGAATTCCAAGGAACCTTGCCTGTCCTGCAGTGGCGCCATTGTTAATGATCGCCACATCAATGTATCCGAAAGAACTTTGCGGAGGGATAGTACAAGTACCACTCAGCGCAGTGTAATGGGTTCCTGAAACGGCGTTCTGCACCGCTAATGTTGCCGCAGAAGCCGAAGGTGTCTGCCCTGTTGCAGTTGCCGGAAAGGCAATACTGGTGAGAGGAGATGCAGCCATGATCTTGTAGCCTACAGTTTGTGATTGATCTGACTGTGGCCCCACCAGGTTTACCCTGATCCTTACAGTGCCATTCAGCCTGCGTAAGGTCGAGTCTGAAGTTCTTAACGGAATACCAAATGCAGGTATCCTTGTTAGTACCGGGTAACCGGCTGTTGCATTGGCAGAGTTCAATGGAGTGGGGTCAATTTCCACAACCGTATTTCCCTGGAATGTTTTGTCGATCTGTTTGATGCAGGAGCTGAATAACAAAACTGTTACCAGTCCTGTAATTGTATATATAAACTTATTCTTCATAATCTTTTGTTTTATGGGTATTAATATCCAAAGTTTTGAACCAGGTTTGGATTACCATCCACTTCGCTTGTCGGAATCCTGGGCAATAGCCTGTAATCAGATGCTGGCATATTCACAGCTGGGTTGGTTTTTACGATTGATAAACCATTACGCTTAAGATCAAAGAAACGATGTCCTTCAAAAGCAAATTCCAGCATTCTTTGTCTCCATATCTCATCCAGCAAAGCCTGACCGGTTAGTGGTGTACCCGGTACAACAAATCCAACATAACGGTTGGTGCGGATTACATTCAAATCGCTCCATGCGCCTCCTTCGTTGGCCAGTCTGAATCTTGCCTCTGCCCTGTTCAGGTACAACTCAGCCCAACGGAGAACAACGGTATTATCCCAGTTTGGACCACCATTTTTACCCATCCACTTTGTACATTCCACATAGTGGCCTGATGCATTTACACCCCATTCAAACAGCCTGTTTCGGATATCATTACTGTAAGTAAGTGCCGGAGGTGGTGGAGATTGAGCCAGATTAGTTGGAAATCCTGAAATACCTAATTGACCTAACAGAAATGCATTGGGAACTAAATCACCCTGTCCTTGTCTTACACCGGCAAAAGCACCCGGTGCGGATAAAGTTGTATGTGTAGCAGCCAGCGATGTATTTACTCCAAGGTTTTCCGCCAGTGTTGCATACCATACCTGGAAAATCGCTTCAGGGTGATCGGCAGCTCTCCAGCCAGCTACATAATTACCTGTATTAGTCAAGGAACCTATTCCTCCAGATAAAGTAATTGCTGCAGTTGAGAATGAATCACAACGGGCCCAGTTGCCTTCATATAATGCAATACGAGAACCCAGTGCTAGAGCTGCATGCTTGCTGGCGTAGTTACGTCCCTTGTTAGCATTGGACAAAAGTTCCATTGACCTGTAGAGGTCTGACCATATCTGGGAATAACATTCACTAATCGAAGCCCTCGAAGGAAAATAACCTGTTGCAGCAGCGGCAGAATTAAAACCCTGAAGGTTGATAACTACACCACCCTTGTCCTGGTTGCTGACAACATAGGTGGGTATATAGGCATAATTTCTTACCAGGTCGAAATAATAAAATGCCCGGAGAAACTTCAACTCTCCTTCCCATCTTGCTTTTTCAGCTGCTGTGGCATCACCAATTGCCGGATAAGCAGCCAATGTCAGATTGATTTCATTGATGGCTGCATAGGAACCTGCCCAGATAATTACATTGGCCAATGCTGTATTCCTGTTTTCTGCCAAAAGACGGGATGAGCGGCCATTGGCAAAAGCAATATCCGCCATCGCATCCGTTACTGACAAAAGATCCCGGCCGTAATGGCTTTCTCGTTTTAGTATTGAATAAACCGAGTTGATAGCATACTCAATTCCATTTTTTGTAGTTAATGCTACACCCGCATCCAGTGAGTTTCTGGATGGGATATCTAACTGCTTTTTGCAGGATGTAATCAGTAAAGCTGAACATACTGCAAGCGATAGTATTTTAAATGTTTTCATTTTCATGTTGTTCATTTTTTGAATTTAGAAACGAACCTGTACACCTACAGTTATGTTTTTAGATTGCGGAATGATACCAAAGTTGTCCCCGGTAAACTCCGGATCATAACTTGGCCATTTAGTATATGTCCAAAGGTTAATGCCCTGAACATATACCCTCGCTCCATCCAGCTTATATTTTTTTGCAAAATTGGCCGGTATATCATATCCCAATGTAACTTGCTTCAGGCGGATATAGTCTGTTCTGAAAATATAACGGCTACCGGTTCCCCAGCCTGCACTATTATAATCTGCGAGGCCATTGAAAGCACGGGGAGTAGGAACAATATCACCGGGTTTTTGCCAGCGGGTAATATAACCGTATGACAAAGTGTTAACCGTAGCGCCAGCCATGCGCATCATTTGCTGGTACTGACCATCTGCTCTTACACGGCCGTATTCATACTGGAAAAAGGCATCCAGGGAAAATCCTTTATAGCTTAATGTATTATTCCATCCGCCAAACTTGCTCGGATAAATATCACCAATGATCTTACGATCATTTGCTGTAGGATTGTAAGTAATATTTCCATTAATATCATACCACATACCACGACCAGTAGCCGGGTTTACACCTGCCCACTCTGCTACAAAGAAGGAACCAATTGGTGAACCTACACGAATGGAAGCATCGGATGGTAACGATTGTAACCCATTATATAACTCAAGTACTTTATTCTTCTGAAATGCGATATTAAAAGTACTTGTCCATTTGAATTTACCATCAAACGGAGTAACACTAAGCATTAACTCCAGACCCTTATTCTCCATTTTACCCAAGTTTTGCTGAATGGAGGTAAAACCGGTGGTTGAATACAATGGTCTTGCCAAAAGAAGGTCCTTATTTATTCTTTTGTATGCATCAACTGTTAAAGTGATCCTGTTCTTGAAGAAACCAAGGTCTAACCCGATATTACTTTCTTCCCTGTTTTCCCATGTCAGATCTGGATTGCCCAACTGGCTTGGGAAGATCGCTGACTGACTTCCATACAACCTTGTAGCACTGTATAATTGAGCATAAAGCACATTTCCTATCTGGTCATTTCCCGCCTGTCCAAATGAATATCTTAGTTTGAAATCTGAGATTGCATTCACTTTCTTCAGGAAATTTTCTTCTTTCACATTCCAGGCAAACTGGGCAGATTGGAAAATACCATATTGATTATTGGCACCGAAACGGCTTGATCCGTCACGACGGAATGTGTAATTGAAAATATAGCGGCTGTTATAAGAATAACCAAGTTTTCCAAATTGTGAGAAAGTAGCACTGGCAGTCCATTGCCCTGATACAGCCACCGGAGTAGAAGCAGCACTCAAATATTGCAGAAGGTAGGATGGGAAGCCCTGAGCATCAGCCTGAATCCACTGGTTCTGATCACGGCGGTATTCAACACCTGCCAGTGCAGTTACGTTGTGAACATCTTTGAAAGTCTTATTAAAGTTAGCTGTTGTGGTACTGATAAGGTTTGTATTCCAATCGCTCTGATCTGACAAACGGCCATTTACGGCAAATCCATCATTTACCCTTGGATCCTGGTAGCGGTGGTCCTGAGTCAGCCTGTAATCAACACCAATCAATGACTTTAGAGTTAGGCTGGGTATAGGTTTGTAGGTAACTGACGCACTTCCGATAAACTGGTTGGTCCGGGTGAAATATTTTACGTAATCACCTACTGCCATCACATTATGATTAAATGTTCCAACCATATTCTGACCTGATCCAGGCAAACCGTAATAAGTCCCGTCTTGATTATAAATTGGATTGATTGGAAGTATCATAGCCGAAGCATAAGCAGGGTTACCGAATCCGGTATTACCCAAACTATACGGCGCATTTTGAGAAACTGTACTAATGCTTAAAGAATTATCGATTGTAACCTTATCATTAATCTTAAAACTTGTCTTTGACAGTAAGGCCCCTCTTTGGAAATTAGTAGGAGCTATAAATGCTGTTTGCTTGGAATAGGACGCTGACAGGTAATAATTAATATTTTGAGAACCGCCATTCATAGACATTTCTACATTGGAAATAGTACCGGTTCCAAAAGCAGCATCCTGCCAGTCATAAGTTGGCAAACTATCAATCTTTTCGTCAGATGTGCTGGCTGGAAGACCCAAGTTGGATAATGCAGTGCTTCTGGCTGTTGCCGGTGCCACACCTGAGTTAACCAACGCCTCTATCCGAAGTTGCAACCAGGCTTGAGTTGAGAGTACATCAACTGTTCCCAATGGCGTA
Source organism: Chitinophagaceae bacterium (assembly GCA_044229985.1). GTDB lineage: Bacteria > Bacteroidota > Bacteroidia > Chitinophagales > Chitinophagaceae > JJ008. Next base: position 77,543 of record JBGARY010000009.1, read on the forward strand.
GACCTGCCTATATAAGAGTTGAAAGTAAACTTAGGTTTACCAGATCTACCCTTTTTCGTTGTAACGAGTATTACACCGTTACCAGCCCGGGCACCGTAGATAGAAGCAGCTGCTGCATCTTTCAATATTTCTATTGATTCAATATCATCGGGGTTCAAGAAGTTCAGTGGATTATTCTGTGTGTTTATTGAACCAACACCAGTATTTAACTGAATTCCGTCAACAACATACAAAGGCGTAGTACCGGCGTTAATAGAACCTACACCACGAATAATAACACTGAGTGAACCGCCGGGTACACCATTCGCTGCGGCTACAATCACACCTGCAGCACGGCCCTGCATTGCTTGCGCAAAGTTGGGCATAGGCAGGTTGTCAATATCAGCTGCACTGATTTTGGAGATGGCAGCCGTTACATCTTTCTTTCTTACCGTTTGATAACCGGTGACCACTACTTCCTGCAACGCTTTTTCAGTTGTTTTTAAAGAAGTGTTGATGACCGATTGATTGCCGATGGTAACCTCGTTCGTTTCCATGTCAACAGAGGAGAAAACGAGTATTCTTCCATTGGCAGGCACAACAATGGAGAAACCTCCATCATTACCGGTTTGTGTACCGGCCGTAGTCCCTTTTACCTGAACAGTAACATTGGGAAGCGGATTTCCCTTGTCATCAGTCACTTTACCGGTGACTGTCCGTTGGGCAAAAAGCTGTAGTGTAATACACAGCATGCCCAGAAGAAGTAGATAAACTTTCTTCATGCAGTTAGTTTTAGTTGTTAAAAAATAAGCAGACAGTAAAATAGAAATGAACCGTGCAGAAATACGGTGAAGTATTACATCAGTTACATTTCAGAGCCTTTGCAAACTTTGACACAAGCAGTTCAAAATCTGCTGCACGAATTTATATATTGGCGGGAATAAAAAATAAAACTCTAAAAATATTTTGCCCTTAACCTTATGTACTTAGTACACAAATAAGCCTGTCAGAGTATTTCCGGTGCTTCCAAGCATCAGATTCCGAAGGAATAAGAAACCTGCTATTGATTCAGCTTTACTTCCCTCCATCGTGATATCCTGTACTTGTATCAATACTCCTACCACTTTATTCTGGTCATTTCTCCTGAAAGTTGCCGTGCCGGCATACGCTACTACTTCAAATACATCTTTTGTATCTGTTCTCCTGAACTCCGAGTTACCCATTGCTGATGCGGCCATTAATGTCCCGTTTTCAACAACAATCCCAATTTCTGTAACCGGGCTTCCTTCGGGGAACTTGTATTTGCCAGTGTATTGTTCAAGTGAGTCAGTTTGTGCATTGAGTGATAAACTGCCAATAATCATTAACAGAGAAAGGAAAATATTCTTCATGTAATGTTGGTTTAAAGTTGCAAAACGAAATTAAAAAATAAAAGTTACCAAAATCACTGCATATTCTCATAAATCATTGCCGCACCCTGCCCCACCCCTACACACATAGTAGCTAATGCAAACCTGGAGCCTCGTCTTTTCATCTCATACAACAAGGTAGTGGAAATGCGGACACCGCTACACCCCAACGGATGACCAATGGCAATGGCACCACCATTTACATTTACTTTTTCTGCATCAAGACCAAGTTCCCGAATACAAGCAAGGGCCTGGGATGCAAACGCCTCATTTAGTTCAACAAGGTCAATATCCTTAATAGTCAATCCTGCTCTCTGTAATGCCTTCTTCACTGCAGGCACAGGGCCAATTCCCATTATGGAAGGGTCTACCCCAGCCACAGCCATCGCTATGACCTTCGCCATAGGTTTTAATCCAAATTTTTTGACAGATTTTTCGCTGGCCAGCAACATAGCCGCTGCCCCATCATTAATGCCTGAAGAATTTCCGGCTGTAACTGTCCCATCTTTAATAAATGCCGGCTTCAAAGCCGCAAGCTTTTCTAAGGATGTTTCCCGCGGATGCTCATCTGCATCCACTATTAATTTATCTTTTCCCTTATTCACTGACACAGGAATTGTTTCTTCAGTCCATTTGCCTGCTGCTTTTGCAGCAGCGTAGCGCTGCTGGGAAGCCAATGCAAATTGGTCCTGTTCGGCTCTGCTTATGCTCCATTCCCTGGCAACGTTCTCCGCTGTCTCTCCCATTGTATAAGGATGGTACATTGCCGCCAGTTCCCTATTAATAAACCGCCAGCCCATTGTTGTATCAAACATTTCAGCCGAACGGCTGAATGCCTCATTGCTTTTTGCCAGCACATAAGGCGCCCTAGTCATACTCTCCACTCCTCCTGCTATGACGAGTTCTGCATCTCCGCACATAATCTGACGGGAAGCATCCATAATAGCCTGCAATCCTGAAGCACAAAGACGGTTGACTGTATTTCCTGCCACAGTTACCGGTAGTCCTGCCAGTAAAGCGGCCATTCTTGCCACATTACGGTTATCCTCACCAGCCTGGTTAGCAGCACCTGCAATTACATCTTCTATATCATTTATATCAATAGATTTATTTCTCCCCACCAGGGCTTTGATAACGATTGCCAGCAGATCATCCGGCCGCACAGTACTAAGTACACCTCCATACTTGCCAACCGGCGTTCTTACTGTATCTATTATATAAACAGGGTTCATTTAAATTATTTGAAAGCAAATATCTGTGAAATCCAATGAATGCCTTGTTTGCAGGCTATCTTTGCAGCCGGATGAAGAAAACAAGCAGAAACATACGGCACTTATCATTACAGGACCTTGAACAGTATTTTGAGGAAATGGGCGAGAAAAAATTCAGGGCCCGGCAGGTGTATGAATGGCTCTGGCAAAAACATGCTATGAGCTTTGCAGATATGACCAATCTCAGTAAAGGCCTGCGCCAAAAATTGGGAGAAACTTTTACACTTCCGGCATTGACCACCGATGCCACACAGTACTCAGCAGATGGTACTGTAAAATCCCGCTTCAAAACACATGACGGACACCTGGTAGAAGGTGTGCTGATACCTACTACATCCCGGTATACGGCCTGCGTTTCATCACAGATAGGCTGCTCACTAAGTTGTAAGTTTTGCGCCACCGGGTACATAGACCGTAAGAGAAACCTTGATTTTGATGAGATTTATGATGAAGTGGTGCTGATCAACCAGCAATGTGAAAGAATACATGGCAAAAAGCTCAGCAATATTGTTTTTATGGGTATGGGCGAACCCCTGCTCAATTATAAAAATGTACTAAAAGCCATTGAACGCATTACTTCCCCCGACGGGCTGGCAATGAGTCCCCGTCGTATCACAGTTTCCACTGCCGGCGTAGCCAAAGGCATAAGGCAATTAGGTGACGACAAGGTAAAATTCAAACTGGCATTGTCGTTGCACGCAGCCAATGATGTCAAGCGGCACGAGATAATGCCCGTTAATGACAGTAATAATATTAAGACACTCATTGAAGCACTCAACTATTTTTATAAACAAACTGGTAACGAGATCACTTTCGAATATATCCTTTTCAAAGATTTCAATGATTCATTGAAAGACGCTGACGAACTGATCAAGATATACAGGCAGGTTCCGGCTGATCTTATTAATATTATTGAATACAATCCTATCGATTTTGCCCGGTTTGAGAAACCAGAGGAGGCCAAAGTACAGGCCTTTATGGAATACCTGGAAAAGCATCGTGTTAATGTACGTTTGCGCCGCAGCAGGGGAAAGGATATTGATGCTGCTTGCGGACAGTTAGCCAATAAGGATAGCCATTAATCCCTGATTTTTTCCTCTTACGAAGAAATTCATAGTTCTGTTTAAACCTCCATTACCAGTTGAGGTCTTTATTCCGTTCACAAAATTTTATAACAAACCCTGCCGAAAGTTTTCAGAACAAGCCGGCGTCCAAACTAAAAATGATAACCATGAAAAAAATATTAGCAGCAGTTGTAGTTGGTACATTAGCCACCTTCTCTGTACAAGCACAGGAAATCCCGGAACGTAAACGTGACGGTAAAGGAATTCATGAACGCCACGGAAAAATGCATCACCGTCCCGGCGGAACGGAGTTCCAAAAATTGAATCTCACCGATGCCCAGAAAGAACAGATGAAAGCACAGCGGGAAAACTTTCGTAAACAAATGGATGATTTGAAAAAAAATGAGAACATCACTGTAAAAGAATGGAAGGTCAGGATGGAAAATCTCCGCAATGAGCAAAAAACAAAAATGGAAAGCATTCTTACCACTGAACAAAAAGCTCAGTTGGAAAAAATGAAGACAGAACGAAAAGCAATCCATGAAGTAGATGCCAAAGCCAGAATGGAAAAGATGAAAATTCATCTCGGTCTTACTGATGATCAGGCAGCTAAAATTGAAAAGAACCGAAAGGAGGTGGCTGAAAAAATGAAAGCGATCCGTGATAATAAATCTCTCAGCGATGAAAAGAAAAGAGAAGAGATGAAAGAATTGATGAAAAAGCAGAAAGAGAACATGAAATCAGTTCTTACAGAAGAGCAGATGAAAAAAATGCAGGAAGGCAGAAAACCTGGGCAAAGAAAACCAGGTGGTCCTGGTAAACATCACGGACAAAAACCTGCTGATAAAGAAATTATATAAGCGGATAACTGTACAACACATCAAAGCCCCGGATCACGGGGCTTTCTTTTTTCCCTGTTATTGACCAGCTAAAGACTATCTTTACACCCTACTACTGTTGTAAAACAGAAAATTTCCATCATGAAAAAGAAATCCACTCACAATTTTGGCAAGTTTGCAAGTAAAAAAAGTAATGCCGCTATTAAAGAACAGTTCAGGCAGGAAAAAAGAAAAGTAAAAAAGGAACGGGAAGATTACTTCGAAAAGAAGAAAGCTGAAGCAAGATCAAGAAATGCAGGTTCTGAAAATCAACAGGCAATACGTAAAGGCCATGCTGCCGCACCTGCCACGCATAGTAAACCCGAAACAGCTGGCAGTATGCCACTGAACAAATTTATTGCCCATGCTGGTGTAGCAGCCCGGCGTGAAGCTGCCGAATTGGTTAAGAAAGGGCTTGTAAAGGTGAATGGTGAATTAGTAACTGAACCGGGCCATAAAGTTTCAGCAAAAGATGATGTAAGGGTTAACGGAAAAAAAATATTCCTGGCAAAGAACCTCGTCTACATACTCCTCAATAAACCAAAAGATTATATAACCACAACGGATGACCCGCAGGGAAGAAAAACCGTACTGGATATTATTGGCAGAGCCACCAGCGAAAGAGTTTACCCGGTTGGGCGACTTGACAGAAATACTTCAGGTGTTTTACTGCTGACAAACGATGGGGAACTGGCGCAAAAACTAACTCATCCCAGCAATGAAGTAAAAAAAGTATACCAGGTTACGTTGAATAAACCACTGGAAAAAAAAGATTTTGAGCAGGTATTAAATGGTGTTGTATTAGAAGATGGCATGGCCAATGTTGATGTACTGGCTTATACAGACACAAAAGATAAAACACAGGTTGGAGTGGAGATACACAGCGGTCGCAACCGTATCGTCCGCCGCATTTTTGAGCATCTGGGCTATGATGTGAGAGGGCTTGACCGGGTTGTATTTGCCGGTCTCACCAAAAAAAATGTGGACCGTGGTAAATGGAGATTTTTGACCGAAAAAGAAGTAAGAGATTTGAAACACTTTGGAAAAGGAAAGTAATTCTCGATTACACTGATAATTGCGATTTTGATGAAAATAACCAATTGGGTAATTGAAGAAACAGAGAATTGGGTGGTTGTAAATAAACCTTCAGGACTTTTATCAATTCCTGACAGGGAAGGAAAAGAGGTTTCTTTAAAAATATTACTGAAAGAAAAATACGGAGAGATTTTTACAGTCCACCGCCTCGACAAGGATACCAGTGGATTGATCATATTTGCCAAGAATGAAGAAGCACATAAGCACCTATCAAGACAATTTGAGGAAAGACAGACAAAAAAAATCTACCTGGGATTAGTAATTGGATGTCCCGAAAAGCAGCAAAGCAGTATTGATAGCCCGATAGCAGAGCACCCCGCTCAAAATGGCACAATGATCATACACCGAAAGGGGAAAGAATCATTAACTGACTATGAAGTAGTGGAAGATTTTGGCATTTACTCCCTTTTACAATTTAGGATTTACACAGGACGTACCCACCAGATTCGGGTACACATGAAAGATATTGGCCATCCGGTAGTTTGCGACCAACTATATGGTGATGGAAAATCCATCCTGGTTTCATCACTAAAGTCAAAATTCAAACTTTCAAAGGATGCTGAAGAAGAGAAGCCTATCCTTAACAGGTTAGCACTTCATGCCTTCCGGTTATCTTTTGCTGACATTGATGGCAACCTTATAAACCTTGAAGCGCCTTTACATAAAGACATGCGGGCAACATTGCAGCAATTGCAAAAAAGAAAAAAGGGCAGGTAATAATTACCTGCCCATGAATATATAGAACGTTGAATCACTTCAGATCAGGCTTCGGCGTATCGCAAATAAGGCTTACTACTTTCCCTCCTTGGGATTCTTTTTTACAGCTTACTAATTAGACTTATGATACAAGATCCTGAAGTGTCCTGTTTTCCAGGATGCCCAGTGTTGCATCCCTGACCTCCACCATCATATCATGAAGGCCGCAATTTTTTTCATCGCAGTTCTTGCATCTCTCATAAAAATACAGGCTAACACAAGGAAGCATAGCAATAGGCCCATTTACCAGGCGGATAACAGTTGCCATTTTTACTTTAGAAGGATCCTGTTTGAGAAAATAACCGCCTCCTTTCCCCTTTTTACTGTCAAGGATACCTGCTTTCTTCAGCTCAAGCAGAATATTCTCTAAAAACTTTAAAGGGATCTTCTTCTTTTTCGAAATCTCTGCGATTAAAACAGGTCCCTTCTTGTACCGCTCTGTCAGGTAGGTCAACGCCTTAAAGGCATATTGTGATTTTTTGGAGAGCATTTCAACAATTTATTATTCAATTACCAACTTATAATTTACCGGTGAGTTTTTACGAAGCATTGCAGATACACCGCAATATTTTTCCAATGATAAGTCAATAGCTTTTCTCACTTTTTCCTCATTTGCACTATCTATTTTAATCTTGTAAGTTATAAGAACTTCTTTGAAAACTTTTGGGTGATCATCGGTTTGTGTAGCCTCGGTTTCAATCTCAAAATGCGAAAATTTTACCCTCATCTTTTCCAGTATGTCCACCACATCTATCCCGGAGCATCCTGCAAGTCCGGCCAACAAGAGTGCCTTAGGGCTAAATCCATGCTCCTTACTGCCATCCAATTTAATGGAGTTATCACCCTGCCTGCTTTCAAATTCATGTTTCTTTTTCCAAACCGTAGTGGTTCTCATGCCAATTCATGTTTTTTGTTATTGGATATATTTTCAAGTGTCCAGGCAATTTTTTGTTCAAACCGGTTTTTTCTTTCCGGACAATCAGTTTTCCCGCAAATTTTACAGGAAAAAGGTAAACATCCGTCTGAATGAACGAAAAGCTCCAACGACTCACCAAATTCTTTTCGGACTAATTCCGCTAAAGCATCAATCTCTTTGTGGGCTTCATGTACATTCAAATACCAGGGCACGGTAAGATGACAGTCTACATGCAATATACTGCCGTATTTAATCACCCTTAAATTATGCAGGTCAATCCAGTTTTCCCTGCGACTTGCATTTAATATTTCTACAAGCCTGCTTAATAAAACAGTATCGGCCTCATCCATTATACCCGCAATTGACTTTCTGAGTATACGATAACCTGTAATCATTATTATTACACCGAACAAAATAGCCACAACACTGTCGATCCAGATGAGATTAGTAAAGTAAAGCAGGATCAAGCCGCCTATGATTCCAACAGTTGATATAGTATCACTCTGTAAATGCCTGCCGCTGGCAATCAAAGCCATTGAGTTGTTTTTTTTTCCGGTTCTTAAACAATAATAACCCATGACATAATTTGCCAATGCTGTTGCAGCCACCAGCCAAATTCCATAATCGATTTTTTGTAATTCAACCGGGTTGATCAATGTCTGAATTGCCTTATAAAGAATAATAGCGCCGGCACTTCCGATAAGGGTACCCTCCACTGCAGCTGATAAAAACTCTGCTTTACCATGTCCGTAGGGATGATCTTTGTCCCGGGGTTTTGCAGCCACATATAAACTGTATAGACCAATCAGCCCTGCTGCCACATTCACAATACTTTCCAACGCATCAGTAAGAATGGAAACAGAATGTGTGGTATAGTAGGCGATAAATTTTATAGAGAGTAGCAGTACTGACACAGCTGCCACCCATTTTTGCACATTCAGATTTTGCTTTGCCCTGTTCAAAGGATTATTATTCGAATGATTCTTTAACAAAACGCATCCACCTGTTTCTTGCATGCGACAAAAATTCCAGCGGAGCCTTTTGAAATTCCTTTTCGGTCTCGTACCGGCCAAATGTTTTCATGTATTCTTCTTCAGTCCCTTTGTAACCGGCCAGTTTTTCAAGGTTCGCATCATTTTCCGTTACATTGAATTTATCATCCGGGCTTGTAGCTAACCACATTAGTCCTTTTAGCCCATATTTTGTACCATCCTCGTACATAGCCAGCATCATGATTGCCGGTGAAACATCACTGCGGCAGGCCAGTTTATACTGAACAGTTATTTCTGCAACCTGGTCTGCATCCAGATCTGTTATTGCAATGGCATCCCTGATAAACTCGCAGGTAACATCAAAAGGACAAGATTTTTCTGCCTCCGAGATTGACCATATTGGCTGATAATTTCCATTCATTCCGGCATAATGAGCTGCATACAATTCTCCTGTATATCCAACTTCGCCGTATTCGTTCTTATTCTTATCCTCATAAGGTATAACAGAAGAGGTAATGAGTAAGTTATCTCCCATTCTATCTTTCCACTTCCAAACCTCCTGAAGGGTACCAGTAACTTTTATAATAGCAGGAATATCAGCTGCTGTTCCTTTTGTTGGTTCAATTGGTGCAACTTGTTGCCCTGCAGTATTCGTGTTGGTTGAATCCTTTTCCGCAGGATCTTTATCTTTTTTCCCGGATGAATTGCAGCTAATTAATGCAGCCAGTACAAAAGAAACAAATAACATCCGCATAGTAATTTGTTTTGGTCTGCCGAAATTACTGAAATAAAATTGCCTTTGCTGTTTACACAACAAAGGCAATATAGGTTAAGGCTGGTTAAAGGTTATTTGACCACTAAAACTTTTTCGGTAAACGATTCGCCAGGACCAAATACATCGGGGATTCTAATAAGATAGGTACCTGCAGAAAGTCCGTTTATACTAATGTTATTGCTGTTTGTGAGACGCAATTGCCTGATCACTTTTCCTCCCATATCTGTAATGATGGCATCATAAGCCTTGTTTACACCATCCAAACGAACTGAAAACTGGCCATAGTTTGGATTCGGATACAACAATACACTAACCTGTGTCTCACCCATTCCTTTAACTGCTTTGATATGAGTATACGTATAGCGGGTATCCCTGTCTATTTGCTTCAGACGGTAATAACTTATACCTGAATAGCCGTTGGCATCTGCAAAAGAATAATCAATCTGTGAGGAACTATTACCGTTCAGTGCCTTTGTTGGCGCAAAACCAATAGTTGTAAAAGCAGATTCTCCATCCAGCCTTCTTTCCACATCAAATCCAAGATTGTTTTGCTCAAAAACTGTTTGCCAGTTCACCTGCACTTTTTGACGGGTAAGTCTTTTTGCATCGAAATCAACCAAAGTAACTGGTAAAGCACCTGATAACTGTCCAATGCCAAACTGGCTAAAACTATTGAGGTTATTTCTCCTCGCATAACCTGAAGAAAGTATTCTTCCGGGTTGATTGTTGGCGGGTAAAATGCTGCCAGCTGGAGATACCCAATCTGCTGCACTGTTTGACGAATTAGCCCTTTTTAGAATAGCAAATGAATTATCGGCAAGAGTGGTGAATCCATTGAAGTATAACAACAGATCATAAGTACCCGAAGTGGGTGTTGCATCTGGAGTTAAATACCAGACGCCACCTGCATTAACTGAAATGTAGGGTTGCCCGTTCTCAGTCACGGCTAACCCAATGTCATTACCCGGTTTTGGACCAAACGATACATCAATATATGTAAGATTATTTAACGGAGAGGAAACCAGGTTATCCATAACAGCCCTGTTAACCTTTACAGCATCACCAACAGGGAAAGTGTAATTATTTATAATCGCAGGAGTAATAAACCTTCTCAGGTTCCCATTTACCCAGCTATTAGAAAAATTTGTATTAGAAGGATCTGCTTCTACAGCCAGTTGTGCAGTATTGATGGCAATAGCTTTAAATGTTGTTGTATTCAGTCTGCCATTTTTCAGATACCACTTATCGGCCTGAACATCACTACCTAATGTTGCATGGCCGGAGGCGTCAATATCGATCTGGCCAAAAGTGCTTTTGGTATTGATTAAATGACCACCGTTCCCGTTGAAAATTACTTTGCCTGTTCCATAGTTATACCCGTTAACCGTGTTATCTACCCAATCTGCTGCACCGGATGCTCCGTTTTGAGACATACGGATGGTGCCTGCATTATTGATAGTGCTGCCATTATCAAGCGAAATCCCTCCTTTTATCACCAGTTCCGCCCCATTTTGCACCGTAATAACGGCGCCCGATTGCACTTTCATAACATCCTGTGCCATTATTACTTTCCCGGTAATAAACAAGGAAAGAATAAGTAAAGATTGCTTTCTCATAGTTACAGTAACATTTTTGGCTGATTGCATAATCTTTATTTTTTCAGATCAATGGTTTCTAATGGTTAACTGAAATTCGGACATTGCCGGCTGGTTTTCATGGCGGAATTAGTAAACGGAAGTCTTGATTGAGTAAGCGGATATATACCGGACTAAAATTGAAGAATTCCCCGTTACCATCCTATACCACAAACAGGTGATTTTTCAGGCAAAAACGGCCAAAAAAGGGATTATCTGCCGAAAAGTCTCTTGATGAACCGGGCAGCCCGGTAATAAAACTCCTTATTAAACAGCTGCGAGTCCCGCATGGCCTTGTAGGTAAGAAATATACCAATTGGGGTAAGAACGAAAGTGGCCATCCACATACCGGTAAAGGGTGTAAAAGTATTTTCCTTGGCAAACTTCTCGCCGGTGGTGCTTGAAAAGTAAAATACCATAAAGAAAATGATGGCAAAAATCAGCGGGGTACCCAATCCTCCTTTTCTGATAATTGAACCCAGTGGAGCACCTACAAGAAATAATACAAGGCAGGCAAGGGAAAGAACGATCTTACGGTGCCACTCAATTTTATGCCTGCGCAAGGTCCTGTCTTTATCGTTAGCAGTATTTATCAGTGATTCTGTACTGAGCCTGACTGAGGCAGCCATATTCTGCACATTCTGGATTACGTTCCCTTCAGCAGAATCAGGCAACAACAGATCGAAACGTTTTACAATTTCACCGGCAGGTTTTTGATTTAGCATTGGCTGAAGCCAGAAAGAATCCGGTCGGCTGGAAAAATGAAACTGAAGCAGCATGTCCTTTGTCATCTGGTCTTTGATTCGCTGATTTTCTTTTTGCAGAGAGTCAATAGTTTTTTGCAACTGCCGCATGCTAAGCATTTTCTCATTATTCTTGTTCACACTGTCAGCCGTTCGGTTTGTAAAACCCAGCGTACTGAGATCGAATTGCTTTTTATACTCTTTAAACCCTATCCTGATAAACTCACTGTTCCCTTGCGCATAGGCATAACCTCTTTCCTGGTAACGCCAGCCATCCTTCAGGTTAAATTCAAGGAACCTTTTATTATCCGAAACCCGCATGATGCCGCTTTTGGCAACTATAAAATTGTCCTGCAACGGATTGCCTTGTTCATAGATGATCACATCTCTCACTATACTATCATTTTCTTCTTTCTTGCCTATTTTGATGGCAAAACCTGGTATCTTATCATAAAACACTCCCTCTTTTAGATCAAATGCAGGTTTAGCAAAGACAATATCAGAAAGCAAGGTCCTTTGTTTCAGGTTAGCAATTGGAATTACATTGTTGGCAAAAACGAACGCAATTCCAGAAATAAGAATAGTTACAAAAAAAAGCGGCCGCATAAAGCGTAGAAGTGAAATACCTGCCGATTTGATGGCGACCAGTTCAAAACTCTCCCCCAGGTTACCAAATGTCATCAATGATGAAAGCAAAATTGCCAGTGGCAATGCCAGCGGAACGAGTGTTGCACTTAGGTATAAAATAAACTCCAGAATTATCCCCGTTCCCAGTCCTTTGCTGACAAAATCATCAATATACAACCAAAAGAATTGCATGATAAGCACCAGCAGCGTTATAAAAAACGTTGCAATAAACGGCCCAATAAAGGCTTTGATGATGAGCTTATCTAGTTTTTTGAACACTTATCTTTAAATATGAATCAGGCAAAAATAAGGCTTTCAGCAACCGAGATTGAATTGATAAAAAATGCGGACTGGATTTTAACAAAGAATGCCGTTATTGAAAAGATCATACTGTTCTTTTCTTCATTGCAACAGGAACAGGAAAGTGTATTACAGTTGTATAAAGACAAACTGCCTTCCAAGTTCTTTGTCTCGTCACCCAAGATATCGAAAGGGGAAAATTATCTGGGCCTGCCGTATGTAGTGCTGGACTATCCCCGTTTTTTTGATGAATCCGGCTTTGGGGCAATCAGAACGATGTTTTGGTGGGGCAACTTCTTCAGTATTACTCTGCACCTGGCCGGAGGCAATAAAAAAGCATTTGAAGAAAAATTAATTAACGCTTATCCCCTATTAATGGATAATGAGTTCTATTGCTGTATCAATGTTAATGAATGGGTGCATCAATTCTCCGCCGCAAACTATATTGCCGTATCAGGAATGCCGGAGAATGAATACACAAAACAGATAAAAGAAGCTCCGTTTGTGAAAACAGCAACTAAAATTTCTCTGGATCAATGGGAAAGTGCTGAAGACTTTTTGATCAGCCGCTTTAAAACACTACTTGACTTACTGGCTGGTTAATTGCCCAGGCGGTGGAAGAGTTCCTTTACCTGGTAATCCCACAACATGCTCTGGTCTTTGATTTCTTTCTTCTCAGCAAAATCTTTTACGATCAGGATGGTTTGATTAGTGATCTCAGATTTATCAATGCGGAATTCAAAATATTCGTCTTTAGGGGCGTTCAGCCAGTGAAATCGTATGAACTTATCTTGTTCGCTTTCCACTACCTCTGCCTTCTCAAAAGCGCCATTCCAGCCAAAATAGAAGATATCATCCCGTTCATCTACTTTATCTGCAAACCATTCTCCCAATCCGGCAGGGGTTGACAAAAACTCGTATAAAATGGATGGCGAGCAACGAACCGGGAACTCTAAGGTGTATAATTGTTTACTCATTATTCTTAAATCAAAAAATTGATGCGATAGCTGCAATAATAGAAAATAAATCATTGCGGCAAAATATTTTATGGTTTATTTTTCCCTCAACCGGTTTTAACGTCAAAAGCAGCGAAATAAACAGGCCCGTCAAACGTTAATGAGATGTCAAAATTTATTTTGCCGGAATGGGCAATTTCCATAAATTGCTTTGAAGTTCAATACTTTCTGAGCAACTAAGACATTGTGGTGGGTATTTTTAGAGTATAAGGCGATGCCAAAACCTATAATTCTTTAACCCTTAAAATACACCATTCTAAAAACCATACCTATGAGCATGAGACAACTCAAGATCACGAAGTCTATTACGAATCGTGAATCTCAAAGCCTCGAAAAATACCTCCAGGAGATCGGCAAAGTCGAGCTCATTACCCCCGAGGAGGAGGTAAAATTAGCCACCCTTATCAAGCAGGGAGATCAGCGGGCATTGGACAGGTTGACAAAGGCCAATCTTCGTTTTGTCGTATCTGTTGCCAAACAGTATCAAAACCAGGGTTTGTCGCTACCTGACCTGATCAATGAAGGAAACCTGGGTCTTATCAAGGCTGCACAGCGTTTTGATGAAACCCGGGGATTCAAGTTTATTTCTTATGCCGTTTGGTGGATCCGCCAGAGTATTTTACAGGCCCTGGCGGAGCAATCCAGGATTGTGAGACTACCACTCAATAAAGTGGGGTTAACCAATCGTATTCAAAAGGCCTATTCACTGCTGGAGCAACAGTATGAAAGAGAGCCATCTGCAGAAGAACTGGCTGAAGTGCTTGATATGGACCTTGAAGAAGTGTCATCAACCCTTGGTATCAATGCCCGTCATGTAAGCATGGATTCTCCCCTTTCGGAAGGCGAAGAAAACACACTGATTGATGTGCTGGAAAATCCCAATGCGGAAAAAACAGATGGTGAGCTGTACCACACCGAATCGCTCAAAACGGAGATTGACCGCAGCCTTAAAACCTTGACTGAAAGGCAAAAGGAAGTGATCTGTTTCTTCTTTGGCATTGGTGTTGATCATCCTATGAGCCTGGAAGATATTGGCGAGAAGTTCAACCTGACAAGGGAAAGGGTTCGTCAAATCAAGGATAAAGCGATTACGAAACTAAAAACATCCAATCGTTGTAAATTATTAAGAACCTATTTAGGCGCATGATATAACTTGTACACTACTTATCTTTGCAACTCTTTTAAAAAAGTGAACATTTGATGTTCACTTTTTCTTTGTGTGACAGCGAAAACAATTGTGAACTATGTTCAATTCATTACAGGAAAAACTGGAATCAGCCTTTAAGAACCTCAAAGGCCAGGGACGCATTACAGAACTTAATATCGCTTCGACCATAAAAGACATCCGCCGGGCCCTGGTGGATGCCGATGTAAATTATAAGATAGCTAAAGAATTTACCGATAAGGTAAAAGATACAGCCATGGGCGAAAAAGTGATTAATGCCATTTCTCCCGGCCAGTTGATGGTGAAAATTGTAAAAGATGAACTCACCGAATTAATGGGTGGTCAGGAAGCCCCCTTCAATGCAAAAGGTAACCCTGCTGTCATCCTGATCGCCGGTTTGCAGGGTTCCGGTAAAACAACTTTCAGTGGTAAGCTTGCTAATTACCTGAAATCCAAAAAAGGCTTCTCTCCTATGCTCGTTGCAGCAGATATTTACCGGCCTGCAGCGATGGAACAGTTAAGAGTGCTGGGTGAGCAAATTGGTGTGGATGTTCATATTGAACTGGAAAACAAAGATGCAGTTGACATTGCGAGGAATGCAGTAAAAGAAGCGAGAAGCAAAAATAAAAATGTACTCATCATAGATACCGCCGGTCGTCTTGCCGTAGATGAGGTTATGATGACGGAAGTAGCCAATGTAAAAAGTGCAGTTAATCCGCAGGAAATCCTGTTTGTGGTAGATAGCATGACCGGTCAGGATGCAGTGAATACTGCCAAAGCTTTTAACGACCGCCTCGATTTTACTGGTGTGGTCTTAACCAAACTGGATGGGGATACAAGAGGTGGTGCAGCCCTTTCCATCAAATACACAGTAAATAAGCCGATCAAATTTACCAGCAGTGGTGAAAAAATGGACACCCTGGATGTGTTCTACCCGGAAAGAATGGCACAGCGTATCCTGGGCATGGGTGATATCACTTCACTGGTAGAAAAAGCACAGTCAGCTTTTGATGAAGAACAGGCCAAAAAGCTTGAAGCCAAGATCCGCAAGAACAAGTTTGATTTTGCCGACTTTAAAATGCAATTAGAGCAAATCAAGAAGATGGGTAACATGAAAGACATGTTGAGTATGATACCCGGCGTGGGCAGCAAGGTGAAAGATCTGGATATCAATGATGATTCATTCAAAGGTATTGAGGCTATGATCAACTCCATGACTCCGGAAGAAAGAGCTGACCCGGACCTGATTGATACAAGCCGTAAAAAAAGGATTGCCAAAGGTTCCGGTAAAGACATCAACGAAGTAAATGCCTTTATGAAGCAATTTGAACAAATGCGGGATATGATGAAGAATATGAACAAGATGGGTGCATTTGGCCGTATGATGCCGGGAATGAGGAAGTAATGCTAAGTCTTTAGTTATTAGTCGGAAGTTTACAGCTTTAAAACAAGGGCTGTTTCACCATATATTTCGATCCATTCACCCTCTAATTTTCACTTGTCATTCTCCGGTGACAGCCTTATATTTGCTGTCCGGTTTCTACCGGAACTAACAATTATTGTTTAACGCTGTTAAATTTCTATTTATGTCAGCAAAAATCCGTCTTCAAAGACACGGGTCAAAGAAAAGACCCTTCTACTTCATTGTAGTAGCCGATTCCCGGGCTCCCCGTGATGGCAAATTCATTCAGAAATTAGGTACTTACAACCCCCTGACCATTCCCGCTACTATTCAGCTGGATCGTCAAAAAGCCCTCGAGTGGCTGAACAAAGGTGCCACACCAACTGACACTGTTCGCCGCATTCTGAGCTTCAAAGGGGTATTATTCCTGAAGCACCTGCTTCGTGGTGTAGGCCTGGGACTGTTTGATGAAGCTACCGCAATGGAAAAATTCACTAAGTGGAGTGCCGAGCATGAAGCACAGGTGAAAAGACGCCAGGAAGATTCTTACCGCCAAAAAAGAGCCAGACGTGCAGCTCCGGGTCGCAGACCTGAGAGAAAGACTGAAGGCGAAGGCGGAAGTGAAGGATAAATCGTCCGCATCCTGAAAGTTCTTAATCCTTCCCGTTTTTCGGGAAGGATTTTTTATTTGGCAGAAGATTATACAGATTTACACAGATTATATTTTGCTTTGCATCGTATGACAGAATATTTCAAGATAGGAAAATTAGTTGCTGTTCATGGCCTTAAAGGAGAGATGGTACTAAAACATGAGTTGGGAAAAAAAACTTCTCTTAAAGGACTGGCTGCAATTTTTATAGAAGAAAAGAAAAATGCATTTCTTCCCTGGTTTATAGAATCAACAAAAATCAAGTCGGAGGACGAATTATACATAAAGCTGGAAGGGATTAATCTAAGAGAAGCCGCACTTAAGCTTACGCAAAAACAGGTTTGGTTGCCAGAAGCTGATTTTAAAAAATTTGCTGCTAAATCAGCTCCTGCAGGTCTTCTTGGTTACACTATTATCAATAACAATGAGCCGTTGGGTGAAATACTGGAACTGATCGAACAACCTCATCAGCTGCTTTGCCGTTTAGAAATAAAAGGCAAGGAGGTTTTGATACCGTTGCATGAAGAAACACTTCAAAAAGTCAATCACAAAAAAAAGGAAGTGGTGGTGGAATTACCGGATGGTTTACTGGAAATCTATCTGCAATAAGCTTACTTATGATGAACAGTGTCAGACATTACACATCATATTGCCCATTTCGACTTAGACTCCTTTTTTGTATCGGTGGAGATTCTCAACAATCCTACATTGAAAGGAAAGCCAGTACTCATTGGCGGCTATGAAAGAGGAGTTGTTTCCACCTGCAGCTACGAAGCCAGAAAATATGGGATTCATTCTGCTATGCCCATGAAAAAAGCCTTGCAGCTTTGCCCTCATGCTATTGTAACCCATGCCAGCAGCGGACAATACAGTAAATATTCCCGTTGGGTAACCGACATCATTGCATCAAAGGCCCCCTTGTTTGAAAAAGCCAGTGTTGATGAATTTTATGTAGACCTTACTGGCATGGACAAATATTTTGGTGCGGCCCGGTTTGCCCAGGAGCTTCGTCATCTTATCACCAAAGAAACAGGGCTTCCTATTTCAGGTGGGCTTTCTTCTGCCCGGTTCATTAGTAAAATGGCGACAAACGAAGCCAAGCCAAACGGATTTTTAGAAATCCCTCATGGAAAGGAACTGGAGTTTTTGTGGCCTTTGGGTATTGAAAAAATAAACGGCGTTGGCAAACAAACAGAACAACACCTGAAGAGTTTCGGACTTTACACCATAGAAGATATTGCCAAAACACCTGTGGAAATAATGGAACGGATTGCGGGAAAATGGGGAGAAGCCCTCTGGCATAAAGCTCATGGCCGCGGCAGTGCAGAAATTGCTACCGACTGGGAACAAAAAAGCATGAGCCATGAGAATACATTTGATACAGACTATACCGATTTAGACTTTCTGCATAAAGAACTGGTACGGCTTACAGAAAAGACAGCCTATGCTTTGCGTGAAGATGAAAAGATGACCGGATGTGTAACAGTTAAAATACGATACTCAGATTTTGAAACTACATCAAGACAAGAAACAGTCGACTATACCGCACTAGATGATATGTTAATTGCAAAAGTAAAAGACCTCTTCACCAAATCATATCAGAAAGGCAGACCTGTGCGATTACTGGGTGTCCGCTTTAGTCATATGATACCAATTACAATGCAAATGAGTTTGTTTGAGAATAATATAGAGAAACTACAACTCTTTAAAGCGGTTGACGATATCAAGGACAGGTTTGGCAGTAAATCCGTAACCAAAGCGGTAAACACAAATAAGAAATAAAAACCACTAATATATTTTTCGTAAAACATATTTACCTGCAATGGCTATTGTAATCAAGAATGCTACAGATAAAAGACCAGTTAACCAGTCAACACTAAATGCATCATAAATCAGTCGTTTATCACTCACCAGGAAAAGGGGTAGCCCAGCTAACACAATGGAAGTGCCAAGGCTGAATGCTGATGCTGTAGCCGGATGCAATGGTAAGCTACGACTCATCATTAATAGTGTCACCGGTACTGAGCTTTGTAGAAGAGCAATACCTGTACACAATATGTATATATTAGTTTTTCCAAACTGGAAAAGAACCAGTGCTGCAAGCAGTGTTATGTAAATAAATTTTCTTACCCCTACCTTGTCAGCCACAAAGCCACCTATCATCTTTCCCAAAAAGGCACTTACGCCGATATACAAAAGGCCATCTTCATAATTTTCGCCAACATAGTTTACCACATCAAATAAAAAAGAACGGAAGCACATAAAAAGCAGTAACAACAGCATTACAAGATCATGACTGTCCAATTCACTTTCCTTTTTCTCCGGAGTTTTATAAACTGGCAAAGGCTGTCTGAAAATGGCTATAGTTACAAAAGCTGTAGCAAGTATTAAGACTACGGGCAGCACATAACCAGCTTCACCTAATAAACTACCAATGGTAAGGCCCAATACACCGGGAGCAGTAAATAATCCTAATGGGCCGGATTTGTTTTCATGCACTTGCAGACAAATTGTTCCGCCGGTTACATGTACAAATGCTGAAGCCATTCCTGAACATATGATAGCCACTTCAATAGAAACAAAAAAGAAAAGTAATGACAGGGGTAAGAGAGCGACCGATAGTTTGGCAAATAAGGAAATATCCTTTTGCTTGTCGAGCAAAAACCCGACAGGCAACTGACCACCAAAACCCAGAATCGCATAAATGCTGATGAACAGAAAACTGTCGCTATATCCATGTGTCAATGTGTAAGCTGCCAGCAGAAATCCTGCGGCAAGATCATTAATGCCATGGAGCAATCCCCAGTAAGCTGGTTGTAAATTCCGGTTATGGGTTAAATTCATAAAATATAATTATTAATCAGCATGCCAGCTCCATAACTTACCCCATTAGCAACAAATGCTGCTGTAAACGATTTTTTCCAACTGCTCTTCATTAAAAATTTATACCCTGTCATTTCTGTCAAAGCCACTCCCAATTCCATTACGGGAAGTGAAAAATCAGTTGTCAGCAGAAAAAAATGCAAGAGCGGCCAGGTAAAAAGGTTCAACAGTAGAAATGGAAGGATTAATTCTTTCCACTGCTTTTTATAGAAGAAAAGAATTACCGGGTACTCTATCACCAGTGTCAGCACAAAAAATAGCCAGGGATTCATTTTCTATCCTGTTTATTTTTCCGTTGCTTCCAGATAAAGTAAGCCACTAAAGCAACAAAAGCCGCTAATGCAATCACAATTAACCATGTGTTATTCTTAGCTCTTTCTGTAAAAGATGGCTCCGGGGGCATATCCAAAAAAAATCTGAACATGTATGTAAATTTTATTTCTGATTAACCATTTCCAATGAAAAAGTACAGAATAGCAATCGTATTGACAATTAAGGCTGCCGGTATTGCTTTCCACCAGTTGTTTTCCACCAATAAGTTTAATACAACAATATCCAACAATATCATTCCAGCATAAACTATGGTGAAGTCAAAAGAGGTTTCATGGTACAAAATGGTGATAAGTGGCACAACAGCCAAACTGGTGAATATGGCCACAAGCAGCGACGCCTTCCACTGGCGCAGGTAAAAAGGCAGTTGTAAAAATCCTTTAATAATAAAAAATCCAAAAAGTGCAATGATCAGTGGCATATATAAGTGAGGCCTAAGCCGGTTTTATCGTTTTTCGTTTAAGAAATAATAATATCAAAAGCAAAAGCCCTGCTAAAGAACACAGGATAAATATCCACCGGTTGACCCTGCCATTATTACCCGACTCATCATCAGCAATTACCGAATAATCAAAATAGGCTTTTGACTTTTTCAATTTGTATTGAAGCTTTCCATCTTTCTGCCCGGAAATCATCATCTCATAGTTCCATTTTTTCATGTACACGGTAAAGGTATCCGTTACCGTTCCTGCAGAATCCATTTTGGCTAATGCAAAATGTAAATACCGCTCTGATTCATCCCACCGTTTTCCCCCATCCTGAATTACTATTTTGTATCCGTCATCAATCGTATCCCTGCGGCTGATGAAAGGATTCCTGAGCAGTGTATCCTCTCCGGCATAAGAATATTGTACCAATAGCAATTTATATCCTGCCAGGTTGCCGGTTCCCTCAAATATGATCTGGCTGGGAGCCGTTCGCCTGCGAATGGAAAACCCGGCATCAGCCAATGCTGACAGGCTGAACAGAACCAGTGATATTGTAATTATCGACCTTACTGTTTTCATAATGCTAAATGTAGATAATTTCAATGATGCCCGAATACCCTGAGCCGGGTATATACAAATCAGGTTCGGACATTAAAAAGCTCAGGCTGAGATAAGCCCATCCTGCTTATCTTCGTCATCCCAAAAAACCAATTTTATGTCACAAACATGGAAAGAATACCAGGAGAAAAATAAGGACCGTTTCCTGAACGAAATGCTTGAACTTTTACGGATACCTTCCGTCAGTGCCAAAAGCGAACATAAAGACGATATGCTAAAATGTGCTGAAGCAGTGAAAAAAAGCTTGCTGAATGCCGGTTGCGACAAAGCTGAAGTAATGCCAACTGCCGGCCATCCAGTAGTATATGGTGAAAAAATAATTGACCCTTCAAAGCCAACAGTGTTGGTTTATGGTCATTACGATGTACAACCACCGGAGCCTTTGGAATTATGGCATAGCGGACCGTTTGAGCCTGTAATTAAAGACGGTAAAGTATTTGCGAGAGGGTCTGCAGATGATAAAGGACAGTTTTATATGCATGTAAAAGCATTGGAAATAATGTCGCAGACAAACAGCATGACCACCAATATCAAATTCCTGATCGAAGGTGAAGAAGAAGTAGGTTCACCCAACCTGGGTTCTTTTGTGGCTGCCCATAAAGACCTCCTTAAATGTGATGTAATACTGATCAGCGACAGTGCACTGCTGAGCCTGGATAATCCTTCATTGGATGTTGGCATGAGAGGATTAAGCTATATACAGGTTGAAGTTACAGGTGCCAACCGTGACCTGCACAGTGGTACCTATGGTGGTGCTGTGGCCAACCCGATTACCATTTTGGCCAAAATGATCGCATCCTGCCATGATGAGAATAATCACATTACTATTCCGGGTTTCTATGATGATGTTTTGGTGGCTTCCAAAGAAGAAAGGGATATGCTGAATAAAGCCCCCTACAACGAACAGGAATACAAAGATGAATTGGGGGTAAAAGAACTATGGGGAGAAAAAGGCTACACTACATATGAAAGAACCGGTATCCGGCCGACACTAGAATTAAATGGTATCTGGGGCGGCTATACAGGCGAAGGAGCCAAAACGGTACTGCCGTCAAAAGCATTTGCAAAAATTTCTGCCCGTTTAGTACCCAATCAATCATCTCATAAAATGACAGAGGTACTGCTTAATTATTTTAAATCCATTGCTCCTCCATCTGTAGAAGTAAAGGCCGAATTGCACCATGGAGGTGAACCTTACCTGACACCGATTGACAGCAAAGGTTATAAAGCAGCTTCGAAAGCACTGGAAACCACTTTTGGAAAAACGCCAATCCCAGTTCGGGGAGGTGGAAGTATTCCGATATGCTCCATTTTAGAAAAGGAGCTTGGTGTTAAAATAGTTTTTATGGGCTTTGGGTTAGACAATGACAATCTTCATAGCCCAAATGAAAAATATAATATCGAAAATTATTTTAAGGGCATTGAAACTATCCCCTATTTCCATAAGTATTTTGCTGAATCATAAACGTAAACTTCTTGTACTTTTAAAACCTCATCATCTTTTTGATGAGGTTTTTTATTTTTGAATATGTCTTCCAAAGAAAAATTACGGCTTGATAAATACCTCTGGTCGATCCGCCTGTTCAAAACAAGAACAGCCGCTGCTGCTGCCTGTGATACCGGTAAAGTGAAATTCGAAGGTGTACAAGCAAAGGCTGCTAAGAATGTAAATATTGGTGAAGAGTATGAAGTAAAAACGGAAGCCAAAAGATGGCGCATTAAAGTTAGCGGCCTGCTGCATAACAGGGTTGCTTATAGTGAAGCCATCAACTATTATATAGATATTACCCCCGAAGAAGAATTACAAAGGCTGCAATTCCAGGCGGCCAGTTTTCATACCGGCAAGCGGTTAAGCAAAGTTGGACGTCCAACCAAAAAACAAAGACGTGACCTTGATGAGTTTTTAGAATGACTCTGCTCAGTGATGAAAATCATCCTGTTGTATTATTTGCATCATTCACATCCGATAAGCAGGAGGTTAGCTTCGTCATAAATAACCTTCTCATTATGCCCAATTCAAAACTGTTAGTAAAAGCCAGGCAGGTTACCTGCAGGCATGGTGAGCCGGTATTTGATAACCCATTAAACTATGTTTACTAATTCAGTGAATATGGAATTACGCATTGCACCTGAACGGCTGATAAGTGAGATCCAAAAGGATTTCAACAGTGCATTCCCATTCCTGAAGATCGAGTTTTTCAATAATAAATCCTTTTCCCGTTCTGATTTTTCCGTTAAACAGATTATCCCGCATAACCGTAAACTTAGCGACAGCAATCTTTTGATGCAAGACGGTGTCATTGAGATCGAGGAAGATATGAAAGTAAATGAGCTGGAAAAGTTGTTCAAAGACAAATTTAACCTTGCTGTACAGGTCTTTAGAAAATCCGGCAACCTTTGGCTTGAAACAACCATGACGGACAGCTGGACCCTGCAACAGCAGAACAATCACGGCAGGGAAATAACCAATGGAAAAGATAAAGAACTACCTCCTGACGACTACGATATCAACAGGGACGCTTTTAGCTAAATCAGCTCCTTTTATTACCTGCGCCTGTATTGCTGACAAAAATCAGTACAGCAACTTACGACTGTCATTGTTTCTGGCTAAAAAGTCAAAATAACTTTCTGGTGGATAGGAATTATTGTTCACCTTAAAACTCAGTTTTATGGAAACAAAAGCTGTTGAAAAACCCAGAACTTCC